>NZ_JBIDCU010000015.1:0-180228 GCF_043204765.1 Micromonospora sp. NPDC047730 | reverse complement strand
TTGCTCGGCCGTACGCAGGGTGTAACGACCCCGACCCGGCCACGATTCCGCCCCCACGATGCCCCCGGTCACACCCCGAACCGGACCCACGGGACGACGCCGCACGGTGCCGCCGCCCGGCTCCTGTCGAGCTGCCCTCACAGATGGGGCACAACATGCCGCCGCAGGCGACCGAGCCTGCTGTGACGGGGGTGGTCCCACAGACGGGGCAGCTCGACAGCGCCCACAGCACCCCGTCCACCCTTTGTCACGACCGGTCCCACACAAACGGGGCAGCTTCCCGGACCGCAGCAGCCGACCCACCCACCGCGCGACGAGCGGTCCCACAGATGGGGCAGCTCGACAGGGCGCACGTCACCCGACCCGCCCGGACCTGCCGACAGCGGGGCGACCGGTCGCCACCCCGCAGGCCGGACAACCACGTCAACCCCACTGCCGACACGAGGCCGCACAACCGACATCCAGGCACGGACGGCGCGCGACCACCGACGGGGTGTGGCCCGCACCACGACGCAGAGCGACGCACGGCAAGCACACGCACAGAAGAGGCCAGGACCCGAACCTCAACCAGGAGGAGGCTCGACCCGATCCCGGACCTTGGCCGCACACGAGCCGAGCACCGTTGCCGCGTCCAGTCCGAGGCTCTCGATGGCGACCAGCGCGGTGAACGCCACGTCCGCCAGTTCCGCCGCCACCTCGTCCCGCGTGTGGGTGACACCCTTGCGCGGATTCTGGCCGAGCAGACCGATCCAGGCACCCGCCGCCTCCCCCGCCTCCTCGGTGAGCTTGAGGATCCGGCAGGTCATTTCGGCCTGTCCCGTGCCGTTTGCGGCGTCCAGCCAGCCGCGCGAGGCCCGGACCGCGGCCCAGATCGAGTCGTCCACGGCGAATAGTGAACCGGACGAAGGTCACGGTCCGTATCCCGGGACGGTTGGCGGGTACGCGGACGCCGGATGGTAGCAACGTGGCTACCAGCAAGTAGTGAAGGGACGTGTCGGTATGCCAGAGTCCGTGGAGACGGTGTTCGCCAGTGTGGTCGCCCGCAATCCGGGAGAGCCGGAGTTCCACCAGGCGGTGCGCGAGGTGCTGGAGAGCATCGGTCCGGCCCTGGCCCGGCACCCCGAGTACACCGAGGCGAGGATCATCGAGCGGATCTGCGAGCCGGAGCGGCAGGTCATCTTCCGGGTGCCGTGGGAGGACGACCACGGCCGGGTCCGGGTGAACCGGGGATTCCGGGTGGAGTTCAACAGCGCGCTCGGCCCGTTCAAGGGCGGGCTGCGTTTCCACCCGTCGGTGTACCTCGGGATCGTGAAGTTCCTCGGCTTCGAGCAGATCTTCAAGAACGCGCTGACCGGGCTGCCGATCGGCGGCGGCAAGGGCGGCGCGGACTTCGACCCGAAGGGGCGCTCGGACCGCGAGGTGATGCGGTTCTGCCAGAGTTTCATGACCGAGCTGTACCGGCACATCGGCGCGGAGACCGACGTGCCGGCCGGAGACATCGGCGTGGGCGGCCGGGAAATCGGTTACCTGTTCGGCCAGTACAAGCGGATCACCAACCGGTACGAGTCGGGCGTGCTCACCGGCAAGGGCCTGGCGTACGGAGGCGCGCAGGTGCGCCGGGAGGCGACCGGCTACGGGGCGGTGTTCTTCGCCGAGGAGATGCTGCGGCAGGCCGGGGACGGTCTGGAGGGCAAGCGGGTGGTGGTGTCCGGCTCCGGCAACGTGGCGATCTACGCGATCGAGAAGGTGCACCAACTCGGCGGGAAGGTCGTCGCCTGCTCGGACTCGTCCGGCTACGTGCTCGACGAGAAGGGCATCGACCTGGAACTGCTGCGGGAGTTGAAGGAACAGCGCCGGGCCCGGCTGGACGACTACGCGCGGCACGTGCCGCACGCGGTGGCGGTCTCCGGTCGTACCGTCTGGGAGGTGCCCTGCCAGTTGGCGCTGCCGTGCGCGACGCAGAACGAGATCGGCGGCGCGGAGGCCGCGGCGCTCGTGGCCGGCGGCTGCGTCGCGGTGGTGGAGGGCGCGAACATGCCCACCACGCCGGAGGCGGTGCGGATCCTGGGCCGGGCCGGGGTGCGGTTCGCGCCGGGCAAGGCGGCCAACGCCGGCGGGGTGGCGGTCAGCGCGCTGGAGATGCAGCAGAACGCCAGCCGGGACTCGTGGACCTTCGCGGAGTCGGAGCAGCGGCTACGGGGGATCATGCGGGACATCCACGACCGCTGCTGGGCCACCGCCGACGAGTACGGCCTGCCCGGCGACTACGTGGCCGGGGCGAACATCGACGGGTTCCGCCGGGTGGCGGAGGCGATGCTGGCGCACGGCCTGATCTGACTTCTGAGGCTGGCCTGGTCCGGCGTCAGCGGGCTCGACGCCGGCTGGTCCCGCTGGTCGATCTGCTCGTGCGGGCGGTCAGCGGTGGGCCACCGACGGACCCGGCCAGGTGGAAGCCGGGCCGGAGTCCGCACCGGTGCCCCCGCCCCGCACCGTCGAGGCCGCTTCGAGGTGCACCGGCAGGTGCCGTTCGGCCTGCTCGACGAAGAGCGCCACCTCGTACGCCATGTCGCCGACCTCCGCGTCACCGCCGATCAGGACGGTGAGGATCGCCCCGTTCCGGGTGGTGGCGGTGAACAGGAACGCCCGGGACATCTGCACGACGACCTGACGCAGCGCCCCACCGACGCACACCCGGGCCGCGGCCAGGCCGAAGGCCTCCAGTCCCCCGACCACACTGGACAGTCGCCCGGCGAGCTCGTCGTCGACTCCGCGGGAGACGCCGAGCGGCAGCCCGTCCGGGGACAGCACCACCGCGAAATCGGCCCCCGGCACCCGGTCGACCAGGTCGTTCAGCGCGCCACTCAGGCTGCCGACGCTGACCACGGAAGGCGTCATCTGTCGTCTCCTTGCTCTCGTGACCGGGACCTCGACGGCGTCCGTTCCGGCCAGGGCTGCCGAGCCGCGCCGTCCGACCGGTCGGCGAGGATCGTCCGCAGCAGGGACAGCAGCTCGGCCCGGTTGGCGCAGTTGAGCCGGGACCGCATCCGCGCCACGTGGTGCTCCACGGTCTTCGCGGAGATGAACAGCCGGTCACCGATCTCGCGGTAGGTCGATCCCGCGAGCACCAGCTCGGCCACCTCCCACTCCCGGTCGCTGAGGCGGTGCCGTGCGGGACTCGCGGCGGCGTCGGCGGGACCGCCCGGAGGGCGCTGCCCGCCCTTGGCCCCGGCCGGGCGTCCCTGCAGCATCCGGGCGCAGTCCAGCAGGGTGGTCATCGCCCGTCGGTCCGAGGTGCGGATGGCGGCCTGGCCGGCGAGCCGAGCGCCGTCCCAGCACAGCCCGGCGTCGTGCAGCCCCCGGGCGGCGGCCTCCACCCGGACCGGGTCGACCGTCCCGCGCAACACCTCCACCCAGCAGGCGGCGGCTGCGGCGACCACCGTGGCGTACCGGTTGTGGTCCGCCGCGCCGAGCAGGGCGGCCACGTGGTCGTCGGCCGTCGTCGGGCGCTCGGCGAGGATCGCCGCGTGCAGGCCGCTCCAGTGCAGGGGCACGGTCCACAGCGGCGGGTCGCCGAGCCGGGCCAGCAACTGCCGCGCCTGGCGCAGGTACGGCTCCAGCCGGCTCAGGTGGCCCAGGCGGGCCCCGGCGATGGCCAACTCGCCGAGCGGCAGCAGCGTGAACAGGTCGACCGGGTGGCGGACCAGCGCCTCCAGGGCGGCATCCCAGCCACGCTGGAGCGCGCCGAGGTCGCTGTTGCGCCGGGCGATCCCCATCTCCATCGCCCTGGCGAGGAGCAGGTCGCGCGATTCCAGCGGCCGGCCGCCGGCGGTCACCGTGGCGAGGTGGTCGGCCGCGAGGCCGGTCCGTCCTCGGACCATCGCGATCCAGGCCTGCAGCAACCGGTGCCGCCGGGCCAACAGCGGACCGCCGATGCCGCTGGTCACTGCCCGGTCGAGCACGCCCTCGGCGATGTCCAGTTCGCCGCAGTGCATCGCCGTCAACGCCGCGAGCGCGGCCGGGCTGTCCGGCAGGAGCACCGCCCGGCCTGCCGGCTCCAGCAGCGCCGCTGCCTGCACGAGGGTGGACAGCGCGGTGGTGGGTGGTCCGGCGACGCTGTCCCGAATTCCGTCGGCCATCAGCCGGGCGGCACTGTGGTGCAGGGTGGGCGGTCCACCGGCACGGTCGTCCGCCGGCGGATCCGCTCCGTCGACCTGTTGGCCGACGGCGAGTGCGCCGAGGGCGGCGAACGCCTCCGCGGTGGCGCCGCCCGCCCAGCGGTACAGTTCCACGCTGCGACCGCCCTGGCCACGGTGTGCGAGCGCCGTCGCGGCGACCACCGCCGCCTCCACCTGCTCGGCCGCGGGGGCCGCGGCGAGCAGCCGGTCCGCCAGCCGCAGGGCGAGGTCGAGGTCACCGGCGAGCGCCGCGGCGACCGCCTGCCGGACGGCGGCGGGCCGCCCGGCGGCCGTGGCCGCGGCGAAGAGTTCCGCCGCGACCGCGGGCTCGCCGGCCAGTGCCTCCTCGGCGGCGGCCTCGAGCGTCGGTGCCGGGCACTCGCCGGCCACTCCGGCGGCGAGCAGCGAGCGGACCAGCGGGAGCACCGGCCCGCCCCGGGCCAGCTGCAGTTGGGTGAGCCGGAGCCAGACCGCGGTGCGCTCGGTGACCGGGCTCAGCGCGGTCACCGCCCGCCGCACGATCGGCGCGAGCCGGCCGTCCGCGCCGAGCAGCCCGGCCGCCCGGGTCGCGCCGATCAGCTCGTCCACCTCGACCGGCTCCCGGTCGAGCAGCGCGCCGAGCAGGTCCACCGGCAGCGGTACGCCGGCCGCGACGGCGAGCAGCAGCCGCCGGACGTCGGGAGCCAGGTCCTCCAGGTCCGGCCCGAACTCGAGGATGACCTGTCGGGACGGCTCCGCGGGAACGCCCGGTGGCCCCTCCTGACCGCGCAGCCCGCGGACCAGCCGCTCGACGTAGCGGGGCACACCGCCGGTCTGCCCGTGCACGAAGTCGACCAGGTCGGGCTGTCGGCCGAGCTCCGGCGCGCAGGCGAGGTAGGCGGCGGTCTGCTCTCTGGTGAACGGGGTGAGCAGGACCAGGTGCCCGTCCCGTCGCAGCGCGGCGGCCAGCTCGACCAGCGCCGCCGGCCGGGGCCACGGTCGGTAGCCGACGACCAGGCGGTGCCGGCGGGCGGTCACCAGGTGGCGCAGCGTCCGAAGCTGGGCGTCGTCCAGCAGTTGCGCGTCGTCGACCAGGAGCACTGTGTCCGGGTCGACCGTGTCGGTCTGGTCGGGCGCGCTCTCCAGCACGGTGCACCCGGCCCGCTGGTAGACCGCGGCCAGTTCCTGGAGGTAGGCGCTGCGGCCGTGGCCGCCGGGGCCCGTCACGCCGAGCACCAGCGGCGACGCCGGAGCGGCCGCCACCGAGTCGAGCAGGCCCTGCGACCGTGGGTCCAGCACCAGCCGGTGCCCGGCGACGCCGCTCGTCATGCTGGTCATCCTCTGCCGCCCCGCCTGCGGGCCAACGCCAGGCGGGACGCCTTCGGCAGTTCCAGCGGGGCGAACCGGACCGGTGGGCGCGGTGGTGGTTCGCTCCCGATCCCACTGCGATGATCGGGTCGGTGCCGCGGCGCGACGGCCGGCGCGCCGACGCGGCCCTCGGTGCCGACCGGGGCCGGTCGGTCGTCCCGCCCCTCGCGCCGGGGGCGCGGCGACACCATCTGACAGGCGGCGAGGGCCGCGCCCGTCGCGGCGGTCAGCTGCGGATCGGGCTCCATCTCGACCGGTATCGGAAGGGCCGCGGCGAGCAGCTCGGCGACCAGCGGGATCCGGGTGGACCCGCCGGCGAGCAGGACGCCGTCGAGCTGCGCCGGCGCCAGCCCACCGGAGTGTACGGTCCGCAGCAGCAGGTCGATCGTCGCCTGCACCGCCGGGCGGATCATGTCTTCGAACTGCACCCGGCTCACCGGCACGCGGGCCGACCCGCTCGGCAGCGTCAGGAGCACGTCGGTCTGCGTGCCGACGGTCAGCTCACGCTTGGCCCGCTCGCACCCGGGCAGCAGCCCGCGCAGCGTGTCGTGCGCCTGCCGGGGTGCGGTGCCGCCGAGGTCACCGGTGAGTGCGGTCCGCACGTGCTCGGCGAGCGCCTCGTCGAAGTCGGCACCGCCGATCCACTCGAGCCCCTGCGGGAAGCCGAAGGTCTCGTACGTGCCGCGTGGGGTGCGGCGGACGAGGGCCGCCTCGAAGGTGTTGCCGCCCAGGGCGTAGACGACGGCGGCACTGCCCGGGAAGCCCCGTGCCGCGTGGCTCTCGGCCACCGTGACAGTACGCGGAAGCAGTGTCACGTGGCCCAGGCCGAACTCCCGCAGGGCGGCGTGCAACAGCTCGCGCCGATGCCGGCCCCAGCCCGCCGGGTGGCTGAGCACGACGGCCTGGGCGGGCTCACCCTCGCGGTCGCGCACGCGTTCGACAACCCACGACGTCAGCACCGCGGTCAGCGTCTGCGGTGGGCACGCCTCGCCGGCGAGCATCAGGGGCACGTCGTCGCCGACCCGCCGCACGAAGCCCCGGGCCGTCCGGGCCCCGTCGTCGATGCCGGGCTCGCCGACCGTGAGGCTGCCGTCCCGGGCGAGGTGCAGCACCGACGGCACGATCACCGACCCCGCGTCCAGCGGGACCCCCTCGGGGCGGTTCCAGGTCGCGCCCTGTCGCCGGGCAACGGTGGCTGCGGTGTTGGTGCTTCCGATGTCTATCCCCAGGACGTACGGCATGCGCTTTCTTCCCTCACCGCGAGTCGGCCGGTCGGGGCGACGGCGTCCACACCGCGCGGCGACCACCCCCGGCAAACCCCGCGGGCTCCTACGTTCGTACCAGAGATCACTCCGGCATCAGGACCCTAAATCAGGCCGGGTCGGGACCCCCATTCCCCCTAACGTACGAGGATGCGCGTGCCCTAATCCGGCGGGGCGGGTCGGGGGGCTCGTCCCCGATGACGGAGCCGGTCACCGGCAATAGCGTCACTGTCGACGATCAACGGTCGCCGACGCACATCGAGGAGATCCCGCACATGACCCTGCACGACTTCGTGCTCAATCTGCTCACCGACGCCGACGCCAAGGCGGCGTTCGACCTCGACCCGGAGGGCGCGCTGCAGGCCGCGGGCCTCACCGACATCACCCCCGCCGACGTGCAGGACGTCGTCCCGCTGGTGGTCGACTACGCCCCGACCCAGGGGCTCGCCCCGGTGGCTCCGGTGACCGGTCAGCTCGGAGCCGACCCGCTCGTGGCAGACGTCACCGGCGCCGTCAGTCAGCTGCAGACGGCGACGCCGGAGCTCAGCATCGGCGGCCACAGCGGCCTGGACGTCAAGGCCGGTGTGCTCGGCGCCATCACCGTCGACCCGGCGGCCGTCGGCGTCACGGCCACCGTGCTGCCCGGGATCGGCCTGGGTGTCGGGCACAGCGGTCTCGACACCAACCTCGTCGGGGTGCACGACCTGGCGCACACCCTCGACGCCGACGTGGTCGGCGCGGTGGACACCACGGCCGACCCGGTGGTCGGGGATCTGGCCGGCACGGTCGGCAACCCGGGCAGCGTGCTCGACGCCACCGACCACGGCCTGCTCGGCACCCCGGACGGCCTGCTCGGGGGCGCGCTGTCCGGCACCGAGGGCCACGTCGGCGGGATCGTCGGCTCGCTGGGTGGCGACGACGCGCTGGGCGGGCTCGGTCTGGGCGACGGCGGCACCGGCCTGGTCCCGCCGGTCGACGTGCCGTCGACTGTGAGCGGCGTGACGGGCCAGGTGGACGGCGCCCTCGGCGGCGTCACCGGCGCGGTCGGCGGCGTGACCGGTGACGTCACCGGCGGCGTGAGCGGCAAGGCCGAGGTCCACGGCGAGGTCTCCGCCTCCTCCGGCGGCGGGCTGCTGGGTCTCGGCGACGGTCTGCTCTGACCGTTCCGGACGACGGCGAGAAAAGCCGGATCGCGGACGGCGATCCGGCTTTCTCCGCATCCCTCTTGATATTTGAGCCGAAATCCGCACACTTGGTGCGGTGATGGCGGGGATCTGGTTGGACGTGCTCGACGGGATCGCCCGCACGTGCCGCGAACACGGACGGGGCGACCTGCTCCAAGCCGTCCGCGACAAGCGCGTCCAACTGCTCGACCCGACCCTGCGCGTCCTGGTCGTCGGCGAGCCGAACCAGGGCAAGAGCCAGTTGGTCAACGCGATCGTCAACGCTCCGGTCTGCCCGGTCGGGGACGGTCCCACCACTGTGCTGCCGACGGTCGTGCGCCACGGCGAGGTCGCCTCGGCGGCGGTGGTCCACACGCCGCCCGCGGCGGGCCCGGTCGATGCCGCCACCGTCGAGCGAACCGCGGTACCGGTGGACCGGATCGCGCCCGCGGTGGCCGGCACGCTCGGGCGCCGGCCCGGCGGCGGCCCCGCGCACGTCGAGATCGGACTGCCCCGCGCGCTGCTCGGCGCCGGACTGGTGCTGGTGGACACCACCGGCAGCGACGAGGCGACCGCGATCGGTGGCGGCGCCCCGATCGCCGCCGTGAGTCGTGCGGACGCGGTGCTGCTGGTCTCCGATTCGACCCGGGAACTCTCCGTCGCCGAGATCAACATGCTGCTGCACATCACCCGGTCGCACCCGAACGTGGTGGTGGTGCAGACCAAGACCGACCTGGTGACGGATTGGCGTGCCGTCGCCGAGCGCAACCGGCGACACCTCGCCGAGGCAGGCGTACCGGCGGCGCTGATCCCGGTCTCGTCGGCGTTACGCCTGCGGGCGGCCGTCACCGACGACCGCGAGCTCAACGCCGAGTCGGGCTTCCCGGTGCTGATCGCCCGGCTCCAGCGGGACCTGGCCGGCAAGGCCGATCCGCTGGCGCGCGCCTCGGTGGCGCTGACCGCTCGAACGGTGGTCGAACAGCTCGCCGCGCCGCTCCGCGCCGAGCTGGAGAGCCAGGAGGCGCAGCGGCAGTCCGGCCCGATCTCCCAGCTGCACGCGGCCCAGCGGGAGGTCGACGAGTTGCGCCGCTGCTCCACGCGCTGGCAGAACACCCTCAATGACGAGATGGGCGACCTGCTCTCCGACATCGAGTACGACCTGCGCGACCGGACCCGCCAGATCCTGCGAATGGTCGACGAGGCGTTCGACACGGCGGACCCGCTCGTCGCCTGGGACACCTTCCAGGACTGGCTCGAACGCAGCCTGACCGAGGCGGCGAAGGCGAACCACGAGTGGCTGGTCCAGCGCTGCGACTGGGCCGCGCGCCGGGTGGCCGCCAACTTCGCCCGGTACGGCTACGACGTGCTGCCACCCTGGTCGGTGACCGTGCCGGAGGACATCGGCGACCGGCTGCCGGAGATGGAACGGCCGCACATCGACCGGTTCACCGCGAGCCAGAAGGTGATCACCGGCATGAAGGGCTCGTACGGGGGCCTGCTGATGTTCGGCCTCGCGCTCACGCTGGCCGGCATGCCGATGATCAACCCTGTCTCGATCGGCGCCGGCGCGCTGTTCGGCGGCAAGAGCATCCACGACGAGAGCAGACAGCTGCTCCGCCGCCGCCAGTCGACGGTCAAGACGGCGATCCAGCGCCACGTCGACGACTACTTCGTCCGCATGAACAAGGACTGCCGGGACACCGTCCGGCAGGTGCAGCGGATGCTCCGAGACCACTTCACCGCGCTGACCGAGGAGTTGCAGGAGGCCATCATCCAGTCGTTCCGCACCGCCAAGCAGGCTGCCGACACCGACCTGGCCGTCCGCGAGCAGCGCCAGCGCGAGATCCGACTGAAGATGACCCGGCTGGCCGCGCTCTACGACCAGGCCCAACAGTTGACCGGGGCCCGGACCGCCCCGGCGGGGCTGGGGTCCCCCGCATGACCGTCGGCCTGCGGCTCGACGAGGCGGTGTGGGGGCTGCTGCAGCGCGCCCTGCAGCTCTACCGGGACAACCCGCGGGCCACCGCTGCTCTCCGCCACCAACTGGCGCGGTTGGAGCAGCCGCTGCGCCTCGCGGTCGCCGGCCCCTGGCGTTCCGGAAAGTCCACCATGCTGAACGCCATCATGGGCGAGGAGGTCGCGCCCGTCGGCGACGCGGACGGCACCGACGTCTTCACCTGGTACGAGGACGCGCCGCAACCACGCGCCCTCGCCTACTCGACCAGTCACCCGCCGCAGGAGCTGGCGATGGTCAAGTCGGCGACGGGGATGCGGGTGGACCTCGTCGGCTGGCGAGCCGGCGAGCTGCGCGACATCGTGGTGCGGTGGCCCACCCGGGCCCTGCGGCAGGTGACCCTCATCGACACGCCCGCAATCACCGGCGTGGACGAGCACGGCCGGGCGCCGGTGATGGACCGGGTGCTGCGCGACGCCGACGCGGTGTTGTACCTGACCCGGGACGGTCGCGGCACCGACCTGAGGGTCCTGGAGACCAGCCGGGAGAGCGCCGTCGGCCAAGCGGCCCCGGTGAACGTCGTCCTGGTGCTGTCCCGGGCCGACGAGACCGGCGGCGGACGAATCGACGCCCTGATCACCGCCCGCCGACTCGCCCGCCGGCAGTACCGCGACCCCCGCGTGAACGCGCTCTGCGTGGACACAGTGGCGTGCAGCGGGCTGATCGGCCTGGCCGGCCGGGTGCTCAGCGAGTCGGACTTCGCGGTGCTCGCGCAGTTGGCCCGCGTGCCCCGCGAGGCCCTGGAGCCCCACCTGCTCTCGGCCGACCGCTTCGCCGGCGGCAAGCTACCCGTACCGCTGGACGCCGAGGTACGCGCCGCGCTGCTCGACCGGCTCGGCCTCTTCGGGGTCCGGCTCGCGACCACCCTGGTCCGTACCGGCTGCGACAACCGGGCCAAGCTGTCCGCCGAGCTCATCCGCCGCAGCGGCCTGACCGACCTGCGCGAGTCGGTGAACCGCCTCCTCATCGACCGGCGGGACGCGCTCAAGGCGCGCTCGGCGATGGTCGCCGTGGAGGCGCTGCTGCGAGCCGAACCCGAACCGGGCACCGATGAGCTGCTCACCATGCTGGAGCAGATCCTCGCCGGCGCGCACGAGTTCCAGGAGCTGCGACTGCTCGCGGCGTTGCGGAACACCCGGCTCGGATTCGACACCGGGTTGGCCGAGGAGGCACGGCGGCTGGTCGGCGGGGACGGCGTCGGCCTGGCCGCCCGACTCGGCGTCGAACACGACGCGACCACGCAGCAGCTCTGGGATGTCGCCGCCGACGCGCAGTGGAGCTGGCGGAACCGGGCGGAGGACAGCTCGCTCCGGCTGACCCAGCGGCGGGGCGCACAGGTCGTCGTCCGCAGCTGCGAGGGGATCCTCGCCGAACTGGCCGAGGGCAGCCGCTGACGTCGCCTGCGACTCCTGTTGTTCCGTCGGTTCCCGCGCGAAGCCAGTCGATCATGATTGAATGCTGCGCGTCGCGGTGCTCGGGGTGCGGATGCCGCGCCCCCGCCCCCTCATCGCAATGTGACGCGGGCCATGTCAGCCCATGTCACGAACGGAACGGCAGCTTGCGTCTGGTGGTCGTCCGCACAGCGGGAACGACCGACACGAAAGAGACAGCAGAGCGATGAACGCGACAACAGCGCAACAGCACGAGGTCCTGGTCCTGGGCGCCGGCTACGCCGCGCTCTCCGCCGCGATCCAGCTCGCGGCCCGCACCAGGAAGCGTGGGAACCTGCGAGCGACGCTGGTCAACCCCTACGACACCTTCACCGAGCGGCTCCGACTGCACATGACTGCCACCGGCCAGGAGACGGCCGAGATGAACATCCCGGAACTGCTGGACGGCACCGGCGCCGACTTCGTCCGCGGCTGGGTCACCGCCGTCGACGCCGAGGCGAAGACCGTCCGGATCGACGACGACCGGGTCCTGCGCTACGACACCCTGGTCTACGGCCTGGGCAGCATCGCGGACGCCGTCGCCGTCCCCGGCGCGGACGACCACGCCTACACCCTCAACGGCCCGGAGGATGCCGACCTCCTCCAGAAAACCCGCTGGCCGGCACCCGAACGGGGTACCGGCCAGCGGCATCACGCAACTGTCAGTTGTTCCAGTGCTCGGCCACGAGGTCGGCGGCCTGCTGCTCCCACTGGGCGTAGTGGTCCGGGTACGCCGACACCTGCACCGTCTGCGCGGCCTCGGTCAGCGGCATGTCCTGCCACCCGTCGACCTGCTTCAGACCCTTCAGGAACGCCGTCGTCGAGTACTCCGGGTCGGTGATCTGCTCCACCGTGCCCCAACCCGAGGACGGGCGCTGCTGGAACAGACCCTGCGAGTCGTGGTCGTTGCGGTCACCCAGATGACCCAGGTTCTCCAGCTTCGACTCCTGCAACGCCGTCGCGATCGACACCACCGCGGCCCGCTCGTCCATCCCAGCCTTCTTCGTCGCCGCGATGATCGCCTTCACGTTGGCGACCTGCTCGTCGGTCAGGTCGATGCGCGACTGCGCACCCTGCACGCCATGCGGGATCAGCTTCGTCTTGTCCACGGCCGGCTTGTCCGCCTGCACCGCCACGGCGGTGACCGGCGTCGCCGCCACGGGGGTGGTGTCGGCGTGGTTCAGCGGACCAGCAGCCAGACCACCAGCAACAGCCAGACCAGCAATACCAAGAACGCTCTTACGCACGATCGTGTTCATCAGGATGCT
Organism: Micromonospora sp. NPDC047730; assembly: GCF_043204765.1. Classification (NCBI taxonomy): domain Bacteria; kingdom Bacillati; phylum Actinomycetota; class Actinomycetes; order Micromonosporales; family Micromonosporaceae; genus Micromonospora; species Micromonospora sp. NPDC047730. The sequence goes on along the minus strand of NZ_JBIDCU010000015.1, from coordinate 167,569 downwards.
CCATTCGGGGGTTGGCACCACGACGCCGAAGGGGGTCAGCGAGGGGTGCAAGCACCGTCCGGCGCTCAAAGAACAGGGGATCCGGCGTCTCACCGGGAAGATCAGAACCGGCCATCCACGCGGGGCGAGGGGGTCGCCCTGCACGGGCCGGGACCATGTGTAACGACCGGCGGCCCACCATAATTCCGGGGACCCACACCCCGCCACCCGGAGGCGGCGCGGCCTTGCTCGGCCGTACGCATGGTGTAACGACCCCGGCCCCGCCACGATTCCGCGCCCACGATGCCCCCGGTCACACCCAGAAGCGAACCCGTCGGGGGTGCTACCCGGCCCCTGTCGAGCTGCCCCACAGATGGGGCACATGGTGCCGGCGCAGACCACCGAGCCTGGGGTGACACGTGGTCTCCCAGACGGGGCAGCTCGACGCCAATCGGACATCCCGGCGCGGACGGCCCCGCGACCACCGACGGGGTGTGGCCCGCCGTGCCCGGCGCAGGGATCAAGCCTGACCGCCCGGAGCCGGGCACGGCGGGGGGGGGCCCCGCCCCCCCGGGCCGGGGCGCCCCCCCCCCCCCCCGGGCGGGGGCCCGGGGGGGCCACACCCCCACCACGACGCACAGCAAACCCACACCCCACCACGACCGCAGCAGCAGCGGAGAGAAGAACTCAGACCCCGAGATACCGCAGCACCGCGAGCACCCGCCGGCTGTAACCCCCCGCCCGCGACAGCTCCAGCTTGTCGAAGATCGTGTTGATGTGCTTCTCCACCGCGCTCTGCGACACGTGCAGCCTCCCAGCGATCGTGGCGTTGGTGTGGCCCTGCGCCATGTGGTGCAGCACGTCCCGTTCGCGCGGTGTCAGCCGCGCCAGCGGGTCGGTGCGGTCGGCGCCGGCCAGGACCTGCCGCACCACCTCGGGGTCCAACGCCGTCGCGCCCTCGGCCACCCGGTCCAGGGCGTCGAGGAAGTCGTCCACCTGGGCGACCCGGTCCTTGAGCACGTAGCCCACGCCCTCGGGACGGTCGGCGAGCAGCCGGGTGGCGTACCGCTTCTCGACGTACTGGGAGAGGACCAGGACTCCGGTGCCGGGCCAGCGCCGCCGGATCTCCAGGGCGGCCCGCAGCCCGTCGTCGGTGTGGGTGGGCGGCATCCGTACGTCGGTGACGACGACGTCGGGCCGGTGCCGGGCGACGGCGTCGACCACGTCGTCGGCGGTGGCGACGGCGGCGGCGACCTCGTGGCCCTCCTCGGTCAGCAGCCGGACCAGGCCCTCACGCAGCAGCGTGGAGTCCTCCGCGAGCACTATCCGCACGGCAGCTCCACCGACACCGTGGTGGGCCCGCCGGCCGGGCTGTCGACCCACAGCCGCCCGTCCTGCGCCGCGACCCGTCGCGCCAGGCCGGACAGCCCGCGCCCGGCGGGGTCGGCCCCGCCGACGCCGTCGTCGTGCACCGTCATCCGGACGAACTCCTCCCCGGCCCCGATCTCGACGGTGATCAGGGTAGCGGCGGCGTGCTTCGCCGCGTTGGTCAGCGCCTCGCACGCGACGAAGTACAGCACGGTCTCGACCTGCCGCTGCGGGCGTACCGGCAGGTCGCAGCGGACGCGGACGGGAACGTCGGAGCGCTGGGCGACCATCTCCAGCACCTGCCCGAGGTCGGCGTCGTCGAGCGCGGACGGGTACACCCGCCAGGCCACCTCGCGCAGCTCCGCGACGGCCTGCTGCGCGTCGGCGTGGGCCTGGGCGAGCAGCGCGGCGGTGCGCTCGGCGTCCCGGCTGCGGCGGGCCCGGCCGAGCAGCATGCCGAGGGCGACCAGGCGCTGCTGGAGACCGTCGTGCAGGTCCCGCTCGATGCGCTGCCGTTCGGCGTCCACGGCGGCGATGACACCGGCGCGGCTGGCGGCCAACTCCCGGACCCGGTTCTCCAGCAGGGTGCGGGCGTTCGGGCCGAGCAGGCGCCGGGCAAGCCGGACGTCCAGCGCGGCCACGCTCACCACGGCCTGCACGTTGACCAGGAGCAGCGCCGCGCCGACGACGGCCTGCAGCAGCGCGTCGGTCACGCCGAGGTCGCCGCGGAACACGGCCCGCACCACGATCGACGCCAGCACCACGCCGACGGCCAGCACCCCGTACGCGAGCAGGCCCAGCGCCCCGGGCAGCAGGCGGGCGGCCAGGTAACCGACCTCCCGCCGGCCCGCCGCCCCGGGCGGAACCTCGACGCCGTGGAACCGGGCCAGCCGGTCCCGCTCGTACCGCGCCAGCGTCGCGGCGTACCGGCGGATCGCGGTGCGGACGCGGCGACGGGCCGGCGGCACGGCCGCGGCGCCGGCCACGGCGACGGCCGCGCCGAGGAGGAACAGCGCCTCGACCACGGCCGTGAGGATCCCGAGGGCGACCCCGACGGGGATCCGGGCCGGGCGTGGCGTCACCGACCGGGGCACCTCCACCGGCTCAGCGCACCCCGTCGCGGTCCCACGGGGCGGGCTGCCCCTCCGAGTGGGCGCTGCGGTAGATGGTGCCCCGCCCGGCCGGGTCGGGCCCGTGGTGCAGCGGGGCGGGTCCGGGGGTCGGCTCCGGCTCGACGGCCGCTGCCGCGCCCCGCCGGGCACGGATCACCCGGGAGACCACGAACCAGCCGACGGCCGCCACGCTGGCGACGATGACCACGTTCTGGAGCACGCCGACGTACCCCTCGACCAGGTGCCAGTTGTCACCGAGCAGGTAGCCGGCCATCACGAAGGTGGTGTTCCAGATCAGGCTGCCGAGGGTCGTGTAGACCGCGAACGTCCACACGGGCATGCGCTCCACGCCGGCCGGGATGGAGATCAGGCTGCGGAAGATCGGGATCATCCGGCCGAAGAAGACGGCCTTGACCCCGTGTCGCAGGAACCACTCCTCGGTGCGGTCCACGTCGCTGAGCTTGACCAGCGGCAGCCGCGCCGCGATCGCCCTGATCCGCTCCCGACCGAGCGCGGCGCCGATGTAGTACAGCGCGAGGGCGCCGAGCAGCGAACCGAGGGTGGTCCAGAAGATCGCGCTGACCACACTCATCCGCCCCTGACCGGCGACGAAGCCGGCGAGCGGCAGGATCACCTCGCTGGGGATCGGCGGGAAGAGGTTCTCCAGGGCGACGGCCAGGCCCGCGCCGGGACCACCGAGCCGTTCCACCAGGCCGGTGACGTAGCCGACCAGGCCGTCCTCCGGTGGTGCGGCCTCCCCCGTGGCGGTTCCGGTGGCGAGCAGGGCGTGCGCGGTACGAATCATGGCCCCCACGCTACGAACTCATCCTGAGAGCCGACCATGGGGCCGGCCGCCCGGTTCCGCCGGGCGACCGCACCGGGCGGGTGCGGAAAACCGCAGGGGCCGCGCCCGACGGACCCGGCGGCGGCCGCCGTCCTAGCGGGCCGCCCGCGCCGCGACCGCGCGGGCGGTCCGGCGGTGCGCGGCGGCCTCGTCGGGGCGGCCCAGCGCGGCGGCGAGGTCGCCGAGGTGGTGGGCGACCGGGCCGAGGGTGAGGATGCCGCTGCCGGCCCCGGCCAGCTCGTCGGCGGCGGGCGCCAGTTCGGCGTACGCCCACCGCATCGTCGCGCCGTCACCGAGGGCCAGGGCGGCTCGGGCGGCGAGGCAGAGCCGGGCCTCGCGGAGCAGGTCGTGCGGTGACTCCGGGAGGGCGCGCAGCGCGGCGGCGGCCTCGCCACGGTGGCCGGTGGAGAGCAGCACCAGGGGCCGGGCCCAGGGCTCGTACGGCCCGAAGTCCCCGTCCGTCCGATCGTGCCGCCCCGGCCCGCTGGCTCCCCGCTCCCCCGGTGCGGGTGCCAGGCGCAGGCACAGCAGCGCGAGGGCGAGCAGGCCGTGTTCCATGCCGGGCATCCCGCTGCCGGTGAGCGTGGCCTGCGCGGCCCGGTACGCGGCCTCCGCCCCTTCCGGGTCACCGCCGACCGCCAGCCGCAGGGCGGCGTACCACCGGGTGAAGACGCCCACCAGCGGCAGGTCGTACCGCTCGGCGAGGCGGTCCGCGGCGTCGGCGTGCGCGTCCGCGACCGTGAGGTCGGCGAGGGCGCAGTGCGCCTGCAGGAGGACGAGGTGGCCGAGGACCTCGAAGCTCACCAGCTCGTGCCGGGCGGCCAGGTCGACCAGTTCGGCGCCGATGCGGGCGCGCTCGGCGGCGAGACCGGCCCGGCCGAAGGAGTGCAGGAAGCGGGCGTTGAGCGCGTGCGCGAGCAGCGCCGGGTGCGACAGCCGCCGGGCGATGGCCTCCGCCTCGCGCGCCGCCCCGTGACCCCGGTCGGTGGTCGTTCCGCGCAACTCCAGGGCGAGGGTGCTCAGCAGCCGGCTGCGCCGTTCCGGCTCGTCGTCGCCGAGCGCGGCCAGCGTGCGCTCGGCGGCCCGGACGACCTGGCGGGAGAGCTGCTCGTCGTCGTTGCGGGTCCAGATCGCCGGGACGTCGAACGCGGTCAGCACGCTCGTGGCCAGGCCCGGATCGTCGAGCCCGACGGCCGTGGCGATCGCCGCCGACCGGAGCCGCCGCGCCTCGTCGAGGTGGCCGGTGACGGCGAGTGCCCGGCCCAGTCCCATCGCCGCGTCCAACCGCCCGCGTACGTCGTCGTCGCCCGCACGGTCGTGGGCGGCGACCGCCTGCCGCCACAGGCGGGCCGCCTCGTGCGGGTGGAAGCGGCGTTCGGCCTGCGCTGCCGCCGCCCGGGCGTAGCGCGCGGCGCGGGGCGCGGTGGCGCGGGTCGCCGCGCGGGCGAAGTGGTGGGCGAGGGCGGCGACGTCGTGCGGGTACAGCCGCTCGATGGCGTCCCCGGCGGCGGCGTGCCAGCGGGCCCGGCGCGGCCCGGACAGGTCGCCGTAGAGCGTGTCCCGCACCAGGATGTGGGTGAACCGCAGCCGCCCGTCGGCCTCGTGCTCGCCGAGGAAGCCGGCCGCCAGGGCGCGGTCCAGGGCGTCCAGCACCGGCGCGGGGTCGCCGGCCAGCGCGGCCAGCACATCCGGGTCGACGTCGCGGCCGAGCACCGCCGCCTGCCGCAGCACGGTCTGCGCCGCGTCCGGCAACCGGGCGAGGCGGTGCCGGATCACGTCCCGCACCCCCGCTGGGACCTGGTGCAGCGCCGACTCGCCCTCGGCCGCGAGCAGCCGCGCCAGTTCCCGGACGAAGAACGGGTTCCCGCCGCTGCGACGGTGGATCAGGCGTACCACCGCGTCGTCCAGTGCAGGCCCGGCGACGGCGCGGGCCAGGTCGCCGGTCGCCGGCTCGGGCAGGCCGCCGAGGTAGACCCGGACCGGTTCGGTGGGGGCCACCCGGGCCAGCGCGGCGGTCAACTCCGGGGTGATCTCGGCGGCGCGGTACGTCCCCACGACCAGCAGCGGGCCGGCGACCGGCTCCGGCTCGCCGACCAGGGCGGTCAGCAGGTCCAGGGTGTCGGCGTCGGCGCGGTGCAGGTCGTCGACGACCAGCAGCACCGGCGCCCGGCCGGCCGCCGCCGACACCACGGCGGCGGTGGCGCGGTGGACCCGGAACCGGGCCGCCGCCGGGTCCTCGCCGGGACCGACGGCGTACGGCCCCGCGCCGGTGCCGTACGAGCCCGGGCTGGTGCCGTCCGACCCCGCACCGACGGCGTGCGGCCCCGGGTCGGGGCCGCCGGGCGACGGCGCCTCCCGCCAGCCGGTGGCGTGCGGCGCCGGGTCGGTGGCCCCGGTGAGCGCGTCGGTGATCTGGGTCCACGGCCAGGCGGCGGGAGCGCCCTCGTACTCGGGGCAGTGGCCCCACGCCGTCGTCCAGCCGTCGGCGGTCAACTCCCCGGCGAGCGCGTCGGCCAGGGCCGTCTTGCCCGCGCCCGCCTCGCCCGAGACGAGGGCCAGCACGGGGGCGCCGTGCCGGGCGACGTGCCGGGCGGCCTGCCGCAGGAGGGTCAACTCCTCGTCACGGCCGACGAACGGGCGGCGGTCGTCGCGGTCCCGGGCACCGGTGGGCGAGGTCCCGCGCGGCGCCGCCGGGCGGTCGCGTCCCTGCTCGGTGCCGCCGCGAGCGGGCGGCACGGCGTCGGCCCGCGCCGGCGGGGACACCTCGGGCGGGATGAGTTCCGGCGCCTGGGCGAGGATGTCGGCCTCCAGTCGCCGCAGCCGGGGGCCCGGGTCGACGCCGAGTTCCGCCACCAGGGTGTCGCGGGCCTGCCGCAGCACGGCCAGTGCCTCGCCCTGGCGACCCGACCGGTACAGGGCCGTAGCCAGCAACTGCCAGGCGTCCTCCCGCAGCGGGTGACCGGTGGCGTGGGCCCGCAGCCCGGTGGCCGCCTCGGCGGCCCGGCCCAGGGCCAGCAGCGCCTCGGCCCGCCGCTCGACGGCCAGCATTCGCAGCTCGTCGAGCCGGTCAATCTCGGCCCGGGCCCAGGGCTGCCCGGCGAACTCGGCGTACGCGGGGCCGCGCCACAGGGCGAGCGCGCCGTCCAGGCACGCCAGCGCCGGGCCGGGCCCGCCCGCTGCCAGCAGCTCGCCCGCCTCGGCGACCGCCGCCTCGAACCGCCAGGAATCCACCGCCTCGGGCGCGGCACGCAGCGCGTACCCGGGTGGATCGGTCACCAACAGCCGGGCCGGCTGCCGGGGTGGCCGGCCCGGTTCCAGGGCCCGGCGCAGGTCGGCGACGAACGTCCGGATCGCCCCCACCGCGCCGTCCGCGGGCTCCTCCCACAGGTCACCGACGAGCCGGTCGACCGGCACGACCCGGCCCCGGGCGACGAGCAGGCGGGCCAGCACCGCCCGCTGGCGGGGGCCCTTCAGCGCGACGGGACCGAGGTCGTTCACCGCCTCCACCGGCCCCAGCACGCCGAAGGCCACCGGGGGTGCCGCCGACTGCCTGGTCATGTCACCAATCTAGGCACGCCCGAGCGCCGGCTCTCCCACGGCCGGGTCCGCGCGCCACTCACCCGTTGCTGACCGTTCACTGACCGGCCCCGGGCAGGCTCGACGCCGGACGACGTGGTCCCCGAGGACCACCGCGCCCGCCACCTCACCCGCACCGCAGAGAGGACCACCCGTGAACCCGACCATCAGGGGATTCGACTACCGGCGCGTCACCGTCGCCGACGGCGTCACGCTCAACGCGGCAGTCGCCGGCTCCGGCAGCCCGGTCGTGCTGCTGCACGGCTTCCCACAGACCCACCTCATGTGGCGGCACGTCGCCGCCGATCTCGCCGCCGACCACACCGTGATCTGCCCGGACCTGCGCGGCTACGGCGACAGCGACAAGCCCGCCGACCCCGACGGCACCGCGTACGCGAAGCGGACCATGGCCGCCGACGTCGTCGCGCTGGCCCGCGCGCTGGGGCACGACCGCTTCGCCCTGGCCGGGCACGACCGAGGCGCGCTGGTCGCCGTCCGCGCCGGCCTCGACCATCCGCGGGCGGTCACCCACCTCGCCGCGCTCGACGTGCTGCCGACCCTCGACATGTGGGACGTCCTGCACGGCACGACCGCCGCCGTCGGCTTCCACCTCTACCTGATGGCCCAGCCGCCCGGCCTGCCCGAGCAGCTCATCGGTGCCAGCCCGGACGCCTTCTTCGGCCACTTCCTCGACGCCTGGACCCGGGACCCGGACGCCCTGCCCGCCGACGTGCGGGCCGCGTACCTGCGGGCGTCCCGGGAGGCCGTCACCTCGATCGTCGCCGACTACCGCGCCTCGGCCGGCATCGACGTCGAGCACGACCGGGCCGACCGCGCGGCCGGCAACAGGCTGCGCATGCCGGTGACGGTGCTGCAGCAGGACTGGGGCGCGGCCCTCGGCTACGACGCGGCCGGGCTGTGGCGGGCGTGGGCGCCGGACCTGGAGCACCGCACCGTCTCCTGCGGCCACTTCATGGCCGAGGAGTCGCCCGCCGAGGTCGTCAAGGCCCTGCGCGCCCTCCTGGCCAGGTGACCGGCCGGCGGCCGTAGTGGGCTGGGGTGACCCAGCGCACCCCGCACGCCGACGACCGGCCCGGATCTGGGGTCCGGGTCGGCTGAGCGGGGCGTCGGATCGGCTCGGCGCGGCTCAGTCGTCGTCCTCGTCGTCGCCCGGCGAGCCGATGTCGACCCGGTCGAGCAGGGCATCGAGGCGGGCCGCCGTGTCGGGCGAGATCCGCCCCTCCTCGACCGCCTCGGCGAGCCGCTCCCGCAGGTCCTCGACCCGCTTCGGCCGGTCCTTCGGCTTGCCGCGGCTCAGGTCGGCGAGCTTGTCCCGAAGCTGCTCGACCGTCTTCCGGTCGATCTCGCCCCGGGCCTGTGCCTGCACGAGCGCGGCGGCGAACTCGGCGGCGAGTTGACGCAGGCCGATCGGGGCCGACTGGGCGGTCGACGGCGGGGCGGAGGGGCTGGCCTCCGGCGTCGGCGACGCGGTGCTCGGCTCCTCGGCCGGCGTGACCACGGACGGGGCGGCGGTCGGCGGCGGATTCCCGTTGTCGTCGAGGGCGAGCACCCCGACGAGCCCGACGAGCAGCGCGACGCCGGCGGCGACCAGCACGGCGATCGGCCGGTTCCCCGAGGCCCGCGAGCCGGTGGCGGGGACGGGACGCGGGCCGCCGGCGGCCACGGGTCGGCCGCCCGCCGCCGGCACGCCGGCCCGGCCGGCGGTCACCGGGGATCCCGGCCGACCGGTGGAGGCCGCCGCCGAGGTGGGCAGCGAGCGGTCGACCAGCGTGGGCGGGTGCGCCGGCGGGACCGCGCCCGCCGCCGGTGCGGGCAGGGTCGGCAGGACCGCGGTGTGCGGGTCGGCGGGCGCCGCGCCGGCGAGGCGGGCGGCGAGCTGGGCCGCGGTGGGCCGGCGGGCCGGGTCGGCGGCGAGGCAGGCCAGGGTCAGGTCGGCGACGTCGGCGGGCAGGCCGGGGATCCGCAGGGGCGGCACGGGCGTGTGCCCGGCGTGCACCTCCAGCGCGTCCTCCCAGGTCCGCACGGGCAGCGGGGCCCGGCCGGTGAGGGTGCGGTAGAGCAGCGCGCCGAGGGCGTAGACGTCGCTGGCCGGGTTCGGCGGCCCGGGCCGCATCCGCTCCGGCGCGAAGTAGGCGGGCGTGCCCATCAGCAGCTCGCCGGTCTGCCCGGCCAGCGGGTGGTCCGGGCCGGCGAGCGCGGCGATGCCGAAGTCGAGCACCTTGGCGCCGGTCTCGGTGAGCATGACGTTGCCCGGCTTGATGTCGCGGTGCACCACGCCGATGCGGTGGGCGGCGGCGAGCGCGGCGGCGACCTGACCGGCAAGCCGGACGGCGTCCGGCCAGGCGAGTGGGCCGTCGGCGAGCCGGTCGGCGAGGTTGCGCCCCTCCACCAGCTCCATCACCAGGTACGGCACGACCGCGCCGCCGGCCAGGCTCGCCTCGCCGTAGTCGTACACCTGGGTCACGTGGGGGTGGGTGAGCCGCGCGGCGGCGCGGGCCTCGCGCTGGATGGTGGCCCGCAGGTGCGGGTCGGTGCCGAACTCCCCGGCGAGGGCCTTGACCGCGACGGGGCGGTGCAGCACCTCGTCGTCGGCGCGCCACACCTCGGACATCCCGCCGAGGCCGATGCGCTCGCGCAGGACGTACCGGTCGTGCAACCGAAGGGTGGGCGAGAACGGCGACATAGCCGTTCAGTCTGCCTGGCCGGCGGGGCGGCCACCACCCGCCATGCCCGGTTGGGCTCCGGCCGTCCCGATGCTGCCGAGACGACCGGCCGCGCGGGTGACGCACACCACCCGCGCGGCTCGCAGCGGGTCAGGAGCAGCGCTGCGGCGTGGGCAGCGACGGCGGCTGGATCCGGTCGGCGAGCCGGCGCAGGGCGCCGGCGGCGGCCAGCCGGGTGGGGGCGAGCCGCGCGGTGCGGGGACGCTCGGCGCGGACCGGTGCGTCCGGCCGGGCGGAGTTGACGTGTCGGGTCACCGCGTCGATGGCGACGACGAAGCCGGTGGGCTGTTCCATGGTCAGCTCCTCGGGACGGGTCCGGTGGAGGTCCGGACGACGAGTGCGGTGGGCAGCAGGACATGGCCGGCCGCTGGGTCGGCGGGCGGGTCGAGCAGGAGTCGGGCGGCGATGCGCCCCTTCTCCTCGGCGGGTTGCCGCACGGTGGTGAGTCCCGCCGCGGCGGCCTCGGCGATGTCGTCGAAGCCGGTGACCGAGACCGGTGGCGAGCCGGCCTCGGCGAGCGCGTCGAGGGCACCGAGGGCGAGCACGTCCGAGCAGGCCAGCACCGCGGTGGGCGGCTGCGGCGCGGCGAGCGCGGCGGCGACGGCCGCGGCGCCCGCCGCCCGGCTGTTGCCGGTGGCGGCGAGCAGGGTCAGCTCGGACCAGGCGACGCCGACCTCGGCGAAGGCGTCGGCGAACCCGGCGAGGCGCGCCCGGGTGGTGGGGTGCGCGACGTCGGCCACGTCGGCGAGCCGCACCTCGCCCGGGGCCGCGCCGGGCCGGACGGCGTCGCCGAGCAGGGCGACGCGGCGGTGCCCGAGCCCGGCCACGTGCGCGGCGACGGCGCGGGTGGCGGCGCGCTCGTCGATGCCGACGTAGCGGTCGTCGGGGCCCGCGTCGTCGCGGGGCGCGGTGGTGACGACGGGCAGGCCCCGGTCGCGGAGCACGTCGACGATCCAGCCCTCGTCGCCGACGCAGTAGACGCAGAAGCCGTCGACGGCGGCGTTCTCCACCGCCCGCCGCGCGGCCGCCTCGTCGGCGGGCAGGGGCACGAGCAGCAGGCTGGTCCCGTGCCGCTCGGCCGCCTCGGCGACGCCGGCCAGGAAGCGGACCGCGAAGGGGTCGGTGAAGGCGTACGACAGTTGGGACTCGAAGAGCACCCCGACGGCGCCGACCCAGCCGCGCCGCAGCGACCGGGCCGTGGGGTTGGGACCGGGGTAGCCGAGCTGCCGGGCGGTGTCGAGGATCCGCTGGCGCAGCGCGGCGGAGAGCTGGTCGGGGCGGCTGTAGGCGTTGGAGACGGTGCTGCGGGACACGCCGACGGCGTCCGCGACGGCCTGCAGGGTCGGCTTCACCGCGCGCTCGCTCCTCTGTATCGATTCAGTCTGGATCGGTACAGAGATTAGTGCCGACGGGCGGCGGCGTCAATGCGGCGCAGCGATCGGCGGCGCCGACACGCCGCGACGGGCGGAGAGGAGAAGGTAGCCGCACCGCCGCCCGGGGCGGGGCCCTGCGGCCGGTCAGCCCGGGTAGAGGTCGTCCAGGATCCGGCCGAGGATCTCCGGCGTACGCTCCGGCGGCTCGGCCTCGACGCAGAGTCGCTCCATCGCCACCGCGTAGTAGTCGAGGTCGTCGCGCTTGTCGAGGTAGAGCGCGCTGGTGAGCTGTTCGATGTAGACGATGTCCGGCAGGTCCTGGTCGCCGAAGCGCAGGATCGTGAAGGCGCCGCCCGCCGCGGCGTGCCCGCCGGCCGCGAACGGGATGACCTGGAGCCGGATGTGCGGCGACTTGGTCGCCTCGATGAGTGCCGCCACCTGGCCGCGCATCACCTCCGGGCCGCCGATGGGCCGGCGCAGCGCGGCCTCGTCCACCACCGCCCAGAGCAGCGGCGGGTTCTCGCGGCGCAGCAACCGCTGGCGCTGCATGCGCAGGGCGACCCGGCGCTCGATCTCGGCCGGCGCGGCCGTCCCGTGGCCGAGCAGCACCACCGCCCGGGCGTACTCCCGGGTCTGGAGCAGGCCGGGGACGAACTGGACCTCGTAGGACCGGATGAGTGCCGCAGCGGCCTCCAGGCCGAGGTACGACTGGAACCAGCTCGGCAGCACGTCGCCGTAGCGGTGCCACCAGCCCGGGCTGTTGGCGTCCAGGGCGAGCTTGAGCAGCGCCTCGCGTTCCTCGGGCGCGGTGACACCGTAGAGGGTGAGCAGGTCGGCGACGTCGCGCTCCTTGAAGCCGACCCGGCCCAGCTCCATCCGGCTGATCTTCGACTCGGAGGCCCGGATCTCCCAGCCGGCGCCTTCCCGCGTCACCCCGCTGGACTCGCGGAGACGACGCAACTGGGCGCCGAGCAGCATGCGCAGCACGGTGGGCCCGGTGGCCGGGCCGCCCTCGGCGGGAACCATCGTCACTGCCGACCTCCGCATGCCGGATCGTGCCCGGCCGGGAGCCCCACCCCGGCCGACGTGTAAGCATGCCATGGACCGTGAGTGAGGAGAACTCCCAGGGAGCGGGGCCGTCGGTACCGCAGGCGGGACGAGCGATCAGCCGATGAGGTGATCGAAGTCGCCGTCGCGGGCCCCGAGCACGAAGGCGGCGATCTCGTCCATCGTGTAGATCAGCGCGGGTCCTTCCGGGTGTCGCGAGTTGCGCAGGGCGATGCCGGCGCCGCCGGGCAGTTGGGCCAGCTCGACGCAGTTGCCGCTCGGATTGCTCCGGCGGCTCTTCTGCCAGTTGAGCGGGGGCAACTGGGTGGCGGGAACGCCGTTCGGTGGCTGCTGCATGGGGCGTCTTTCTCTCCGCGGGACGCCGCTGCCGGGCGGGCGGGGCTGCGGAGAGTCGCACGGCATCGACGAGAGGGGTTGGCTGCACGTGCATCTGCTCTTGCATCTGCACCGGCCAGCGAGCATGATAACGCAGGTGCGCGGTGCCCATCCGCTCACTCTGCGTCACCAACCGCTGGGCTGCCACCAGCGACGAAAGGGCCCCGGGACGGGGCGCGGCACGCCGCGCGCCGGGGCCACGGGCATCGTGGCGATGGGAGGTCTCGTGCCGGATCCGTTCACCGTCGCGTCCGGCATCTGCGCCGCGGGGGCCCTCGTCACCACCTGGCAGCTACGCAGCCGCGCGCTGCGCGCCGAGGCCGAGATCCGGCACCTCCAGGCGGAACTGACCGCCGAGCGGCACGCCGCGAGCCACGACCCCCTCACCGGCCTGCCCAACCGCCGCGGGTTCTACCGGATCGCCGCCACGCTGCTCACCGACGCGGCCGGGCAGCCGCTGATCGCCGTGGTGCTCGACCTCGACGACTTCAAGCAGATCAACGACCGCTACGGGCACGCCGCCGGCGACCAGGTGCTGATCAGCGTGGCCCAGCGGCTCGCCGCGTTCGCCGGGGACAACCTGGTCGCCCGGCTCGGCGGCGACGAGTTCGCCGGGCTGCTCACCAGCCCGACGGTGGACCGGCGATGGATCGAGCACGCCACCCGCCGGCTCTGCGAGAGCCTCGCCGCGCCGATCCCCCTCGGCGGGCTCAGCGTCCGGGTGACCGCGTCCGTCGGGCTGGCGCCGGTCACCGGGCCGACGCAGCTCACCGAGGCGCTCGACCGGGCCGACGCCGCCATGTACCGGGCCAAGAGCCTCGGATCGGCGGGCGCACCCCGGCAACTCGTCGACACCACCCACCTGGCGGAGTGCTGACCCGGCGGAGCCGCCCCGGCCGACCGCGGCGACCGGCCCCGTCGGGCGTCGGTCAGCGCTGGCAGGCCGGGTCGGCCAGCGCCGCGTCGGCCAGGGTGACCAGACCGTGGGGTGACACCAGCCCCCGCACGATGTCGAGCGCCTGCCGCCGGTCGGCCTCGGCGGAGGCGGCATCGAGCACCTGGCGGGACCAGTCGCCGATGTCGTCGAGGGCGCGCACGCTCAGGAACCAGGCCAGCCGGGTGGCGTCGACGTCGACCCGGCCGTAGCCGGCGAACGCGGCGGCCTGTTGCGCGGCGGTGACGGGAGCGAAGGCCAGCACACCGCCGATGAGGAACATCAGGTCGCACTCGCGCGGGGCGAGCACGGCGTCGTCCCAGTCGATCAGCCAGACCTGGCCCCCGGGCCCGAGCAGCAGGTTGCCCAGGTGCGGGTCCGCTGCGCGCCAGCAGAACGTGGTTTCGACGTGTCTCGCGCCGCCTGCCGGGTATGCCGACACTGTCAGCGCAGCGCCAGCGGAGAGGAACGCTCGTGGCCACCATCCGGGCCCTGGTCCTGAACTGCACCCTGAAGCGGTCACCCGCCCCGTCCAGCGCGGAGGTGCTCGGGCGCGAGGTGCTCGAGGAACTCGCCGAGCAGGGCGTCGAGGGCGAACTGGTCCGGGTCGTCGACCACGACGTACGGTTCGGGGTCTCCACCGACGAGGGCGACGGGGACGGATGGCCGGATATCCGGGCCAAGCTGCTGGCCGCGCAGATCCTCGTCGTCGCCACACCGATCTGGCTCGGCCAGCCGTCGGCCGTGTGCAAGATGGTCCTCGAGCGCCTCGACGCCGAGCTGTCCGAGACCGACGCCGAGGGTCGGCTGCTCACCTACGGCAAGGTGGCCGGCGTCGCCGTCGTCGGCAACGAGGACGGCGCGCACCACACCATCGGCCAGGTGCAGCAGGCCCTCAACGAGGTCGGGTTCACCTGCCCGGCGGCCGGCGCCAGCTACTGGGTGGGCGAGGCACTGCACAAGGTCGACTACATCGACGCCCGGCCGAAGCCGGACACCACGGGCCGCACCACGAAGGCCCTGGCGCTCAACAGCGCACACCTCGCCCGGCTGCTGGCAGAGCAGCCGTACCCGCCGCCGGACGCGAAGGGCGCCGGGGTCGGGCCCAGCCGGGAGCCGGCCTGACCGTCAGCGCCCGGCGGTCGTCGGCACCGGCAGAAGCCGAGCGGTCAGCGCCAGCCGTAGCCGGCGCGCAGGGCCTGCCCGACCCGGTCGAAGCGGGCCCGGTCCAGCACCGCGCCCTCCCGGCGGATGCTGTCCTCCCGCATGGTCAGCACGCGGTCCAGGCGCACCCAGCTCGGCCGGTTGTCCCGGTCCCACTCGCCCGGGCCGAGCGCGAGCCAGTGCCGCTGGCCGTCGCGCTCGCTCTGGCTGGAGAGCATCAGCCCGAACAGGGTCCGGCTGTGCCGGCCCACCACCAGCACGGGGCGGTCCTTGCCCTGGCGCGGGTCGTCCTCGTACGGCACCCAGGTCCAGACGATCTCGCCCGGGTCGGCGTGCCCGTCGAGCTCCGGCGCGTACGCCAGCACGCGGCGCTGCAGCGCGGCGACCTGGCGGCGCCGGGCGACCTGCGCCGGGGCGGGGCCGGGCCGCCGGGGCGACGGGATGACACCGCCGATGCGCGCCGCGACACTCCTCAGAAGACCTGCCACGAGCGGCAGCCTATCTGCCGCCGCGCGGCCCGGGCGGACCGGGACAATCCGGTGGACCCGGGGCCCGTGGTCGATCAGGATCGGCGACATGACGGTCCCCGCCCACCAGATCCGCGCCGACTTCACCGCCGACACCGTGACCGTGTACCAGGCGTACCCGCCGGAGATCGCCCGCGCGGCGCTGGCCGCCGGCCGCTTCGTGCCACCGTTCAAGCGGGAGCGGATGACGTGGATCAAGCCGTCGTTCCGCTGGATGATGTACCGCTGCGGCTGGGCCACGAAGCCCGGCCAGGAACGGGTGCTGGCCGTTGAGATCACCCGGTCGGGCTTCGAGTGGGCCCTGGCCCACTCCTGCCTGAGCAGCTTCGACCGCGACCGCTACCCCGACCGGGAGACCTGGTCTCGGCGGCTGCGCGCCAGCCCGGTGCGGGTCCAGTGGGACCCCGAGCGGTCGCTGCGGCTGGCGCCGCTGCCGCACCGGTCGCTCCAGGTCGGGCTGGCCGGCGAGGCGGTGCGCCGGTACGTCGACGAGTGGCTGGTCGCCCTCACCGACATGACCCCGACGGCCCACTCGGTACGCGCGGCGCTCGACGCCGGCGACGACTCGGCCGCCGAGGCGCTGCTGCCGCCGGAGCGCCCGTATCCGCTGCCGTCGGACGTGGCCGCCGTCGTCGGCGCGACGATCCCGTGAGGGGATTCCGCGACCGGGCGGGCGTCGGCCCGCCCCGTGGTGCGGCACGTGCTTGACTGAGGTGTCGGTGCCAGAGCAAGGAGGCGGTGCAGGTGGCCTTCGAGGTGCGGGGCCTGCCCGACGCCCGCCGGTGTGAGCCGTACCGCCCACGCGGCCCGTGGCCGGCTTGCCGCAGGCGGAGCGTCGCGGGCGCGACGGCTCTCGCCCTGGCCCTGCTGGCCGGCGCGGCCGGTTGCGCCGGGAGCGAGCGCCCGCAGCCCCCGCCGGCCGACGGCCCGTCGGCCACCGCCGCCTCACCTCGCCGGCTGCGCCGGCGGTCGAGACCCGCGACGACCTGGCGAGCCTGTTCCGGCAGGCCGGCCTCCAGGGCACCTTCGTCCTGTACGACGTGACGGCGGCGCGCGTCGTCATGGTGGACCGCGCCCGGGCCGAGCGCCGGTTCATCCCGGCCTCGACGTTCAACGTGGCCTAACGACCTCGTGCACGGTTGGGCGGGACATCGCCTGCGGCGGAGAACTGCTTTCACCGGCTGTGGGGTCTGGCTGGTGGGGCCTTGAGCGGCGTCACACGGCATTCCGCTGAGGCCGCCCTATTCTGGTCGCTCTTACGCCCCCGTGGTGGTGTCGAACCGAATGCCGCTGGAGCCTTCGCCGCGGCCCGGGCCCTTGCGGCGTGCCCGCCACAGGTGACTCCGGCCATCCGCAGACCGACCCAATGTCCACAGTCGGGTCAGCCTCACCCCTGTCTGTGGCACCTCCTCGTCATAGATCTCCAACGGGGTACCAGGTTCCGGGAGTCTTCCGCGCGGTGGGATGGCGGCGCCGCCGACTGGTTCACGTATGGCGCCCCGCGCCAGCCATCGCCCGGTGACGCTACCGGTCCCGTCGCTGTCGAACCTGGGCAGCAGCGGAACCCAGTTGCGGGGTACCAGCGTCTGTAGCAGGTACCGCCGAAGGCCGTCGCCGTCGGGGCCCTGTTGCCCCGCCCGCCGGGTCACCTCGTCCTCGTGCAGATCCAGCGGGCGGCCGGTACGGCTCTGGACGGTCTTCTCCACCGCCCAGGCCATGTTCGCCAACTCGCCGCGTAGCAGCAGGACCTGATCGGCCGGAGCCACCCAATGGCGACCGACCCCACCGGCAACTGAGCCGTCAGGCGCCAGACCTGCACTCCCTTCGCACGCCCTCGGCATCTCCGCTCGAATACCTCGCGCCCCGGCAAACGAGAGCGGCAGATCCGTGCGCCGTTCCCGAGGCAACTCTCGGCGCGAACGGACCGCTGCCAGAAGATCCGCGATGTCCGCGACGGGGAACAAATCGACGAGCAGCCGACCATGCATCCCGCGCAGGGCAGCGGCGAAGCGCCGGCTACAACGATAGGCTGCGTCGATGCGCCTGGCCGTCCTCGGACCACCCGGCTCCGATCGGGATACCATCGCCGGCTCCATCGCCGCGAGCCTCGGCGTTCCGTGCCTCAGCCTGACGGACGCCGTCCAGGCCGAGATGCAGGCGAAAACCCCTGCCGCGCTCCAGGCCCTACAGCATATGAACGCTGGCGAACTCGTACCAGACCAGGTTCTCCTGTCCATGATCCGTAACCGCCTCGCCTGACGTGGTGTTGCGCCCGTACAACGCTGAGCGGACTCTCCAAACCTGTTCCGGGTGCTGGATGACCCGATCGTCTGGCTGCACATCCCCGTAGGACCGTCCATTTCGAAGTATCGGGGCGACGGTGCCTGGCCCGGGCCCTGTACCGTGTGACGCACTCTGGCAGAACCGCCCGGCGCCCTCGGCCCGGGCACATGACATCTGACGTGAGGGCGCGCATGACGGCCGCCGACTTCGGCGTCGACCCGACCACCGCGACCAGTCCGGAGCAGTACGTCAGGCTGCTGCGTCGCGTCCGCGACCAGTCCGGCCTCGCCTATCGCGAGATCGCCCGCCGCGCGCAGCGCAACGGGGACGTGCTGCCGGCGAGCACCCTGGCGACGATGCTGGGCCGGTCGACGCTGCCCCGCCGTGATCTGGTGTCGGCGCTGCTGCGGGCCTGCGACGTGCCGGACGACCGCGCGACAGCGTGGCTGGCCGTCTGGGGCCGGCTGGCCGCCGCCCGTACGGCGGCGACGCCCCCGACGGCCACGCGGGCGCGCTCCTCGGGCCGGCCCGGTCACTCCCCGATCGGTCCGGCCGCGCGCGTCAACGGTCCGAGCGGCCCGGTCGGCGGGCCGGACACCACGGGTGCCGGGCCGAGATCCCACCCGCAGCGCTCCGCCGCCCTACGCCTGATCCCCGCAGGTGGCGGGACCGGGTCGGCCGGCCCGGAACGGGGGCGGGTCGCCGCGTCCGGCGGCGGCCGGGATCGGGCCGTACTACGGGGGCTGTCGTGGCCGGCGGCAAGCGAGCCGCCGCCGGTGGAGAGCGGGTCGGGGACACCGGTCCCCTATCAACTGCCACCTGCGCCCCCGATGATGACGGGCCGCTCGGCGGAGGTCGGCCAATTGCTCACGGCCACGGAGACCGACGCCGCGGTGTGCCTCGTCGAAGGTGCCGGCGGGGTCGGCAAGTCCGCGCTCGCCCTGCACGTCGCGCACCGGATCGTGGGACGTTACGACGGCGGTTGCCTCTACGCGGACCTGCGCGGGGCCACCGACGGCGTCGCGGCGGCCGAGCCCGCGGACGTGTTGGGCCGGTTCCTGCGGGCGCTGGGCCTGCCCACCGTCCCTGCCTCGCTCGACGAGGCCTCGGCGTTGCTGCGCACGTGGACCGCCGGACGGGGCGTGCTCATGGTGCTGGACAACGCCGCATCGGCGGCGCAGGTCCGACCGCTCCTGGCCAGCGGGCCCGGATGCACCACGATCGTCACGAGCCGGTGGATGCTCCCCGACCTCGACACGACGGCGCGGATCCGCCTCGGCCCGTTACCCGACGACGAGGCGCTCGCCCTGCTCACCGGGCTCACCGGCGCCCACCGCGTGCAGGCGGAGCCCGCCGCGGCCGCGACGGTGGTCCGCCGGTGCGGCGGGTTGCCGCTGGCGTTGCGAATCGTCGGCGCCCGCGCCGCGGCCCGGCCGGACGCCTCGCTGACCGGCCTCGCCGAGCGGATGGACGACGAGGGCATGCGGTTGGACGTCCTGGAGGTCGGTGACCTGTCCGTACGGGCCAGCCTGCACCTGGGCTACCAGGTGTTCGGGGACGCGCGGCAGGGCGGACGCTGGCAGGCGGCCCGCCTCTTCCGGCTCGCCGCGCTGCCCGACTGGACGCACCTCACGCCGTACGGCTGCGCGGCACTGGCCGACCTGCCGGTGACCGTCGCCGAGCAGGCCCTGGACGCGTTGGCCGACGCGCACCTGATCGAGTCGGCCGGTGGCGGCGGATACCGGTTCCACGACATCGTCCGGCTCTACGCCCGGGAGCGGGCGCAGGCGGTGGACGACCCGCACCACCGGGAGTCGGCCCTCGGTAACCTCACCGCGTGGCTGCTCGCGGCCACCACCCGCGCGGCGCGGCTGCTCTACCCCGACGACCGGTTCGGCATCGACGAGCCGACCGGCCCGACTCGACCCGGCCCGCCCCTCGCCGACGCGGCCGACGCGTGGACCTGGTTCGAGCGGGAGCACACCAACCTGTTGCTGGTGGCCAGCCAGCAGGCGACGGCGGGACGGGCCCTCACCGAGGTCCGCGACCTTGCCCTTGTGGCGGTCAAGTTCCTCGACTACGCCGGGCACATCGCCGAGCAGCAACAGTTCGGCCACCTCGCCGCCTCGGCGGCGAGCCGATGTGGCGATCGCTCGGGCGAGGCCGCCGGGCTCAACATCGTCGCCGTCGCGCTACTGCGCCAGGGCCGGCTCGACGAGGCGATCCCCATCCTCGAGCGGTGCCTGGCCGTCCAGCGCGAACTCGGCGACCGGAGCCGGGAGGCCGCCATCCTGAACAACCTCGGCAACGCCCTGCGCGACGGCGGCGACCTGACCGGCGCCCTGAACCACCTGCGGGCCGCCCTGGTCATCCGGCGGCAACTCGGCCACCGGCACAAGGAGGGGTTGGTGCTCGACAACCTGGCCCTGGTATACCAGCGCCTCGGCGACCACGCCCGGGCCGTCGCCTGCCACGAGGCGGGACGCGCCGTGGCCGACGGCGGCACCGATCCGTTGCGCGAGGCCCAGGCGCTGGTCAACTTCGCCGAGACGCTGCACGCTGGCGGTGACCACCGGGAGGCGATCGCTCGCGCGACCGAGTCGCTGGAGATCTGCCGACGCTACGAGCACCGGCGGGGCATCGGCTTGGCGCTACAGGTGCTCGGCAACGCCCACGCGGGCCTCGGACACCGCGCCGTGGCGCGCCGGCACTGGCGGGAGGCCTTGGGCCGGCTCGACGGGCTGGACCCGCAGGCGTGCACCCGCCTCCGCGCCGCCCTGGCGGCGGACCCGACTGCCTGACCGTCGCTGGCGGGGCAGCGCGGTTCCGGGTGTCGACGCCACCCCGGTGCGCTCCCGCCCGCGGCCTCACGACGCGCGTCTGGCGGCTGCCGGGCGGGCGCTCGCCGTGCTCAGCAGCGTATCCGTGGTGCCAGCCGGACGTCGGCGGGGCCGGCGCGGTCCAGGTAGGTCGACTCGGCGAAGGCCAGGAAGCGTTCCGCGTCGGCCGCGGTCGAGGCCAGACCGAAGGAGACGCGTACCGCTCCGCCGGTCGGCAGCCGCAGCGCGGCGAGATGCTCGTCGATCGTGCCGGCGTGGGCGAGGTTCGTACGGCGCAGCGAGCGGCGGCTGATCCCGAAGGCGGCCTCGGCCGCGCCCGGGTTGCAGAAGCAGCCCGTACGCAGGGCGAAGCCGGCCGCCGACGATTCGAGCGCGACGAGCCGCTCGTCGACCAGCGAGCCGTCCGGGTAGCGGAAGTTGAACGCCACGGTGCCGCCCCGGGCGTCGCCCGTCGACGGCCCGTAGACGTGGACGAGCGGCCGGCCATTGCGGTGTCGCAAGGCGGTCAGCCGCTCCAGCAGCCACCCGGTGAGCAGGCCGACCCGGGTGTGGACGAGGTCAACGCCGATCGAGTCGAGCCAGCGCAGCCCGAACTCCACGTCGGGGAGGCTGAGGAAGTTCAGCGTGCCGTCCTCGAACCCCGACTCGTCCCCCATCGGCTGGTGCCAGTCGCCCTGCACGCTGACCGCCCGGACGGTGCCACCGGCGAACCAGGGTCGGCGCAGTCGGGCCAGCGCCTCGCGCCGGGCCAACAGCGCCCCCACCCCGGTGGGGTAGCCGAAGAGCTTGTACCAGCTCAGGCAGACGAAGTCCGGCTGCACGACGCTCAGGTCCAGCCGGTTCGTCGGGGCGAAGGCCGCGGCGTCGAGCAGCACGTCGTAGCCGCGCTGCCGGGCCAGTTCCACCCACCCGAGCGGATGCTGCACGCCGGTGAAGTTGCTCTGTGCCGGGTAGGCGAAGAGCCCGGCGGGGCCGGACCTGCCCCGCCGGCCACGACCGCCCGGCCCGCCTCGGCCGGCGGCCAGCGCGGCGATCACGTCGGACTCGGCCACCCGCAGGTCGGGCCTGGCCAGCGGCACGTAGCGGACCGGCGCGCGGGCCGCGCGGGCGTACTCCCGGACGCCGTTGACGGAGTTGTGGTTGTCCCAGGTCAGCACGAGCGGGCGGCCGCGGCCGAAGACGTACGCCTCGCCCACCAGGCGGCAGGCGCCACTGGCGTTCGGGGTGAAGACGACCACGTACTCGCCGGGGTCGGCGCGAAAGAAGTCGAGCACCGCGCGTCGGGCCGAGGCGAGCAGCGCGCCGGTCGCCTCGGAGGTGGGGTTCTCCGAGTGCGGATTGCCGTACGGGCCGGCGAGCAACCGGTCGTGGTGGGCGGTGACCTGTGCCCGGGCGGCCACCCCGGCCCCCGTGTAGTCGAGGTAGACGCGTCCGTCGCGGTCGAGGTGCCGATACTCGGTGGCGCGTAGCTCGTCGATCCGGGCGGTGCTCGCGTACGCGGCGGTCGCGGCGACGCGCACGCCGGCCGGCGCCGGGGACCCGTGCCGCTCAGCCATGAGGTGGAGTGTGGTCGGACCGGCCCAGAGCGCGCCTGTCGAGTTTGCCGTTGGGCAGGGTGGGCAGCCGCTCCATCCGCTCGAAGGCGGTGGGTACGGCCACGGCGGGCAGCCTGTCGAGCAGGTGCGCGCGCAGGGTCCGCTGAGGCACCGGTTCGGCGCAGACCACGTACGCGACGCCCTGGTAGGGGACGGCGACGCCGGCGAGGAGCACCGCCGGGTGGGACATCAGGGCGTGCTCGATCTCGGCCGGTTCGATGCGCATCCCGCCGACCTTGAGCTGCTCGTCGACGCGCCCGTGGTAGCGGAGCAGGCCGTCGGCGCCCAGGCTGACCCGGTCGCCGGTGCGGTAGGCCGGTCCCCCGGACACCACCCCGGGCGAGGAGATGCACAGCTCGCCGTCGTCGATGGAGATCGTGGTGCCGGGGATCGGCCGGCCGATGGGGACCGGGTCCTCGCCCGGCGCGCACCTGTGCACGGTGCTCCAGACGGTGCACTCGGTGGGACCGTACTCGTTGTAGAGCGTCGCGTGGGGCATCCGCTCGTGGTGCAGGTCGACCAGGCCGGGCGGGCAGCTCTCCCCCGCCACGATCACGGTGGTCAGGCTGGGCACCGGCGAGCGCAGCACCAGCCGGTACAGGGACGGCACCATCAGGGTGTGGGTGGGCCGGTGCACGGTGCCGGCCCGGACCAGCGCCCGCACGTCGAACGGCCGGTCGCTCGGGATGACCAGTGTGCCCCCGGTGCACAGCGTCCAGTAGATGCCCGCCACGGAGCTGTCGAACGAGATGGACGAGCACAGCAGGAACCGCTGCGGCGCACGACCGTAGTACTCCAGCCGGGCGCCGGTCGAGTAGCTCAGCGCCGCCCGCGACACCGTGACCGCCTTCGGCACGCCGGTCGAACCGCTGGTGAACAGCGTGTACGCGTCGGGTCCGTCCCGCCAGCCGGAGCGGGCCGGGCGCAGCGACGCCAGCAGGCTCTCGGTGAGTGTCACCCGGGCACCGCTGCCCGCGGCCATCAGCTCGCGGCGCGCCGCCGGGAAGGCCGCGTCGACGGGGACGTAACGTGCTCCCGCCCGCAGTACGCCGAGCATGGCCACGACGGCCCAGCACGACAGCCGGGTGTGCACGACCACCGGCTCCCCGGCGGCCACGCCCCGCTGCTGGAGATGGAGGGCGACCGCACCGGACAGGCCGTCCAGGTCCGCGTACGTCAGGGCCTGCTCGGGATCCGTCACGGCCGGCGTCTCCCGGCGGGAGCGCAGCTGAGCGGCCAGCGCCTCGGTGATCATCGTCGCCCGGCCACGACCGGCATCCGCTTGATCCCGCCCAGCCAGGTCGACCGTACGCGCTCGACCTCGCCGGCCGGCTCGAAGGACGCGAAGGTGGCGAAGAGTTCCTCGAAGAAGACGCGCAACGTCAGTCTGGCGACGGCCGCTCCCAGGCAGTAGTGCCGCCCGTCCCCGAAGGCCAGGTGCCGGTTCGGGTGGCGGTCCGGGTCCAGCGTGTCGGGGTCGGGGAAGACGGTCTCGTCGCGGTTCGCCGACCCGAGCCACACCACGACGGCGTCGCCCGCCGCGACGCGTACGCCGCCGACGGTGGTGTCCCGTGTCGCCAGCCGCATGAAGTGCCCGGCGGGAGAGGTGAACCGCAGCGCCTCCTCCACCGCGCGGCCGACCCGCTCGGGCCGCTGGGCCCACTGCTCGTAGCGGTCGGTACGGATCAGCTCGGCCAGGGCCGCGCGGGGCACGTGCGGGATGGCGGCGCTGCCGCCGAGGAGCAGGCTGTAGCAGTTGGCGACGATCGCTCCGGGGCGCAGCGGCATGGCCCCCAGCAGGTCCACCAGGTCTCCGCGTGGGCGCCGACGGTGTTCGAGCACCAGGTGGAGCAGGTAGGCGAAAAGTTCCCGGTGCCCGCGGTCGAGGGTCGCCGACGGGCCGTCGGGCAGCGCGACATCCGGGTCGTGCTCGGCCACCGACATGGACACCCACCGGGCCAGGTCGGGCCAGTCCGCGGCGGGAATGCCCATCAGCGGCCCCAGGAAGGCCAGCGGCAGGGCGGAGGTGAGCTCGGCGAAGTCCAGGGTCCCGGCGGCGGGGCGGAGCAGCTGCCGGACGAAGGACCGGATGGCCGGCGCGTGCCGCGCCACCGCACGCGCGGTCATCTGCCGTTGCAGCGGCCCCCGGATGAGGCCGTGCCGCGGCGGGTCGGTCGCCGCGAACTGCTGGTTCTGCGCCGGCTCCGCCCGGCCGAGCATGGTGAGCATCACCCCACCGGTGGAGGTGAACCTGGCGTGGTCGGCCAGGACGGTCCTGGCGTCGGCGTAGCGGGTGACCGCCCAGAAGCCCGGCCTGCCCTCGACCGGCTGCCAGCCGACGGGATCCCACCGGCGCAGCGTCCGCCAGGCGGCGTGCGGGTCGCCGACGCCGTGCAGGGCGGGGTCGGCGAGGTCGATCCGGCCCGGTGGCCGGGTCCGGAGGCAGGGCGGGGTCCTCATGCGGCCAGCACCTCGTCGACCAGTTCGGCGATGGTCGGCTTGAGGAACAGCACCGCGGCGTCGACCTCGACGCCGAGCTGCTCGTAGAGGTCCATCAGCAGGTCGGCGGCGAGCAGCGAGTCGCCGCCGAGGGCGAAGAAGTCGTCCTCGACGCCCACCGGCGTGACGTTCAGCTTCTCGCTCCAGAGCCGGGTCAGCATCGACTCAAGCTCGCTCCGCGTCGGCACGGACATCCTCCCAACTGTCGATGAATCGCCGGGTCAGGGCCTGCATCTCGGCCTCCCGGTAGGAGCGGCGGTACCGCAGGCAGGCGGTGTAGCCTCCGCCCGCGCCCGGCTCGAGCCAGAACGCCAGCCCGTTGACGGGCAGCACCGGCCCGCCCAGCCCGAGCCCGGCCGGGATCGTCAGCGGCTCGATCCCGGCGCCGTCGGGCACCTGGATGACCTCGAACTGGGCCAGAGCCGGTCCGCCGTCGGCGAACAGCGCGTCGGCCTGCGGCACCGCGTCCAGCAGCACCGGAAACGGAATCTCGTGGGCGTACGCCTCGGCGAACGCGCGGTGCACCGCGCCCACCGTCGGCGTGCCGAGCCGCACCGGCAGCACGTTCATGTACAGCCCCACGGTGTCCCAGTCGGACCGCTGCCGGCCGTGGGTCAGCACCGGGACGACCGCCTCGCCCGGACACAGCGGGCCGAGGGCCCGCGCGAACGCGGTGAGCAGGACGACGAATGGCGTGCTGCGCACGGTCCGGGCGACCGCTGCCGCCTGCTGCTGGGTGATGCCGCTCGGCGTCCTGATCTCGGCCGTGCCGGTGTCGCCGCCGGGGTCCGGGGCCAGGGTCGGCACGTCGGCCAGCATCCGGCGCCAGAACGGCAGGGACCGGTTCATCCGCCTGGGCGCGGGGGAGGACACGCTGGCGCGGTAGGCGGGGGCCGGGCCGGTCCCTGGTTTCATCACCTCGCGGAGCAGCAGCCGCATGGACCACGGGTCGGAGACGGTGTGGTGCGCCACGAGAAGCAACTCGCGGCCGGCCAGGTACGCCCAGAGCAGGCACCGCGCGTCGGGCGGGTACCGGCCGGCGGCGGCCGCCGCCCACACGTCGTCGACCGTTCGCAGCGGCACCGGCCCCTTACCGAGTACGGGATGCCGGGCCAGGAGCGCGTCCAGGGCCCGGCGCAGGGCTGCCGGGTCGGGCTCGGCGGGCAGCCGTGCCCCGCCCAGCGCGACGAACCGGTCGGTGTCCGCCGGCCCGCCCGCCCAGGACAGAATGTGCTGCGCGTACGGCTGGTCATCCACCTCGTACACCTCCCATGGCCTTTCCGGCCGGGTCGACCGGCGACCGCCCGTGCGGCGCCGGGAGTCTCGGCGGCGGCTGCCCGCCGTCCGGCGTGCCGGCCTCTTCCGGCAGGTCGCGCCACCGCCGCAGCGGCGAGAGGTAGAGCAACAGACCGGACGCCCACACTCCGGCGGCGGCGATCCACAGCGTCGGGCGCACCCCCAGCCAACTGCCCAGCAGTCCGCCCGTCAGGGCGCCGACCGGCATCACCCCGAAGATCACCCACCGGACCGACGCGGTCATCCTGCCCAGCAGGTCCGGCGGGCAGACCCGCTGCCGGTAGCTGACCGCCGCCGCGTTGTAGATGGCGAACACCGCGCCCAGCCCCGCCATGCCGGCCGTGTAGGCGATCGCACCCCAACCGGGCTGGGCGAGCGGTACGAGCAGCACCGTCCAGCCGAGCCCCAGTGGGGCGATCCAGATGACCCGGGCCGTGCCCACCAGGCGCGCCAGCCGCGCGGAGACCAGGCCGCCGCCGATCCCGCCCAGCGTGGTGAGCGCCAACACCACACCGACCATGTGCTCGCTCAGGTGGAGGTCACGCACGAGGTACAGGACCGCCAGCGCGAAGATCATCTGGCTGAAGAGGTTGAGCGACGCCGAGGCCGCCACCAGTCTGGGCATGATCGGGTGGCGGAACACGAAGGAGAGCCCGGCGCCCAGCTCCCGGCGGAAGTTCCGGCGCCGCGCCACGGCCGGCGGTTGCTCTGGACGGCGGAGCAGCATGAGGGACACGGCGTTGACCACGTAGGCGAGCGCGTCGATGCCCGCGGTACGCGCCACGCCCAGCGCCGACACGAGTACGCTGCCCACGCCGTATCCGGCAATTCGCGAGACCGAGTACGTGGTCGTCAGCTTGCCGTTGGCGTCAAGTAGCTGGTTGCCGGCGACGACCGACGGCAGGAAGCTCTGGTGCGCGGTCTCGTACAGCACGGTGCAGACGCTGGACAGCAGCGCCACGATCCACAGCTGCGCCATCGTGACCCAGCCGGCCCACGCGCCGATGGCGACGGTGGCCACCAGCCCGGCCCGCACGAGGTGACAGGCCACCATGACCCGTCGTTTGCGCATCCGGTCCACCCACACCCCGGCGGGCAGGGAGAGGAACAGGTAGGCGATCATCCGGGTGGCGCCGAGGACGCCGACCTCGACGGCGGAGGCGTCCAGCACGGTGACGGCCAGCAGCGGAATGGCCAGCATCGAGACGGCGTCGCCCACCTCGCTGAGAGTCCGGCCCGACCACAACACCATGAAGTCACGGTGCCGCCACAGACTGTCGCTCATGCCGGGTCCTCGACCGCGCGCAGCAGGAGGTCGGTCATGGTGGTCAGGAAGCGTTCCACCTCGGCGCGCCCGTACCCGCTGCGCATCACCCGCATGGTGAGCTGCACGCAGGGGTGCACCCAGGCGATCAGGTAGAAGCTGGCCCCGCTGTAGGCGCGGGGCGGAAGGAACTCGACACGCCGGGGCGTCACCTCGGACGGCGCGGGGTCGGCGTCGGCGGGGGCCGGGATGAAGGTGAAGAAGCTGCCGTGGTCGAAGTCCATGGGCGCGACGGCGAACGGGTCGTACACGCCGTGCTGCATGGCGCGCACCGCCGCGACGTTGACCTCGCGGGCCATCGGGCGCAGCGGCCCGTCGGGGTCGCAGGCGGCGAGCATGGGCACCCACTGGGTCATCGACGACACCAGGTGCCGCACCGCGCGGTCCATCCGGTTCGCGGCCAACTGCCACAGCAGTTGATCCGTCCGGCCGGTGGTCGCGGCCAGCGCCTGCGCGTAGACGGTGAGCAGCAGGGTGGGCACGGTGACCTGCAGGCGCCGCGCCGCGTGGCGAACCGCGCCGTACGGGATGCCGGTGTGCGCGCGAGCCCGCACCAGGGAACCCCGGGACACCGGAACCCGCGGTGCGGCGGCGACGATCCGCCGGCGGTACTCGCCGGCCGCGGTCAGCCTGGCCCGGAAGTCGTCGGCGCGCTGGAGTTCGGCCACCTCGCGGGGCGCGGGGGCGTCGGCGAGGCGGTCACCGCGCAGCAGGGCGCGCAGGTCGGATTCCAGGATCCGCACGGCGGCGCCGTCGGCCGCGAGGTGGTGGATCACCAGATGGACCCGCGGCGGTCCACCGTCGTCGGAATCACGCACCCAGGCCCGCCAGGCCGGCTGGGCGGCCAGGTCGAACGGCTCCCGTACGGACGCCTCGGCGAAGCGCACGAGCGGGTCGCGCAGGACCACCTGCCGCACGGCGTCGGGCTCGTCCGCCGGCCGGTAGACGGTGCGCAGCGACTCGTGCCGCACCGCCAGCGCGGTGAGCGCCCGACGTACCTGCTCCTCGGTGGTTCCGGCCGGAACCGGCCAGACCACGTCCTGGTTGGACTCCCAGAGTTGCTCCGGAGGGCGCACCGAGAGGGCTCGCCACATGGAGAGCTGACCCATGGTGAGCGGGTGGCCACCCTGACCGCGCATGACTCCTCCAGCGTCGAGGGGGGGTGGGTGGTCACCCGCGGTGACCACCCACCGTGGTTCACGGATCTCAGGCAGTGCAGTCGTCCTTCCGCATCGCCCGCACCTCCTTTCGTGAGAGCGGTCGGCTTCCTCCGGCGGTGAGGTCGGAGCCGGAGGCACGTCGCCGACGTGATGGAACGTCAGGGTCAGGTCCAGCTGACGCCACGCTTGCGGACGCTGCGCATGCGCTTCTCCTCTCCCTTCGTGGCGGCCCCGTGCCCGCCCGTGATCTCAGCGTCGGCCGCCGCCCGCCTCGGCGGTAGGGCTGTCGGCGGTCGAGGTCGTTCGGCATTGTTCGACCGGGATCTCGAACGGCGTCGGCGTGCAGGCAGACCGCCGCGGCCACAGCGGCACGAGGGCGAGGACCGCCGCCGCGCCCGACAGTCCGCTGAACCCGATCACCGTGGTCGCCGGCCACCGGTCCGCGGCCACACCCGCCATGACCATCGCCGCCCCCTGGAGCCCGCTCAGACCGGTGATGGCCACCCCGAACGCGCGTCCCCGGTACTGCGTCGGCACGGCCCGGCCGAACAACGCGTTCAGCGGAATGGCGAAGGCGCTCGCGGTGCCGGCCAGCACCAACAGCAGAAGGACGACCCACAGTGGAGGGACGAGCCAGACCGCCGCCAGCACCCCGGCGGAGAGCGCGGCCAGGGGCAGGATCAGTCGTGGCCGGGCCGCCGGCGGACAAAGCCGGGTGAGGGCGACCCCGCCGAGGGCCATCCCCGTCGGCGCCGCCGCCAGCAACAGCCCGACGGTGCCGGCGCCGCCTCCGTACTGTCGGGCCAGCGGCGCCATCAGTCCTTCGGCGGCGTAGGTGAAGGCGCTGGCTGCCCACAGGACGAGGACGTAGGCGCGCAGCCGGGGATCGGTGAAGATCACCCGCAGGCCGGCCGCCCGGCCGCGGCGGGCCGGGCGGCCGGGCGGCTGGGGCGCGGGGCGGGAACGAACGCCGATCATGATCAGAAGGGCGGAGACGAGGAACGTGCCGGCGTCCGCCAGCAGCGCACCGCGCAGCGACAGCAGCGCCACCAGGCTCCCCCCGACGGCGAAGCCGAGCACCTGCACGACCTGGGCGCAGATGTTGTCCACGCCGTTCGCCACCGCGTAACGGTCACCGTCGAGCACTTCGGGCATCAGCGCCGCCCTCGCGGCCACGAACGGCGGCCGCATCAGGTTGACCGCGAACAGCAGCGCCACCAGGGCGGGCGCGGGGAGGTCCGGCAGCGCCGCCGCCGGGACGAGCGCCGCCCGGGCAAGGTCGCACGCGACCAGGATCCGCCGCCGGGGGAACCGGTCGGCGAGGCCGGACAGTAGCGGCCCGCCCGCGAGCCAGGCGAGGTAGGAACTGGCGTAGGCGGCCGCCGCCAGCGCGGCCGAACCGGTGCCGGTGTAGACGAGGTACGCCACGGTCACGGCCGTGAGCTGGTCACCCGCCAGGGACAGCAGGTACGCCACGAACAGGTAGCGGTACTCGCGCACCGCGAACACCTCGGCGTACGTCGCGGCGCGCTCGGTCACTCCGCCCCCGTCCTGTCCCACCGCCGGCTGCCCTCAGGGCACTGGGTCCAGAACGTATCCACGCCTGCGCCGTCGGGGCCGGGGCCAGGCGTTCGGGGATGTTCGGATCCGTACGGGTGGGCTCGGGCGGCCGGCGGGCTCCGCTCGTGATCACGCGATCGCACCTGGCGCACTCACGGGCGGCGTGTCTGCGTGGGGAATGGCCCGACCGTGTCGATTGCGTCGAACAGAGCCCCACTGCCGCTGCGGTGTCCCCACGATGGGAACGACATGGTTGGACTCGACAGCGAGATGGGTGGGCGAGATGAGGCGTCGACGGAGCAGGAAGGTGCGCTGATGCAGGCGGCGGCGATGTCCGTGGCCGCGGTGGTGACGGCGGCGGTCGTCGTACCAGCCGCACGCCGCCACGATGACGCACATCCCGTACCGGGGTCAGACCCGTGCTGCTACACGCATTCGCCGGCCATGATGGTGGGAGCCGACGCGCCGGAGCCGGCAGTGCTCGAACCCGTGACCGGCAGCCCGTTCGGCACGCAGCGCGCTCCTTCTTCACCTTCGCCAGGACCGCAACCGCCAGCGACGCGCATCTCGACATCACGGTGCCGGATGTGCACGCGGCGTGCCGGAGGCGCTGGCCGCTAGTCGACGGCTGCCTCGCCGAGACCGGCCTCGCGATCACTGGCCACACCCCGACCCCGCACCGAAAGCCTCAGGAAGCGTTGCGGTACAGGTCCCGTCTCTCGGGCAACTGCTCGAGGCCGGCCGACTGGTAGGTGGCGACGGCGGCGACGTTGGAGCTCGGGGTGCACACGTCCACGCTGGACGAGCCCAGATCCTGCAGTGCGCGCGCCGCGGCGACCGTGATCGCTCGGCCGTAACCGTGACCGCGGCGTGCCCGGTGCACCCCCATCGGCTCGATCAGCCCTGGCCTGCCCTCACCCGCCGACCAGACCGTCACGGCCGCCACCGCCTCGCCCTGCTCATTACGAACGACCAGGCACCGCGCGTCGACATACGGCGCACCTGCCGCCATCGCGGGCCAGCGCTCGTCGGTGACGCGCCATCCAGCAGCCCGACCGCCACAACCTCCCCAACCCGACTCCAAGTCCGCGTGGCCTCCGCCGTCCGCTCCGCCCCGAACCGCCAGAACCACCCCACATCCCCCGGATGCAACTGCACAAGCCCTCGGTCGTACTGAACGTGGACATCCGCACCGACGCCGACGCGGACAAGCGACTGCCGCTCGGCCGGCAACTGCTGCGCCGCCTCGGCGCCATGCCCGCCGCCTGACCGTCCCTCACTGGTTACCCAGCGGCGGCGGCCCGTGGCCGGCTGGTCGGAGCGACCGACCTTCACCGGAACGTCAAGCAAAGTCAACGCCCGGTACGCGTAGCGCGGCTGGTCCGGCCCTAGGTTCGGCGACCATGAACCGATCGCCCCTCAACCACGCCGTACGCGTCGCAACCGCGCTCTCCCTTGTCGCTGCCGGCGCTGTCGCCGGAGCAGCGCTCACGACCGGCCGGCAGGCACCTGCCGCCCTCGCCGTCGCCGCCAGCGGCGTAGGCACTCCTCCCCCGGCGCTCCTCTATGGCGGGCCGGGTCGGGGTGGCGGCACGCCGGCCGAGCGCGCCTACCATGACATCCTCGACCACGGTCCGAAGGCCAAGATCCTCACCGCCGCGCACCGCGGCCAGTGGCGTGACGCCCCGGAGAACTCCCTGCCCGCGATCGCTGCTGCCTACGAGGACGGCGCTGAGATCGCCGAGATCGACGTGCGGCTGACCAGGGACGGCGTCCCCGTGCTCATGCACGACACCACCGTCGACCGCACGACGAACGGAACCGGCGCCGTCGCCGACCTCACTCTCGCCCAGGTCAAGGCGCTCCGCCTGAAGCAGGGCCTCGGCGGCGCTCAGGCGGCGGTCACCGACGAGCGGGTTCCGACTCTCGCCGAGGCCATGGAGGTTGCGAAGACGCGTGGTCTCGTCAATCTCGACAAGGGCTGGCCGTTCCGCGAGGAGATCTGGAAGGTGCTCGTCGAGACCGGGACGGTCCGCAACGGGCTCTACAAGAGCGCTGCGCCGGTGGCTGAGGTCCAGCGGTTCCTGGCCGGCCACGAAGGCGCGCTCTACCTGCACATGATCGGCGACGCCAATCTCGCCGACGTCGAGGCGTTCGGCGGCGACCAGCCGGTCGGCTACGAGGTCAACTTCGACAGTCAGTACGACGTCGTGGCACGCCAACCGTTCCTCGACCGGCTGGCGGCGAGCAGCAGGGTCTGGGTCAACTCGATGTGGAACGGCCTGGCGGACCACTTCACCGATGAGGCCTCGCTCATCGATCCTCGTCGCGGCTGGGAGGGGCTGGTCACCAGCTTCGGCGCCACCGTCATCCAGACCGACGACGTCGAGAAGCTCGAGCGGTGGCTGCAGACCGGCGACGGCGACCCGCTGCCGAAGGGTAGCGTCCGGGTCCAGGCCGAGGACTTCCTTCCGGGCGAGGGCGTGGGCTACCACGACCTCGACGCCGGTAACCGCGGCGGGCTGGCGATGCGCCCCGGCGAGGGCGTGGACATCAGTGACGCCGACGGCAACGTGCGGCTCTCGTGGCTGCGCGGCGGCGAGTGGCTGACGTACGCCATCGAGGTGCCTCGCAGCGGCAGGTACGCCGTTTCGGCACGGGTGTCCTCGCCGTACTCTCCGGCCGGCGCGTACACGATGTCGTTCGACGGAGGCCCGGAGAGCGAACGGGTGGCGGTCCTGAACACCACGAGCCACAACAAGCAGGTGCTCCAGGCCAGTGGCGTCGTCCAGGAACTCGCGGCCGGCCACCACACCGTGCGGGTGAGCCTACCGGCCGACGCCTACCAGAACTGGAACCTCGACTACCTCCAGTTCGACCCGGTCCGCCCCTGAGCGAGTGTTGTGACACCTGGACGTGATCTTCGCTGACGCGGTCGGTGAAGATCACGTCTGTGTCGCTTCGGCCGCTGCGGTGTCCCCGTCGGCTGGTCATCGACACGGTTCTGTACGTGCTGCGTACGGGAACCGCCGCATGACCTCGTGCCGTGGGACGTGGCCTACCGGTGTTTCGTTGCTGGAGCGCCGACGGCACGTGCTTGACTGAGGTGTCGGTGCCGGAGCAAGGAGGCGGTGGCAGGTGAGCTTCGAGGTGCGGGGCCTGCCCGACGCCCGCCGGTGTGAGCCATACCGCCCACGCGGCCCGTGGCCGGCTCGCCGCAGGCGGAGCGTCACGGGCGCGACGGCTCTCGCCCTGGCCCTGCTGGCCGGCGCAGCCGGTTGCGCCGGGAGCGAGCGCCCGCAGCCCCCGCCGACCGACGGCCCGTCGGCCACCGCCGCCACCGCCGCGGCGCCCTCGCCGGCCGCGCCGGCGGTCGAGACCCGCGACGACCTGGCGAGCCTGTTCCGGCAGGCCGGCCTCCAGGGCACCTTCGTCCTGTACGACGTGACGGCGGCGCGCGTCGTCATGGTGGACCGCGCCCGGGCCGAGCGCCGGTTCATCCCGGCCTCGACGTTCAAGGTCCCGCACAGCTTGATCGCGCTCGAGACCGGCGTGGTGCGCGACGAGCACGAGAAGGTCCCGTACGGCGGCCGGCCCCAGCGCGTCGCGGCCTGGGAGCGGGACATGGGGCTGCGTGACGCGGTCCGGGTGTCCAACGTGCCGGTTTTCCAGGAACTGGCCCGGCGGATCGGGCCGGAGCGGGAGCGGGAGTGGCTGCGCCGACTCGGCTACGGCAACGGCGAGGTCGGCGCCGCGGTGGACCAGTTCTGGCTACGCGGGCCGCTGACGATCTCGGCCGACGAGCAGGCGCGGTGGCTGGCCCGGTTGGCCCAGGGCGAACTGCCGGCCGACCGGGGGCACCAGGCGACCGTCCGGGACATCCTGCGCCTGGAACGCACCGCCACGCACACCCTGTACGCCAAGACCGGCCAGACGGACGCCACCGAGCCGGGCACCGGGTGGTGGGTCGGCTGGGTCGAGCGCGGCGACCGGCTGTACTGCTTCGCGCTGAACGTGGACATCCGCACCGACGCCGATGCCGACAAGCGGCTGCCGCTCGGCCGGCAACTGTTGCACCGCCTCGGCGCCCTGCCCGCCGCCTGACCGTCCCCACAGCGGGCACCGGAGAAGCGCTCGTGGATTGGCTTCAGCTTGCCGGACAGACCTTGCCATCGACTACCGTCAGGACCATGCTCCCCTTGCATGTCACCACGTGGGACGCGCCCCACGCACGCGACGACCAGGTCATCCTGATCCACGGCACGATGACATGGGGACTCGCCGCCTTCGCGGCGCAGCAGCCGCTCGCCGGTCACCGACGGATCTTGGTGGTCGACCGGCGCGGCTTCGGCGCCAGTCCGGACACCGAGCAGAGCGACTACGACGTCGACGCCGACGACATCGTCGGGCTGATGGATCGGCCCACTCACCTCGTGGGTCACTCGTACGGCGGCGTGGTCGCGCTCCTCGCCGCGGTTCGCCGCCCGGAGTTGCTGCGGTCGCTGGCGTTGATCGAGCCATCGGCGCTGGCGGTTGCGGCCGACCATCCAGTCGTGGCCGCCGCGCTGAGGAACAACCGGCGGTACGTGGCGGCCGCGCGATCGATGTCGGCGGAGGAATATCTCCTCGCCGCGTACGGCGCCGATCAGCCCGTGCCCGAGCCCTGGGAGTTCGCGGTGCGGGCTGCGGGGACCGCCCTGCGGGAACGGCCGTGTTGGGAGGCTGACCTGCCAGTCGACGCGCTCCGGTCGCACGACTGCCCCAAGTTGGTGCTCGCCGGAACCTGGGAAACCGCGCAGCCGGACTACCGGTCCAGCGTCGGCGAGGCGCTGATCGTCACCGCCGGCATCGTGGCGAGCCGGATCGGCGCCCGTCTCCATCGGGTGTCGGGGGCGGACCATGCACCGCATCAGCAGCGCCCGGAGCAGGTCAACCGCCTGCTACTGCAACTGTGGGAGGAGGCAGACATCGCTGCCTCAGCCCGTAGCGGCGGTGGTGGGCAGGTGCCCCAGACCGGCGGCCGCCGCATCGACGACTGACCCCGGCCGCGGGTGCACCGCCGGCACCGGGCCCGCGGTGCCGTTCGCGGTCGAGCGTGAGGCCGGACCGGCCGCGCGTACACCAGGGAGGAACGCGGATGGTCGAACTGCCCGACGACCTGCCGGTCGTCGAACGCAGCGCGGTGCGGCTGGTGGTGCTCGACGGCGACGGCCGGGTGCTGCTGTTCCACACCCGCGACCCGGACCATCCCCGCCTGGGCACCTGGTGGGAGCTGCCCGGCGGCGGGATGGACCCCGGCGAGACGTACCTGGACACGGCGGTGCGCGAGTTGCGCGAGGAGACCGGCATCGTGGCCGACCCCGCGCAGATCGGTCCGCCCACCTGGCGGCGCCGGGCCAGCTTCGTGCACCGGCAGTGGCGGCACCTCCAGGACGAGGTGATCGCCCCGGTACGGCTGAACGGCCCCGGGCCGGACGTGGACGAGGCGCACCGGCTCGACTACGAGGTGGAGGACTACTTCGGGTTCCGGTGGTGGCCAATCGCCGAGGTGGTGGGCAGCGGCGAACGGTTCTACCCGGGCCAGCTTCCCCGGCTGCTGACCCCCTTCCTCGCCGGCGAGGAGATCGACGAACCGTTCGAGTTCCGGTCGTGACCGCACCGGAGACCGGTCGGCCGACGGTGGTGACGAGCGCCCGACCAGCGGGCACAGTGGAGCGGTGACGATCGACATCCGCACTTCCCTGGCCCGCTACGCCGACCGCCTGCACGCCGTGATCGGCGACGGGCACCACGTCGCCTCCCCGCTGGGCGCGTGGTTGCTGCTGGCGCTCGCCGCGCCGGCGACCACGGACGCGACCCGCACGGCGCTGGAGGAGGCGCTCGGCACGGACGCGAAGACGGCCGCCGAGGCGGCCCGCGCCCTGCTGGAGGCACCGCACCCGCTGGTGCCGTCGGCGACCGCGTTCTGGCACCGGCCGGGGTCCGGGACCGCCGGGCTCGACGGGTGGCGGGCGACCCTGCCCGGGCCGACCGCCACCGGGCCGCTGCCGGAGCAGGCCGGGCTCGACGCGTGGGCCCGCGAGAACACGCTCGACCTCATCGACGCGTTCCCGTTGACGGTCACGCCGGAGGTGCTGCTGATCCTGGCCAGCGCCCTCGCCACCCGGGTCTCCTGGATGGACCCGTTCGAGGTCGCGCCCGCCGACGCCCTCGGCCCGGGCAGCGCCTGGGCCGGCCGGCTGGGCCGGGCGCTGCGCACCCCGGAGTACGGCCACCGGTGCTGGATCGCGGACACCGCGCGGGCCGGCACCGTCGCCGTGCACGCCGCCGCCGCCCGGCCGGCGCGGACCGCCGACCGTGTGGCCGGGCTGCTGGTGGTCTCGGTCGCCGCCGCGTCCGACGTGCCCGCCGGGGACGTCCTGGCCGCCGCCCACGAGGTCGCGGCGGTCGCCGCCGCCACGCCGGAGGACCACCTGCCGGCGTCCCGGCGTTCCCTGTACGACCTTCCGCTGGGCGACGCTCCGCTGTGGACGCTGCGGGAGGAGCCGGGCGAGACGTTCGCGCCGGGCGGCCGGGAGGAGCGGGCGACGGCGGTGCTGCCCTGCTGGTCGGCGGAGAGCCGGCACGTTCTGACGGCACCTGAGCTGGGCTTTCCCGCCGTCGCGCGGGTGTTCGGCGAGCTGCTGGGCGCCGCGGGGCTGGGGTTCGAGGTGGCGCAGGCCGCGATGGCCCGCTACGGCCGGTACGGCTTCGAGGCGGCCGCGGTCACCGGCTTCGCCACGCTCGAGTGCCTGCCGCCGCAGGGGGTCGTCCGGATCGCCGAGCTGCGCTTCGGCCACCCGTACGCCGTGGTGGCGGTCGCCACCGACGGTCGGGCCGGTGGCGGCGCGGCCGGCCCGTGGGACGGGGTGCCGGTCTTCTCGGCCTGGGTCGCCGACCCTGAGGACGTGCCCGAGGCCGACCTCGCCGACCGGTACGACGGCGAGTGAGCCCCCGGGGGCCCGTCAACCGGGCCCCCGGGGAACGACTCACACCCCTACCGGCACCTTCTCCTCGGCGCGCTCGGCGGCACGGGCGGCGAGCCGCTTCTCCCGCTCCTGCGCGCCGATCAGGTCGTCGGGCAGCGAGTCCGGCACCTCGATGTCGAACCGGCGCAGCAGCCGGATCGCGAAGCCGCCGAGGGTGATCAGCACCAGCGCCGCGCCGAAGCAGACGTACGCGAAGCCGATGCCGCGGCCCGGACCGGTGCCGATCACCGCGCCCACCGACCCGGCGAGCGACCCGCCCGGGGCGAGCATCGGCTCGAACAGGGCGGTCGCGCCGGGGGCGAGCAGCGCGAACCCGATCGGCAGGGTCGACCAGGAGATGGTCTGGTTGAGGCTGAACACCCGGCCGTGGAAGCGCTGCGGCACCTTCACCTGGACGATGGTGGCGTAGATCGACTGCGCCGTGGTCATCGCCATCGCCAGCCAGAACGCGCCGACGCAGATCATCGCCACCGAGGCGTCCAGGCCGATCAGCATGCAGCCGACCGCCGTGCCGAGGTTGCCGATCAGCACGCCGATCATCCGTCGGTGCCGAGGGCCGCCCCAGAGCGACATGAGCACGCCGCCGGCGACTGCGCCGAGCGCCTCGGCGAGGGCCACCTGGGCCACCTGCGTCGCGGTGCCGAAGGAGAGCACGAGCGGCGTGGTGAGCACCAGGGCGGGCGCCAGGAAGATGTTGCCCAGCGCGAAGTAGCCGAGCATCAACCGGAAGCCCCGGTGCTGCCAGGAGTAGCGCATGCCGTTGGCGATGGCCACCAGCAGCCGCTCCTTGGGCCGCCACCCGAGCAGGTCGGGGAAGCGGACCACGGCCAGGGTCAGCACCGCCACCACGTAGCTCGCCACGTCGATGAGCAGGATGCCCTTGAGCTCGATGGCGGCCAGCAGGCCGGCCGCGAAGACCGGCATCAGCAGCATGGCGAAGCCGTTGGTGAGCTGGGTGATGCCCATCGCGTGGCCGAGGTAGCGCTTCGGCACGAGCTGCGGCACCGCCGACTGGAACGCGATGCGCTGGAACGACCCGGCGACCTGGCTCAACGCCACCAGCAGGTAGATGTTCCACAGCTGAAGGTTGTCGGTCCAGAGCAGCGCGGCCAGCACCAGCTGGATCGAGCCGGCGCTGCTGCTGGCGATCATCATGATCTTCCGACGGCTGACCCGGTCGGTGATCGCCCCGGCGATCGGCAGCATCAGCACGCCGCAGATCAGGGCGAGCGCCCAGAGCAGCCCGAGGTTGGCCACCGAGCCGGTCTGCGTGAACAGCCAGATCGGCAGGGCGAACGCGGTCAGCGCCGACCCGGTGGTGGAGACCAGCTGCCCTGCGGTGACCGCCACGAACCTGGCCATGGACGGCTTGACCACCGTCTTCTCCGGCCGGTCGTCGACGCCGATGCGCTGGTGGTCGGCGACCCACCAGCCGGCGTCCTCGCCCCGGGCGGCCGGGGTGAGAGCCGAGACGTCGCCGGCCACGATCGCCGGGTGGACCCGGGTGACGATCTCAGCCAGTTCCTCGGCGCGGTACTTCAGGAAGAAGTGCCCGGCCTGGTCGAGCACCACCAGGCCGAGGGTGTCGCTGAGGAACTGCCACTCGGCGTACCGCTCGGTGTGGTAGTCGGTGACCGGGTCCTCCGAGCCGACCACCGAGACGATCGGCACGCGCAGCTTGGCCGCCTGCCGGTCCAGCAGGCCGGTGAAGTACTCCTCCGAGGCCCGGGAGTCGGCCCGCATGTTGCTGATGATCCGGTCCGCCTGCTCCGGGTCCAGTTCGTCGGTGTCGACGCCCATCGACTTGAGCCAGCTCGCGTAGTGCCGGTTGCTGCGCAGCTGCTCCATCCGGTTGCGCAGGGTGGCGAACGCGCCCTTCGGGCGGGCGAACGGGAACATCGCCCCGATGTAGAGCGCCTCCAGGTTCCGCCCGGCCGCCTCGACCTTGCGGGCCACCTCGGCGACGATGGCGCTGCCGACGCCGCAGTGGCCGTACAGGGCGATCGGCCCCTCGACGCGTTCCAGGATCTCCTCGGCGACCCGGCTGGTCAGCTCGTCGAACGGCAGGCCGTCCTCGCTGAGGCCGACGTCGTGGCCGGGGATGGCGAGGGACCACAGCGCGTGCCCGGCCGGCAGCGCGTCGGCGAGCGGCTGGTAGACGATCGCGCTGCCGCCGCCGTAGGGGACGCAGACGTACGACAGCACGCGCTTGGCCGCCGGGATCGGCTTGGTCAGCTCGTAGAGCAGCCGGCGCGGCCCGTCGGCCTCGGCGCTGCCGGACATGAAGGCGGCCAGCTCGCGGATGGTCCGCTGCTGGAACAGGTCCATCACGCCGACCGGCCGGCCGCCGTGCTCCGCCTTGCGGATCTTCGCCACGACCTGGGTGGCGAGCATCGAGTGCCCGCCGAGGTCGAAGAAGTCGTCGTCGATGCCGAGCGTGTCGACGCCGAGCACCTCCGACCAGATCCCGGCCAGCAGCCGCTCGGTGTCGTCGCGCGGCTCCACCAACGCCACGGACGCCTCGCGGGTGACCACCGGCGCGGGCAGCGCCCGGCGGTCGAGCTTGCCGTTCGGCGACAGCGGCAGCGCGTCGAGGGTGACGAACGCGCTCGGCACCATGTACTCGGGCAGCGTCTCCTTCAGCGCCGACTTCAGCGTGGCGTGCTCCGCCCCGCCGACCACGTACGCGGTCAGCCGCTTGTCGCCGGGGCTGTCCTCGCGGACGATCACCGCCGCCTCGGCCACGCCCGGCTGCTCGCGCAGCGCGCTCTCGATCTCGCCCAGTTCGATCCGCAGGCCGCGCAGCTTGACCTGGTGGTCGATGCGGCCGAGGAACTCGATGACGCCGCCGGTGCCGCCCGGGGCGGTGCGCCACCGGGCGAGGTCGCCGGTGCGGTACAGCCGCGCCCCGGGCTCGGCGGAGAACGGGTCCGGCACGAACCGCTCGGCGGTCAGCGCCGGCCGGCGGTGGTAGCCGCGGGCCAGCCCGACCCCGCCGATGTGCAGTTCGCCGGCCACCCCGACCGGGCACTCCTCGCCGCGCTCGTCGAGCACGTGCAGCCGCAGGTTCGCGATCGGCCCGCCGATCGGCACGCTGGTCAGCCCGGTCAGCAGGGCCGGGTCGCAGTGCCAGGCGCTGACGTCGATGGCCGCCTCGGTCGGGCCGTACAGGTTGTGCAGCCCGCACCACGGCAGCCGGGCGGTGAAGTCGACCGCCGAGGCCAGCGGCAGTTCCTCGCCCGAGCAGATCACCCGGCGCAGCGCCGTCGCCGCCTCGACGCCGTCC
Source organism: Micromonospora sp. NPDC047730 (assembly GCF_043204765.1). Classification (NCBI taxonomy): domain Bacteria; kingdom Bacillati; phylum Actinomycetota; class Actinomycetes; order Micromonosporales; family Micromonosporaceae; genus Micromonospora; species Micromonospora sp. NPDC047730. The sequence goes on along the minus strand of NZ_JBIDCU010000015.1, from coordinate 127,634 downwards.
TCGGCGAGGAAGACGGTCAGCATCGACGGGACGAAGTGGGCGGTGGTCACCCGCTCGGCGACCAGCAGGTCGCGCAGGTAGCCGGCGTCCTTGTGCCCGCCGGGCTTGGCGAGCACCAGCCGGGCGCCCTCGCGCAGCGGCCAGAAGAACTCCCACACCGACACGTCGAAGCTGGCCGGGGTCTTCTGCAGCACCGCGTCGTCGGCGCCGAGCCCGTAGGTCTTCTGCATCCAGTCGAGCCGGTTGACGATGCCCCGGTGGGTGTTCGGCACCCCCTTCGGGCGGCCCGTGGAGCCCGAGGTGTAGATGACGTACGCCAGGTGCCCGGGGCCGACGACCGGCGCGGGGTCGTCCGCCGGCTGGTCGGCCCACACCCGCTCGTCGTCGAGGGCGAGGACCGTGGCGCCCGTGTCCGGCAGCACGTCACGCAGGTGCTCCTGGACCAGCACCACCGGCGCGGCCGCGTCGGTGACCATGAAGGACAGCCGGTCGGCCGGGTACTCCGGATCCAGCGGAAGGTAGGCCCCGCCGGCCTTGAGCACGCCGAGCAGCCCGGCGACCAGCTCCACCGAGCGCTCCGCGCAGACCCCGACCAGGGTCTCCGGGCCCACGCCGGCGGCGCGCAGCCGGTGCGCGACCCGGTTGGCGGCGGCGTTCAGCTCGGCGTACGTGACGCTGCGGCCCTCGAAGGTGACGGCCACCGCGTCGGGGGTGCGGGCGGCCCGCTCCTCGATCGGCCCGTGCAGCGTCTGCGCGGCCGGGAAGTCGGCGGCGGTGTCGTTCCACCCCGCCAGCAGGTCCCGCTCATCGGCGGGGAGCAGGCCCAGCGCGGAGATCGGGGTGTCGGGGGCGGCCACCACCGCGCGCAGCAGGGTGCTGAACCGCTGCGCCACCCGCTCCACCGTGTCGCGGGTGAACAGGTCGGTGTTGAAGACCAGCTTGCCGTAGAGCCCGTCGAGGATCTCCACCGCGTGGAACTCGAAGTCGAACCGGGTGGCCCGCAGCTCCATCGGCGTCCAGTCGAAGGTGACGTCGGTGGCGTCGGAGACCTCGTTGAACCGGCCGATCTCGTAGTTCTGCAGCACGAACATCGCCTGGAAAACCGGGGAGCGGCTCACGTCGCGGGGCAGGCCCAGCTCGTGCACCACCCTGGCGAACGGCACCTCGCCGTGCTCCAGCCCGTCCAGCACGCTGCGCCGGGTGCGCTCCAGCAGCTCGGCGAAGGTCGGGTCGCCGGCCAGCTCGGCCCGCAGCGGCAGCATGTTGATGAACATGCCGACGACGTTCTCCAGCTCCGGCGCGGAGCGGCCGGCCACGGACGCCCCGACGGCGAAGTCGTCCTGGCCGGCGTGCCGGGCCAGCAGCACCTGGTACGCCGCGAGCAGCGTCATGAACAGGGTGCCGCCGTAGGAGCGGGTGAGCGCGTTCAGCCCGTCGGCGGCGGCCCGGTCCAGCCGGAACTCGACGAAGTCGCCGGCGTAGGTCTGGGTGGCCGGGCGGGGCAGGTCCAGCGGGAGTTCCAGCGGGGTGATGCCGGCCAGCCGCTGGTTCCAGTAGTCGAGGTGTCCGCGGGCCTGCGGCCCGTCCAGCTCCTGGGCCTCCCAGTGGGCGAAGTCGCCGTACTGGATCGGCAGGGCCGGCAGCTCCCCGCCGCGGTAGAGGGTGATCAGGTCCCGCAGCAGCACGTCGACCGACCAGCCGTCGCCGATGATGTGGTGCTTGCCGAGGAACAGCACGTGGTCCTCGTCGGCCAGCCGGATCAGCAGGGCGCGCAGCAGCGGGCCCTCGGCCAGGTCGAACGGCTCGGCGGCGGCGGCGTCCACCAGCGCCTGCGCGGCGGCCTCGTCGGGGGCGTCCACGATGGTCAGCGGCACCTCGACGGAGTCCGCGACCACCACGGTGGGTCGGCCGTCGGCGTCGGCCGGGAACCGGGTGCGCAGCGACTCGTGCCGCCGGCTCAGGTCGGCCAGCGCCCGACGCAGCGCCGCGACGTCGATCGGCCCGCGCACCCGCAGCGGCACCGCGATGTGGTACGCCGCCTCGCCCGGAGCGAGCTGGTCCATGAACCAGACCCGCTCCTGGGCGTACGACAGCGGCACCTCTGCGTCCGGCGGACGCGGGGTGATCCGGGCGGTGGGCGTGGCGGCCTGCCGCTTGCGCAGGCGCTGCGCGATGAGCGCCTGGCGGGCCGCGTCCCGCGCCGGGTCCTTCACGTCGGTCATCAGGGAGTGTCCTTCTCCGCCGCGAGCAGCGCGGCGACCTCGGCTTCGGAGAGCTCGTCGAGTTCGGCGGCGATCCGCTGCTCGATCTGGGCGGCCAGGTCGGCCACCACCGGGGTGCTGAACAGCGCCCGCATCGGCAGGTCCACGTCCACCTCGGCCCGGATCCGGGCCATCGCCCGCATGCCGCGCAGCGAGTTGCCGCCCAGGGCGAAGAAGTCGTCCAGCGCGCCGACCTTGTCCACCTGGAGGATGTCGGCGTACACCTCGGCGACGAGCGCCTCGGCGTCGGTGCGCGGGGCGACGAACGCGTCGGCGGCCGGGGCGGCGGCCGGGGCGGGGAGCGCCGCGGCGTCCAGCTTGCCGTTCGGCGTCAGCGGCAGTGCGTCGAGGCGGACGAACGCCGCCGGCACCAGGTGCGCCGGCAACTCCCGGGCCAGGTCGGCCGCGAGCGCCGCCTCGTCGGCCGCGCCGACGACGTAACCGACCAGGGTCGGCTCGCCGGAGTCGGTGCGTACCACCACGGCCGCCTCGCGGACGTCCGGCCGGGCCAGCAGGGCCGACTCGATCTCGCCCAGCTCGATCCGCATGCCACGGATCTTGACCTGGTTGTCGCGGCGGCCGAGGTAGTCCAGCGTGCCGTCGGCCCGCCAGCGGGCCAGGTCGCCGGTGCGGTACATCCGCTGCCCCGGCGGCCCGTACGGGCAGGGCAGGAAACGCTCGGCGGTGAGGCCGGGCCGGCGCAGGTAGCCCCGGGCCAGCTGGTCACCGGCGACGTACAGCTCACCGGCCACGCCCGGCGGGACCGGGTTCAGCGCGGCGTCGAGCAGGTACACCCGGGTGTTCCAGGTGGGCCGGCCGATCGACACCGCCCCGGCGGGCAGCTCCTCCCCCGGCGCGACGCGGGCGGCCACGCAACCGACCGTCGCCTCGGTCGGGCCGTACTCGTTGATCACGGCGACGCCCGGGTGGGCGGCCCGCCAGTCGGCGAGCTGCTCCGCGGTCAGCGCCTCGCCGCCGATGACCAGGTCGGTCGTCGGCGACAGCTCGGCGTCGAGCAGCGGCAGGTGGCTGGGCGTGACCTTGAGGAACGCCGGCCGGTCGCCGACGCGGGCCGCGGCCTCGTCGATGGCGGCGAGCCGGACGGTGCCGCCGGCGGTGAGCGGGCCGAGCAGGCCGGTGACGGTCAGGTCGAACGACACCGGCGAGTGCAGCAGCGCCGTGCCGGCCAGCCCCGGGTAGGTGTCCCGGGCCCACGCCAGGTAGGCGGTGACCGCCCGGTGCTCCACCACCACGCCCTTCGGGCGGCCGGTGGAGCCGGAGGTGTAGAGGACGTACGCGGGGTGCCCGGGACGCAGCGGGGCGACCCGGTCGGTGTCGGTCAGGTCGGCGTCGTCGCCGTCGAGCGGGCCGTCGAGCACCAGCGCACCGGCGGGCACCAGCCCGGCGGTCTCGGGCGTGGCGAGCACGAGCGCCGGCTCGGAGTCCGCCAGCAGGTAGGCGATCCGCCCGGCCGGGTAGCCGGTGTCCACCGGCACGTACGCGGCGCCGGACTTGAGCACCGCGAGGATCGCCACCACCAGCTCCGCGGAGCGGGGCAGGGCCAGCGCGACCCGGGCCTCCGGTCCGGCACCCCGCGCCACCAGGACGCGCGCCAGGCGGTTCGCGGCGGCGTTCAGCTCGGCGTACGTCAGCGAGACGCCGTCGCGGACCAGGGCGATGGCGGCCGGGGTGGCCGCCGCCTGCCGCTCGAACTCGGCGACCAGGGTGGACGCCGGCACCTCGTGCGCGGTCTCGTTCCAGCCTGACACCACCTGGTTCCGCTCGGCGTCGTCGAGCAGCGGCAGGGCGGAGATCCGCTGGGCCGGGTCGGCGACGGCCGCGGCGAGCAGCCGGACGTACCGGGCGACCACCGCCTCGGCGGTGGCCCGGTCGAACAGCTCCGTGCGGTAGACCAGCCGGCTGGTCCCGGTGGTGATGTCGAACGCCAGGTCGTCCTTGGTGGTGCCGAGCTCCACCGGGTCGAGCCCGGAGTCCGGGATGAAGTTCAGCGCGGTCTGGAAGATCGGCTGCACCGACGGGTCCCGCTGCGGGGCGATCGACTCGACGATCTTCTGGAACGGGGTCGAACCGTGCTCCATCGCGTCGACCAGTCCGCCACGCACCCGGCCGAGCAGCTCCGCGAACGTGGGGTCGCCGGTCAGCTCGCAGCGCAGCGCCACCGGGTTGACGAACATGCCGATCAGCGGGGCCAGCTCGGCCGTGTCCCGGCCGGCGGTGGAGACGCCCACCACCACGTCGTCGTCGCCGGAGATCCGGGACAGCAACGCGGTGAACGCGGCGAGCAGCACCATGTACGGGGTGGCGGCGGAGCCGGTGGCGAGCTGGCCGACCCGGTCGAGCAGGCCGTCGGGCAGGTCGAAGCGCACCTCGTCGCCGGCGAAGCCGAGCTGCGCGGGGCGCGGCCGGTCCAGCGGCAGGGCGGTCACCGGCGGCGCGCCGGCCAGGTGGCCCCGCCAGAAGGCGAGCTGCCGGTCCAGTTCCGCGCCGGTGAGTTGGTCGCGCTGCCAGACCGCGAAGTCGGCGTACTGGATGGGCAGCTCGGGCACGTCGGCGGGCGCGCCGGTCAGCGCGGCCCGGCTGAACGCGGCCAGCTCGTTGGTGAACACCACCGCCGAGTGGCTGTCGAAGACCGCGTGGTGCGCCACGAACAGCAGCGCGACCTCGTCGTCGGCGAGCCGGACCAGCCGGGCCCGCCACGGCGGCGGCGCGTCCAGCGGGATCGGCGTGCGGGCCAGCCCGCCCAGCAGCGCCGCCACCTTCTCGTCGCGCTCCGGCCCGGCGAGGCCGCGCAGGTCGTCGACCGGCAGCGCGACCGGCTCGGCCGCGCGGACCACCTGGGTGAGGGTGCCGTCGTCCATCCGCAGGTGGGTGCGGAGGGACTCGTGTCGGGCGACGACCTGGCCGAACACGTCGTTGGCCTGTTCCGGGCTGGTCCCGATCGGGAAGCGCCACGGGTTGGAGACGTTGTAGACCGGCGAGTCGGTGTCGAGCTGGTTGGCCATCCACACCCGCTCCTGGGCGTAGGAGGCCGGGAAGGTCCACTCCTTCGGGGTACTCATGCGCCAGCCTCCCGCACGGAACGCGGGCGCATGTCCGTCCAGACGGTGTCGATGTGCGCGAGGCACTCCTCACGGGTGCCGGCGAAGCCGGCCTCGTGCCAGCCCGCCGGGAGGTCGCGGTCGGCCGACCAGATCGAGTACTGCTCCTCGTCGTTGCGAACGACCAGGAATCGGGTTTCGGCCATCACTTCTCTCCAGCGCTCTCGGGGGTGTGCGGTTCGGCCATCGCGACGGCGATCTTGCGGGGGCCGGTGAACGGCTCCCGCCCGTGCGCGGCGGTCATGTTGTCCACCACCAGCACGTCGTCGCGCTGGTAGTCGAAGCGGACGCTGGCCGCCCGGTACGCGGCCCGCAGGTGGTCCATGACGTCGGCGGGGATCTCGCCGCCGTCGCCGTAGTAGGTGTTCGACGGCAGCCCCTCGGGGCCGAACATGGCCAGCAGCCCCTCCTGGTAGTCCTTCGGGAGGGTGCTCAGGTGGAAGAACGTGGCGTGGTTGAACCAGCGGGGGGTGTCCGAGCCGGGCCGGTGGTGCACCACGTCGCGGACCGCGCGGGTACGCAGCCCGTCCTTGCCGAGCCACTCCAGCTCGATCCGGTTCGCCGCCGCGTACGCCTCGACCTCGGCGCGGTCGTCGGTGTTGAACACGTGCTGCCACGGGGTGCCGAAGTCGCCGTGGAAGTTGCGCACCAGCATCCAGCGGCGGCGGACGAACTCCTCGCGGACCGCCGGGTCGATCTCGGCGTACACCCGGCGCACGTCGGCGAGCGGGGTCGCGCCCTGCGTCAGCGGCGGGGTGATGCAGTAGAAGAACAGCGTCAGTGGCCAACGGGCCTGGTACGAGTTCTCGTTGTGCAGGAAGATCTCCTCGTCCGGCGGGTAGTCGGTCGAGGTGTAGACCCGGCCGGCGATGGCGTGCCGGGGAGACGAGCGCTCGGTGTAGACGAGTGGCTCGCCGGCCAGCGCCCGCACCACCCGGTCGAAGCCCTCGACGCCGCCGACGTCGAACCCGCGGAACAGCAGCCCGCCGTGCTCCACGAGGCTCGCGCGCAGCTCCGCGCGGCGGGCGGCGATCAGCTCGGTCAGCTCCCGGCCGTCGTTCTCGACGACCACCGGCAGCGTGGCGATCGTGTCGCTCATTGCTTCCTCACTCCTGTTGTCGCTCGTCGTCACGCGCGGGGCAGCCGCGGGATGTTGGGGGTGGTCGGCGCGGCCGGTTCGTCGGTGGGGGCGGCGGCCCGCATCTCCTCGATCCGCGCCGCGATCCCGGCCACGGTGGGCGTCTCGAAGAGGCTGCGCATCGGCAGCCGCACCCCGGTCGCCTTGCGCATCGCGGCGATCAGCTGCACCGCCACCAGCGAGTTGCCGCCGAGGGCGAAGAAGTCGTCGTCGACGCCGACCTCGGCCACCCCGAGCCCGTCCTGCCAGACCCGGGCGATGATCATCTCCAACTCGGTGCGGGGCGCGGCCGAGCCGCCGCCGGTGCCGGACGGCGCCGTGGAGGTCGTCTCCGGCTCGTTCTCCAGGCTCTCCGTGGTCATCCGGCCGGCGCGGCTGCGGATGTCCGCCACCGTCCGAGTGGTGATCACGACCTGGGCACCCAGCCCGGCGGTGAGACTGCGCCGGAACGCCTCCACCCCGTCCACCGGCCGGATGTCCTCGGTCGGCCCGGCGGAGGTCGCCGCCGGGTCCGCCTCCGGCGCGGCGGCCAGGCCACCGGTCACCGCGCCCTGGTCGACCCGCCGCAGCACGAAGTCGCTGATGGCGACGAGCTCCCGGCCGTCGGCGTCGCGCAGCGACAGGTCCGCGGCCACCACCTCGGCGGTGGCGCTGTCCCGGTGCCGCAGGTGGCTGTGGAACCGCGCCGGCAGCGACCCGCGCACCACGATCCGCCCGTACGACAGCGGCAGGTAGGTGCCGGAGCCCTGGCCGCGGCCGAACGCGGTCGCCACGTCCAGCAGCGCCGGGTGCAGGCCCCACGACGGCAGGTCCCCGACCGCCTCGGCGGGGGCCTCGATGCGGGCCAGTTCCTCGCCGTCGCCGAGGTGGTGCTCGCGCAGCGCGGCCCAGCGCGGCCCGAAGGTCAGCATGCTGGTGCGTCCACGGCCGAACGACGAGTCGTCGTCGACCCGGCGGCCCGTCACGGCCGGCTGCTCCGCCGGCGGGGCGGGCTCGACCGTCCAGCCCGCCGACCCGCGCACGTGCGTGCGGGACTGGCCGGCGGCGAGGCTGCACACGGCGAAGTCGACGCCGTCCTCGGCGGGGGTCAGCTCCACCCGGTACTGGGCGACGGTGCCGTCGGGCACCGAGAACGGCTCCAGGAACACCACGTCGCGCAGCTCCACGGCGGCGTCCCCGGCCGGGGCCGGCAGCGCGGCCGTCACCGCCGCGCGGACGGACTCCAGGTGGGCGGTGCCCGGCACCACGGGCACCCCGCCGATGCGGTGCTCGTCGAGGAGCCAGTGGCTGGTGGCGGAGACCAAGCCGTGCAGCACGGTGCCGTCGGGGCCGGTGACCTTCGTGGTGAGCACCGGGTGGTCCACCGGGGTGGCGACCGTGTCCCGCGCGGCGGCCCGGAAGCCGGCGGGGACGTCGGTCTCCACGGCCATGCCCACCTCGGCCCAGCCGCCCCAGTTCTGCGACACCACGGGCGCGGCGAAGCCGGCACCGGCCCGGGCGTACGCGTCGAGGAAGTTGTTCGCCGCGCAGTAGTCGACCTGACCGAAGCCGCCGATCACCGCGGTGACCGAGGAGCAGAGCACCACGAAGTCCAGCGGCAGGTCGCCGAAGACCCGCGCCAGGGCGAGGGTGCCGGCGAGCTTCGGGGCGAGCACCCGCTCCGCCTCGGCCCGCTCCTTGATCTCGGCCATGCCGCCGCCGGGCAGGCCGGCCGCGTGCACGATGCCGTCGATTCCCCCGTACGCGCGCTCGGCCTCGGCCCGCACGCGGGCCAGGTCGGCGGGGTCGGTGACGTCGGCGGCGAGCACCAGCACCTCGGCGCCGGCGGCCTCCATCCGGCGGATCGCGGCGATGGCCCGGCCGGCCCGGTCGCCGCCATGCACGGCCAGGTGGTCGTCCCACTCCTCGCGGGCCGGCAGCCCGGAGCGGGCCAGCAGCACCAGTTTCGCCCGGGCCCGGGTGGCGAAGTCCTCGGCGAGGGTGATGCCGATACCGCCGAGCCCGCCGGTGATCACGTACCGGCCGCCCTCGCGCAGCGCCCCCGGCTCGCCCTCGGCGTCGACGGTGACCTGCTCGTACCCGGTCACCCAGCGGCGTCCGCCGCGCAACGTCACCTCGGGCCGCTCCGGGTCGACCGGGCGGCGCAGCTCGGCCACGAGGGCCCGCTCCCCCGCGTCGGCCGGGCCGGCGTCGAGCAGCCGGACGGTCAGGCCGGGGACCTCGGCCGGGAGCACCCGGGCCAGGCCGGCCAGGGTGGCGTGCTCCGGCCGGGTCAGGTCGGCGCCGGTCACGTCGCCGATGCCGGCGGTGACGACGTCCAGGGTGAACGCGCCCTCCTCAGCGGTCAGGCCGGCGCCCGCCAGGGCCTGCACCAGGTGCAGCGCGCTGAAGAAGCCCCGGTCCTGGGCGGCCCAGGTGGCGGCGATGTCGGCGCCGGTCGGCTCGCCGTCGAGGGCGAACGCGTGCACCAGCCGGGCCGGCACGCCGTCCGCGGCGAGGGCGGCGACCAGCGCGTCGTAGTCGTCCCGCACGCCGGGGCGCAGCCGCCAGCCGTCGGCCTCGGCGGCGAAGCCGTCGCCGGGGCGTACCGTCAGCGGCTGCTCACCGGCGGCCCGCAGCGCCGCGACCAGCGCGTCGCCGCGCGGGCCGTCGGCGAGGACCAGGCAGCGGCCCAGCGGCGCGGTCCGCGGCTCGGGGGCCGCCTGCCGCCACACCGGCACCGCGAACCACTCGGGCAGCGGCCGGGGCCCGGTCTCGACCGGCGCGGCGGCGCCCGGCTGCACCGGGTCCGGGTCGACCCAGTAGCGGCGCCGCTCGAACGGGTACGTCGGCAGCGGCACCCGCCGCGCGTCCGGGTCGGAGCCCAGCCGCACCGGCGTACCGGCGCACCAGAGCGCCGCCGCCGTGCCGAGCAGGGTGGCCAGGTCGCCGGTGGGCTCGCCCGGGCCGGGCAGGCTGCCCAGCGGGACGAGCTTGCGCTGCGCCTCGGACGCCTTGGCCACCTGCATCCGGGCCAGGTTCGCCAGCTGGCGGCCCGGGCCGCACTCCACCAGCGACCACGTGCCCTCGGCGAGCAGGGTGGCCACGCAGGCGCCGAAGCGCACCGGCTGGCGCAGGTGCGCCGCCCAGTACGCCGGGTCGGTGGCCTGCTGCTCGGTGATCCAGGTACCGGTCACGTTGGACAGGAACGGGACGGCCGGCGGCCGCAGCGTCACCGTCGCCATCAGGGCGGTGAACTCGGCGAGGATGGGGTCCATCATCGGCGAGTGGAAGGCGTGCGAGGTCCGCAGAGCCTTGGTCTTGGCGCCGACCGTGTCGGCGAAGGCGGCGACCGCGTCGCTCGGGCCCGCCACCACGCACGTGCCCGGGCCGTTGACGGTGGCGATGGCCAGTCCCTCGGGCAGCCGTTCGGCGACCACCGACTCGTCCAGCGGCACGGCGAGCATCGACCCCGGCGCGACGGACTGCATCAGCCGGCCCCGGGCGGCGACCACCCGCAGCGCGTCGGGCAGGCTCAGCACCCCCGCCACCGTCGCGGCGACGTACTCGCCGATCGAGTGCCCGATCATCGCGGCCGGCCGCACGCCGGCGGACTGCCAGAGCACGGCCAGGGCGTACTCGACGACGAACAGGGCGGGTTGGGTGTAGCGAGTCTCGGTGAGCTTCTCCCCCGCCTCGGGGTCGCGGCCGAGGATCAGGTCGCGGATGTCCAGGCCCAGCTCCGGGCGGAGCAGCTCGGCGCACTCGTCCACGACGGCCGCGAAGCCCGGTTCCTCGGCGTAGAGCTGCGCGCCCATCCCGGCGTACTGGGAGCCCTGGCCGGAGAAGAGGAACGCCGTCCGGGGCGCCGGGCCCTCGGCCACGCCGGCCTGCCGGCGGCGCTTGGTGCGCAGCGCGGCGACCGCGTCGGCCAGGTCGGTGGCGACCACGGCGACGCGGTGCGGGTACTGCTGGCGGCCGACGCGCAGGGTGTGCGCGACGTCGGCGAGGTGCTCCGGCCCCCGGTCGGCGGCGGACTCCAGGTGCTCGGCGAGCCGCTGCACCGCCGTCTCCAGCGCGCCGGCGGTCTTCGCCGAGACGTGCAGCAGCTGCGCCGGGCGGACCCGCCGCTCCCGGTACGCCGCCGGCGCCTGCTCCAGCACCACGTGCGCGTTGGTGCCGCCGATGCCGAACGAGCTGACCCCGGCGCGGCGGGGCGTGCCGTCGGTGTCCCACTTGGTCAGCGTGTTCGCCACGTAGAACGGGGTGTCGGCGAACTCGATCGCCGGGTTCGGCGTCTCGTAGTTGATGGTCGGCGGGATCAGCCCGTGCTCCATGGCGAGCACCGTCTTGATCACGCTGACGATGCCGGAGGGCTGGCTGAGGTGGCCGATGTTGGACTTCACCGAGCCGATGCCGCACCAGCCCCGCTCGTCGGTGTCCTTGGTGTAGACGGCGGAGAGCGCGGCGATCTCGATCGGGTCGCCCATCGCGGTGCCGGTGCCGTGCGCCTCGACGTAGCTGATGGTGCGCGGGTCGACGTCGGCCATCGCGACGGCCTGGGCGATCGCCTCCATCTGCCCGTCGACGCTCGGGGCGGTGAAGCCGACCTTGCCGGCGCCGTCGTTGTTGATCGCGTTGCCGAGCACCACGGCGCGGATCGCGTCGCCGTCGGCGATCGCGTCGGAGAGCCGCTTGAGCAGGGTCACCCCAGCGCCGCTGCCCCAGACCGTGCCGTTGGCGTCCGCGTCGAACGGGCGGCACCGGCCGTCGGGCGAGGTGAAGCCGTCCATGCCCAGGTAGCCGACGTGCGGCAGCTCGATGTTGACGCCGCCGGCGAGGGCCATGTCGCACTCGCCGTTGCGCAGCGCCTCGCAAGCCAGGTGGAACGCGACCAGCGAGGTGGAGCAGGCGGTGTGCACGGTCAGGCTCGGGCCGCGCAGGTCCAGCCGGTACGACACGTTGGTGGCCACGTAGTTCGGGGAGTTGCCGGTGGCCAGCGAGACGGTGCCGTGGAGGTTGCCGCCGACCCGCTTGTTGCGCAGCACGAAGCGGTGCAGGTAGGTGTTGCCGCCCGTGCCGGCGTACACGCCGATCGAGCCGTCGTAGCGGGTCGGGTCGTAGCCGGCGTCCTGCAACGCGGTGTAGCAGGACTCCAGGAACAGCCGGTGCTGCGGGTCGGTGATCTCCGCCTCGCGGGCGGTCATGCCGAACAGCCCGGCGTCGAACTCGTCGTACCCGTCGACGAGCGGGGCGCGGTTGACCCAGCCCGGGTCGTCGACCTCGTCGGCGGTGGCGCCGCGGGCGAGCTGCTCCTCCCGGGTCAGCTCGGTGGCCGACTCGACCCCGTCGACCAGGTTGCGCCAGAACTCGTTCACGTCGGCCGCGCCGGGCAGGCGGGCGGCCAGCCCGACGATGGCGATCGGCTCGATGCCGTCGCCCTCGGGGAGGTCGGTTGCGGTCGGGTTGCTCATCAGGCTGTCCTTCGTCACGCGGTGCCGCCGGGGCGGCGGGGTGGGTTGCGGCGGGTACGACTGCGTCGGGCGGCGGCGCGCAGCGCGGCGCGGGCCAGCTCCGGCCGGTCGGCGGCGCCGTCGAGGCTGGCGGCGAGCGCCCGGATGGTGGGGTGGCGGAAGAGGTCGAGCATCTTGATCGAGCGGCCGGTGGCGGCGGTGAGCCGGGCGTGCACGGCGGCCAGCGCCAGCGAGTGCCCGCCGATGTCGAAGAAGTTGTCGGTGACCCCGACCTGGTCGCGTTCGAGGACCTCGCGCCAGATCCCGGCGATCAGCTCCTCGGTGTCGGTCAGCCCGTCCGGGCCGGCCGGCAGCACGCCGCGCGGCGCCTCGCCGGCGGCGACGGTCATCGCGCCGAGCTGGGGCGTGGCCACCGTCGGGCGGGGCAGCTCGGTGGCCACCCGGTCGGTCGGTGTGTCCGGCGCGGCGACCAGCGCGCCGACGAGTGCGGCGAGGTCCGCCAGCAGGTCGTCGATCCGGCCGGCGTCGAAGAGATCGGGGTTGTAGACCACCTCGACGCCGCACCGGCCGGCCCGCTCCACCACGTAGACGGTGATGTCGAACGGCGAGCCGGGCTTGGGCACCGCGACCGGCTCGGTGTCCAGGCCGGTCAACGCCAGCCGGGGCGGGGCGAAATTGAGCACGTTGAACAGCACCTGCACCAGCGGCGCGCGGGAGGTGTCCCGGCCCACGGCGAGCGCCTCGACGATCCGCTCCAGCGGGGCGCCGGGGTGGGCGGTCGCCTCGTGCAGCTCGCCGGCGCACCGGTCGACCAGCTCGGCGAAGCTGGCCGCGCCGCCGCGCACCCGCACGGGCACGGTGTCGATGAAGAAGCCCACCACGTCGTCGAACGCGGCCAGCCGGCGGTCGGCGACGATGGCGCCGACCACGTGGTCGTCGCGGCCGGTGAGCCGGCGCAGCAGCTCGCCGAAGCCGGCCAGCAGCACCGCCGCCACGGTGGTGCCGCGCCGCTCGGCCAGCTCCCGCACCCCGCGGTCACACGCCTCGGGCAGCCACACCGCCGCCTCGGCGCCGGTGTAGGTGGCCACCGCCGGCCGGGGCCGGTCACGGGGCAGGTCCAGCACGGTGGGCACGTCGCGCAGGTGCGCCACCCACCAGTCCAGGTCGGCGGCGCCGCGACGCCGGTCCCGCTCCGCCCGCCACACGGCGTAGTCGGCGTACGTGGCGGGCAGCGCGGGCAGCGTCGGGCTGCCGCCCGCCAGCGCCCGGTCGTACGCCGCCGCGAGGTCGTCGTAGAGCGGCTTCTCCGACCAGCCGTCGAAGACCGCGTGGTGCAGGGTGATCGCCAGGACGTGCTCGTCCGGCCCGAGCCGGTAGACGGTCACCTGCCAGGGCGGCCCGGTGGCCAGGTCGAAGGAGTGCGCCGCCCCGGCGGCGAGCATCCCGGCCAGCTCCGCCTCGGCGTCGGCGCTGCCGGTCAGGTCGACCACCGGGACGGCCACGTCGGTCGGTTCCTCGCGGACCGCGTACGGCACGCCGGCAGTTTGCGGGATGCGCCAGCGCAGCACGTCGTGCCGTTCGGCGACCGCCCGCAGCGCCGCCCCGAGGGCAGCGGTGTCCAGCGGGCCGCGCAGCCGGTGCGCCACCGCGATGTTGTAGGGAGCGCTGGAGGGGGCGATCTGGTCTACGAACCAGAGCCGGCGCTGCGGCGCCGAGAGGGTGGGCGGGTTGCCGGTGGTCAGCCCGTCGCCGCCGGCCGGGGCGGCGGCGGTGATCCGCTCCACCAGGCCGGCCAGGGTACGGCCGGTGAAGACGTCCCGGGTGTCGACGTGCCGGCCCAGCTCGGCCCGGAGCGCGGCGACCAGGCGCATCGCGGCGATGGAGTTGCCGCCGGCGGCGAGGAAGTCGGTCTCCGGGGTGGGCGTCCCGCCGAGCAGCCGACCCCAGATCCGGGCCACCGCCGCCGCGAGCGGCTCGTCCGCGTCCACGGGGCCGGCGGGGACCGCGACGTCGGCGGCGGCGGCCAGCGCGCGCAGCGCCGGCCGGTCCAACTTGCCGGTGGTCGGGCTGACCGGCAGGGCGTCGCGGCGCAGCACCCGGGTCGGCAGCATCGCGGCGGTCAGCCGGGGCAGCGCGTACGCCCGGAGCCGATCGTCGTCGGGGGCGTCGGCCGGGGTGAGGAAGGCGACCAGCTCGGTGCCGGCCGGGCCGGGGACGGCCTCCACGGCGACCTGCCGTACGCCGGGCAGGTCGGCCAGCACGGCCTCCACCTCGCCCAGCTCGATGCGCTGGCCCCGGATCTTGACCTGCCGGTCGATGCGGCCGAGGTAGACCAGCCGGCCGTCGGGCTCCTGCCGAGCCAGGTCGCCGGTGCGGTAGAGCCGCTGCCCCGGGTGCTCGCCGAACGGGTCGGGGACGAACCGCTCGGCGGTCAGGCCGGGCCGGCCGAGATAGCCGTCGGCCAGCCCGGGACCGCCGACCAGCAGCTCGCCGGCCTCCCCTGGCGGCACCGGGCGCAGCCCGGCGTCGACCACGTACACGCGGTGGTTGGGGACCGGGCGGCCGATCGGCACCGGGTCGGTCTCGGCACCGGTCAGCTCGCCGCTGACCGCCATCACCGTGGCCTCGGTCGGGCCGTACGCGTTGACGAAGAGCCGGCCGGGGGCCCAGCGGGCGGCCAGCTCGGCCGGCACCGCCTCGGCGCCGCAGAGCACCACCCGCCAGGCGGGCAGCTCCGCCGGGTCCAGCATGGACAGCACGGTCGGGGTGAGGAGCCCCCAGTTCACCTCGTGCGCGGCGATGAACCGGGCCAGCCGCACCGGGTCGGCCCGGTCGTCGGCGCCGACGAGCTGGACGGCGCCGCCGAGCAGCAGCGGTACGAAGAGGTCGATGATCGCCGCGTCGAAGCTGAGCGAGGCGTAGCCGAGGCTGCGGACACCCGCGTCGGCGCCGGTCACGGCGGCGCAGCCGGTGACGAACTCGACCACGCTCCGGTGGGTGACGACCACCCCCTTGGGCCGGCCGGTGGAGCCCGAGGTGAACAGCACGTACGCGGGGTCGCCGGGGCGGGCCGGGCAGGCGGCCAGCGGCGCCGGCCCGGGCAGCCCGAGCGCCTCGACGCCCGGCACGTCGCCGAACTCGGCCACGGCGGCGTCACCGACCACCACGGTCACCCCCGCGTCGGCGACGATCTCCCGCAGCCGCCGGCGGGGGCCGCCCGGCTCCAGCGGCATGTAGCAGCCGCCGGCGAACAGCACCCCGAGCACGGTGGCCACGAGGTCGGGGTTGCGGGCTCCGCAGACGCCGACCCGCGTCTGCGGGCCGACACCGCGCCCGCGCAGCGCGGCGGCCACCCCGGCCGCCCGGCCGACCAGCTCGGCGTAGGTGAGCCGGGTGTCCCACTGACGCACCGCGACCGCGTCCGGGGTCCGAGCGGCCTGGGCGGCGATCAGCTCGGCCAGCGTCGCGTCCGGCCACGGCAGGGTCTCCCCGTGGACGGCGCTGGTGGACAGGATGTCGGTCACCCGTTCTCTCCCCGGTAGCTCACTGGATCGGTGATCTGCAACCGCAGCTCGCTGACGTAGCCGCGTCCCCGCGCGTCGGTCACCCAGGCGTCCGCCGGATCCGGCAGCAGCTCGCCGACCGTCACGGTGACGTCGGGGCCGCTCTTCGCGGCGGCGTCGACCATGGCGCAGAGGGACTGGGCGTGCAGCGGGGCGGTGAGGTCGACGTAGCAGGGCTTGATCTCGGTGCCCACCTTGACGAACACCCGCTCGGGCAGCCCCAGACCCGCCCTCCACCGGCGTACGGCGAGGAACCGCTCGGCCTCGCCGGTGACGCCGGCCAGGCCGGTCTCCGCCACCGTCGTCCGCCAGGTCCGCCGCGCCACGACCAGCCGGTCGATGGTGATCCGGGGCGTGTGCGGGGCCGGCGCGAGGAGCTTGAAGGTGTCCAGCAGCAACGCGCCGAGCAGGTTGGCGAAGATCTCCATCAGCGGCCAGCGGGTGCCGTCCGGCAGCACCGCGAGCCACTCGTCGCCGTCGTTCTCCACCCGTGCCTCGGTGGCGCGGACCAGCCGGTCGACGTCGGCGCCCCGGGCCGTGTCGATGCCGAACTGCCGGTCCCGGGGACCGTTGAGCGCGTACGTGATGCGGGTCGTCATCCGCGGGAAGCTCTCCGGGTAGAGCACCCGCGCCCGGGCCGGCCCGAGTTCGGCGTCCAACGCGGCCCGCAGCGACGGCTGGTCGGAGTGGAACGGGGTCAGCACCGCGCTGTCGAACGGGACGTAGGCCGGGTGCAGCTCGCCGAGGACGAGCAGGAAGTCGCCCCGGTTGAGGGCGTCCAGCCCGGCGGAGGCGATCTGCACGTCCGGACTGTGGATCCGGGCGGACGGCCAGCCGGGACGGTCGGCGGCGAACAGGGCACGGGCCCGCTCGGCCAGGTCGGCGCTGCGCAGCCGCAGCTCGGTCTGCCCAGGGGCCACCGTGTCCAGGCCGATGAGCTCCGCCCAGCGGGCGGTCAGCCCGGCGCCGGCCTGGGCGATCGGGCCGTCCGGGGCGAGCAGCAGCCCTTGGGCCAGGGCCCAGATGTCGGCCAGCCGCACCGGCCCGTCGCCGCGCAGCTCGGCGTGCAGCTCCGCGAAGAGCCGTTCGCAGGCGGCACCGACCTCGGCGGTCAGCCAGCGTGCGGCCGCCAGCACGATCGCCAGCGGCTCGGCCAGCGCGTCCAGCACCCGGGAGCCGACCGTGAAGTCCAGGTCGCGGGCGGTCTCCTCGTAGAGCACCGTGCGACCGGCGTACATCTGCCCGGCCTGGCGGGTGGCGGGCCGGCCGGTGACGGCGGTGAACTCGGCGTTCAGCGCGGCCAGCGCGGCACCGAGCCGGTCCGGGTCCCCGGCCGCCGCGGCCACCGCGTCGCGCGCCCCGCGCAACCGGTCGAACGCGGCCGCCACCTCGGCGCGGACGGACGCGTCGCCGATGGCCTCGATCCGCTGTCCCAGCACGCGCTCGGCGTCCGGGCTGACCGGCAGGCCGGCGTCCCAGGTCAGCAGGCTCCGGTCGACCAGCCGGTCGAGCAGCAGGTAGCCGTCGTCGGCGCTGCGCAGCCCGGCCTCCCCGCCGGCGACAAGCCGCTCCACGAGGGTGACCGCCGGGGTGCGCCCGTCGCAGACGGCGAGCAGCCGGGCCTCCGTGCCGGTCAGCTCGGTCGGCGGGAGCAGCGGGCGGGTGACCTGCCGGTCGGAGAGGCTCAGGTGCGGCGGCAGCGTCGGCGCCCACCAGCGCCGCACGGCCAGGTCGTCGGCGAGCCGGTCGGCGTACGCGATCAGCGCCCACGCCTCGAAGTGGACCTCGCGCCGGGACACCAACGCGGGCCCGGGCCGCAGCCGGGTGGCCGGCTCGTCGAGATCGATCCGGCCCCAGCAGACCGGGCCGAAGAACCCGATCGTCTCGGCCTTGCCGCAGTAGCGCTGCCAGTAGCGCAGCAGGCTCAGCTCGCGCTTGCGGCGGCGTACGTTGCGCACCGTCGGGTCGGTGCGCAGCAGGCCGTCCAGCGCGATGAGCATCTCCGGGTTCTGCCAGGTGACCGCCTCGCGCAGCAGCGGGTCGGCGGCGATCTGGTTGGCCACCTCGGAGCCGTCCGCCAGCGCCGTCGCGAACGCCTTCTCGAACGTGTCCGCCTCGCCCTCGCCGGAGAGCAGGGCGTCGGCGGCGGCCGCCGCCTCGGGCGCGGCGAAGGCGGCCAGCCCGGCCGCCGGGAAGCCGGCGGTACGCAGGACGACGTCGCGGAACACCGACCAGCCGGTGTCGCCGAGGGGGATCCGGTGGCTCATGACCGCACTCCGCTTCGCTCCGTGCCGCCATGAGGCACCAACGCGCTGCACCGATGATTCACTCGCTGACGCTCGCTCATCGGGCGTCCTCCCGCTCGTCGGCGTCCACGATGTGCAGCCGCAGCTCGCTGAAGTAGCGCCGGCCGGCCGCGTCGGGCACCCAGGCGTCCCCGACCGTGGGCAGCATCTCGCTGACCATCAGCGAGGCGTCGTCGCCGCCGTCGGTGCGGGCGGCCCGCACCATCGCGCAGAACATGGCGCTGAACGCCGGGCTGCTGAGGTCCACGAAGCAGGGCTTGGTCTCGGTGCCGAGCTTCACGTAGACCTGCTCCGGCAGCCCGAGGCGGCGGCGCCAGTCCCGGACCGCGAGGAACCGTTCCCGTTCGCCGGTGACGGCGGCGAGCCCGCTCGCGCCGACCGTGGTGCGCCAGGTCTGCCGCGCCACCACCAGCTCGCCGACCGTGATCCGGGGCGTGTACGGCGCCGGGCTGACCAGCTTGAACCCGTCGACGGCGTGCGCGCTGAGCAGCGGGGAGAAGATCTCGGGCAGCGTCCAGCGCTGCCCGTCCGGGGCGGTGGCGACCAGCCGGCCGCCCTCCTCGGCGACGGTCAGGTCGACCGTGGGCAGCACCCGGTCGGGGTCGGCGCCGGGCGCGGGCGCGAAGGCCAACTGCCGGTCGGTCGGCCCGGTGAGCGCCTCGGCGACCCGGCTGGTGCGCCGGGGCCAGTCGGTCGGGACGAGCAGCCGGATCCGCCGCTCGCCGAGGTCCTCGGTCAGCGCGTCGCGCAGCCGCTCCACGTCCGGGTGCGACGGCGTGAAGACCTGGCAGTCGAAGGACGCCCAGGCGGCGTGCAGCTCGCCGAGGACCACGGTGTAGTCGCCGCGTGCCAGCGCCTCCGCGTCGGCGGCGCAGATCTGCAGGTCGGGGCTGTGCAGCCGGGCGTTGGGCCAGGCCGGCCGCGCGGCGGGGAAGGCCTCGGCGACCCGGGTGGCCAGGTCGGCCACCGGCAGCCGGACCTCGGTCGTCCCGGGCGGCAGCGCGGCCAGGCCGAACAGTCCGGCCCAGCGGTCGGCGAACTCGGCGGCGACCGCGTCGACCGGCCGGGCGCCGTCGCCCCAGAACAGGCCCTGCGCCAGGAACCACAGGTCGGCCAGGGACACCGGGCCGTCGCCCGCCTCGGCGCGCAGCTCGTCGTACAGCTCGCGGAACGCCGCGTCGTACGCCCGCTCCAGCGCGTCGACCATCCAGCGGGCCGCCTGGAGCAGCACCGCGAGCGGGGCGGCGATCCGGTCGAGCAGCGGCTTGCCGAAGACCACGTCGAGGTCCCGGCTGGTGTCCTCGTAGCAGAGGGTGCGGCCGGCGTACATCTGGCCGGCGCGGCGGCGCGGGGGCTCCCCGGTCAGCTCGGTGAACGTCGCGTCGAGCGCGTCCAGGGCGGTACGCAGCCGCTCCGGGTCGCCGGCCGCGGCGGCCACCGCGTCCCGGGCGCCGCACAGCCGGTCGAAGCCGGCGCGGGCGCCCAGCCGGGCGGGCTCGTCGCCGATCTCCTCGATCCGCCGCCGCAGCACGTCCTCGGCGTCGGGGCTCACCGGCAGCGCCGCGTCCCAGGTGATCAGCTCGCGCTCGACGAGCCGGTCCAGCAGCGCGTAGCCGTCCTCCGGCCGGCGCAACCCGATCGCCGGGTCGGCGACCAGCTCGCGGGCCGGGCGCCGGCCGTCGGCGGCGGCCAGCAGCGCCGCCTCCACCGGCGTGAGCGCCACCGGCGGCCGGCCCGGCCGGCGGACCGTACGGTCGGCGAGGCTGAGCTGCGGGCAGAGCATCGGCGCCCACCAGCTTCGCACCGCCACGTCCCGGCCGATCCGGTCGGCGTACGCGCTGAGCGCCCAGGACTCGAACCACACCCAGCGTCGCCGGGTCAGGCCCGGGCCGGGGCGCACGTCGGCGGTCTCCGGGCGCGCCGGGTCGAGGGTGACCCAGCAGCTCGGGCCGAAGAAGCCGACCGTCTCGTTCTTGCCGCAGTACCGCTGCCAGTACTTCAGCAGGGCGCGCTCCCGGTCCCGCCGCCGCACGTTGCGGGCCGGGTCGGGGCCGCCGCGTGCCAGGCCGTCCAGCGCGACCAGGGCACCACGGTTCTGCCAGCCGACCGCCTCGCGCAGCAGCGGATCGGCGGCCAGCGCGGTGAGCCGGCGCCCGGTCGCCGCCAGCGCCTCGGCGAACTCCTTGTCGAACCGCTCCGCGCCGTCGCCGGTGGCCAGCAGCTCGTCGGCGGTCGCCGCGGCCTGCGGAGCGGACAGCATGGTCAGGCCGTCGGCGGGGAAGCCGGTGGTACGCAGGATGGCGTCCCGCCACACCGACCACCCGGTGTCGCCGAGCGGCACCCGGTGCCCGCCCGCCCTGGCGGCCGGGGCCGCACCGGCGCCCCGGGCAGCACGATCGTCGACGGGGACCCGCTCCGTCGCCGCCGCCAGGACGCCGTCGAGGTCGGCGCGGATCGCGGCGAGCAGGTCGGGGAGCCGGTCGTTGAGGAAGAAGTGCCCACCCTCGATCTCGTGCAGGGTGAAGCCGGCGGCGGTGTGCTCCCGCCACGCGTCGCTGTGCTCCCGGCGGACGGCGCGGTCGTCCCGGCCGCTGAACGCCACGATCGGCACCGGCAGCGGCTCGCCCGGGGTGTAGCGGTAGCTGTCGACCCGGCCGAAGTCGGCGCGCAGCAGCGGCAGCAGCAACTCGACCAGCTCGGGGTGCGCCAGCAGCTCGGCCGGCAGGCCGCCGCCGGCGCCGAGGCGGCGCAGCAGCTCGTCGTCGTCCACGTCGGACAGCCCGTCGAAGAGACTGGCCGCGGTCACGTGCGGGGCGCGGGCACCGCCGACGTAGAGCCGCAGCGGCAGCGGACGACCGGCGCGGCGCAGCTCGCGGACCACCTCGAAGCCGACCCGGCCGCCCATGGAGTGGCCGTAGATCGCGTACGGGCCGCGGACCCGGTCGGCGATGGCGGACGCGACGTCGGCCACCCGGAACTCCGGGTCCTCGCTGATCCGGTTCTCCCGGCCCGGCAGCTGCACCGGCAGCACCTCGACGTCCGGGCCGAGCCCGTCCTGCCAGCGCCGGAAGACGCTCGCGCCGCCGCCGGCGTAGGGCAGGCAGAACAGTTGCACCGGTGCCGGGTCACGGCGGCCGGCGGAGACGAACCAGTTCACCGCGCACCTTTCTGAGGGGGGTCGATCCAGTACCGCTGGCGTTGGAACGGATAGGTGGGCAGCCCGGTCCGCCGGACCGAGCCCTCGGGGTGCAGCGCCGCCCAGTCCACGTCCCGCCCGGCGACCCAGGCCGCCGCCAGCTCGCGCAGCTCGCCGGGCTCGCCGGCCAGCCGGGCGTCGGTGGCGAGCAGTTCGTCCAGCGCGGCGACGGCGCCGGCGGGGTCGGCCGCCACCACGGCCGCCCGGCAACCGAAGGCGCGCCGACCCAGGGCGAGGGTGGCGGCCACGTCGGCGAGCGCCGGGGCGGCCCCGGCGAGGTGCTGCCGCAGCCGGGTCAGCGCCGCCCGCAGCGCCGCCGGGGTCCGCGCCGACACCGGCAGCAGGTACGCGGGCGCGTCCGCGCCGTCGACCGGCTCGGCCGGGGGCGGCTGCTCGACCACCACGTGCGCGTTCGTGCCGCCCAGCCCGAACGAGCTGACCCCGGCGACGCGACGGGTCGCCTCGGGCCAGTCCCGCGCCTTGGTCGGCACGTAGAACGGACCGCCGGCCAGGTCGATCTCCGGGTGTGGACGGGTGAAGTGCAGGTTCGGCGGGATGACGCCGTGCTGCACGGCGAGCACGGCCTTGATCAGCCCGGCGATGCCGGCGCCCGCGTCGAGGTGGCCGATGTTGGTCTTCACCGAGCCGAGCGCGCACGTCTCGGCGGGCCCGGCGCCGGCGTACACCTCGTGCAGCGCGGCGACCTCGATGGCGTCGCCGAGCGGCGTGCCGCTGCCGTGGGCCTCGACGAAGCGGACCTCACCGGGGGCGACCTCCGCCGCGGCGAGCGCGCCGGCGACGGCGGCGGCCTGCCCGGCGGGCCCGGGGACGGCGAACCCGGCGCGGTCGGCGCCGTCGTTGGTGACGGCCCAGCCGGGCAGGATCGCGTAGATCCGGTCGCCGTCGGCCTGGGCGTCGGCGAGCCGGCGCAGCGCGACCACACCGGCGCCGGAGCCGAAGCCGGCGCCGGCGGCGGCCTCGTCGAAGGCGCGGCAGCGGCCGTCCGGGGAGGCCAGACCGCCGGGGGTGTGCCGGTAGCGGGGCCAGGTGACGTTCACCCCGCCGGCCAGGGCGATGTCGCACTGGTAGTCGGCGAGGCTCTGCGCGGCGAGGCAGACCGCGACCAGCGAGCTGGAGCAGGCGCTCTGCACGGCGACCGCCGGCCCGGTCAGGCCCAGCCGGTAGGCCACCTGCCCGGGCAGGTGGTCGGTGAACTGCCGGCCGACGAGCCGGGCCTCCCAGTCGTCGGGGTCGACGTCGCCGATCACGGCCGGGTTGTCCATGAGGTGGAACAGGAAGTACCGGTTGGCGGAGGTGGCGGCGTAGACGCCGACCAGCCCGGGGAACCGGGCCGGGTCGTGCCCGGCGTCCTCCAGGGCCTCCCAGGCCGTCTCGAGGAAGAGCCGGTGCTGCGGGTCGGTGCGGGCCGCCTCGTCGGCGCCGAAGGAGAAGAACTCGGCGTCGAAGTCGGCCACCCCGTCCAGCCGACCGGCCGCCTTGACGTGCCGGGGGTCGGCGCGCAGGCCGGGGCCGATGCCGAGGGCGGCCAGTTCCTCGTCGCTGTGGTCGTGGATGGAGTCCACGCCGGCGCAGAGGTTCCACCAGAAGGTGCCGACGTCGGGCGCGCCCGGGAACCGGCCGGCGAGGCCGACCACGGCGATCTCGTCGCCCGTGTACTCCCGGGCGGCGGTCGCCGGGGCGACCGGGGCGGGCACGGCCGGCGCGCGGACCGGCTCCGGCGGGGTGTCGACCAGCCGGGCCTGGGCGGCCACGGTCGGGTGCTCGAAGAGCCGCAGCATCGGCAGTCGCACCCCGAACCGCTCGGCGAGCCGCTGCTGCACCCGACCGAGCAGCAGCGACTGGCCGCCGACGTCGAAGAAGCTGTCGGAGCGGCCGACGGCCGGGCGACCGAGCACCTCGCACCAGATGTCGTGCACGATCCGCTCGGTGGGGGTGGCCGGCGCCTCCCCGGCGGGCACCTCCCGCGCCGGGTCGGGCAGCGCCCGCTCGTCGATCTTGCCGGTGACGGTGAGCGGGAACTCGTCGACCACCACCACCGCGCGCGGCAGCGCGTACTCCGGCAGCCGTCGGGCGAGGGCGTCGCGCAGGGCCACCGGGTCCAGCCCGGCACCGCCCGGCCGGGCGTACGCGAGCAGCTCGCCGTCGCGCGCGATGGCGCGGACCGCGGCGACGCCCGGCTGGTCGGCGAGCACGGCCTCGATCTCGGTCAGCTCGACGCGGAACCCGCGCACCTTCACCTGCCGGTCGAGCCGGCCGAGGCAGACGAGGTCGCCGCCGGACAGCCGCGCGCCGAGGTCCCCCGTCCGGTACGTCGGCACGCCGTCGGGGTCGACGGCGAACCGGTCGCTGTCCTGGCCGAGGTAGCCGGGGGCGAGGTGCCGGCTACGCACCACGATCTCGTCGCCCTCGCCGAAGCGCAGCTCGTACCCGGGCAGCGCCGTGCCGATCGGCAGCGGCCCGGTGGCGGCGGGGTCGGCGTCGGCGAGCGGCAGCGCGTACCGGGCGGCAAAGGTCATCTCCGTGGCGCCGTAGCCGTTGACCAGCACGCAGTCGGGGCCGAAGCGGTCCCGCCCGCGGGCCGCGTCGGCGTGGGTGGCCTGCTCGCCGCCGAGCAGCACGACCCGTACCCGGTCGAGGCGGGGGCCGGGGGTGTCGAGCAGGAAGCGGTAGACGGTAGGGGTGGAGTGGTAGACGGTGACTCCGTGCCGGGCAAGCTGCTCGACGGCGTGGGCGAGGCCGTGCCGGCGCAGCTCCACCGGGACGACGGCGGCCCCGGCGAGCAGCGCCGGGTAGAGGTCGGGGATCGCCGCGTCGAAGCTGAACGAGGCGAGCAGGCTGAGCCGGTCCTCCGGGCCGATGTGGAGGGCCGCGATCTGGTTGTCCACCACGTGCAGCAGGTTGCGGTGGGTCTGGCCGACCGCCTTCGGCACGCCGGTGGATCCGGAGGTGAACAGCACGTACGCCAGCACGTCCGGGTCGACGGGCACGGGCCGCAGCGGCGCGGCCGGGAGGTCGTCGACCGTCAGCACCCGGACGGCCGGCCGGTCGGCGGTGAGCCGGCGGGCCAGCCCGGCGTGCTCGACTCCACACAGGACGGTGCCGACCTCCGCGGCGGCGAGCATGTACCGCAGCCGCTGCTCCGGAAAGCCCGGATCCAGCGGCACGTACGCGCACCCGGCGGCGAGCGTGCCGAGGATGGCGGCGATGGTCGCGGGCCCGTGCCCGGTGAGCAGGGCCACCCGGTCGCCCGGTCGGCACCCGGCTCCGGCGAGGGCGGCGGCGTGCCCGCCGGCGGCGCCGGCGAGCGCGGCATAGCTGAGCGGGGCGGCCTCGCCGAGGACGGCCGGCTGATCGGGCTGGCGGGCGGCGACAGCACCGAAACGATTGACTACGGTCGGTTCTGCCATGTCAGCGCGCGGTGGCGGACCCGCTCATGGACAGCGCGCAGCGTTCGACAAACGCAACCATCGATCCCCCCCAGGACTTCACAATGGAAGCAGCATAAGGCTCGATGCATGGCGGGAAAGATCATCGTTTAGAGTCCATCCGAACAGTCGACGGACCCCTCACGCAACGGATGGGTAAAACCGTCCGATCATCCCTCTAGCGCATAGAGGAGCTTCCGTCTACTTGCGAGCCGGCCGACGATTCTCCGGCCAAACGGCTCGTGGACCTTCAGTCTTCCTGCGACCGGGGTCGATGTCCACAGACGACTTTGTGAACGACGGATGACCGGCTGGGTCGTCAGCTGTCATATGGCGGGCGGGGGATCGGCTGGCTCGTGCCGTCGAAGTCCCCGGGCAGCCGGGCGACCATGTCGCGGAACTCGTCGACGGTGACCGCCTCCCGCAGGGTGGCGAAGACGGCGCCGGTGCCGACGCGGGCGGTGGCCTCGTCCACTCCGGCCCGCTCCCCCACGCGGCGCAGGAACTCCGCCGGCCCGAGGGGGGCCGGCCGGCCGTCGGCGGGGTCGGGCCCGGTCAGGTAGCCGTCCAGCTCGTCGGGGAGGTGCCCGGCCAGGTCGCCCGACCGGTCGCCGGTCATCCGCTCCACCATCGTCTGCAGCACGGCGCGGGCGATCGTGGCAGACTGCGCGGTCGACAGCCCCGCCCGGCGGGACACCGCGTCGACGAATAGGGGAAACCGCACGGCGCCCTCCTGTCGTCACCGGCCCCGCGCATACCCGCGCCCGCCGCCGGCAAACGACGCAACCGGGCCGCGTACGCGCCCGGCGGCGACGAGCGGGACGAGTTCACCCCGACCAGGTCGAGCGGGTCATACTGGCGGGCGCCGAGCGGCAGGCTCAGCCGGTCCGGTCGTCGGCGAGGACGTCGAGCAGCAGCGCGGCGGTCCAGCCGAAGGCGGGTGAGCCGAGCCCGGCGCCGGTGTCCGGGTGGAAGTACTCGTGGCAGCCGGAGCGGGCCACCAGCTCGATCATCGAGTCGCGCAGGCCGGCCGCCAGGTCGGGGCGGCCGTGGGTGAGCAGCCCCCGGCGCACCAGCCAGTTGATGTTCATCCAGCTCGGCCCGCGCCAGTAGCGCAGCGGCTCGAAGTCCGGCGCCGTGCGCGGCGGCCTGGTGCAGGGCGCGGACCGGGTCGCCCCGCAGCCGGCACTCCAGCGCCAGCCAGCCCCGGTAGTCGATCTCCAGCAGGGTGCGCACCAGGGCCGGCCAGTCGAGGTGGCCGGCGCCCGGCTGGTAGCGGTTGGAGTCGCTGACCTGCACGTGCCCGAGATAGGGCGCGGCGGCGCGCAGCGCCCGGTGCACGTCGTCCTCCTCGATGTTCATGTGGAAGGTGTCCGCCGCCACCCGCACCGAGGGCAGCCCGACGGCCGCGCAGAGGGCCACCGCGTCGTCGAGCCGGTTGACCATGTGGTCCTCGTACCGGTTCAGCGGTTCCAGGAAGAGGGTGACCCCCTCGGCGCGGGCGTGCTCGCCCAGCTCGCCGAGGGCGTCGAGGAGCACCTGCCGGTCGCCGGCGGGCGAACGGGGCGGCTCGAACGGCGGCAGCCGCCGGGAGAACATCCCCCACGCCGCCGGGGTCATCGCGCCGACGCCGCCGAGCTCGGCGATCACCGAGAGCTGCGAGCGCAGGTTGCGCACCGCGTCGCGGGACCGCCCGGGGTCGAAGTCGCCGATGAAGTGGTCCATCTCGACACAGACGGTGGGCATGACCACCCCGGCCGCCCGGGCGCGGCGCAGCTCGGGCAGCCGGCGGGCGAGGCCGAGGTCGCCCCGGCCGCGCAGCTCGATCGCGTCGTAGCCGAGCGCGGTGGCGAGCGCGTACTTCTGGATCAGGTCGGTGCCCGGCAGGAGCTGCTCCTGACAGGCCAGGGGAATCGTCATCGGAACCTCAGCACCACTTGGAGGGCGTCACCGTCACCGCGGTCGAGCAGCGCCAGCGCGTCGGCCACCGCGCTGGCGTCCACGACGTGGCTCACCAGCGGCAGCGGGTCGACGCTGCCCTCGGCCACCAGGTCCATGAAGGTGTGTGCGACGCGGGCTCCGGTCCACCGGCCGGCCATGCCGGGAGCCGGGGTCGGCCCGGAGACCTGGGCCGCCACCAGCTGGATCCGGTTGTGGTGGAACTCCTCACCCAGGCCGAGCCCGTCGGCCTGCCCCTGGTAGAAGCCGGCGGCCACGACGCGGCCGGCGTGGGTGGTGGAGCGGATCGCCTCGTGCAGCGCCGGGTAGGCCCCGGACAGCTCCAGGCAGACGTCCGCACCCCGGCCGCCGGTGGCCCGGCGCAGCACGGCCGCGGCCGACTCGGCGCCCGCGTCGACCGCGATGCGCGCGCCGAGGCGGGTGGCGTGCGCCAGCCGGGCGGGCACCCGGTCGACGGCGACCACCCGGGCGCCGGAGAGGGCGGCGAGGCGGGTGGCGAGCAGCCCGATGACGCCCTGCCCGAAGATGCCGACCCAGTCACCGAGGTGCAGGTCGCCGGCGAGCACGGCGGTGAGGGCGATCGCCCCGGGGCGGGCGAAGACGGCCGCGAGCGGATCCAGCCCGGCGGGCAGCGGGTGCACCGCCTCGGCTGCCACGACCGCCTCGGCGCGATGCCCCCAGATGCCCCAGACCGCCTCCCCCGCCCGCCGGTCGGCCACGTCGGGCGCGACCTCGACGACCTCGCCGACCTCCTCGTAGCCGAAGCCCACCAGCGGGTACGGCACGGAGGTCTGCCGGGGCACGAACATCCGGCTGACGTCGTCCCAGTCCTTGCTCAGCCGGGGGTTGCTGCCCCGGTAGAGGGTGAGCTCGGTGCCGGCCGAGATGCCGGAGTAGCAGGTGCGGACGCGGACCTGACCGGGCCCGAGCGGATCCGGGGGGCAGGGCTCGAGGCTGATCCGTCGGGGCCCGGCCAGAGAGACAACCCAGTTGACCATGAGTCACATCCCGGTAGCACTGGGTTCCATCGTAGGCAGAAAATCGGTATATGTCTTGTAATTGATCAATCGAAGGCGTTGAATCCCTTGTATACCCTTCGAGAGGAGTGCCACCGATGTCAGCACCTCCGATGCGGATACTCGCCGCCACCCTGATCATGGCAGTCACCGGGGCCAGCCTGCTCGCCTGCGGCGACGAGGAAACCGACAGCGACAGCAAGAAGATCACCGTGTGGAGCCTGGAGGACGTGGCCGACCGGGTCACCGCCACCAAGGCGATCATCGCGGACTTCACCGCCCGGACCGGGATCACGGTCGACCTGGTCACCGTGAACGAGGACCAGTTCCCCTCGCTGATCGCCTCCAGCGCCGCCGCCGGCGAGTTGCCCGACGTGGTCGGCTCGGTGTCGCTGGCCGGGGTACGCACCCTCGCCGGCAACGAACTGCTGCACCCCTCGGCGAACGCGGAGGTCGTCGAGGCGCTCGGCCGGCAGACGTTCTCGCCGCGCGCGCTCGAGCTGACCGCCGACGACGGCAGACAGCTCTCCGTGCCCAGCGACGGCTGGGGGCAGCTGCTCGTCTACCGCAAGGACCTGTTCGACGCCGCCGGGCTGCCCGCCCCCGACACGTACGAGAAGATCGCCGCCGCCGCCACGAAGCTGAACACCGGCGGCGTCGCCGGCATCACCGCCGCCACCGCCCCCGGCGACGTGTTCACCCAGCAGACCTTCGAGCACCTGGCGCTGGCCAACAACTGCCAGCTCACCGACGACGCCGGGGCCGTGAAACTGGACTCCCCCGAGTGCGTCGAGGCGTTCCGGTTCTACGGCGACCTGATGCGCACCAGCTCCGTGAAGGGCGCGCAGGACGTGGACACCACGCGGGCCACCTACTTCGCCGGCAAGGCAGCCATGCTGATCTGGTCGCCGTTCATCCTCGACGAGCTGGCCGGGCTGCGCAACGACGCCAGGCCGACCTGCCCACAGTGCCAGGCCGACCCGACGTACCTGGCGAAGAACAGCGGCTTCGTCACCGCGATCAAGGGCCCGAACGGCGCCGCGCCGGCCCAGTACGGCGAGATCAGCTCGTGGGCCGTGCTCGACGGCGCCGCCGCCGACTCGGCGAAGTCCTTCGTGGAGCACATGCTCGGCGACGCCTACCCGCGCTGGTTCGGCATGTCGCCCGAGGGACGCTTCCCCGTCCGCAAGGGCACCGCGGCCGAGCCGGAGAAGTTCCTCACCGCCTGGAACGCCAGCCAGGCCGGGGTGGATGCCAAGAAGCCGCTCGCCGACGTGTACGGCGAGGAGGTGCTCGCCGGCCTGCGGCGCAGCCCGGACACCTTCCAGCGCTGGGGCCTCACCCAGGGCCAGGGCAAGCTGGTCGGCGCGATCCTCGGCGAGCTGCCCGTGCCCAAGGCGCTGAACGACGTGGTCGCCGGCAAGACCGACGCCGCCGCAGCCGCAGGCCGGGCGAAGAAGGACGTGGAGGCGATCAAGGCGGGCGTCAATTGACCACCGCCGCGCCGGGCACCGGCCGCTCCCCCACCCGGGAGCGGCCGGCCCCGGCCCCCCGTCGCCGGCCGCTGACCCTGCGCCGCCGCGAGGCCCGCGCCGGGCTCGCACTGGTCGCCCCGACCCTGCTCGTCGTGGTCGCGGTCATCGGCATCCCCATCGTCTGGACCGTCGTGCTGGCCTTCCAGCGGGTACGCCTCGCCACGCTGCGCCGCACCGGGCTCTTCGGCGAGTTCACGATGGACAACGTCGAGCGGGTCCTGAACACCCCGGGCTTCGCCGACACCCTCTGGACCACGCTGGTCTACAGCGTGGCCAGCACCGCCGGCTCGATCGTGCTCGGCCTGGTGGCGGCGCTCGTCGTACGCCGGCCGTTCCGGGGCCGCACCCTCGTGCGCGCGTCGATGCTGCTGCCGTACGTGGCGCCGGTGGTCGCGGTCACCTTCGTCTGGCAGGTGATGCTCGACCCCCAGCTCGGCGTCGTCAACGACTGGGGCCGGCGGTTCCTCGGCTGGGACACCCCGGTGCCGTTCCTGTCCCAGGAGTCGACGGCCCTGGCCACGGTCATCGCGTTCGAGGCGTGGCGCTACTTCCCGTTCGCGTTCCTGTTCCTGCTCGCCCGGCTCCAGGCCGTGCCCGGCGAGCTGGAGGAGGCCGCCCGGGTGGACGGGGCCACCCCCACCCAGCGGTTCCGGCACATCCTGCTGCCGCAACTGCTGCCGGTGATCGGCCTGCTGGGCGTGCTGCGGTTCATCATGACGTTCAACAAGTTCGACGACGTCTACCTGCTCACCGGCGGGGCGGCCGGCACCGAGGTGGTCAGCGTCCGGGTCTACGAGTTCCTGACCGCGCGGACGGACATCGGCGCGGCGGCGGCGCAGGCGGTCGTGCTCGCGGTGGTGCTGATCGTGTTCGTGCTGGTGTACCTGCGCTTCTTCGGTGGACGGAGGGTCGACTGATGGACCGGGACCGGATCGAGACGGTGGGCCTGCGCTGGCTGCGCCGGCTGGTGATCGCCACGTTCCTGCTGGTCACCGTCTTCCCCTTCTACTACATGCTGGTGCTCTCGGTGCGCCCCATCGAGCGGCTGCTGCTCGACCCCGGCTCGCTGGTGGTGGGCCTCGGCGAGCTGACCTTCGACACGTACGCCGAGGTGGTCAGGGCCGCCGACGACGGCGGCCAGGGCTTCCTCACCTTCATGCGCAACAGCGGCCTGGTCGCCGTCGCGGCGACCCTGCTGACGCTGGCCGTGGCGATCCCCGGCGCGTACGCCGTCGCCCGGCTGCGGTTCTTCGGCCGGCGGCAGGTCGACTTCCTCTTCCTGGCGGTCTACCTCTTCCCGTCGATCGTCATCGCGATCCCGCTCTTCGTGGTCTTCACCCGGGCCGGGCTGCGCGGCTCGCTGCTGGGCCTGGTGCTGGTCTACATCTCGCAGACCCTGCCGGTCTCGGTCTACATGCTGCGCAACTACTTCGAGACCATCCCCGTCAGCCTGGAGGAGTCCGCGGCCATCGACGGCGCGGGGCGGCTCGGCATCATCCGTCGGGTCAGCCTCCCCCTGGCGGCGCCGTCCATCATGGCGGTCGCCCTGTACGACTTCATGATCGCCTGGAACGAGTTCCTCTTCGCCCTGCTCTTCCTGGTCGACAAGCCGAACCGGTGGACGGTGTCGCTGGGGCTGGCACAGCTGGCGGACGGGGTCGAGGTGCCGAAGACGGTGCTGATGGCCGGTTCGGTGATCCTCACCCTGCCCATCGTGATCCTCTTCTTCGCCAGCGAGCGGCTGCTCACGGAGGGGCTCACCAGCGGCGCCGAGAAGGGCTGAGGCGGGACGGGGTTGCCGCGCGGCGACCGCCGGCCAAGGATGTCCCGGGTGGAAGCCTCACCCGACACCGACACCGACACCGGCACCGGCACCGGCACCAGCACCAAGGCCGGCGTCCCGCCCGCGGCGGCCCCGCCCGGCGCCGGCCTGACCGGCGCAGAGCCGCCCGCCGCGGAGCCGGTCGACGCGGCACCGGTCGGCGTCGACCCGGTTGACCGGAGCCCCGGCCGCCGGGCGGCCCGGCTGGTCACGGAGGTCCTCGCGCCCAGCGTGCTGGTCACCGTCATGCCGCTGGTGGTGGCGGCCCGCGCCACCGGCAGCCTCGGCGGCGTGCTGCGCTGGGGCGGCGCCGCCCTGGTCTTCTGCGCGGTGATCCCGGTCGGCATGGTGCTGTACGGCGTACGCCGGGGCTGGCTGACCGACCGGCACATCGGCGACCACACGCAGCGGCTGCGCCCCCTGGCCCTCGGACTGGCCTCCGTCGCGGTCGGCATCGCGCTGCTGGCCGCCCTCGACGCGCCCCGGCTGCTGGTCGCGCTGATGGTCGCCACCCTCGTCAACGGGGCGGTCGTCACGGCGGTCAACCACTGGTGGAAGCTCAGCGTGCACGCCGCCACCGCCGCCGGTTCGGTGGCCGTCCTCGTCCTGCTCCTCGGTCCCGCGCTGCACGCGCTCTGGTCGCTGGTCGTCGCGGTGGCCTGGTCACGGGTGCGCCTGCGCGACCACACGGTGGCCCAGGTGGTCGCCGGGGCGGTCGCCGGCGCCCCGCTCACCGCCGCGACGTTCCTCGCGCTGACCTGACCCGCGCCGACCGGTGCCACGGGCCGGGCGTGGCGGCGCGCCGTGGAGCGTCGCCCGGCCGTCCGCTCGGCGGGGTGCTGGACCCGCCGGCCCCGGACGCCCGCGCGGTGCACCCGCCGCGCGGTGGGCCCGCCCTTCGGCACCCGTGGGCGTGATCCCCGTCGGCGCAGGTGTGCCCGCCGCCGGAGGGCCGGCCGGATCCGGCTACCGTGGCGGCATGGGAAAGCCGACCCGTTGGGTGACCGAGACCGGTCCGGAGCACTCGCAGTGGTACATCGACCGGTTCCGCCGGCTGGCCGCCGAGGGGGCGGACCTGGCCGGCGAGGCCCGGCTGGTGGACGCCCTGGTCGCGCCGGGATCCCGGATCCTCGACGCCGGCTCCGGCACCGGCCGGGTGGGCGCGGCGCTGGCCGCCCGGGGGCACGCGGTCGTCGGCGTGGACGCCGACCCGGCGCTGGTGGAGGCCGCCAGCGCCGACCACCTGGGCCCGCGCTGGCTGGTGGCCGACCTGGCCGAGCTGGACCTGGCGGCGGCCGGGGAGCCGGAGCCGTTCGACGCGGTGGTCGTCGCCGGCAACGTGCTGGCCTTCGTGGCCCCCGGCACCGAGCGGGACGTGCTCCGCCGGATCGCCGCCCACCTGCGACCCGACGGCGTGGTGGCGGTGGGCTTCGGCACCGACCGGGGCTATCCGCTCACCGACTTCGACGCCGACGCCGTCGCCGCCGGGCTGCGGCTGGAGCACCGCTTCGCCACCTGGGACCTGCGCCCCTGGCGCGACGACGCCGACTTCGCCGTCACCGTGCTGCGTCGCCCCGCCGCCTGAGCCCGCCCCACCGCCTGGGCCGCGGCGTTGCATGAGCCGCGACGTCGCATGAGCCGGGGCTTCGCATGAGCCGGGGCTTCGCCGGCCGGGTCAGGCGGGGGTGGCGACGACCCGCGCGGCGGCGGGGTCGAGCGTGGCGCCGGCGGGCACCAGGCTGACCAGGCCCGCCGGCAGCCGCAGCGGCCGGATGTCGCGGTAGCCGAGCATCCCGCGCACCTCGCCGCCGGCGAGTACGTACCGCCGTCCCAGGTCGGTCACCACGGAGACCGCGCCGCCTGGCGCGCCCGGCGCCGCGACCGATTCGACCACCGCGCCCCGGCCCGGCTCCACCACGACGTGGTCCGCGTGCACCCCGCCGCCGGACGCCGGAGGCGGGGTGCGCGGCGCGGCGGCGAGGTCGGGCAGCCCCACGCCGAGCCTGACCTCGGTCGCGCCCCCGTCGTCACCGACCCGGACGCAGAGCGCGGACCCGTCGGGCGCGGCCAGGCGGGGCGGCGCGGTCGGCGGGGCGGTCGGGCCGGTCGGCGCGAGGTCGGGCAGCTTCGGCAGTGCGGCGAAGCGCCCGAGGGTGATCGGCTCCGGTTCGCCCTGCCCGGTGCGGGCGAGCAGCAGGCCGGCCTGCAACTCGGTGATGCCCGCCAGGCCGTCCCGCAAGGCGACGGCGTACTGCCGGCCCCCACCGGAGTTGCGTACCAGGTAGACGTCGCCGATCCGCGCCCCGGACACCCGCGCCGAGCGTTCCCCCTCGGCGGGCAGGGCCAGCGGGGCCAGGTCGGCGCCCGCCGGCAGGCTGTTGAGCAGCGCCGGCGCCGCCGGGACCGCCCGGGCCCGGGTGGCCGCCAGGGCGGCCAACACCCGGTTGGGGTCGCGCAGCAGGTAGCGACGCTGGTGCCAGACCAGGTGCAGCGCGCCGTCGGGGTGGCGCAGCAGCAGCGCGTCCTCGCCGAGCGCCCGGCCGCCGTCGCCGGCCACGCCGATCAGCAGCGCCGACCGTGGCGTCGACCGGTTGTCCTCGGGGGCCGCCACGGAGCAGACCGTCCACGGCGCGGTCGACAATCGTCCGGGCGCGGGCAGCGAGTCGGGGGCGTCGGCGATACCCAGCGGCAACCCGCGCGGCACCCCGTCGATGGCGCGGCGGGAGACGAGCACGGTCTTCGGCCGGTCCGCGCCGATGATCAGCAGGGCCGACGCGTAGTTGAGCACCGGGTGCAGCTTCTGCTCCCGATAGACGAAGCGGGCCCCGGACTCCTTCTCGACGATCACCGCGCCCGGGTCGCGCCACGTCTTGCCACCACCGGCGAAGAGGCCGTAGAGAGCGAAACCGCCCAGGCCGATGGCCGCGACCAGGACGCTGGCCAGGGCCGCGCCGGCCAGCCGCCGGAACGGCGACTGCGCCGGGTCGGTCTCCCGCATCACCAGGGCGGCGACCGCCCGCTGGACGGTGAACTGGTACGAGTGCAGCTGGTCCTGCCGCGACGGCATGGGATCCCTTCCGGTGGTGCGGTCGGGGCACAGGATAAGCGTTCCGTCGATGTCCCGAGGACCCTGCGTCGCGGCGGCACGGCCCCCGCCTTCGCCGGCGTCACCCCGGGGTAGGCGCTCGGGCTGATCAGGCCAGCCAGGGAGCACCCCGGGGCCTGGCACCTGTCGTACCCCCCGGGGACAGCATGGTGTCGTCGGGTACCCCCGGGGGTATAGTGGGTGACGAGGAGGTGCGGGGTGAAGCTTCGACCCGAGATGACGAGCGACGCGCTGACGCGCCTGAAGCGGGCCCGGGGGCAGCTCAACGCGGTCATCGAGATGATGGAGAGCGGCCAGGACTGCCGCGACGTGCTGACCCAGCTCGCCGCGGTGTCGAAGGCGATCGACCGGGCCGGTTTCAAGATCATTGCGTCCGGCATGCGGCACTGCAACGCCGCCCGCGAGCGCGGCGAGGCGCCGGAGATGACCGAGGAGGAGCTGGAGAAGCTCTTCCTCTCGCTGGCCTGAGCACACCGGCACGGAGCACGGCCACCCACGTCGCGTGACAGCGACGTGGGTGGGTAAGCAGTGCGCACACGTCGACAACCGCGGACGTGTGCCCGTCGGATACCCCCCGGGGTATGGATCCCACAAGGAGCACGACAATGGCAGTTGAGGTGTCCGTCATCGCGACGTCCTCGCTCGGCGACCGCAGTTACCTGGCCTCCGACGGCGGGGTGGCGATCGTCGTCGATCCCCAGCGCGACATCGACCGGGTCATGTACCTCGCGGGCGCCAAGGGCGTGCGCATCACCCACGTGGTGGAGACCCACATCCACAACGACTACGTCTCCGGCGGCCTGGAACTGGCCCGGCTGACCGGCGCCGACTACCTGGTCGCCGCGCACGACGAGGTGGGGTTCGACCGGACCCCGGTCGCCGACGGCGACACCGTGCCCGTCTCCGGCGCGATGCGGCTCCGGGTGGTGGCCACGCCGGGGCACACCTTCCACCACCTGTCGTACGCGCTCGACGAGGCCGACGACGGCGACTGGCGGCCGGTCGGGGTGTTCACCGGCGGCTCGCTGCTCTTCGGCACCACCGGCCGCACCGACCTGCTCGGCGCGCAGCACGCCCACGAACTCGCCCACCACCAGCACGCGTCGGCGAAACGGCTGGCCGACCTGCTGCCCGACGGGGCCGAGGTGTGGCCGACCCACGGATTCGGCAGCTTCTGCTCGGCCAGCCAGGCCGACGCGCCGGAGTCGACCATTGGCCGGGAGAAGCGGGCCAACCCCGTGCTGCGGCTGGCCGCCGACGAGTTCGTCACCGAGACCCTGGCCGGGCTCGACGCCTACCCGGCGTACTACGCCCACATGGGCGTGGCGAACCTCGCCGGTCCGGCGCCCGTGGACCTCACCCCGGTCGCCCGGGCCGACGCCGCCGCGCTGCGCGAGCGGATCGCCGACGGCCAGTGGGTCGTCGACCTACGGCACCGCAAGGCGTACGCCGCCTCACACCTGGCCGGCACCGTCAGCCTCGGGCTCGACGGCCCGATGTCGACCTGGCTCGGCTGGCTCGTCGACTGGGGCGCACCGATCACCCTGCTCGCGGAGACCGCGGCGCAGGTCGCCGACGCCCAGCGCGAACTGGTCCGCATCGGCATCGACCGGCCCGCCGCCCAGGCCACCGGGACGGCCGAGCAGTGGGCCGCCGACCCGGGGCAGCTGCGGAACCTGCGGACCGCCGACTTCTCCGCGCTGGCCGCCGCCCGCGCCGGCGACACCCCGGCGGGGCTGCCCGCCCCGGACGTCGTGCTCGACGTCCGGATGACCAACGAGTGGCGCGCCGGTCATGTCGAGGGCGCCGTGCACATCCCCCTGCCCGACCTGCGGACGCGGCTCGCCGAGGTGCCCCCGGGCGTGGTCTGGGTGCACTGCGGCTCCGGATACCGGGCCACCGCCGCCGCGTCGCTGCTGGCGAACGCGGGCCGCGAGGTCGTGGTGCTCGACGACGCGTTCGCCCGGGCCGAGGCCGCCGGCGTCGCCATGGTCGGCGGCGCCTGACCTGAACCTGGCCGCCGGCCGCCGCGACGGCGGCGGCCGGCCAGCCCCCTGCGCCGGCCAGCCCCCTGCGCCGGCCAGCCCCCTGCGCCGGTCGGCCCCCGCGAAGCGGCTTCGGCCGGCCACCCCCTGCCCGGTGTCGGCCGCCGCGAAACCGCCGCGGCCGGCCGGTCCCTGCCCAGAATCCGCGCGACACACCCCGAATGAGGAAGAATGAGCACTTCGGAGAACGCCCGCCCCGCCGTCCTCGACGCCGCCGCCCTGCGCGAGCTGATCGACTCCGGCCGCGCGCCCCGCCTGCTGGACGTGCGCACCCCGGCGGAGTTCGAGACCGCACACATCCCCGGTGCCTACAACGTCCCGCTCGACCTGCTCAAGGAACACCGCGAGGAACTGCGCCACCACCTCGACGAGGACGTGGTGCTGATCTGCCGCTCCGGCGCCCGCGCCACCCAGGCCGAGCAGGCCCTCTCCGGGGTCGGGCTGCCCCGCCTCATGGTCCTGCGCGGCGGCATGACGGCCTGGCAGGCCGCCCACGCGCCGATCAGCCAGGGCGCCCCGCGCTGGGACCTGGAGCGACAGGTGCGGCTCGTCGCCGGGTCGATCGTCCTCGTCAGCATCCTGGGCTCGGTGTTCGTGCCCGGCCTGAAGTGGGTAGCCGGCTTCATCGGCGCCGGGCTCACCGTCGCCGCCGTCACCAACACCTGCGTCATGGGCATGCTGCTCGGCAAGCTGCCCTACAACCGGGGCGCCAGCTGTGACCTCGACACCGTCGTCGGCCAGCTGCGTGCGGGGTCGACAACCGGGCGGCGGTCGTGACCGGCGGCCTCGCGCTGACCGTCGGGCTGGCCGTCCTCATCGGGATCACCCTCGGCCTGCTCGGCGGGGGCGGCTCCATCCTCGCCGTACCGCTGCTGGTCTACGTCGCCGACCTGCCACCGAAGGAGGCGATCGCCACCTCGCTGCTGGTCGTCGGGGTGACCAGCGCCGTGGGCGTGCTGCCCCACGCCCGCGCGGGTCGCATCCGGTGGCGGACCGGCCTGGTCTTCGGTGCCGCGGGCATGGCCGGCGCGTACGCCGGCGGCCGCCTCGCCGCGTTCGTCCCGGCCGCGGTCCTGCTCGCCGGCTTCGCCCTGATGATGCTCGCCACCGCGACGGCCATGATCCGCGGCCGGCGCGACCGCGGCGGCGGCCGGCCCGTGCCGCACGAACTGCCGGTGCTGCGGGTGGTGCTCGACGGCGCCGTGGTCGGCCTGGTCACCGGCCTGGTCGGCGCCGGCGGCGGCTTCCTGGTCGTCCCCGCCCTCGCCCTGCTCGGCGGCCTGCCGATGCCGGTCGCGGTCGGCACCTCGCTCGTGGTCATCGCGATGAAGTCCCTCGCCGGCCTGGCCGGCTACCTGTCCACCGTCGGCGTCGACTGGGGCCTGGCCGCCGCGGTCACCGCCGCCGCCGTGGCCGGCAGCCTCGCCGGCGGCCGGCTCGCCGGGCACGTCCCCGAGGACGTGCTGCGCAGGGCGTTCGGGTGGTTCGTGGCGGCGATGGGCATCTTCGTCCTCGGCCAGCAGCTCCCCGGGCAGGTGCGGACCAGCCCGCTGCTCTGGATCGTGGCGGGAGCGGTGGCCGCCGCCGCGGTCGGCGCGCTGCTGCGCGACCGCCGGCGCCGCGCCCGAGCCGACCGGACGACGAGTGCCGGTGTGCCGCGCCGGCGCCGGCGACGCGACCGGCACGACCGGCCCGACCGGCCCGACCGGCGCGGCCGGGCAGACCGACCCGGCCGGGCGGCGGTGCGACCGTGACGCCAGCTCCAGCGGCGGGCGGAGTCGCGGGGCGACCCGGCGGGCCGGCGCCGCTCAGGGACGCAGGATCAGCCGGATGGGATTGCCCTCCTTGGTGTGCACCCGCCGCACCGCCTCCTCCGCCTCGCCCAGCGGCAGCACGTCACTGATCGACGCGCTCAGGTCGAGCCGCTTCTGCCGGGCCAGGGACACCAGTTGCTCGACGTGCTCGGACTCCGAGCCGTAGTGGCCGAGCAGCGCCTGCTGGAAGTAGTTGAACGGGCTGTCCGACGCGATCGTAACCGGCTTGTTGGCGATCCCGGCGAGCACCAGCCGGCCCCGGCGGGCGAGCACGGTCAGCGCCTGCTCCCGGACCGGAGTCACCCCGGCGAAGTCGAACGCGACGTCGAGCCCCCGCCCGCCGGTCAACTCGAGCACGGCGTCGCGGAACCCGGGGTCGGCCGGGTCGAGCGCCGCGTCGGCGCCCAGCACCGTCGCCCGGTCCCGCGCCGCCGCCAGCGGCTCCACCGCGATCACCGGGGCCGCGCCCACCAGGCGCAGCAGTTGGACGGCGTGCGCGCCCAGGCCGCCCACGCCCCACACCGCGACCGCCTCCCCGGGCCGGGTACGCCCGGTGTCCGTCACCGCCGCCCAGGGGGTGGAGACCGCGTCCGGGATGATGCAGGCCTGCTCGA
This sequence comes from Micromonospora sp. NPDC047730, assembly GCF_043204765.1. NCBI lineage: Bacteria > Bacillati > Actinomycetota > Actinomycetes > Micromonosporales > Micromonosporaceae > Micromonospora > Micromonospora sp. NPDC047730. The sequence goes on along the minus strand of NZ_JBIDCU010000015.1, from coordinate 89,241 downwards.
ACGGCAGGTCGTCCGGGATCGGCACCACCGTGTCCTCCCGGGCCACGGCGTACTCGGCCCAGCCGCCGTCGTAGTCCACGCCCCGGGTGAACACCGTGCCGCGCCGGTCCCGCTCCCCCGCCTGGAGCAGCACCCGCTGGCCCGGCTCCCACCCCTCGACGTCGTCGCCGAACGCGTCGACCACCCCGGCTACCTCGTGGCCCAGCGTCACCACGTCGCCGGGCAGGTAGAGCGGCGTGAGGGTGCCGTCGATCAGGTGCACGTCCGACAGGCAGACACCCGCCGCCTCGACCCTGATCCGCACCTGCCCGCGCTCCGGCTCCGGCACCCGCACCGACTCCATCCGCAGCACCCGGTCCGCCACGTGCAGCCGTCCGGCCAGCATCTCCGCCACAGTGCGCGCTCCCTGTCCGGCCCCCGGTCGGCGGCCCTCGACGAGCGCGCATACCCGGCCGGACGGAAGGAATGCGCGCCGGTGGCCGGTCCTCGGGGCGCCGCCCGGTAGCATCCGGGCCCGTGGGCGTGCGATTCGAGGAACTGGCCTGGCGGGACACCCCGATCGGCCTCATCAGCCTGCGTCGGCGCCGCGACCCGTCGCTCGACGTCGAGGTGTACGAGGTCAAGCTCGACGACGAGTTCCTGATGTCCAGCCTCTTCCCCGTCGCGGAGATCGAGCTGGCCCGGCTGGGGCTGGCCCCGCTGGCCGGGCGCGACCTCGACGTGGTCGTCGGCGGCCTCGGCCTCGGCTACACCGCCCGCACGGCGCTCACCGACGAGCGGGTCGGCTCGCTGCTGGTGGTGGAGGCGATCGAGGACGTCATCGACTGGCACCGCCGCGAGTTGCTGCCGTTCGCCGCCGGGCTGGCCGCCGACCCGCGGACCCGTTTCGTGCGGGCCGACTTCTTCGCCGCCGTCGCCGACGGCACCGGTTTCGACCCGCAGGCGCCGGGACGGCGGTTCCACGCCGTGCTCCTCGACGTCGACCACTCGCCGCGCAACGTGCTGCACCCCACCCACGCCGCCTTCTACACCCCGGACGGCCTGCGCCGGCTCGCCGCCCACCTGCACCCGGACGGGGTGTTCGCCCTCTGGTCGGACGACCCGCCCGACGCCGCGTTCGAGGAGGCACTCGCGGCGGTGTTCCGTACCGCGCGGGCCCACGTCGTCCCGTTCGCCAACCCGCTGACCGGCGGGGAGTCGACCAACACCGTGTACGTCGCCCAGCTCTGACAGGCCACCTGACCAGGCGTTTCGGCGGTCCGCGCCGCATGGTGCGGGCCGGACCGGGAAGGCGGGCGGGGGCCGCACGACGCGGCCGGAGTCACGGAAGGTGGACATGCGGGCCATGCTCTGGGTCGTCGCCGTCATCGCCGGCGCGCTCGTCCTGCTCGGGCTGCTCCTCGAGGCGGTGCGCTGGCTGGTGGTCATCGGCGCGGTGGCGCTGCTCGCGGTCGTCGTGCTGGCGGTGGTTAAGGGACGGCCGGCGATGCACCACTCCGCCGGGCGCCGGTGACGTCGAGCGCGGCGGCCAGCTCCTCGTCGTAGGTCGCGATCGGTCGCCCGTCGGCGGCGTAGGCGACGAGCCGGCCGTGGGCCATGGTCGCCGACCGGAACGAGAACGTCCGGGGCCCCGGATGGGCCGCCAGCAGCGGGATGACCCGGGGCGCACCACCGGGGGCGGAGTGGTATTCCAGCCGGGCCACCGCCGGCGACACCACCCCGTTGACCCGGACCTTGGTCTTTTCGCGCCGGGTGCCGAAGGTCACCGGGGCGTCGGTGCCGTACGCGGCGCACTGCACCGGGCCCCGGCAGACGAAGAAGTAGCGCGGATTGTCCACGTCGGACAGCGTGTAGGCCTTGAACGTCGGGTCGGCACCGGCCGGCAGCGGCTGCACGGCGAAGAACGCCACGGCCAGCGCGGCGGTGGTGCCCACCCGCAGCCAGCCGCGGGCCGCCCGGGGCCGCCGGCCCGCGCCCGCCACGGCCAGTGCCGCCCCGCCGAACCCGGCCAGGCAGAGCACCCCGACGCCGAGCGCCCGGGCGTTCTCGAAGAGGAACTGGATCCCGGGGGTCGTCGAGACCGGGGCCAGCACCACCCCCAGCGAGACCACCATCGCCACCAGCAGCGCGCCGCCGGCCACCCGCCGGGCGATCCCCTCGGCGCCGATCAGCAGCATCGCCGCCAGCACCGGCCAGATCTGGTGGTGGGTCCAGGACACCGGGGACGCGGCGACGGTGGCGCACCCGACGAGCACGGCGGCGTGCCCGGGCCGCCCGTGCGCGGCGAGGTGCCGCGCCCGCAGCAGGGCCACCCCGCAGAGAACGGCCACCAGGGCCGCCCAGAGCAGCGGCAGGGACGCCTCGTCGAGCCCGATCCGCAGCAGCATGCCGTGCACCGACTGGTTGCCGAGCGAGGCGAGGTTGCCGATCCGCGCCGTGTCGCGCATCGCCTCGGTCCAGTACGTCCAGCTCGCCGCCGGCAGGACCGCCGCCCCCAACGCTGCGCAGCCCAGGAAGGTGACCACGGCCCGCCCGGCGTCCCGGTAGCGTCCGGTGGCGAGGAAGTAGACGACGAACAGCAGCGGGGTCAGTTTGATCGCGGCGGCCACCCCGACGAGCACGCCCCGGAGTCGGGCCGGGACGACGCCCATGCCGTCCAGCAGCGCGAGCAGCACGATGAAGATGCTGACCTGGCCGAAGCGGAGGTTGCTCTGCACCGGCGCGGAGAGCATCAGGGCGCAGGCGATGGCCGGCACGACGAGGGCCCGCCGGGGCCCGGGGCGGGCGAGCAGGCGGCCCACCGGGATCGCGATGGCGACCACCGCGAGGCAGGTCAGCGCCAGCCAGATGCCCTGCGCGACCCCCTCGGGGACGGCGGCGACCGGCCAGAGCACCAGCGCCGCGAACGGCGGGTAGGTGAACGGCCCGCCGTTCTCGGCGACGAAGTCGTACAGCGGTCGGCCGGCGTGCAGGTGCAGCAGCGCGCCCCGGTAGATGTGCAGGTCGGAGAGGCGGTCCGGGCGGAGCGTCACGAGCGCGGACGACCCCGCGGCGACGATGACGAAAACCGACCAGAGCACCGCCACCCGCCGATCCCGCATCGTCGGAGTCTACGGCCGGCGCCCGTCCGGCGGGGACCCCGACCAATACCTACGTGACCGTAGGTTACCGTGAAGTAGGCCCGGCGGCGCGTGAGGTGCGGAGGAGAGACATGGAGCTGAGTGCGGAGCGGCCCTGGCTGCGCAGCTACGCCCCGGGCGTGCCGGCGACCATCCCGCCGTGCGACGAGTCGCTGGTCGACCTGCTCCGCGACGCCACCCACCGGTTCGGTCCCCGGGTCGCCCTCGACTTCTTCGGCGCCACCACCACGTACGCCGACCTGTTCGACCAGGTCGGCCGCGCGGCGGAGGCGCTGCGGCGGCTCGGCGTCGACCGGGGCGACCGGGTGGCGCTGGTGCTGCCGAACTGTCCGCAGCACGTGGTGGCCTTCTACGCCGTGCTGCGCCTCGGCGCGGTGGTGGTGGAGCACAACCCGCTCTACACCGAACAGGAGCTCACACACCAGCTCGCCGACCACGGCGCCCGCGTCGCGGTCGTCTGGGACAAGGTGGCGCCCCTCGTCCGCCGTACCGCCGGCGCCACGGCGGTCGAGACCGTGGTCGCGGTGGACCTGACCCGGGCGCTGCCCCGGCGCAAGCGCTGGGCACTGCGGCTCCCGCTGCCCCGGGCGCGCGCCGCCCGCGCGGCGATGACCGCGCCCGCGCCGGGGACGCTGCCCTGGGAGCGCCTGGTCGCCGCCGGCCCGCCGCTCGCCGCCGGGCACCCCGCCCCCGGCCCGGACGACACGGCGCTGCTGCAGTACACCGGCGGCACCACCGGCACGCCGAAGGGCGCCGTCCTGACCCACCGCAACCTGCGGGCCAACGCGGCGCAGGGCCGCGCCTGGGTGCCGGGCCTGCGCGACGGCGCGGAGACGGTCTACGCGGTACTGCCGCTGTTCCACGCGTACGGGCTGACGCTGTGCCTCACCTTCGCGGTGGGCATCGGCGCCACGCTGGTGCTGTTTCCCCGCTTCGACCTCGACCAGACCCTGGAGGCGGCACGCCGTCGCCCGCCGACGTTCCTGCCCGCCGTCCCGCCGATCTACGAGAAGCTCGCCACCGCGGCCCGGGAACGCGGCGTCGACCTCACCTCGGCCCGGTACGCCATCTCCGGCGCCATGGCACTGCCCCCGGCGACGGTCGAGGTGTGGGAGTCGGTCACCGGCGGGCTGCTCGTCGAGGGCTACGGCCTGACCGAGACCTCCCCCGTGGCGCTGGGCAACCCGGTCTCCCCCGCCCGGCGTCCCGGCACCGTCGGGGTGCCGTTCCCGTCCACCGAGATCCGCGTCGTGGACCCGGAGGACCCCGCGCACGACCGCGAGCCGGGCCAGGCGGGCGAGCTGCTGGTCCGGGGACCGCAGGTGTTCGCCGGCTACTGGCGCCGCCCGGAGGAGACGGCGGCGGTGCTGCTGCCCGGCGGCTGGCTGCGCACCGGGGACATCGTGGTGACGGACGCCGACGGCTTCGTCACGGTGGTCGACCGGATCAAGGAGCTGATCATCACCGGTGGGTTCAACGTCTACCCGTCCGAGGTGGAGGACGCGCTGCGCCGCGTCCCCGGCGTGCGCGACGCCGCGGCGGTCGGCCTGCCCGGCGCCCACGGCGGCGAGGAGGTGGTGGCGGCGGTCGTGCCGCACGAGGAGGCCGACCTGGACGAGGCCGCCGTCCGGGCCGCGTGCCGGCAGCACCTCACCGCGTACAAGGTGCCCCGCCGGGTCGTCCTGGTCGAGGACCTGCCCCGTTCGCAGATCGGCAAGATCCTGCGCCGCGAGGTGCGCGACCGGCTGCTCGCCGACGGCTGAGGCGGCGGGGCCGGTCGGTCCGCCGACGGGCGGGCCGACCGGGCCCGCACCGTCACGCGCAGGCCGGTGCGGCGGCGGGCGGTGGCGCGGGGCGGTCAGAACCAGTCGTCGCGCATCTCCAGCGTGGTCCGGTCGAGACTCTCCAGCAGGTCGAACTGAGGCCCGGTGCGGGGCAGCTCGAAGCGGAAGAAGTACCGGGCGGCCTGCCGCTTACCGGCGTGCAGGTCGGCGTCCGGCCCGTCGCCCGGGCCGCCGGCCGCCTCGACGACGAGCAACTGCTCCAGCCACATCCAGGCGATCACCACGTGGCCGACCGCCTCCAGGTAGACGCTCGCGTTGGCCAGCGCCACCGCCGGGTCACCGGTGCTCCACAGCCGCCGGGTGACCAGGGTGACCCGGTCCAGGGCCGCGCCGAGCGGGCCGGCCAGCTCGGCGGCCTCGCCCTCGGTCTTCCACGCCCGGGCGACCGTGACGCGGACCGTCTCGACCAGCAGCGCGAGCCCGTCCCCACCGCGCATGGTCACCTTGCGGCCCAGCAGGTCCAGCGCCTGGATGCCGTGGGTGCCCTCGTGGATCGGGTTGAGCCGGTTGTCGCGCCAGTGCTGTTCGACGTCGTAGTCGCGGGTGTAGCCGTAGCCCCCGTGCACCTGGATGGCCAGGTCGTTGGCGGCCAGGCACCACTGCGACGGCCAGCTCTTCGCGATCGGGGTGAGCACGTCCAGCAGCAGGCGCGCGCGTTCCCGGTCCGCCGCCTCCGGCGCGGTCTTCTCCTCGTCGAGCAGCCGTCCGCAGTAGAGGACGAGCGCCAGCGCGCCCTCCACGTAGCTCTTCTGCGCCAGCAGCATCCGCCGCACGTCGGGGTGGGCGACGATCGGCACCTGCGGCGCGGTGGGGTCCTTGTCGGCGGCCGGGCGGCCCTGCGGCCGCTGGCGGGCGTACGCGAGCGACTTCAGGTAGCCGGTGTAGCCGAGGGCGGTGGCGCCCGCGCCCACCCCGATCCGGGCCTCGTTCATCAGGTGGAACATCTGCGGCAGGCCCTGGTGCGGCTCGCCGACCAGGTAGCCGACCGCGCCGGGGCGCCCGCCCGGCCGGTGCACGCCCTCGCCGAAGTTCAGCACCGTGTTGGTGGTGCCCCGGTAGCCCATCTTGTGGTTGAGGCCGACCAGCACCACGTCGTTGCGCGCGTCGGGGGCGCCGTCGGCGTCGAGCAGCACCTTCGGGACGATGAACAGCGAGATGCCCTTCACTCCGGGCGGGCCGCCGGGGATCCGGGCGAGCACCAGGTGGACGATGTTCTCCGACAGTTCGTGGTCGCCGCCGGAGATCCACATCTTGGTGCCGTGCAGCCGGTACGTCCCGTCGTCCTGCGGCTCCGCCCGGGTGGTGATGTCGGCCAGCGAGCTGCCGGCCTGCGGCTCGGACAGGCACATGGTGCCGAAGAAGCGGCCCTGCACCATCGGCCGGACCCAGGTGTCGATCTGCTCCGCGCTGCCGTGCGCCAGCAGCAGGTTGGCGTTGCCGAGGGTCAGGAACGGGTAGGCCGAGGTGCCGATGTTGGCGGCCTGGAACCAGGCGAAGCAGGCGGCCTGCACGACGTGCGGCAACTGCATCCCGCCGATCGAGGCGTCCATGCCGGCGGCCAGCAGGCCGGTCTCGGCGAAGACGTCGAGGGCCTGCTTGACCTGCGGGATGATGTGCACCCGCCGACCGTCGAAGGTGGGCTCGGTGAGGTCGGCGGCCCGGTTGTGCGGGGCGAACCGCTCGGTGGCCACCCGCTCGGCGAGGTCCAGCACGGCGTCGAAGGTCTCCCGGGAGTGCTCCGCATAGCGGGGCCGCTCGGTCAGCCGGGTCACCTCCAGCCAGTCGTGCAGCAGGAACCGCAGGTCGCGACGGGAGAGCAGAGTGGACGACACAGGTCTCCTTCCGGCGGCGGTCGCGCCGCCGGCCGCGGCTCGGCCCGGCGGTGCCCTCGCCCAGGTCATCCTGACCGATCCGGCCGGCCGGCGCACCACCCGGCGCCGTGCGCGTCGTACCAGCCCGGCACCTCTCGCGGATCCGGGCGGGCGCCTCCAGATGAGGGCGGGCATTGAGTTGTGTTCATCCTGAACGTGCAGGTCACGGGGGTGGCGTGGACGGGTGACGTCGTGCTCGTGCTGGTCGTCGGGGTCTGTCTGGCGTGAAGATCGTCGGTCAGCGGGCGATCTCGTGCTGGGTGAGGATCATCAGCGCCCGCACCAGCCGGGTGGCCCACTTCACGTCGAGGCGGAGCTTGGTCAGCACCCGCCAGTTCTTCAGGTGCGCGAAGGCGTGCTCACACACCGCCCGTTCCGCCGCGATCAGCTGGTTGACCAGCTTTTTCGCGGACGGGCGCTTCTTGCCCTTCGGCTTCTTGTAGCCGGTGATGACCGCCGGGTCGCCCGCTTCGTCGTCCAGGCCGACGAAGCCGATGTCGGCGATCGCCGCGAGACCCGCCTCGCGCAGCCGGCCGACCAGGTCGTCGTGACGGCACGCGGTGATCTCCGAGCCGCGGGCGGGCCGGGCAGTGAGAGGTCCACAACAGCCGCCCCTTGACATCGGTCAGGGCGATGCAGGTAGAAGGCCCTGGCATGGCGCTCGCCCGGGATGCTCATGCCAGGGCCTTCTACCTGCGCAAAACGGCGGTTAAGGATCGTGAGGCCTCGGCGGCAGCAGCCACGGAGCGTCACGGAGTCCACGTAAGTTTCCGAAGCTCGAACACCGGTTACCGAAAAGTCATATTCGGCGCGGTACGGCTCCGTCCTGCCAGCGGTAGAGGTCGCGCAGCAGGGAAATCTCGGCGCCGTGATGGATCAGCTCCCTGTTGACGTGCAGGACGATGCCCTCCATGGGAAACCGCTCGGGACCCACCGTGGGCGGATTCTCCAGTTCAGCGTCCGAGAGTTCGCGGACCCCCGCGTTCCATCTCCCATACATCTCATCGAGCTGTTTTAGCGCCTCGTCAGCGGTCCCCGCGTAGGCGAATGTCTGGAAGTCGACGTCCTGGCCGCCGAAGTGCCATCCGACCCGATAGCCCAGGCACGAGACGATGACGTGTGCCAGCCGCCAGGCAATCGTGGTCACCGGCGCCGGCACCGGGTCAGGAGACGCGGAGTCCACCGTCCACTCCCCCGAACCTGCCGACATCGGTGCGGCCGACGTGCCACGTGGGCGGATGCTCCAGCAACCGCGCACCGGCTCCCAGAGGTACTCCTCATCGGTAAGACCGTCCAGCCGCGGCCGCAGGTTCTTGCGCCAGTGCCGGTCCAGCTGCTCCGCGAGCCGCTCGCTTCTTGCCATTTCCGCACACTACAGACAACGGAGACCTGGCTGCGACCCTCGCGGACGCCGTCGCCGGCCGTGGGCCGCGAGGGCGTACCGCACCGGGAGATGACGCTGGGGGCTGATGCGCCCTTCGGGCCGTGCCGCCGCGAGCGGCTGTTTGACATTAACAACCCGGCTGGCCGGGTTGGGTTCAATGACCCAGATGTAACAGCCGCGACCGATGACATGACGGATGATCAAGACCGCAGACTCCCGCCCGTGATCAGCGTGGGTATCCCGAGCGAGCGCCACGCCAGAGCCTCCTGCCTGCATGTTCGAAGAGGCGAAGACTCATTGACGGCGGCACCGCGGCTGGACACTAGGGTGGGCGGATCAGACCGCGAGCCACCGGAGGACGCCTCGTTGCCCGACGCGCCAGACGCCGAGCCCTACCTCCCCAGCTATGACCCGAAGATCGTGCCCTGGCACCTGACCTGGGCGGAGGTGGCCCCGTCCCGGCAGCCGTTCGATCCGGTCTCCGCCCCCGCCGTCGTCCGGTCGCTGCCGCCGGCCGCCGCTGTCCCCACCCGGCCACCCGGCCGGTCGGGCCGACCCGAGGTGCACGAATGGGGGCAGCGGCAGGGCATGCGGTGGGCCGACGAGATGAGCTTCGCGATCGTCGGCCACTACGGGCACTGGGCGTCGGGCTGGCGGTGGGGTGTCGGCGAGGCGGACTTCGGCGGCGGCCCCGTCCACGCCTGGTGCTGCCCCGCCGACAGCATGGGTGACCCCGAGCAGACGCTCGGCGTGGTCACCGAGGCGTTGGTCGAGTGGCGGGGGTGGCGGGGGTGGCTGGAGGAGCTGGCCGAGCGCTTCGACCGGTTCCTGCCGCTGATCGCCGCCGACCGCGCCGACCCGTCCGCCTGGGAACGGGCGGTGGCGCACCTGGTCACCGTCGTGGTCGACCGGACCTGTGCCGACGGCCCCTGGGAGTGGCACTGCCGGCAGGTGCTCGGCTGGTTCCTCGGCTTGGCGGGCGTACCGTCCGAGCGGCACAAGCCGCTGCTCGACCGGTCGATCGACGGTCGCTTCGACGACTTCCGCACCCCGTCGAACCTGCTGATCCAGGACGTCGCCGAACGATTCGGCCGCGCGGTGACCGGCCGGTGAGCGAGCCCACCGCCGCGCACCGTCATCTCGTCACCAGTCAGCGGGCGCCGGTCAGCTCGGCCAGCCGCCGGTCGGCGAGTTCCTGGATGCGGTCCTTGTCGCTGACGATCACCGTGCCCGGGTCGGCGTCCGGCAGCTCGTCCTCCAGCCGCCGGATCGGCCGGTACGCCCACCCGGCGGCGGCGAGCGCCAGGGTGCACAGCCCGGCGACGATGGCGGTGAGCGCGATCCCCCGGCCGGGCCCGTGCCCGATCACCGCGCCGAGCGACCGGGCGATGCCGTCGCCGGTAGCCATCAGCGGCTCGAAGACCCCCTCGGCGAGCGGGGCGGCGGTGAGGAACCCGGCGGGCACCATCAGCCAGGAGAGCATCAGCGTGGTGGCGAGCACCCGGCCCTGCAGCTCCAGCCCCACCTTGGCCTGCACGATGGCCAGCCAGTGCGTGTTGACCAGCGCCGAGGCGAGCCCCAGCCCGAACAGGCCCACCGCCGGGAAGACCGGGTCCGGACGCAGCCCGACCATCAGCATCGCGACACCGAGCAGCACCACGCCGGTCAGGATGCCGGTGGTCCGCCGCGCCGTGCCGCCCCACACGCCCATCAGGATGCTGCCCAGCAGCAGCCCGGCGCCGCTGGCGGCGAGCACCACGCCGAGCACGGAGGGGTCGCCGAAGGAGAGGGTCAGCGGGGTGGCCAGCACCTCGACGACGGCGAAGAAGTAGTTGAGCAGCGCGGTCAGCACGATCATCGCGAGCAGGCCGTGCCGGCGGGCGATGAACCGCCAGCCCCCGAGGACCTCCTGTCCGAACGACTCCTCCCGCTTCTTGAACAGGGTGTCGGGGAAGCGTACGGCGAGGGTGATGCCGACCGCGACGGCGAAGCTGACCAGGTCGATCAGGACGATGCCGCGAAGGCCGATCGCGACCACGAGCGCGCCGCCGACCAGCGGGGCGAGCACGGTGCTGGTCGCGGTGCCCAGCGAGATGAGGCCGTTGGCCCGGCCGTAGTACCGCTTGGGCACGAGCTGGGTCACCGCCGCGAGGTACGCCGGTTGCTGGAACGCGGTGGCCAGCGCGCTGGCCGTGAGCACGGCGAAGACGTGCCAGAGCTGCGCCCGGCCGGTCCAGAGCAGCACCGCCAGGACCACCGTGCCGCAGGCGGCGAAGGAGTCGGCGCAGACCATGATCAGCCGGCGGTCCCAGCGGTCGGCCAGCGCGCCGGCGATCGGTGAGAGGACCACCGCCGGCAGCAGCGCCAGCACCGACGCCAGCGCGAACCAGGAGATCGAGCCGGTGCGCTGGTAGACCCACAGCGACAGGGCGAACCCGGTCAGCCCCGTGCCGACCAGCGACACGAGCTGCCCGAACGCGACCAGGAAGAACGTGGTCAGCCCGGAGCGGGCCGGCGGAACCGGCGCGGGGGCGCCCGTCCGGGGCACGCGCCGGCCGGGCGGCGCGGCGGACGACCCGGTCCCGGCCACCGGGCCGGCCGTTCGGGGCGGCGGCGCACCGCCCGTCGCCCGGGACGGCTCGGCCGGGGCCGCCACCTCGCCGGAGACCCCCTCCCCGACGGCCGGCCCGACAATGGCCGGCTCGGCGTCGGCCGGCTCGGCGACGACTGCCGCCTCCGCCGGGTCGGCCAGGATGATGTCGGCCAGCTCCGTGGCCTGGTGCTTCTGGAAGTAGTGGCCCGCGCCCTCGATGGTGCGCAGGCAGACCGAGTCGGAGAAGTACGCCCACTCCAGGTAGCGCTCCTCGTACAGCTCGGTGGCGCGGTCGCCGGTGCCCACCACGCAGACGATCGGGGCGGCCAGCCGCCGGGGCAGCCCCTGGGCGTAGACGTCGGTGTAGTAGTCCTCGCCGACCCGGGTGTCGGCCAGGAAGATCCCCATCAGGAAGTCCTTCTCCCGTTCGTCGAGCACGTCGGTGAAGAAGCCCATGGCCCGCAGGAAGTCCAGCGCGTGCCGCTTCGAGGTCCAGCGCTCCATCGGGAAGGCGCGGCGGAACCAGCGGGCGAACCGGCCCGGCAGCCGGGGTGCCGGGAAGTGCCCGCCGACGACCACCCGGCGCACGTCGACTCCGGCCGCCTCCAGCCGCCGGCCCAGCTCGACGGCGGTGGCGCCGCCCATGCAGTGGCCGTATACCAGCACCGGACCGGAGATGCCGGCGGTCACCTCGGCCACGCACCGCTCGACCAGCTCGGCCATGCCCAGGGCCGGCTCGTCGGGGCGGTTGAGGTCGTGCCCGGGGCGTTGCAGCGCGTAGAGCGCGACGTGCGCGGGCATCGCGGCGGCCAGGGACTGGTAGGTCACCGCGCCGGCCCCGGCGAACGGTACGCAGAGCACCGTCACCGCCGGCGCGGCCGTCCGGGGCGGGGTCAGCTCGTGCAGCAGCCGGCCGGGCTCGCCCGCCGCGGCATCGGCGTGCCCGGTCAGGCCGCGGATCGTCGGGTGGCGGAACAGGTCCAGCACGCTGATCGGCGGCTCGATGCCGCTGAGCGCCCGGATCGCCGTGAACGAGTCCCCGCCGAGGTCGAAGAAGTCGTCGTCGATGCCGACCCGGTCGTAGCCGAGCACCTGCGCCCAGCGCTCGGCGAGGGCGGCCTGCAGCGGGGTGGCCGGCGCCGCGCCGACGTCACCGCGCGGCCCGCCGCGCTCGGGCGCCGGCAGGGCCCGGCGGTCGACCTTGCCGTTGTCGGTCAGCGGCAGGGCGTCGAGCGGCACGTACGTCGTCGGGACCATGTAGTCGGGCAGCCAGTCGCGCAGGAACGCCCGCCACCGGCCGGCCCCCTCGTCCGGCGGCTCGGGGCGCGGCGCGAGGTACGCGACCAGGGCCGGCTCGCCGTCGATGTCACGCACCACGACGGCCGACTCCCGCACCGCCGGGTGCCGTTGCAGCGCCGCCTCGATCTCGCCCAGCTCGATGCGGTGGCCGCGCACCTTCACCTGGGAGTCGTTGCGGCCGAGGCACTCGATCGTGCCGTCGGGACGCCACCGGGCGAGGTCGCCGGTGCGGTAGAGCCGGGCGCCCGGCCGGTCGGCGTACGGGTCGGGGCGGAACCGGTCGGCGGTCAGGCCCGGCTGGTCGAGGTAGTCGCGGGCCACCCCGGCGCCGCCGAGCCAGAGCTCCCCGACCACCCCGACGGGCACCGGCCGCAGCGCCTCGTCGAGCACGTACGCCCGCAGGTTGGCGATCGGCCGGCCGATGGTGACCTCGGGCGCGTCCGGCGCGATCCGGGCCGTGGTAGCCCAGATGGTGGCCTCCGTCGGCCCGTACATGTTCCACAGCTCGCCGACCCGGGCGGCCAGGTCGCGGGCCAGCGGCGGGGGCAGCGCCTCGCCGCCGCAGAGCGCCCTCAGCCCCGGCATCCCGGTCCAGCCGGAGGCGATCAGCAGCCGCCAGGTGGCCGGGGTGGCCTGCACGACGGTGGCCCCCTCGGCGCGCAGCAGCGCGGCCAGCCCGGCGGCGTCGTAGCCGACGTCCCGGCCGGCGACCACCACCCGGGCGCCGACCACCAGCGGCAGGAACAGCTCCAGCACGGAGATGTCGAAGGCGAAGGTGGTCAGCGCGACCAGGGTGTCGTCGGCGGTCAGGCCCGGCGCGTGCCGCATCGCGGTGAGCAGGTTGACCACCGAGGCGTGGCTGACCCGCACGCCCTTGGGCCGGCCGGTGGAGCCGGAGGTGTAGAGCACGTACGCCAGGTGCGCGGGCGTGGTGACCGGAGCGGGGTCGGCGGCGCACTCGACGGCCAGGGACGGGTCGTCGACGCGCAGCACCGGGCCGGCGAAGTCCGCGAACCGGTCGGCCAGCCCCGGCTCGGTGACCAGCACCGCCGCGCGGCTGTGGTCCAGCACCCAGCGCTGCCGGTCCAGCGGGTACGACGGGTCCAGCGGGACGTACGCGCCACCGGACTTGAGCACGCCGAGCAGCGCCACCAGCAGGTCGGCGGAGCGTTCCATCGACACGGCGACCGTCACGTCCGGTCCGACGCCGACCCGGCGCAGCCGGCGGGCCAGCCGGTTGGCGCGCACGTTCAGCTCGGCGTAGCTGAGGGTGCGGCCCGCGAAGGTGACCGCGGGGCGGTCCGGGGTGCGGGCCACCTGCTCCTCGACCAGCCGGGCCAGCCCGACCGCCGGGACCGGCGCGGCCGTGGCGTTCCACTCGCCCAGTTGCCGGTGCCGCTCGGCGGGGGTCAGGATCTCCACGTCGGCGAGCCGGCCGTCCGGGTCCGCCACGAACGCGGTCAGCAGCGTCTCCAGGTGGGCCAGCATCCGCTCGGCGGTGCCCGGGTCGAACAGCGCGGTGTTGTACTCCAGGCAGCAGAGCAGCCCGTCCGGCCGGTCGTACGCGTACAGGGCGAGGTCGACCTGGGCGGTGCCGGGTTCGACGGTGAGCTGCTCCACCCGCAGGCCCGTCATCGCCAGGTCCTGCTCGGGCAGGTTGAGCAGGTTCACCATCACCTGGAACAGGGCGTTGCGGCTGAGGTCCCGGGGCACGTCGAGGGCGTTGACGACCCGCTCGAAGGGCGTCTCCTGGTGGTCGTACGCGGCCAGGGCGGTGCGGCGGGTCTCGTCGAGCAGCCGGGCGACGCTCCAGTCGCCGTCCAGGGTGGTGCGCAGCACGATGCTGTTGAGGAAGAAGCCGACCATCGGCTCCAACTCGGCGCGGACCCGGCCGGCGACCGGGGAGCCGACGCAGATGTCGCGCTGCCCGGTGTAGCGGAACAGCAGCGCCTGCACGGCGGCGAGCACCGTCATGTAGAGGGTGGCGCCGTGCCGCTGGCCAAGGTCGCGGACCCGCTCGGTCAGCGCCGGCGGCAGGGTCAGTCGGGCCACCGCCCCGTCGAAGGTCTGCACCGGCGGCCGGGGCCGGTCGGTGGGCAGTTCCAGGGCGCCCGTCGCGCCGGCCAGCCGCTCGGTCCAGTACGCCAGGTCGGCGGAGTCGGCGGCGGCCCGCTCCCGCTGCCAGCGGGCGTAGTCGGCGTACTGGACCGGCAGGTCGGGCAGGGGTGAGGGCAGGTCGGCGGCGAGGGCGTCGTAGAGGGCGCCCAGGTCGGCCCGGATCACCCCGAGCGACCAGCCGTCGGAGACGATGTGGTGCATCGCGAGGCAGAGCACGTGCCGGCCCGGCCCGGAGCGGAACAGGACGGGCCGGAACAGCGGCCCCCGTTCCAGGTCGTACGGCCGGCGGGCCTCGGCGACCAGCGCCACGCGCTCCCGCTCGGCGAGGTCCGCGTCGTCGGCGCCCTCGGCGGCCAGGTCGACCACCGGCAGGTCGACCGGTGCGGCGGGCAGCACCACCTGCACCGGGTCCCCGCCGTCGGGGCCCGGCCGGACCACGGTGCGCAGCACCTCGTGCCGACGCACCACCTCGGTCAGCGCGGCGGCGAGCACGTCGACCCGCAGGTCGCCGTGCAGCCGCAGGGCGGTGAGCACCGCGTACGCGACCTGGTCGTGCACCTGCTCCAGGAACCACAGCCGGCGCTGCCCGGAGGAGACCGGGGCGGGCCCGGGGTCGATGGCGCGCGGGATCGGCGGCACCGCCGGCTCCGGCGCGGCCGGCAGGGCGGCGGCGACCCCGGCGACGGTGGGCCGGGCGAACACCGCCTCGATCGGCAGCGCCACCCCGAGCCGGGCGCGCACCCGGGCGACGACCTGGGTGGCGAGCAGCGAGTGGCCGCCGAGGGCGAAGAAGTCGTCGTGCGCGCCGACCGGCGCGACGCCGAGCAGCTCGGACCAGATCTCCGCCACCGCCCGCTCCGCCCCGGTGCGGGGGGCGAGGTAGGCGGTGGTCAGTGCCGGCCGGTTGCCCCGCTCCGGCGAGTCCACGCCGGACGGGACGCCGCCGCCGTCCCCAGGGGACGCAGCCGCCGAGCCGGACGACGACGCGGGCTCCACCCCGGGTCGCACGACGGAATCCGCCCCGGACGGCGGCACGGCGGGTTCCGCGCCGGGCGGCGGGGCAGGGCGCGGGGCGGGGACGCCGCGGTCGACCCAGTGCCGCTGCCGCTCGAACGGGTAGGTGGGCAGTTCCACCCGGCGGTGCGGCCCGGGGTGGAAGGCGGACCAGTCGACGCGTACGCCGGCGAGCCAGAGCCGGCCCACGGCGTCGAGCGCCACGCGGTGGTCGTCGGCGTCGGCGCGGACGTGGCGCATGACCTGCACCACGCGCTCGGGCCGCGCGCCGCCCTGGCGCAGCAGCCCGCCGAGGGTGTGCCCGGGGCCGACCTCGGCGACGACCAGGCCCCGCCCGGCCAGCAGCGCGGCGCAGTCGGCGAAGCGGACCGTGCCGCGCAGGTGCCGCACCCAGTACTCCGGGTCGGTGACCTCCCCGGGCCCCACGGCGGCGCCGGTGACGTTCGACAGGAACGTCGTCGTCGGCTCGGCGTAACCGACCTGCCGCGCCTCGGTGCGGAAGTCGTCGAGCACCGGGTCGAGCAGCGCGGAGTGGAAGGCCCGGTCGGCGTGCAGCGGGCGGGTCTCGACCCCGTCGCGGTCGAGCCGCCGGCGCAGGGCGGCGACGGTGTCGGGCCGGCCGGACACCACGCACAGGCCGGGCGCGTTGACCGCGGCGAGCGCCAGGTCGTCGCCGAGCAGCGCGCCGACCTCGGACTCCGGCAGGGCGACGGCGAGCATCGCGCCCGGCTCGGTGCCCTGGGCGAGGCGGCTGCGGGCGCACACCAGCCGCAGCGCGTCCGCGAGGGAGAACACGCCGGCCAGGCACGCGGCGACGTACTCGCCGAGGCTGTGCCCGGCCACCGCCTCGGGGCGCAGGCCCCGCTCGACCAGCAGCCGGGCCAGCGCGTACTCGGTGACGAAGAGCGCCGGCTGGTTGATCCGGGGCTCGGCGAGCAGGCGCTCCGCCTCGGCCCGGTCGGCGGGCGCGGGGTCGAGCACCGTCCGCAGGTCCACCCCGAGCGGCTCACGCAGCAGTTCCGCGCAGTGGTCCACGACCGCCCGGTAGGCGGGCTCGGCCCGGTACAGGCCGGCGCCCATGCCGACGTGCTGCGCGCCGTGGCCCGGGAAGACGAAGGCCAGGCCGGCGTCGCCGTCGGTCGCGGCGGTGAGCAGCCGCGCCGGGTCGCCAAGCGCGTCGAGGGCGTCGGCCCGGTCGGCGCAGACGACGGCCCGCCGGTGCGCCATCTGCCGCCGCCGGCCCAGGCCCGCGGCCACGTCCGCCAGCGGCAGCGCGGGGTACGCGTCGAGGTGCGCGCGCAGCGCGTCGGTGGCCTGGTCCAGCGCGGCGGGCGTACGCGCGGAGAGCACCAGCAGGTGCGGGCCGGCGGGCGGCGCGACGACCGGCGGCGCGGCGGCGGCCGGCGGGGCTTCCTCCAGCACGACGTGGGCGTTCGTGCCGCCCATCCCGAAGGAACTCACCCCGGCCCGGCGCGGCCCGGAGTCGCCCGGCCACGGCCGGGCCCGGGTCGGCAGGTGGAACGGGCTGGCGGCGAAGTCGATGGCGGGGTTGGGCCGGCGCAGGTTGACCACCGGCGGCAGGGTGCGGTGCCGCAGCGCCAGCACAGTCTTGATAAGGCCGGCCACCCCGGCCGCGGCGTCGGTGTGCCCGATGGCGGCCTTGACCGAGCCGAGCGCGCAGAACCCGGTGTCGGCGGTGCCGCGGCGGAACGCCTCGGTGAGTGCGGCGACCTCGATCGGGTCGCCGAGGCTGGTGCCGGTGCCGTGCGCCTCGACGTAGCCGACCGTGCGGGGGTCCACCCCGGCCACGGTGAGGGCCCGGCTGACCACCTCGGCCTGGCCGGCGACGCCGGGGGCCGAGTAGCCGGCCCGGCGGGCGCCGTCGTTGTTCACCGCCGAGCCGCGGATCACCGCGTGCACCAGGTCGCCGTCGGCGAGGGCGTCGGCGAGCCGGCGCAGCACCACGATGCCGACCCCGCTGGAGGCGATGGTGCCGCGGGCGTCGGCGTCGAACGGGCGGCAGTGCCCGTCCGGGGAGAAGATCCCGCCGTCGTGGTGCAGGTATCCCTGCCGCTGGGCGGGGAAGACGCTCACCCCGCCGGCCAGCGCCAGGTCGCACTCGCCGGCGAGCAGGCTCTGCCGGGCCAGGTGCACCGCGACCAGGGAGGTGGAGCAGGCGGTGCCGACGCTGACGCTCGGCCCGGTCAGGTTCAGCTTGTACGACGCCCGGGTCGCCAGGAAGTCCTTGTCGTTGCTCAGCGCGAGCTGGTACTCCCCGAGCGCCCGGATCTCCTCCGGCGCGTCGCGCAGGTGCTCCGACAGGTAGTCGGCCCGGCCGGAGCCGGCGAAGAGCCCGATCTGCCCCGCGTACGCCTCCGGGTCGTGGCCGGCGCGTTCGAGGGCCTCCCAGGCGCACTCCAGCAGCAGCCGGTGCTGCGGGTCGAGCACCTGTGCCTCGCGCGGCGTGAAGCCGAAGAACTCGGCGTCGAAGCGGTCCACGTCGGGCAGCTCGGTGCCCCGCCGCACGTACGCCGGGTCGCCGATCAGCGTCGGGTCGGCCCCGTCGGCGAGCAGTTCCTCGGTGCGGAACTCCCGGACGGCCTCCACGCCGTCGCGGACCAGCCGCCAGAACTCCTCGGGGGTGCGGGCGCCGGGGAACCGGAGAGCCATCCCGACCACCGCGATCGCGTCCCCGGGTACCCCCGTACGCGTGGCGGCCGGGGCCGCACGCGGCGCCGGGACCGCCGGCGGCGCGGCGACGCCGGCAAGGAACCCGGCCAGCGCGGCGACGGTGGTGTGGCGGAACAGGTCGGTCACGGTGAGCACCGGACCGAGCTGCTCGACCAGCAGCCGGTGCACGGCCAGCAGCCGCAGCGAGTGCCCGCCCAGGTCGAAGAAGTTGTCCCGGACGCCGACCCGGTCGACGCCGAGCACCTCCCGCCACACCTCGGCGACGAGCCGCTCGGCCGCGGCGACGTCGCCGACCGGCGGCGCCACCGGCGCGGCCCCCGGCCCGGCCGGCTCCGGCCTGCCGCCCGGGGGCGGCGGGAGGGCGGCCGGGTCGAGCTTGCCGTTGCCGGTCAGCGGCAGCGCGTCGACGCCCACGAACGCGGCCGGCACCAGGTGTCCGGGCAGCTCCGCCCGCAGCCCGGCGCGCAGCGCGGCCGGGTCCGGGTCGCCAGTGAGGTAGGCGACCAGCCGGGGGTCGTCGGGGTCGTCGCGGCGCAGCACGACGGCGACGTCGCTGTCCGGCCGGAGCCGGCGCAGCGCCGCCTCCACCTCGCCGGGCTCGATGCGGTGGCCGCGCAGCTTGACCTGCCCGTCGGCGCGGCCCAGGAACTCCAGGACGCCGTCGGCGCGCCACCGGGCCAGGTCGCCGGTGCGGTAGAGCCGCCGCCCGCCCTCGGCGGCGAACGGGTCGGGCAGGAACCGGTCGGCGGTCAGCCCGGGCCGGTTCAGGTAGCCGCGGGCCACGCCCACGCCGCCGACGTACAACTCGCCGGTGACGCCGACGGGGACCGGGTCGAGCCGGTCGTCCAGCACGTACAGGGTGGTGTTGGCGATCGGCCGGCCGATCGGCACGGAGCCGGCCCGCGCGGTGTCGGGGCCGACCTCGTGCACCGCGCAGCCGACGACGGTCTCGGTCGGGCCGTACTCGTTGACGAGCCGGGTGCCGGCGGCGTGGTCCCGCCACAGCGCCACCTGGTCGGCGCGCAGGTTCTCCCCGCCGATGACGAACGCCCGGGTCCGGCCCGCCGCCCCGGTCGCCCCGACCTGCCGGTTGACGATCTCCAACTGGGCGGGGGTGATCTTGACCAGCCCGTACGGCGTGCGCCGTGCGCGCAGCGCCTCGCCGAGCCCCGCCGGCCCGAGGTCGTCGGGGAGCAGCCGGACGGTCGCGCCGGCGGCCAGCGGCACCAGCAGGCTGGTCACCGTCAGGTCGAAGCCGATCGACGAGTGCACCGGCACCTCGTCGCCCGGCCCCAGCCGGTACGCGGCGCCCGCCCAGCGCAGGTAGTTCACCACGCCCCGGTGGGTCACCATCACGCCCTTCGGGCGGCCCGTCGAGCCGGAGGTGTGCATGACGTAGGCGAGGTCGTCCGAGCCGGTCCGCGCGGACACCGGGGCCGTCCCGGTCGGCGGCGCCGCGTCGAGGCCGACCTCGACCGGCCGGGCCTGCCCCGCGGGGAGCCGGTGCCGCAGCGGCGCGGAGGTCAGCACCACCGGCGCGCCGCTGTCGGCCAGGAGGTGCCCGAGCCGGGCCGGCGGGTGGGTCGGGTCCAGCGGCACGTACGCGGCCCCGGCCTTGAGCACCGCGAGGAGCGCCACCGGCAGCGCGGCGGACCGCTCCAGCAGGACGCCGACGAGGTCGCCCACGCCGATCCCCTCGGCGCGCAGCGTCGCGGCCAGCGCGTCGGCGCGGGCGTCGAGTTCCCCGTAGCTCAGGGTGCGCGCGTCGTCGGCGACTGCCGGGGCGTCGGGCAGTTCCCGGGCCCACCGGCCGACCAGCGCGTGGACGCGGTCGTCCGGCGGCGCGGCGGTGGCGGTGTCGTTCCAGTCCACCAGCATCCGTCGGCGTTCCTCGGCGGCGAGCAGCCGGGCGTCGCGGATCCGGACGTCGGGATCAGCGAGCAGGTCGGCCAGCAGGGTCCGGAAGTGTCCGGCGAGCCGCGCCACGGTCGCCGCGTCGAACAGGTCGGTGCGGTACTCGACCACGGCGTCGAGCCCGTCCGCGCCGGGGCGTACGGCCACGGTCAGGTCGAACTTCGCGGTGTGGGTCGGCACCTCGACGCAGGTCGCGTCGATCCCGGGCAGCCGCAGCGGCGCGGGCGCGTCAGCGTGCACGAACATCACCTGGAACAGCGGGCTGCGCCCGGCGTGCCGGGCCGGGCACACCGCCTCGACCACGCTTCCGAAGGGCAGCTCCTGCCGCTCCCGGGCGGCCAGCACCTCGGCCCGGACCCGGGCGACGCAGGTGGCGAAGGTCGGGTCGTCGGCCAGGTCGGTCCGGATCACCACGGTGTTGACGAACAGGCCAACCAGCGGCTCCGTCTCCGGGCGGCCGCGGTTGGCCACCGGGGTGCCGACAGGCACGTCGTACCGGCCGGTCCACCGGGCCAGCAGCACCTGGAACGCGGCGAGCAGCAGCAGGTACGGCGTGACGTTGAGCCGCAGGCACAGCGCCCGCAGCGCCTCGGGCGGGACGCCCAGCGGGAACGCGGCGGTGGCGCCGGCCTGCGACGGCGCGGCGGGCCGGGGGCCGGTGGTGGGCAGCTCCAGCACCGGCGGCGCGCCCGCGAGCCGCTCCCGCCACCAGCGCCGCTGCGCCTCCGCCTCCGGCCCGGCCAGCCACCGCCGCTGCCACCGCGCGTAGTCGCCGTACGTGACGGGCAGCGCCGGCAGCTCGGCGGACCGGCCGGCGAGCCGGGCGGCGTACGCCTCGGAGAGTTCGTCGGCGACGATCCGCAGCGACCACTCGTCCACCGCCGCGTGGTGCGCGGTCAGCACCAGCACGTGGTCGGTGTCGGCGAGGCGCAGCAGGCGGGCCCGCAGCACCGGGCCGCCGCCCAGGTCGATCGGGGTGGCCGCCTCGGCGGCGAGGCGGGCGGCCAGCTCGTCCTCCCGCGCGGACGCGGCCAGCCCGGTCAGGTCCAGCACGGCCAGCAGTCCGGTCGGCGGCTCGGCGACCACCGGCACCACCTGGTCGCCCTCGGCGGTCAGCGTGGTGCGCAGCGGCTCGTGCCGGGCGACCACCGCGTCCAGCGCCGCGCTCAGGGCGGGCAGGTCCAGCGGGCCGCGCAGCCGCCACGCCACCGGCGCCAGGTACGCCGGGTCGCCCGGGTCGGCCTGCGCCAGGTACCACATCTGCCGCTGCCCGGCGGAGGCGACGCGGCCGGCGGCCCCGCCGCCGGGGATGATCGCGTCCGCGCCGGGGACGGCCGCGTCCCCGTCGGCGGTAGCGGCGCGCCGGGCGCGCAGGGCGGCGAGCAGCGCGGCCTGGCGCGGCGAGAGCACATCAGTCATCGAGACGCCCGAGCATCGTCTCGGCCTCGGCGTCCGAGCAGGCCAGCACGCTGAGGTAGAGCGCGGCGGCCTCGTCCACGGCGGGACCGTGCTCGGCGCGCAGCGCGGCGGTGAACTCGCCCAGCGTGGGATGCTCGAAGACGGCGGCCAGCGGCACCCGCACGTCGAGGGCGGCGCGCAGCCGGGCTGCCATCCGGGCGGCCACCAGGGAGTCGCCACCGAGCACGAAGAAGTTGTCCTCCGCCGTCACGTGGTCGGCCCGCAGCGCCGCGCGCCAGGCGTCCGCCACGACCTCCGCGACCGGGCTGCCCCCGTCACGCGTCCCGTCCGTCGTCATCGCGTCCCCCGGTCACGTCGTCCGTCCGTCGTCATCGCGTCCCCCGTCGTCCCGTCATCGCGGCCCCCGTCGTCCCGTCATCGCGGCCCCCCGGTCGCGTGTTCCGTTCCCGTCAGCTCGTCCCGGGTGTCTCCGCCGGTGCCGACGGTCTGCCCGTCAACGGCCCACACCCGCAGCAGGCCGAGCGCCTCCGCGTCGTCGCGCGCCTCGACCACCGGGCACGGCACCGGGGCCGGGCCGGTGCCGGCGGCATCCAGCAGGAACCAGAGCCAGGCGAGGTACCGGCCGGCGATCTCGTCGGCCGCGGTCTCCGCCTCGGCCGGGTCGAACCCGTTGGCGGTGGCGAAGGCGCTGGCGAGCCGGGTCAGCTCGTCGCGCAACCGGTCCACGGTGGTCACCGGGTCGGCGAGCAGCGGCGTCGGGTCGGCCGGCGCGGGATCGCCGGTGAGCTTGCGGTGCAGCACCGCGTACTCGCGGCGGACCGTCTCCTCGTCGGGCACCGTCGCCGCGACCAGGACCAGGTGGACCGGTGGTCCGCCGGCGGCGGCGAGGGCGCGGGCCAGGTGGTGGGCGAAGACCGCCGCGCTGCAGTAGCCGACGACCGTCACCGGGCCGGCGTCGGCGGGCCGCAGCCGGAGGAACTCCGCCGCGCAGGCGTCCGCCAGGTCGCGGTGGCCGGGCAGCCCCGGGTGCAGCTCCAGGCTGGTCACCGGGTCCAGCCGCCAGATCTCGTGCCGGCCGCCCCGCCGGGGCCCGCCCGGCCGGCACCCCGCCCCGGCTCCCGTCGCCCCGTCGACACCGGCCTCGGCCTCGGCACCGGCCTCGACTCCGGCTCCGGCCTCGACACCGGCCTCGACTC
This sequence comes from Micromonospora sp. NPDC047730, assembly GCF_043204765.1. NCBI lineage: Bacteria > Bacillati > Actinomycetota > Actinomycetes > Micromonosporales > Micromonosporaceae > Micromonospora > Micromonospora sp. NPDC047730. Next base: position 66,758 of record NZ_JBIDCU010000015.1, on the reverse strand, counting down.
CGGCTCCGGCCTCGACTCCGGCTCCGGCCTCGGCTTCGGCTTCGGCTTCGGCTTCGGCTTCGGCTTCGGCGAGGGTGGCGGCGAGGCCGGGGCCGGCGGAGTCGCCGGCGAACTCAACCGTCAGCAGGCACCCGGACCGTCCCTCGCTGACCTGGCGCAACGCGATCGTCCGTGCCATCGGGGTCTCCTTGTGCGTACGCGTCGAGCTGGTCGGTGACGGCGGCGGCGAGCGCCGCCGCGGCGTCCGGGGTGAGCGCCCGCCCGTCGGCCTCGACGAGGACGGACAACGCCCCACCCGGGTGCTGACGCAGGGTCAGGCAGACCGGGAAGCGGTTAGCGGAGCGGCGTAGCTCCCGCCGCCGCCAGGTGACCCGGCCGGTGACCAGCTCGGGCTCCTCCACCGAGTCGAGGTAGCAGGTCGGGTAGGCGCCGGGCGGGGCGCCGGTGCCCCGCAGCACCTCGGCCGCCACCTCCCGGAACGGGGCCTGCTCGGCCACCGCCCGACGCAGCTCCGTCCGGACCCGGCCGAGGGTGTCGGGCCAGGGCTTCCGCAGGTCCGTGCAGGGCAGCAGCACGGTGTTGACCGCGTACCCGGCGACGTCGAACTCGTCGGCGGCGCGGCGGGTGGTGGTGGCGCAGCCGACGACCACCGCGTCCCGGTCGAGCAGCGCGCCGAGCGCCCGCGCGTACGCGGCGGCGGCCAGTTCGGTCGCGGTGCCGTCGCCCGCCCGGGTCAGCGCCCGGGCCGTGGCGCGCACCGGACGGGTCACCACGGTCCGGCCGGTGCCGCCGGGTACCGGGGCCGGCTCGGCGATCCCGCGCACCCGGGCGGCGGTGGCGCGGACGGCCTCCCGGGCGGCGGCGTCGGCGACCCGGGCCGACCGGCGCAGGTTCAGGTCGCACAGCGTGGTGGCGGGCGACGGGGGCGACCAGGCCGGGTCGTCGTGGCAGCGGGCCAGGTCGGCCAGGAACAGCCGCAGGGACCACGCGTCGACCGCCAGGTGGTGCCAGACCAGCAGCAGGTCGGTGCGGTCGCCGGAACCGAGCACGGCGCAGCGCAGCAGCGGCTCGGCCGTCGTGTCGAACGGGCGGCGGGCCCGGGCCCGCACGGCCGCGTCGAGCGCCGGGCCGTCGGTGACGTCGACCAGTTCCACGGTCGGTGGGTGCCGGTCGAGCACCAGCTCGGGCAGGCCGTCGACGAGCCGCAGCCCGGCGCCGAACGCGGGGTAGGCGGCGACCGCCCGGCGCAGCGCGGCGGCCAGCCGGCCCCGGTCCACGCGGGCCGTGGTGCTGAACCAGACCGGCTCCACGTAGAGGTCGGTGCCCGGGTCCAGCTCGTCGTGCAGCCACAGCCCGAGTTGCTCGGGGGTGAGCGGCGCGCGCCGCGCCCCCACCTCGGGCGGGGTCGCGGCCCTCGGCGCGGGGCCGGGCGGCCGACCGGTCGACGCCTCCCGGAGCCGGGCGGCGAGGGCCGCCGCGTCGGGGGCGCGCAGGACGTCGGCGGGGGTCACCCGCACGCCGGTACGCTCGGTCAGCCGGGCGGCCACCCGGGCCGCGGCGAGCGAGGTGCCGCCGAGCGGCAGGAAGGCGTCGCCGGCGCGGATCTCCCCGGCCGGCAGCACCCGCCGCCAGGCGTCGAGCACCACGCCGACCGGGTCGGCCGGGTCGGGCACGTCGGCAGATTCCCCAGGGTCGGTCGGGGACGGTGCGGCGACCAGGTCGACCGGATCCCCGGGGTCGGTCGGGGACGCTGCGGCGACCACGTCGACCGGATCCCCGGGGCCGGTCGGGGACGCTGCGGCGGGCAGGGGCAGCGCGGCGAGCCGGTCGTGGTCGTACTTGCCGTGCGGGGTGAGCGGCAGCCGGGGCAGCAGGGCCACCACCGCCGGCACGGCGTACCCGGGGAGCCGGTCACGGGCGTGGTCCCGGACCGCCCGCTCGGTCAGCCCGGCCCCCGGCTCCGCCGCCACGTACGCCACCAGCACGTCCCCGAGCCCGTCCCACCGCCGGGCCGCCACCACCACGTCGCGGACGCCGGACAGCCGGCGCAGCACCGCCTCCACCTCGGCCGGCTCGATCCGGAAACCGCGGAGCTTGACCTGCCGGTCGACGCGGCCGAGGAAGAGCAGGTTGCCGTCGGGCAGGGTGCGCGCCAGGTCGCCGGTCCGGTAGCTGCGCGTGCCGTCGGCCGCCGTGCCGAACGCCCGTTCCCCGCCCGGGTCCCGCAGGTAGCCGCGGGCCACCGCCGCGCCGGCGACGACCACCTCGCCGGTCCCCGTCGGGCGGCACGACCCGTCGGGTTGGCGCAGCAGCAGCCGGGTGCCCCGCACGGCGGTGCCGATCGGGGTCCGTTCGCCGGTCACCGCGCCGTCGCGGGGCACCACGTACAGGGCGCAGCAGACGGTCGCCTCGGCCGGGCCGTACCCGTTGACGACGGTCAGGGCCGGCCGGCTGCGGGCGATGTCCTGCAACAGCGGGCGCGGAATCGGCTCGACGCCGACCAGCAGCCGCCGCAGCCCGGTCAGCGCCCCCGGCTCGGCGCGCAGCAGCGCCCGCAGCTCGGGCAGGAACGCCGGCGGCACGTACGCGCTGCCCGCCCCCGCCGCGTCCAGGAACCTGGCGAGCGCGGCGCCGTCGTGCCGCGCCCCGTCCGGCACGACCCGCACCGTCCCGGCCCGCACCAACGGGGCGAAGCACTCCCAGACCGCGACGTCGAAGGAGGGGCGGGTCCACCAGGTGCCGGTGTGCCCGTCCGGCGCCGGCGCGCGGTCGTCGAGGTCGGCGAGGAGGTTGAGCAGGTTGCCGTGCTCCACCTGCACGGCCTTCGGCGCGCCCGTCGAGCCGGAGGTGTGCACCACGTACGCCACGTCGGACGGCTCGCCGGTGTCGGTGAGGGGCGCGGCCGGCCCGGCCCCGACGGCGGCCGGCGCGAGGACGGGCCGCCCGGGCGGGGCGGACCCGGCCACCACGAGCGCCGGTTCGGCGGCGTCGAGCAGCGCGGCGACGCGGGCCGGCGGCTGGCGCGGGTCCAGCGGCACGTACGCCGCCCGCACCGCGAACGCGCCGACGGCGGCGGCGACGGCGTGCGCGCCGGGCTCCAGCAGCACCCCGACCCGGTCGCCGGGGCCGACACCGCGCGCGGCGTAGCCGGCGGCGTAGCGGCCGGCGAGGTCGCGCAGGCCGGCCCAGGTGACGACGGCGTCCTCGGCGTGCACGGCGACCGCGTCCGGCCGCCGGTCGGCGGCGGCGAGCAGGCGGCTGAGCAGGGTGCCGGTCACCGGGCCGCCCCGACCCCGTCCGCCGCGACCGGCCCGGCGGCGCGCAGCGCCTCGACGGCGGCGAGGTAGTCGGCGAAGCGCCGGTGCTCGTAGAGCAGCGTGGCGCGCACGTCGACCCGCAGGCCCTGCCGGACCAGGGCGCTCAGCCGCACCGCGAGCAGCGAGTCGCCGCCGACGGTGAAGAAGTCGTCGTCGGGACGGGGCGGGGCGCCCAGCACGGCCCGCCACGCCTCGGCGACCGCCGTCCCGGCCTCGGTCGGCCGGTCCCCCGGCGCGTCCCGGCCGTCCCCGCGCTCGCCGGCCAGCCGCCGGGCGGTGCCGGCGCGCAGCGCGGCCCGGTCGAGCTTGCCGTTGGTGGTCAGCGGCAGGGCGTCGCACCGCTCCACGAGGTGCGGCACCATCGCGGCGGGCAGCCGGGAACGCAGCCAGTCCCGCACGCCGTCGGCGTCGACCGCGCCGACCACCCAGGCCACCAGCAGCGTCTGCCCGTCCCGGTCCAGCGTGCCGGCGGCGGCCTGGCCGACCCCCGGCATGGCGAGCAGGGCGAACTCCACCTCCCGCAGCTCGATCCGGTGGCCGCGGACCTTGACCTGGCCGTCGCCGCGGCCGACGAAGTGCAGCTCGCCGTCGCGGTCGCGCCGGCAGACGTCCCCGGTGCGGTAGCGCCGCTCCCCGTCGGTGACGCCGAAGGCGGCGGCGGTCTCGGCGGGCGCGGACCGGTAGCCACGGGCCAGCACCGGCCCGGCGACGACCAGCTCACCCTGCTCGGCACCGTCCTCGGGGCCGGTCGGGACCAGGGCCAGCCGGGCGCCGGCGACCGGCCGTCCGATCGGCGGCGGACCGGTCCGGTCGGTGTGCCGGCGCAGGTCCGACGTGGCGGTGACCAGGATGGTCGCCTCGGTGGGGCCGTAGAGGTTGTGCACGGCGGCGCCGAAGTCGGCCGGTGGCCAGGTGCGCAGCCGGTCGCCGCCCGTGGCCAGGCTGCGCAGCCGGCCGGTGTCGGCGCCGGCGCGCAGCAGGTGCTCGGCGAGCGGGGTGGTGAGGAAGCAGTGGTCGACCTCGCGCACCGTCGCCGCCACCCGCTCCGGGTCGCGGGCCACCGACTCGTCAGCGAGCAGCACCGTGGCGCCGCGCATCAGCGGCGCCCAGAGGTCGAGTAGGGCGGCGTCGAAGGCCAGCCCGGCGAAGGCGGCGGTCCGCACGCCGGGGCCGAGGCGGAAGGCGGTCGCGTACCAGTCGAGGACCGTCCACAGGCTGCGGTGGGCGACCTCGACCTGCTTGGGCCGGCCGGTGGAGCCGGAGGTGGAGATGAGGTACGCCAGGTCGTCGGCGTCGGGCAGCCGCAGGTGTTCCTCCCGGCCCGCGCGGACCGGGATGACCCCGGCGGGCAGCCGGTCGGCGTACTCCTCGGCGGTGACGGCGACGCGGCAGCCGGCGTCGGTGAGGATCCGGGCGACCCGGGCCACCGGCAGCGCCGGGTCCAGCGGGAGGAACGCGGCACCGCAGAACCAGGCGGCGAGCTGCCCGACGACGGCGTCGGCGGTGCGCGGCCGCAGCACCGCGATGACCCGCCCGTCGGTGTCGCCCGCGGCCAACGTCGGGGCCAGCGCCCCGGCCAGCTTCGTGGCGGCGGTGACGAGGTCGCGGTAGCGCAGCGTGCGGTGGCTGTCGACGACCGCCGGCCGGTCGGGATGTGTCCGGGCGGCGCGCAGCACCTGGGCGGGGACGGTGGTGGGGCGGTGCTGACCGGCACGTGCGGTGGCGGTCACGGCTCCCCGCAGGGTCGGGTCACGACAGCGCCTCCAGGTCGCGCGGCGGAAGGGGTGCGTAACAGCACGTCAACGCTTGTTACGCGAGTCATCCTGGCACCACGGCACGTGTCACGACCATCATCGACGGTGACGGGCCGAAACGGCGTTCGCCTCCATTTTCATGCACGTAGGTCTATTGACGCGCGGATGTCGACTTCGCTAAACGGAGCAGTCGGGAAACCCACGGTGACCCGGCGGCCGCACCCGACGCGGGACCGGGGCGGGCCGGCTCACCCCACCTCGCTCAGCAGCCCGTCGACGAGGTCGCGCGGCAGCCCGTGGGTGTCGTGCAGGTCGCGGTAGTCCTCGTCGGTCAGCGGCCCCCGGGACCGGCGGCGCCGGACCACCGGGCGTCCGCGCCGCAGCAGCTCCCGGAACCGCCGCTCCTCGCCGGAGAGCACCTCGCGCACCTCCTCGACGGTGACGCCCTGCCGGAACCCGTCGAGGGTGTGCCGCACCGGCCCGGTGGACAGGTCGGACAGGCTGCGGGACGGCTCGTCGCGCCACAGGGTGGTGAGTACGCGGCGCAGCAGCCGGCGCAGCACGTAGCCGCGACCCGTGTTCGACGGCCGGACGCCGTCGCCGACCACCACCACGCTCGACCGCAGGTGGTCGCCGACCAGGCGCAGCGGCTCGTCCCGCAGGTCCCACACGTCGCGGACGCCGCGGACCCACGGCACGAGCCCCTCGGTCTCGAAGACGGAGCGGTGGCCCCGCAGCACCATCTCCAGCCGTTCGAGGCCCATCCCGGTGTCCACGTTGGGCTGCCGCAGCGGCGTCAGGCTCCCGTCCGGGTGCCGGCGGTAGCGCATCCGCACGTGGTTCCAGACCTCCATCCACCGGCCGTCGGTGCCGGGGGTGCCCCGGGGCGGCCCGTCCCCCGTCCAGACGAAGATCTCCGTGTCGGGTCCGCACGGCCCGGTGGGGCCGTTGGACCACCAGTTCTCCTGCCCGGTCAGCTCCACGGGCAGGCCCAGCTCACCCCAGGTGCGCAACGAGGACTCGTCCGGGCCGACCTGGTCGTCGCCGCCGAAGACCGTCACGTGCAGCCGGTCGTGGTCGACGCCGAAGCCGTCGCGCAGCAGCTCGTAGCCCCAGCGCAGGCTCTGCGGGAGGCCGTAGTCGCCGAGCGACCAGGAACCCAGCATCCGGAACACGGTCAGGTGGGTGGTGTCGCCGACCTCGTCCAGGTCGGTGGTGCGCAGGCAGCGCTGCACGTTGACCAGGCGCCGGCCCAGCGGGTGGGGTCGGCCCTCCAGGTAGGGGGTCAACGGGTGCATGCCGGAGGTGGTGAACAGCACCGGGTCGCCCGGCGGCGGGATCAGCGAGCCGTCGGGCACGAGTTCGTGGCCGTGCTCGCGGAAGAAGTCGACGAAGGTGCGGCTGATCGGGTCGTACGTCATGGCGGACGGCCTTTCCGGGTGGGGCGGCCGGAAAGGGTCCACCGCCGGGAACCGGCGGGCCGGGACGACGGAGAAGAACGCCGGCGGACCGTTTCCGGTCGCCGGCGGGAGGTGGTGAGGTCAGGCGGCGGCGACCGACGAGCGCGAAGCTCGCGCGGCCGCGGCGGCGAAGGAACACCTGATCTCCATGCCCCCGACTGTACGCGCACGCCGACGCCGCCGCCCAGCGCGTTTCGCGCGGGGGCGGCGGCGTCGGGGAGGGTCAGGAACCCACGGAGACGAGAGCCGGGGCGGGACGGTCGTCGACCGGGCGGGGAGTCTTCCGGTTGGGCAGGGACAGCCGGAAGACCTTCTTCCACGCGGAGAAGACCTGCCGGGGCAGCGAGCCGGTGGTGTACTTCAGCCCGTACCGGTCGAACAGGGCCCGCACCTCGGGGGCGATCTCCTGGTAGCGGTTGCTGGGCAGGTCGGGGAAGAGGTGATGCTCGATCTGGTACGACAGATTGCCGGTCATGATGTGCAGCAGCCGGCTGCCGCTGATGTTGGCCGAGCCGAGCATCTGCCGCAGGTACCACTCGCCGCGCGTCTCGCCCTCGATCGAGCGCCGGGAGAAGGTCTCCACGCCCTCCGGGAAGTGCCCGCACATGATCACCGAGTGGCTCCACAGGTTGCGCAGGAGGTTGGCGGTGAACGTCGCGGCCAGCGTGTGCAGGAACGACGGCCCGGACAGCAGCGGGTGCAGGACGTAGTCCTTGAGCACCTGGCGGCGGATCTTCCGCCCCACCGCGCGGGCCCGGGCCCGGAACTCCGGCTTCTTGTGCCGGCCCTTGCGCAGGTTGCGCCCCAGCTCCAGGTCGTACGCGGCGATGCCGTACTCGAAGAAGCAGGCGTTGATGAAGTTCCACAGCGGCTGGCCCAGGTGGAACGGGTGCCACCGCTGGTCCTCGTCGACGCGCATGATGCCGTAGCCGAGGTCGTTGTCCTTGCCAATCACGTTCGTGTACCGGTGGTGCAGCTCGTTGTGCGAGTGCTTCCACTGGTCGGCCGGCGAGACGTGGTCCCACTCCCAGGTGGTGGAGTGGATCTTCGGGTCCCGCATCCAGTCCCACTGGCCGTGCAGGACGTTGTGGCCGATCTCCATGTTCTCCAGGATCTTGGCCATGGTCAGGCCGGCGGTGCCCACGATCCAGGCCGGCGGGAAGAGCGAGAACAGCAGCACCACCCGGCTGCCCAGCTCCAGCCTGCGCTGCGTCGAGATGACCCGGCGGATGTACGCGGCGTCCCGCTCGCCCCGGTCGGCGATCACCCGGTCGCGGATCGCGTCGAGTTCCTTGCCGATGGTCTCGATGTCCTCGGCGCTCAGGTGGGCGATCGGGTTGACGGGCTTGTTCTGGATCACGGTCACGTCGGGTACTCCGGTCAGTGGTCGATGTCGCAGGGGCCGGCCGCGGCCGACACGCAGGTCTGGATGAGGACGCCGTCGCCGGGCACCGCCGTGGTCAGGTCCCCGTTGCGCAGGTCGCGGACCGCGCCCTGGCGCAGCGGCAGGACGCAGCCGAAGCAGATGCCCATCCGGCAGCCCGACGGCATCAGCACCCCGGCGTTCTCACCGGCGTCGAGCAGCGGGGTGGCGCCGTCGGCCGCCACGGTCGCCCCCGAGCGGGTGAAGGTGACGGTGCCGCCCTCCCCGGGCGAGATGACGGTGGGCCGGAACCGCTCGGTGTGCAGCCGGCCGCCGCGACCCCGGGCCGTCCAGTGCTCCGCCAGCGCGTCGAGCAGGCCGACCGGGCCGCAGGCCCAGGTCTCCCGGTCGAGGTGGTCGGGTACGAGACCGGCGAGGTCGGCCACGGTGAGCAGCCCGTCGGCGTCGGTGTGCCGCTCCACCAGCCGGATCGCGCCCCGCGCGGCGAGGTCCCGCAGGTCGGCGCCGAAGATCGTGTCGGCGGGGGTCGGCGCGGAGTGCACCACCACGACGTCGGCACCGGCCAGCACGCCCGAGCGCAGCATCCCCATCACCGGGGTGACCCCGCTGCCGGCGGTCACGAAGAGCACCCGGGCGGGCGGCCGGCCCGGCAGCACGAAGTCGCCCTGGGCCTGGTCGAGCTGGACCAGCGTCCCGGGCTGCGCCCGGCGGACGAGGTGGTTGCTGACCACGCCGTCCGGGATCGCCTTGACGGTGATCGAGATGGGCCCGCGGGCGGTCGGGGCCGAGGTGACCGAGTACGCCCGCCACAGGCGCACGCCGTCGACGTCGACGCCGAGGCGGACGTACTGGCCGGGGGTGTGCCCCCGCCAGTCGCGGCCCGGCCGGATCACCAGTGTCGCCGCGTCGGCGGTCTCGGGGCGGACGGCGACGATCCGGCCGCGCAGGTCCGCCCCCGAGCGCAGCGGGGCCACCAGGTCGAGGTAGTCGTCGGGCAGCAGCGGGGTGGTGACCGACGCGGCCAGCCGCAGGATCCGGCCACGGAGGGACGCCGTCGCGGGTGGGCGCGGAGCGGTGGTGGTCATGATTCGATGGTCGCGGCAGACTGGCATAAAATCTTGGCCTGCGAAGGTGAACCGATCCCACCTTCTTGTGCGGAGGGAACAACGTGGCGGAACGCTCCGAGGCCGCCCGGCGCGTGGCCCGCCTCGAACTGGACGCGCGGGTCGCCGGCGCGCTGCGCGACCAGTTGCCGCTGCTCGCCGAGCGGACGGTGACCGCGATCACCGCCGAGGTGCCGAGCTACTCCGGCGCCCTCACCGGCCAGATGCGCGAGAAGATCGAGAACGCGGTGCAGATCGCGCTCGGCACGTTCCTCCAACTCGTCGAGCAGTCCCAGTCCGCCGACCCGAGCACGCCGCTGGTCGGCGCCCTGGAGGCCGCGTACGCCCTGGGCAGCGGCGAGGCGCGCTCCGGCCGGAGCGCGGACGCCCTGCTGGCCGCGTACCGGGTGGGTGCCCGCGTCTCGTGGCGGGAGATGTCGGCCACCACCGTGCAGGGCGGGCTGTCGGCGGCCACCGTCGCGGAGTTCGCCGAGCTGATGTTCGCGTACATCGACGAGCTCTCCGCCGCCAGCGTGGCCGGGCACGCCGACGAGCTGGCCAGCGTGGGCCGGGCCCGGCGCCGCAACCTGGAACGGCTCACCCAGCGGCTGCTCGCCGGCGAGCCCGAGGAGGTGCTGCTGCGCAGCGCCGACCGAGCCGACTGGCCGCCGCCGCAGACCCTCACCGTCGTGCTGCTGCCGCGGGCCAACCTCCGGGCGGCGCTCGCGCTGCTGCCCTCGCACACCCTCGAGAGCGGCGACGACCTGCCGGCGGCCGGGGCGGGCGAGGACCTGGCGGTGCTGCTGGTGCCCGACACGCACGGCGACCGGCGACGGCAGCTCGCCCGGGTGCTGCGCGGGCGGCGCGCGGTGCTGGGCCCCGCCCGCCCGTGGACCCGGGTCGCCGCCTCCTACCAGCGCGCGATCCGGGCCCTGTCGCTCGGCCTCCACCCGCCCCACGACGGTCCGGCGCTGGACACCGAGGAGCACCTCGCCGAGCTGGTGCTGAGCACGGACCCGGAGGGGCTCGCCGACCTGCGCGCCCGGGTCCTGGCGCCGCTGGCGTCGCTGCCGTCCGCCACCGCCGACCGCCTCGTCGAGACGCTGCGCTCCTGGCTGCTGCACCACGGCCGGCGCGACGACGTCGCCGCCGACCTCTTCGTGCACCCGCAGACCGTGCGCTACCGGATGGGCAAGCTCCGCGAGCTGTACGGCGACCGGCTGACCGATCCGGGGACCGTCCTCGACCTCACCCTCGCCCTGGCCTTCCCACCCCGCGACGGGGCCGGCGACCCACCGTCCTGATCGGACCGTCGGCCCTCGTGGACGCGGCCCCGCCCCCGCACCGTGATCGGCGACGGGACGCGCACCGAGCGCGCCGCGTGGGAACGATCAGGTCAGATACCGGACATACCCGTATCGCCGGCCGACTTCGTCTGGCACCCTGGTCCCTCCTCGCCCACGATCACCACGTCGGCCGCCGGCAAGGCCGGTGGTCGCCGCGCGGCGGGGCGGAACGGGGCTGCTTCCGACACCGCGCCACCCGCACCAGGAGGGCCGTCGGGCGGGGCCGGCGAGCGAGAGGACGTGCATGGCGCCGCACACGGGGGACGGACACGGGGCCGACCGGTCGGCCCCGGCCACCCGACGGAGACGTCGCGCGGGCCGGCTCCGCGACGCCCTGCGGACGACCCCGGCGCTGATCGTGGTCGGCGGCGCCGTGCTGGTCGCCGCGCTCGCCGCGACCGCCGCCGTCGCCGTGCAGTCCCGGGCGTCCGCCACCACGCTCGGCGAGCGGTCCGCCGAGACCGCCGTGCGCACCAGCACGACCGCCCGGGAGATCTACCAGGGCCTCGCCGACGCCGACGTCGCCGCCAGCGCCGTCTTCCTGCTCCCGCCCACCGAGGACCGGCGCGTCTCGCTCGTCGGCGCGTACGACGCGGCGGTGCACGAGGTGGAGCGCACGCTGACCGACTCGATGGGCAACGCCGTCGACGACCCCGACCGGCTGACCAGGCTGGCGACGATCGCCGCGCGGCTGAAGGTCTACCGGGACGTGGTGTGCGCCGCGCTGCGGGTGGCCGGCCCCCTCCCCACGCTTCCCGGCGCGGAGCAGCGCCGCCCCTGCATGGCGGAGACGACGGCGGAGACCGGGGCGGAGGACGCGGCGGCCCGCGCCGTACTCGCCTCGGCCTACGCCCGCGAGGCGTCGCACTACATGTCCACCGAGCTGCTCACCGCGGCGCAGGGCCTGTGGAACTACGACACCCGGCGGCTGCTCGAGGCCCGCGCCGACGCGCGGCCGTGGCTCGCCGCGTCCGTGCTGGTGCCGCTGGGCACCCTCGCCGCCCTGGTGGTGGTGCAGGTGTGGCTGCGCCGGCGGACCCGGCGCCGGCTGAACGCCGGCCTGCTGCTGGCCTCGCTGGGCACCGCGGCCGTGCTGGCCATGCTGGTCTCGTCGTGGTGGCACTGGCCGGACGCCGACCGGAGGTTCCCCGAGCTGGAACGGGCGATCGACGCGCAGAGCGCCACCCAGCAGCGACTCGGCACCCTGCTGGCCGGCCGCGCCGACGTCTACCTCGGGCTCGGGGCGAGCGTCGACCCGGCGGGGCACAAGGCCGACTTCGACCGGCGGGACCTCTGCGCCGATCCCGCCGGGCAGGAGCCCCCGAGGGACCGGATCGACTGCACCGCCCTGACGGAGGCGGTCTGGCCGGCCCGGCAGAGCCGGACGCCCAACGCGTTCCGCGACGCTGTCGACACCGTGCTCAGCGAGGGTTCGGCGGGCCGGGCGTTCGTCACCGCGGAGGGCCATCTCCTCGCCGACCTGACCGCCCGCAACGAGGAGGTCTCCCGGATGGTGGCCGACCTGCCCGAGGCGCCACGCCATCTCGGCGGCACGGCCGCCTGGGTCACGCTGCTCGCCGCCGCCGGGGTGGTCGCCGGGCTGCGCCAGCGCTACCTGGAGTACCAGTGAACGCGCCCCGGAGGGCTCCGACGACGACGCGACGCGGTGGCCGCGGGGCGATGCTCGCCGCGCTCCTGACCGCCCTGGCCGGGTGCACCGCGCCGACGGCGCCGCCCCCCGCGCCCCCGGCGCGGCCGCAGGGCGTGGCGACGGTCCCGACGACCGACGGGGCGGACGCGATCTGCCCGGTGCGCCGCAGCCTTCCCGCGAACCCGACCCCGCCGTCCCGGATCCTCGACCGGGGCGAGCTGGTGGTGGGCGTCGACCCGTCCGACGCCACGATGAGCCACTGGGACGCCCGCACCCAGCGGTTCGAGGGCTTCAACATCGAGCTGATGCTGGCGGTCGCCCGGGCCGTCTGGCCGACGGAGGACCCGCGCGAGCGGCTCACCTTCAAGGTGGTGCCGCCCGGCCAGGGCGCCTTCACCATGATCGAGAGCGGCGACATCGACGTCGTGGCCACCTCCCTGACGGCGACGTGCCAACGCGCCCGGCGGGTCGTCTTCTCCAACGACTACCTCGACTCCGGTCAGAGCGTGCTGGTCCGCGAACGCGCCGAGGGGGTGCCGGAGTACGCCGGCATGGAGCAGCTCGGGGGCAAGCGGGTCTGCGCCGGCGCGAACACGACCTCGCTCGCGATGATCTCCAGCTACCGCACCCTCGCGGGCGAGCGGCTCGTGCCGGTGCAGGCCGTCCACTCGGTCGACTGCCTCGTCATGCTGCGCCAGGGCCAGGTCGACGGCGTCAGCACCGACGAGAACATCCTGCTGGGCTTCGCCCAGATGGCCCCGGACACGATGCTGGTGACCGAGCCGCCGCGCCGCGACCGGCAGTTCTGCGCGTACCACCAGGACTCCGACTGCACCTGGTTCACCGACGAGCCGCACGCCTTCGCGTTCCACCTCGACCACGGCCGGGAGCTGGCCGCGTACGTGAACCACGTGCTGGCGTCGCCGCGCACCGCGACGGTGTGGCGGCAGGCCCACGACCGGTGGATCCCCGGGCACCGGGACAGGGGCATGCCGTCGCCCGAGCCGCCGACCACGGTGTGGCCGCCCCCCGACCCGCCGCCGGTCACGCCGCGGCCGACCGACTGACGGGCGGCACCTGATGTCCGACCGGGAACGCCTCGACGCCACCCTGGCGGCGCACGCCTGGGTGTGCGAGAGCCTGCTCGAGGTGCAGCAACTCGTCACCGACGCCTTCCGGCAGCCGACCGGCCCCGCCGCGGCGTCCGCGCAGGAGGCCCGGGACCTGCTGCACCGGCTCGGCTGCCTGTCGCTGGCCCTGGACCGCCTGGTCGACGACCTCGACGGCGTCGACCGGTCCACGCCCGCCGGTGCGGACGCGCTGGCCCGGCTGCTGGCCGGCCCCTGCCGGGTCCGATTCACCGCGGCGACCGGCGAGCCGGTCCGCCTGGAGGAGATGACCGTCGAGCAGGTCGTGGTGGCGGCCCGCGAGCACGTGGCCCGGATCCGCCGGATCGTCGACGCGCACGGCCGCGACCGGCTGGCGGTCCGGGCGCAGCGGCTGCGCTCCTCCGTGGAGCGGCTCCGGCGGCTCGCCGCGGACGCCGCCGCCGAGGGCCTGGGCGACGGGGCCGACCCCGTGGCCGGGCTCGCGGTCGACGGGCTGCTGGAGCAGGTCGCCGCCGCCGAGGCGGCGGGCCGGGGGCGGTGGCTGCGCGGCGACGCCGGGCCGGACGGGGACGACGGGACGCTGTCCGAAGCCGTCGACCGGGCGGTCGAGCTGACCGACGCCGCGCGGCGCCGGCTGCGCCGCCGGTGCCACCTGGAGCTCACGGGGCGGCTGGAGGCGTACCGGCAGAAGGCCGCCGACGTGGGCCGGGCCGAGCATCCAGACGTCGAGGAGAGCTACCGGGACGCCCGGGCCGCGCTGCGCCCCGACGTCTTCGACGTGACCGGCGCCAGCCGGGCGGTCCGGGCCTACCAGCAGGCCGTGAACGGGGGGACGCGATGACGGCGGTCAGCCGCGGCTGCGCGGAGCGCAACTGCCCCGGCAGGGTGGACTCCGACGGGTTCTGCCGGCTGTGGGGGCACGAATGCGCCGGAGCCGGGGCCGGCGCCGCCACCGGCACGGGGCCGAGCCCCGACCCCGACCTCGACCGACGCCCGGCGCGGACGGCGTCCCGGCCGTGGGAGCAGCCGGCCGTGCTGCCCACCGCCCGGCCCCACGACCCACTGTCGGCGCTGGTGTCGCAGCCGGTCGTCCCCGAGCACTCCCGCTACTGCGCGAAGACGACCTGCCGGCGCCGGCTGCCCCGGGTCGCCGGATACTGCCCGGACTGCGGCACCCGGTACTCCTTCACCCCGCCGCTGGCCAACGGCGACCTGCGGGCCAGGCGCTACCGGATCGAGGGCTGCCTGGGCAACGGCGGGGTCGGCTGGGTGTTCCTCGCCCGGGACGAGGACATGGACGGCGCGTGGCGGGTGCTGAAGGGGCAGCGCAACCCGGAGGACCGGGAGGCCGTCGCGGCGTTCGTCGCCGAACGGCAGGCGCTGATCGCGCTGAACCACCCGCACATCGTCACGATCACCCACGCGCTGCGGCCCGAGTCCGACCGGGACGCCGGCTACCTGGTGATGGAGTACGTCAACGGGGGCACCCTCGAGGAGGCGCGCAGCGCGGCCGGGCCGGGCGGCGGTTCCTGCGCCGTCGACGTGGCGCAGGCGCTCGGGTACGGCGTGCAGATCCTCGACGCCTTCGAGTACCTGCACGACCAGGGCTGGCTGTACTGCGACCTGAAGCCCGAGAACGTGATGCGGGTCGGCGGCCAGGGCGCCAACGACCCGATCAAGCTCGTCGACTTCGGTGCCGCCCGCCGGATCGACAACACGGTGAGCCCGGCCTGGGGCACCGCGGGCTTCACCGCCCCGGAGGTGGAACGCCTGGGGCCGGCCGGCCCGAGCGTACGGTCGGACCTCTACACCGTCGGCCGGACCCTCGCGGCGCTGACCCTGGTGCCCCGGTCCGTCGACGTGACCCGGATCCCGCCCGGACAGGACCTGCTGCGGTTGCCCGTGCCGGCGCGGCTCGACCCGTTCCTGCGGTTGCTGGCCCGCGCCACCGCCGCCGAGCCGGACGACCGGTTCGCCTCCGCCGCCGAGATGCGCGAGCAGGTCCGGGGGGTCCGGCGGCAGGTCGCGTCGGCGGGCGACGGTATGCCCCGGCCGACCCGGTCCACCCTGTTCAGTCCCTCCGCGTGCGCGTTCGGCCTGCACACCGACGGGGACGCGCTCGACGTCGTGGAGATCACGCTCGGTCTGCCCGCGCCCCTGGTCGACGGCGCCGACCCGGCCGCCGGTTTCCTCGCCTCGCTCGGCCCGGCCGACCCGGCGGAGCTCATCGAGCTGCTGAGGACCGCCCCGGAGCGGACGGCGCAGGTCACCTACCGCGCCGTCCGGGCACACCTCGCCGCCGGCCGGGCGGACGAGGCGGGGCCGCTGCTCGCCGAGTTCCCCGAGGAGCTGCGGGACTGGTCGCTGTGGTGGCACCGCGGCCTGGTGGCCCTGGTGGGCCGGGACTTCGGCACCGCCCGCCGCCGGTTCGCGCAGGTCTACGGGTGGCTGCCGGGCGAGGTCTCCACCCGGCTCGCGTACGCGGTGGCCTGCGAGCTCGACGGCGATGCGCGCACGGCCGCCGACCACTACCGGGGGGTGTGGGACACCGACCCGGGCGTGGTGGGCGCGGCCTTCGGGCTGGCCCGCTGCCTGCTGGCGACAGCCGACGCGCGCAGCGCCGCCGACGCCCTGCTGAAGGTGCCGGAGTCGTCCCGGGCCTCGACGGTGGCGGTGACCTGCGCGGTGCGGATCCTGCTCGACGCGCCGGACGACGGGCACCGGCTCGACGCCGCGCTCGACGCCGCGGCAATGGTCGACAAGCTGCCCCCGTTCGACGAACGCGAGCAGGTCGAGGCGCACATCCTGCGGATCGCGCTGGACTGCGACCTGGCCGCCGGGCGCCACGCCGGGCGGCGACTGTTCGGCCACCCGCTGGAGGAGGACGCCCTGCGCGGCGCGTTCGAGCGCCGCTGCCGGTCCCGCGCCCGGCGCACCGCCGACCGGCGCGAGCGGATCGCGCTCGTCGACCTTGCCAACGCGTACCGGCCGGTGACGTGGTGGTGAGCCCGGCCGCCGGCCCCGACGGAAAGAGGTCACCCGTGCCCCCCGCCAACGGTCTGCCGCTGCGCCTGAGCGTGCACCACACCGAGTACGTGCCCGCCGACGGAGCGGTCGTCGACGTCGTCGCCACCGTGCAGGGCGTGGAGCCGGAGGAGGGGGAGGTCCGCCACGACGGCCTGGCCGAGGTGATCCTGCTCGACTCCTCGGGCTCGATGGGGGCGCCGCAGGCCAAGATGCGGGCCGCCCGGCAGGCGACCGCCGCCGCCATCGACGCCCTGCCGGACGGGGTCGCGTTCGCGGTGGTGGCCGGCACCGCCAACGCGACGATGGTCTACCCGCGCGACCGGCGGCTGGCGGTCGCCGACGAGAGCACCCGCGCCTCCGCCCGCGACGCGCTGCGGCACGTGGCGCCGCACGGCGGCACCGCCATCGGCACGTGGCTGCTGCTGGCCCGCCGGCTGCTCGCCACGCGGCCCGACACGATCGGGCACGTCATCCTGCTCACCGACGGCCGCAACGAGTCCCAGCGCCCGGCCGACCTGCGGGCGGCGGTGGACGACTGCGTGGGGCGCTTCACCGTCGACTGCCGCGCCATCGGCTCCGCCGACGGCGTGCACGACTGGGACGCGGCGGAGCTGCTGGGCATCGCGGAGGCGTTGGGAGCCAACCCCGTCGTGCCGGTGGAGGACCTCGCCGGGCTCGCCGACGAGTTCCGGGCGGTGCTGACGCGCGCGATGTCCCGCCGGGTCGCCGACGTGCGGCTCCGGGTGCGCACCACCGGGCTGACCCGGGTCCGCTTCGTCAAGCAGGTACACCCGGCGATCGCCGACCTCACGGGGCGCGGCGAGCCGGCCGGCGAGCTGACCACCGACTACCCGGTCGGCGCGTGGAGCCCGCACGACCAGCGGGACTACCACGTCGCCCTGGAGGTCGACGCGATGGCGCCGGGGGCGCGGCGGCGGGTCGGCTGGGTGAGCGTCCACGCCGACGCGGACGGCGAGCCGGCCGAGGCGCCGATCACCGTGGAGTGGACCGAGGACGCCCTGCGGTACTCGGAGATCAACGAGAGCGTCGCCCACTACACCCGGCAGCAGGACTACGCGGCGGCGGTCCAGCGCGGGCTGACGGCCGCCCGGGCGGGCCGGACCACCGAGGCGGAGGAGCACCTGGGCCGCGCGGTGGCGCTCGCCCACGCCGCGGGCCGCGACGACGACGTGGTCCTGCTCGCCCGGGTGGTGGACGTCCTGGACGCCGCCGGCGGCCGGGTCCGCCTCAAGCCCGACGTGGACGCCCGGCTGACCCAGTCCTCCCTGGTCGTGTCCCACCACACCTCCCGGTGGGGGCCGCAGGAGCCGCCGGCGCAGCGGTCCGCGCCGGCCGGCCCGCCCGCGCCGTGGCGGCACTGCGGCGAGGCGCAGACCGGCGCCTACTGCGAGGGATGCGGGGCCCACCACCTGGCGGCGGACCGGCCCGGCGCCGGCCGGCCCTGACGCCGATGGACCTGGAGATCCCCAACCAGGTCGCCGGCGTCGTCAGCGGCACGCTGGCGCTCGCCGGCGCGGTCCTCGCCGTCCGCCGGTACACCCGGGACCGGGACCGGCGCGGCTGGTGGTCCGCGCTGAGCCCGGTCTGGAAGCGGGAGGCGGACGCCGGCATCGTGCACCCGCACCGGTTCGGCGGGTACGTGAAGCCGCTGTCCGAGGTGTACGTGCCGCGCCGGGTGGTGCCCCGGCTCGCCCCGGCCGGCGACGGCGTCGACGTGGCGGACCTGCTCACCGGTGCCGGCAACGTGCTGCTGATCGGTGAGCCGGGCAGCGGCAAGACGGCGCTCGTCCGCTACGAGAGCGCCCGGTCGGCGCAGCGCTGGCTCGCCGGACGCGGCCGGCGGCGACGGTCCCCGCCCGGTCCGGTGCTGGTGAGCCTGCCGGCCACCGCCCTGGTGCACCAGCCGCTGCCCGCCGCGCTCGCCGAGGCGTACCCGCGGGAGGGCGCCCCGCTCGACGTGGAGCAGCCGCCCGCTCCCGGGCGGCGGTGGCTGGTCTGCGTCGACGGGGTCGACGCCGTCGCCGACCCGGACGAGCGGGCCGTCGTGCTCAACCGCCTCGCCACCCTGGCCCGCTCCCCCGGCCCGGCCGCGGCGCCGAAGCCGTGGCGCCTCCTGGTGACCACGCGGCACCTGGCCGAGGACGAGTTGGCCGTGCTGAGCGACGGCTACGCGGCGTACCACCTGGCGCACTTCACCGACGCCGACGTCGCGCTGCTGGCCGCCCGGTGGTTCCCGGACGACGCCACGGCGCGCGGGTTCCTGGACTGGGCCCACGCCCAGCGCATCACCGGCCCGGTGCACAACCCGCTGACCGCCACCATCGCCGTGCTGGTGTGGGAGGGCGGGCAGGCGGAAACGGCCCCGCAGCCCGGCCCGGCGGCCCTGCTCGACGAGTTCGTCCGCGCCCTGCTGCGCGGCGGCCGGGACAGCCTGGACGCCGCCTGCGAGGCGCTGCTGCGCTGCCCGCCCGAGGGCGAGTCGATCGCCGCCTGGCTGGTGGCGCGGCACACCGAACTCGTCGAGGTGGCGGCGACCGCCGCGGTCATCGGGGGCGATCCGGTGGCGGCGGTCGTGGACTGGTCGGCGGCGCACGCGCCGGCTCCCCCGGCCCGGGCGCTGCCCGACTGGCCCACCCACGTACGGCAGATCCTGCTCGCCACGAACCTCTTCCGGGCCGACCGGCACACCCTGGCCTCGGTCTGGCCCAGCCTGGTGGAATACCTGGCGGCGGGGCCGCTGGCCCGGGACTGGCGGCCCGACGAGTGGGTGACGCTGATGAACACCCGCTCGACGCGGTTCGTCGCGTTGCAGGCGATCAGCCGGGCCGCCGTCGCGCCGGCCTTCCTGCGGGACCGCCTGGCGGAGCCGGACGGCGCGATCGCCGCCGGTCACCTGCTCGCCGGCCGCGCCGGGACGGGCGGGGCCGGCGCACTCCCGTTCCGGGCGGACGTGCTCGCGGCGCTGCTGACGCACTGGGCCGGCGGCGCGGACCGCCCCGCCGGCCGGGACGCCGCACGGGAGTGCTTCTCGCTGCTCATGACGCTGGCCGCGGACCGGGCCGACCGGGACCTGCTGCACGACGTCGCCACGGATCCGCGTCGGCCGGGCGACGTCCGCCGGGCCGCGGCGCTCTTCTTCGCCGTACGCAAGCGCAACGCCCGCCCCCGATGAGCGCTGGCTCCCGACCCCGGCTGCCCCGGACGCGCACGGCGGCAGCCGTGCCACCGCAGAGGCCCACGCTCGGACGAGCGTGGGCCTCCTGTCACGTCGCCCGACGGGCGGCGGTGTTCGCCTACGCCGGCTGCGGCCCGACGACGGTCCAGCACAGGCCGGCGGGATCGCGCAGGGTCGGCTGCTGCGCCGGACCCGCCGGCGGTTCGACGCGGGCACCGGCGGCCAGCGCCCGCCGCAGCACCGCGTCGGGGTCGGTCCGCTCGATGGTCAGCACGTCGTCCCGGCCCTCGGCCGGCGACCCCGCCTCGGCCCACTCGCTGACGGTCAGCCGGTGCCCATCGACGGCCAGTTCCGCCTGCAGGACGCGGCCGTCGAGCAGGCACTCCCGCTGGAGCTGGACGGCGTCGAGGACGTCCGTGTAGAAGGCGACGACCTCGGCCGTGTCGCTGACCGAGAGGTGGGGCCCCGGCCCGTCGTTCGCTGACCTCATGCGACTCGTGCCCCCTTCCGCTACTCGGCGATCCGGGTCCGACCGGTCCAGCGGAACACCACGGGCACGTCGGCCGTCTCCGGGGCGTTGCCCCGCTCGAAGTGCTCGTACCCTCCGTAGTGCCGGACCTTGATCTTCTCCGCCGCCCGCGCCACCCGGTGACTGCGCAGGTCGGCCGGCAGATCGGCCGGGCCGCCCTCCAGGACGGCATCGATGACGCCGGCGACGTCCCGGGCGACCGGATCAGCTTGCGAAAAGTCCTTCATGGCACGACCTCCGTCGCATTCCGCACACCTCGGACGGGCCCGCCGCTGGCCGGCGGACGCGTCCACACAGGTCTGACGACACCCGTTGCCGGGGTGAACGGACGCTCCGGGTCGAACGTCGTTGTTCCGGTGGCCGGCCGCCCGTTCCGCAGCGAACGTAATCCAGGTCACATCCGCCCGAACACCCTTAGCGGACCCCTAGGACCCGCCCTGGGCAGCGACGATGCTTCCGCACGCCCGGGCGCCGGCCACCGGCCGGCTCACTCCCAGCGGAAGAAGCGGGTCGCCAACACGGAGCCGAGCACGGCCGTCACGGCCAGGGCGAGCAGCTGCCCCCACTGCGGGCTGGCACCCGCCCACGCCGCGCCGATGGTGTCCACCGTGGCGCCCAGCGGCGAGTAGTCGGCGATGAGGGCCAGGGCGGCCGGCATCCGGTCCCGGGGCAGCCAGGCGCCGGCGAGGAAGAGCAGCGGGAAGAACAGCGCGGGGCCGATCGACTGCGCCGCCCGGGCGGACGGCGCCAGCGCCGCGATCAGCAGCCCGACGGCGAAGAGGCAGGCCACCCCGAGCAGGAACGCCAGCACGAAGCCGGGGATATTGGCCGGCGCCGGCTGGTCCAGCAGGAACCGTACGGCGATCGAGGTGATCACCGCGCCGAGGACGCCCGCCACAAGGTTGACCACGACCTGGGCCACCAGCAGGAGGGCGGGCTGCACCGGGGTGGTCGCCAGGCGGCGCAGGACCCGGCGCTCACGGTAGATGCCGAGTGCCATCGGCAGGGTGAAGAGCGCGAGCATACCGATAGTCAGTGACAGCGCCAGGGACGGCAGGAAGGTCTGCTCGGCGTGCTGCCCGGTGGCGGCGGCCGTGCCGCCGCGTTGCGGCAACCCGAAGACGAGCATCAGGCCGATCGGCAGGGCGAAGACGAAGAACAGCGACACCGGCTCCCGGAGGAACAGCTTCGTCTCGACGGCGACCAGCTTGGTCAGGGCGCTCACGATGACCTCCGGTCGGTCGGGGACTGCGTGGCGGTCCGGCCGGCACGGCCGGTGAGGGACACGAACGCGTCGTCGAGGCTGGGCTGCTCGACCCGGAGCGCGGTGTAGCGGATGCCGGCCCCGTTGAGCGCGGACAGGACCGACTGGAGCACGTCCGCCGTGCCGGTCACCGTCACCTCCGCGCCGTCGCGGGACACCCCGGTCACGTCGGGCAATCCGAGCAGCAGCGCGTCCTGGACCGGCTCGTCGGGCCGGAAGTGCACCCGGTGCTCGGTACCCACCCGGTTGAGCAGACCGGAGGGGCTGTCGATCGCCACCACCCGCCCCTGGTCGATGATCGCGAGCCGGTCGCAGAGGCGTTCCGCCTCCTCCATGAAGTGGGTGACCAGCACGACCGTGACGCCCCGGTCGCGGATCCGCTCGACCAGGTCCCAGGTGTCCCGGCGACCCTGCGGGTCGAGCCCCGTGGTCAGCTCGTCGAGGATGGCGACCTCGGGCCGCCCGACCAGGGACAACGCCACCGACAGCCGCTGCTTCTGCCCGCCGGAGAGCTTCTGGAAGTAGGTGTTGCGCTGCTCGGCCAGGCCGAGGCCGGTCAGCAGCTCGTCGATGTCGGCCCGGTTGCGGTAGAAGGACCGGTACAGGTCCAGCGCCTCCCACACCCGCACCTTGTCGGGCAGTTGGCTCTCCTGGAGCTGGGCGCCGACGCGCTGGCACACCTCGGCGCGGTCGCGGATCGGGTCGAGCCCGAGCACCCGGATGGTGCCGCCGTCGGGCCGGCGCAGCCCCTGCACGCACTCGACGGTGGTGGTCTTGCCCGCCCCGTTGGGGCCCAGCACGCCGAAGATCTCGCCCTGCTCGACGGTGAAGGAGACGTCCGCGACGGCGACCTTCTCCCCGTACCGTTTCTGCAGATGATCGACTTCGATGACCGGCATGGGCGTGGTCCTCCTTCACGTGCGGGCGGCCGTCAGGGCGGGCGGGACCCCCGGCTGATCGCGGCGTCGGCTGCGGTGACGTGCCAGCGCCGGCCCGCCCGCGAGGCCGGCCGACGCCCGACATCATCCGTCCAACGGAGGTACGAATCAATCGATCAGTTGACGAATCGGGGGTTTCGAACGGGATACGACCCGGGGACAGGGGTGTCGACCGGCGAGCCGGGCGCGGCGACAGGGGTGTTGGCCGGTTACCGCGCGTGTCCGTCGACACGGTGGGGTGGGCCGGGCGCCGGGCAGAGGGGCAGCAGCTCGTCCAGCCGGGTCAGCACGACGTCGGGGCCGGCGGCGCGCAGGGCCTCCTCGTCGGACTCGCCCCACAGCGCGGCCACCGCGACCACCCCGGCCGCCCGCGCGCTGAGCAGGTCGCTCGGTGCGTCACCGACCATGAGCGCCTCCGCCGGCCGGGCCCCGAGCAGCCGCAGCGCCTGCCGCACGATGTCCGGTGCGGGCTTGGGCCGGGGCACCTCGTCCGAGCCCACCACGTGGTCGACGAGCGGCAACAGGTCGAGTCGGCCGAGCAGGTCCCGGGCCCGTACGCCGCTGCGGCCGGTCGCCACGGCCAGGCCGATCCCCCTCCGCCGCAGCGTGCCGAGCAGCTCCGTCACCCCGTCGACGGGGGTGACCCGGTGCGCGAGGCGGTTGCTCTCCCGGACGAACGGCTCGGCCAGCGCCGCCGGCAGGCCCATCAGCTCCAGCACCTCCGGCAGGTACCGGCCCGGATGGCGGCAGTACTCCTCGACCGGGGCGACGCCGTCGCCGACCACCTCCCCGTACGCGAGGGCGAACGCCTCCCTGGCCACCGCGAGGCTGTCGACCAGCACCCCGTCGAGGTCGAGCACCACGGCCCGGACGCTCGCGGGCACCGACACCCGTTCCGTCGTCTCCCCGGCCACCGACGCCACCTCCCGCCCGTCCGACCTCGCCGGCCGGTAGGGGTGGCAGGCCGGGGGACGCCCCGACTACGGTCGGGATCGTCGTCCCGGGCCTGCCGGCCGGGCGTACGCACCCGCCCGGAACCACCGGCGCACCGTCGACCCTACCGGCGTCCCGGGCCCCCGGTCCGGCACCGGGTCACGCCCGGCCGCTCCGGCCCGGGTCACGGCCCGGCCGCTCCGACGCCGGGCCCGAGCCGCTGGAGAAGGGTCGCACCATGCCGCTGCTGAGCTGGCTCTCGGAAGGCACCGACGAGCGCCCGGACGCGATCCGCGTCGACGACCGGGCGGTGTCCGGGGTGGAGCTGCGCCGCCTGGCCGCGGCGGTCGCGGACGAGCTGCGCGGCGTCGACCGGGTGGCGATCGAGGCGACCGCGACCCTGGAGACGGTGGTCGGGGTGGTCGGCGCGCTGACCGCCGGGGCGGCGGTCGTGCCGGTGCCGCCGGACGCCGGGCCGATGGAACGCGACCACATCCTGCGCGACTCGGGGTCGACGGCGCTGCTGGTCTCGGCCGGCGCGGAGCGCCCGGCCGACGGCACGGGCCCAGCCGTCGTCCCGATCGACCTGACCCGGCGCTCGGACACCACGCACCCCGAGCCGGACCCGGCCCGCACCGCGCTGATCCTCTACACCAGCGGCACCACCGGCGCGCCGAAGGGCGCGGTCATCTCCCGCCGCGCGGTCGCCGCGTGCCTGGACGGCCTGGCCGACGCCTGGGCCTGGACGCCGGACGACCTGCTGGTCCACGGCCTGCCGCTGTTCCACGTGCACGGGCTGGTGCTCGGTGTGCTCGGGCCGCTGCGGCTGGGCAGCCGGCTGCACCACGTCGGCCGGCCGCGTCCGGAGCGCTACGCGGCCGCCGAGGGCTCGATGTACTTCGGCGTACCCACGGTGTGGTCCCGGGTCGCCGCCGACCCCGACGCGGCGCGGGCCCTGCGCCCGGCGCGGCTGCTCGTCTCGGGCAGCGCGGCGCTGCCGGCGGCGGTCTTCGCGGACCTCGCCGCGCTCACCGGCCACCGGGTCGTCGAGCGGTACGGGATGACCGAGACCCTGATCACGGTGAGCGCCCGGGCGGACGGCCCGCGCCGGCCGGGCACCGTCGGGCTGCCGCTGCCCGGAGTGCGGACGCGGCTGGTCGACGAGCAGGGCGCGACGCTGCCGGCCGACGGGGCGGTGATGGGCGAGCTCCAGGTCAGCGGCCCCAC
This sequence comes from Micromonospora sp. NPDC047730, assembly GCF_043204765.1. Lineage (NCBI taxonomy): Bacteria > Bacillati > Actinomycetota > Actinomycetes > Micromonosporales > Micromonosporaceae > Micromonospora > Micromonospora sp. NPDC047730. The sequence continues at coordinate 42,520 of NZ_JBIDCU010000015.1, read as the reverse complement.
CCTCTTCGACGGGTACCTCAACCGTCCGGACGCCGACGCGGCGAGCAGCACCCCGGACGGCTGGTTCCGCACGGGCGACGTCGCCACCGTCGACCCCGACGGCTGGCACCGGATCGTCGGGCGGGCGTCCACCGACCTGATCAAGAGCGGCGGCTACCGGATCGGCGCGGGCGAGGTGGAGGACGCCCTGCTCGCGCACCCGGGAGTCCGGGAGGCCGCCGTGGTGGGGATCCCGCACCCGGACCTCGGCCAGCAGGTCACCGCGTACGTGGTGGGCGACGGGGTGGACGGGCCGGAGCTGGTGGACTTCGTGGCCCGGCACCTGTCCGCGCACAAGCGGCCGCGCGAGGTGCGCCTGGTCGACGCGCTGCCCCGCAACGCCCTCGGGAAGGTGCAGAAGAACCGGCTGCTGGCGGACTGACCGGTCGGCCACGGCGACCCCGGTGCGGGCGGGTCAGGCGACCGCCGGGATGCTGATCGCGGTGACCACCAGGCCCCGGCCGACCAGGAACCGGCCGGCGAAGGCGGTCACCGGCACCCCGCCGAGCACCGGGCCGGGCACCAGCAGGTGGGCGGTGAACGTCCCGGCCGGATCGAGCACGATGTCCGCCTCGGCGAAGTCCAGCCACCGGCCGGTGAGCGGAAACCACGCCTTGTAGACCGACTCCTTCGCGCTGAACAGCAGGCGGTCCCAGCAGACCGACGGGTCGGCGGCGGTGAGCGCCGCGGTGCGGGCGCGCTCGGCCGGCAGGGCGATCGCGTCGAGCACCCCGTCGGGCAGCGGCGCGTGCGGCTCGGCGTCCACCCCGAGGGTGGCGAAGGCCGCCGTACGACCGAGGACGGCCGCCCGGTAGCCCTCGCAGTGCGTCATGCTGCCGACCACGCCGTCCGGCCAGACCGGGGCGCCCCGCACTCCGGACAGGATCGGCACCGGGGGGAAGCCCAGCTCGCCGAGCGCCCGGCGGGCGCAGTGCCGCACGGTGGTGAACTCCCGGCGGCGCTTCTCCACCGACGCGGCGACCAGCGCCTCCTCCTCGGGGAACAGGGTCAGGCCGGCGGGGTCGGCGAACGACTCGGCCACCGCCACGGTGGAGGGCAGGATCTGCTCGATCACGGTCGCCGATGCTAGGCGCTGCGGCGGCCGGCACTGCCCCGACGCCGGCCGTAGGGTGCACCATAGGGGTCGGGTACGGGTGCCGGGCCGCGCGGGCGGCTGCCAGTCTGGGGGGTGCCCCGACCCACGGGTGGGACAGCGGATCGGTCGGATGGATGCGGGAAAGCGATGCTCACTGGCAAGGTGGTGCGGTTCGACGAGGTGCGGGGCTACGGGTTCATCGCCCCGGACGACGGCAGCGACGACGTGTTCGTGCACGCGAACATGCTGGACGGTGACAAGTGGGCGCTGACGCCCGGTGTCCCGGTGGAGTACGACGCGGTGGAGACCGACCGCGGCCCCAAGGCCGTGCTGGTGCGGGTGGTCGGCGCGGCACCGGCAGTGGAGCGGGCCGGGACGGCCCGGGCCGGCGTGCCGGTTGCCGGCGGGCGGGGTCGGGAGAGCGGGCAGGTCGCGGACGACGAGGACGGCCTGTGCGACGTGCTCTCCGAGCGGGCGTTCTCCGCGGAGACCACGGAGGCGCTGGTGACCTCCGTGCCGGACCTGACCGGGGCGCAGATCGTGGCGGTGCGTGCCCGGATGCTGGCCCTGGCCCGACGGCACGGCTGGGTGGAGGGCTGACCGCAGCCCGCCTCGTCGCGGAACCACCGGCACGGCGCGGACCAGCCGCACAGGGAGCGTCTGCACGGGGAGCCGGCGCGGACCAGCCTGCCGCGACCCGGCCGGGCATGGTGCCGACCGGCCGGGTCAGCCGGCGGCGACCAGCAGGGACTTCCTGATCCGACCGAGCGCGGTGCGGGGCAACTCGTCGACGAAGTGCACCCGGCGGGGGCGTTGGGCGGCCGAGAGGTGCCGCCCGACGTGGTCGATCAGCACCTGCGCGGTCAGGTCCTCGGTGGCGACGACGTAGGCCGTGACCTGTTCGCCGAGCGTGGGGTGCGGCGTGCCGACGACGGCGGCGTCCCGGACGCCGGGGTGGTTCATCAACGTCTCCTCGACCTGGCCGGCGTGCACCCGCCGGCCGCGGCTGTGCACCACGTCGAGCCCTCGGCGTCCGATGATCCGGTGTGACCCGTCGGCGGCCACGGTTGCCAGGTCACCGGTGGCGTGCCAGGGACCGGCCGCGCTCCGCCCGCCGCCGTCGACGTAGCCGCTGAACAGCGTCGGCCCGCGGACGCTCAGCTCGCCCACCGCCTCGCCGTCGGCCGGCACGGGCCGGTCCTCGCGGTCCAGCACCCGGGTCTCCACGCCCGGGAGGGGGCTGCCGACGGCTCCGTCGACCGGTGGGTCGCCGGCCCGACCGGTCATCGCGACGAGGGTCTCGGTCGTGCCGTACGCCTGGACCGGTGCGTGCGAGGTGAGCAGCCGGAGCCGCTCGGCCACGGCGGTGGCCAGCGGGGCGTCCGCGGAGATCAGGATCCGCGCCGCGGCCAGCGACCGGGCCAGCGGGCCGTTCCGCGCGATCCTCGCCCACTGCGCGGGCAGCGCCAGGTACATGGTGCCGGTCGGGCCCGCGCAGGCGTTCCGGTCGAGGTGGACGAAGCGGCTGCCGGCCCGCAGCGCGCCGAGCAGACCGACGACCAGGCCGTACGCCCGGAACAGCGGCGCGCCCTGGACCACGACGTCCTCCCCGCTCCAGCGCCAGGCGTCGGCCAGCAGGTCGAGGTCGGCGGCGATGGCGCGACGCGAGATGCGCACCCCGCGCGACGGCCCAGCGGCTCCTCCGGTGTAGAGGATGACCGCGTCGGCGCCCGGCTCGGGCTCGGGATGGTGCGTCGAGGAACGCTGACGCAGGTCGACGGGAACCGTGGGCAGCCGGTCGCCGCCGGGCTGGCGCGCTCCGAGGACCACCGTCGTCCCGGACTGCCGCAGGATGCGGTTCCGCTCATGCTGCTCGGCGTCGGGCGGCAGTGGCACGAGCGGAACGCCCGCGTGGACGGCGCCGAGCATGCCCACGACCGTCTCCAGGGTCGGCGTGGCGTCGACCGCGACCACGCCGGCGTCCCTGATCCGGTCGGCGACCGCGGTGACGCAGCCGAGCAGGGCCTCACTGGAGAGCGTGCCGCCGGCCACCCTGACCGCATCGGCCCGGTCCGCGCCCGATCCCCGCAGCGCCGGCAGCAGTGTCATCCCCGTTATCCCCTGCCAGGGACGTGCACGAGTCGCGGCAGCAACTGGGACATCACGACGGCCACAGGACCCTTCACGTCATGGGGTTCGAGCAGCCCCATATCCGGCCATCCCGCCATCGACGCGGGGTGTCCCGAAATTAGGCTGCGCAATGGTCGGACACAACCCCTAGCCACCCGGCCAGGTCCCCTGCCGACGATGGCGGGCCAGGTCGGACGCGATGTGGCCCCGCCTTTGGCAACGGCCGGCAGGACCGTTCTGGTGCCCGTGCGACTCTGTGGGGAGAATACCGTCCGGCAGAAGCGGTGAGCAATGGACTCCGATCGACGGTGGAATTGTCGGCCGGCCACCGGACGAAACGACGGAAAATCGATTCCACGAGCCAATCTCTTTCAATTTTCAACGGGCTCGGCACCGCCCGCGGTGCCCGCTCCCGACAGCGCTGGGAGCATAATTCATTTTTAACAACATAATCGCTTAATGTTCCCAAAGGTCCGAATCGGGCAGGCCTGGGACGATGCCGCGACGCAAGCCCCTTCCCATCCGGCCGACGCGGCCACGGAGGGGTCACGCCATCGGCGCGGGGAACGCATTACCTCGCAGCAAACAGAGGATCTCTCACAATTCCGCCGGCCCGCCCGACATCCGGCGCCTCCCGGAAACCGAACCGGGACGGGCGGGCCGACCACCGCCGGCGACGCGACCAGCACCCTGAGCGCGGGGCGCCGGACGCCATCCGCCGGGCGGGGGCAGACGCTCGCCCCAGCCCGGCCGTCACCACCGGGCCGACCGGGCTGAACTGCCCGCATCCGACCGGCGCCAGCCTCCGCCCACCCCTCCGACGACTGACCGGACAGGCCCCGATTGGCATGCGACACGGCCAGCCGGGCCGGGCGGGGACGAACACTCGCTCGCGGCCCCGCGGGCGGCTCGCGCACGCCTAGCACGGGGAAGGCGCGACAACCAATGGCCGCATCGCCATAAAAAAGCAACCTCGACGACCGGCGCAACACCTGGTCACGTTGCGGGATCAGGCGGCGACTTTCTGTTGTGAATCCCGCGCCCGACGCGTGATGTCGGCGGCAAGGACACCCGAGCCGATGTTTGCCCATCCTTTACAAACCTCGGCTTGCCGCCCAATTGCCGAACTGCCATACTCCCACCATCACGGCGGTCGATAGGGGGAGACCGGCCAAGAGGAGCTGGGGAATTATCGCCGACACTGGCGGGCTGCAACTCGGAGCCGCCAGTCGGTCAAGTCGGTCGATGGCTGCCCGTCACTCCTCGACGGCGATCTATATAACCAAAACTGGAATGGGTCGAGAATTGCCGGTCTCCGATTTCGTCGAGCTCCAGGGCCGCGCAGGGCAGGTGGCGTGTCCGGTGACCGCGGGCCGCCCGCTCCTCCGGAGGCCGCGTCGATGGAGCTGACCGAGCGGTCGTGCCAGCTCGACCTGCTGGAACGCCGGCTCGCGGACCTGATCGCCACCGGCGGCACCCTCACCGGCCGGACGGTGACCGTGCTGACCGGCCCGGTCGGCTCCGGCAAGACCGCGCTGTTGCAGACCTTCGCCCGGCGGGCCGGCGAGGCCGGGGCGCGCGTCCTCGGCGCGAGCGCGTCCCGCGCCGAACGCACCGTCCCGCTGGAGGTCGTCCGCCAACTCGTCCGGGCCGCGTCGTTGGATCCGGACGACCGGGCCCGCGTCGGGCGGTTGCTGGACGCGGGCTCCCTAGCCTGGGCCGACGTCGACGGCGCCGAGGACGAGGACACGGCCCGCAGCACCGCCGCGATCGGCGGGGCCCTGCTCGAGCTGACCGCCCGGGGCCCGCTCGTCGTCGCGGTCGACGACGTCCACCACGCCGACACGGCGTCGCTGCGGTGCCTCGACTACATGGCCCGGCGGATCGCCGGCCTGCCCGTGCTGGTCCTGCTGACCGAGGCGCCGCGCACCAGGCCGTGGCGCCCCGAGGTCTACGCCGAGCTGCTGCAACCCGCACGGCTGCACCGCATCCGACTCCCGCTGCTCACCGTCGAGGGGACGTTCCAGGTGCTCGCCCACCGCCTCGGCGTCCCGGTCGCCCGGACCATCGCCGAGGAGAGCCACCGGATCAGTGGCGGCAGTCCACTGCTGGTGCACGCGCTCGCCGACGACCAGGCCGCCGCGCCCCGGTCCGCGGACCACCCCGTCGCCGGCGAATCGTTCCGGGAAGCCGTGCTGAGCTGCCTGTACCGCTGCGACCATCCGGTGCTCGAGGCCGCCCGGGTGCTCGCCGTGACCGGCGATTCCCTGCACGGCAACCTGCTGCCCCAGCTCGTCGGCGCCCGGTCGCGGTCCGCGCTGGGCGCCGTCGACGGATCGACCAGCGCCGGGCTGGTCACCGAGGCGGGGCTGCGGCATCCGGCGGTGGGTCAGGCGGTGCTCGACGGGATGACCGCCGAGGAACGCGCCCGGCTGCACCTGGAGGCGGCCTGCCTGCTGCACGACGAGGGCGCGCCGCCGGCACGGATCGCGCCGCACCTGGCCAAGGTCGACGAGCTGACCGAGCCCTGGATGGCGCACAGCCTGCTGGACGCCGGCGAGCAGGCGTTGGTCGACGGCGAGGTGGAGACCGCCCGGCGGTATCTGCGCCGGGCGAACCGGAACGCCGTCGGCGACTGCCTGCGGGCGCGGATCCGCTCCGCGCTGGCCCGCGCCGAGTGGCAGCTCGACCCGCAGGCGGCGGTCCCCCACCTGATCGGCGTCGCCACCGCCGTCCGCGCCGGGCACCTGGGCAGCCAGCAGGCGGCGGGGCCGATCCAGTACCTGCTCTGGCACGGTGATGTCGACAAGGCCGTCGAACTCGTCCAGCACCTGAGCGACCGGGCCGACAGCGCGGATCCGCGGTCCGCGGCCGAACTGCTCGTCACCACCGGCTGGATGTCCACTCTCTATCCCGGGGTCACGGTCGGCCGGCCCAAGCCCACCGCCGCCGCCCGGGACCCGTTCACCCTGGCCAAGGTCAAGCGTGGGCTCGAGGGAGCCACCCTGCTGTCCGCCGTGCTCGAACGCGGTGACGCCACGGTGGTCGAGGCCGCCGAGCGGGCTCTGTCCACTGGCGGGCTGGACGACGAGCCGAGCATGTGGACCAGCGTCTGCGCCATCATCGCCATGATCTACGCCGACCGGCTGGACCTGGCCGGCGACTGGTGCGACCGGTTGGGGCGCAGTCCGGCCGCCCGACGCCATCCCTCGCCATCGGCGGCCCTCGCGGTCCTCCGGGCGTCCGTCAGCGGCCGACTCGGCGATCTGCCCCGCGCGGAGCGGCTCGCGGACGAGGCGCTGGGCCAGCTCTCGCCGAAGGGTTGGGGGGTGGCGATCGGGATGCCGCTCGCCGTCCGCCTGCGGGCCCTCACCTTCATGCACGAGCTCGACGCGGCGGCCGCCTGCCTCCAGGTGCCGGTCCCGCCGGCGATGTTCAAGACCCCGATCGGGCTGCACTACCTGCATGCCCGCGGGACGCACGCTCTCGCCGCGGGAAGCCCCGAGGGCGCGCTGGCCGACTTCCAGCTCTGCGGGCAGTTGATGACCTCGTGGCGGCTGGACCACTCCGGTCTGGTCCCGTGGCGGACGGAGTCGGCCCGGGCGCTGCTCCGGATGGGCCGCCGCCAACAGGCCGGGAAGTTGGTCCGGGAGGAGCTGGCCCGGCTGCGGCCGGTCCAGGTGCGCTACCGGGCCGCCGCGCTGCGGGTGCTGGCCGCCGCGGAGGACGGGCCGGACCGGATCACCCACCTGCGCAGCGCCGTCCGGCTGCTGCGGCAGTGCGGCGACCGGGTGGAGCTGGCGCACAACCTGACCGACCTCGGCCACGCCTACCAGCAGGCCGGCGACCGGCGGGAGGCCCGGGCCGCGGCCCGGGCGGCCCGGGTCCTCGCCGAGGAGTGCGGCATCCCGCTGCTGAGGGCCAGCACGGCCACCGCCGGCTCCGGTTCGGCCGAGGGCCCCGCCGGCACGGCGGTGGTGGTCGACGGTCTCAACGACGCGGAGTCCCAGGTGGCCACCCTGGCCGCCCAGGGCCACACCAACCGCGAGATCGCCGAGAAGCTCTTCCTGACGGTCAGCGCCATCGAACAGCGGCTGACCCGGATCTACCGGAAGCTGAACGTCAACTCGCGCAACGAACTGGCCGCCCGGCTGCGGCTGCACCGGCCCGGCGCGACCCCGCTGCACCCGCCATCGCCGGGCCAGGGCGAACCCGGGGGCCGTCCCCCCGGACCACGGTTCCGCTGACCGTCACCCGCCGTCCACCGGCGCCGTCCGCCCGCGCCGTCCCGGCCTGACCACCTCCCGCCGACCCGGTCCCGCCGGCGGGCGGCCGCCGCCCACCAACCGAGGGCGGCTGTTCGTCGGGTCACACTCCGTCCGCCGGGCATGCGCGCGGGAACGCGGTATGGCAACGTCGAGGCGTACCGCGGAAACCCTTCGTTCACGGTGTCGTCATCTCCGGCCGTCCGGCCAGACTCGACACCCCTTGCGGCGCATCGCGCAACCCCTATTGACGGACAAGATCCGCAGGCTTGTGCGCGAAACGATGGGGTCTCGCGCCCGTTGTCGCACAACCCCCCCGGTGCCAGACTCGCCTGGGCACACGGACCGTCCGGTGATCGGCATGGTTCGGCGAAGAATTTCCAGGTCCACCCGGCACGGCGGCCCGGTGCGCTCCACCCCTACCCCCGATGGGCGCGGTGGAGGGGCGGCTGTCCGGCAGGGGGGGGCGGTGTCGGGCAGCGCCGGGGTTCCGGCTCCGCACCGCGTACGAGAAGGGCTGACACGGTGTTGGTGCAGCAGGAGGAGCAGACGACCCGCCTCCGGCGGGCATTCCGCGCGTGCGAGGAGCAGCAGCGAGGACACGTCGCGCTGGTCACCGGCGCGGTGGGGAGCGGCAAGACCAGTCTGCTGGAGGCGTTCGGCGAGTGGGCGGCCGCCAACGGCGGGCAGGTGATGAGCGCTGCGGGCTCGCGGGCGGAGCGCGGGCTCTATCTGGGAGTGATCGGGCAACTGTTCCACAGTGCACGGCTCGCGCCCGACGCGGCGGCCCGGGTCGAGAAGCTGATGGGCGACGCCACCTTCGCCACGTCCCTGCCCGAGCCCGGCGGTGAGGCGGCCGAGGGCGACCGGGCCTGGGCTCCCCTGCTGCACGGCCTCTTCGCCACCCTGCTCGACCTGACCGGCACCGGGCCCCTGGTCCTCGTCGTCGACGACGTGCACCACTCGGACCCGGCCTCGTTGCACTGCCTTCTCTACGTGACCCGCCGACTGCGCCACGCCCGGATCATGGTCGTGCTCGCCGAGGCGTCGACGCTGCGCCCGCCGCACCCGCTGTTCCGGGCCGAGTTGCTCAGCCAGCCGCACTTCGCCCGGATCACCCTGCCGCCGCTGACCGTGGACGCCGTCGCCCGGCTCGTCGGGGGCGACCCCGATTCCGCCGACGCCCGGGAGACGGCGGAACGCTGCCTGGACATGACCGGCGGCAACCCGTTGCTCACCCGGGCGCTGCTCGAGGAGCGGGCCGGCGGCGGGACGGGCGACGGCGCCGGCCCGGCCGTCGGCGACGCGTTCGACCAGGCCGTGCTCGGCTGCCTCTACCGGCACGAGCCCGGGGTCCGCCGGGTGGCGCAGGCACTGGCGGTGCTCGACCGGCCCGCCCCGACCGAGCTGCTCGGTCACCTCCTCGACGTGGCACCCGAGTCCACGGTCCCGGCGGTGCGGGTGCTGCGCACCTCCGGCCTGATGCAGGCCGACCAGTTGCGCCACCCGCGCATCCTGCACTCGATCCTCGGCGACATGTCGCCCGACGAGCGGCGCGGCCTGCACCAGCGGGCCGCCGAGGTGCTGCACGACCACGGCGCCGAGCCGAGCGTGGTCGCCGAGCATCTGGTGGCCGCCGGCTGGGCGGACGCGCCGTGGGTGGTGCCGGTGCTGCAGGACGCCGCCGGACACGCCCTGGCCTCGGGCCGCCCCGACGTGGCCGCCGCCTGCCTGCGCCTGGCCTCCCGCGTGTGCGTGGACGAGCGGCAGCGGGCCGCCACCACCGAGATGCTGGTGAGCGCCCGCTGGCAGGTCAACCCGCTGGCCGTGAACGGGCAGCTCGGCGAGCTGGTGGAGACGGCGCGGGCCGCCGGGCCGTCCAGCGACGTCGGCCTGTCCGCCGTGCCCTACCTGCTCTGGCAGGGTCGCGTGGAGGAGGCCACCGAGGCCGTCAGCGGTTTCTCCGCCGAGGATGAGCACGGCCCGGGCGGCGTGGCCGCGCGGCTGCGGACGATGCAGCTGCTGGTCGCCCTGTCCCACCCCGACCACCTGGCCACGGTACGGGAGACCCCGAGCGCGTGGGCCCGGGCGGCGAGCGCGCCGACCACGGTCAGCCCGCTGCTGCAGGCGGTGACGGTGCTGCACACCGCGCTGACGCCGATCGCCGAGAACGACACCGTGGCGACCGCCGAGCAGCTCCTCCAACGCCACCACACGGACGACGGCTCGCTGGGCATGCTGACCGCTCCCCTGCTGGCGCTGCTGTGGGCGGGCCGGTCCGACCGGGCCGCGGCCTGGGGGGACGTCCTGCTCGGCCGGCCGGCCGCCCGGCACGCCCCGGTGTGGCGGGCCGTCATCCGGGCGATCCGGGCCGAGGCGGCGCTGCGCGTCGGTGACCTGCCCGGCGCCGAGCACCACGCCCGCACGGCGCTGGAGGACATCCCCGCCCCGGCGTGGGGCGTGGCGGTCGCGGGCCCGCTGGCCACGCTGGTCGCCTGCGCGACCGAGGCGGCCCGGTTGTCCGAGGCCGACCGGTGGCTCGCCCACCCGGTTCCGCCCGGCATGTTCCGCACCCCGCTGGGCCTGCACTACCTGGCCGCCCGTGCCCGGCACCACCTGGCCGTACGGCGGCCCCACGCCGCGATCACCGACCTGCGGCGGTGCGGCGAACTGATGCGCACCTGGGGCGTCGACGCGGCCGGGCTGGTGCCGTGGCGGCTGGAGCTGGCCCGGGTGCAGCTTAGCGTCGGCAACAAGGCACAGGCCACGCAGCTCCTCCAGGAGCAGCTGCGGGTGCCGCACGGGGTCGACGACCGGACGCGGGGTCGGACGCTGCGGCTGCTCGCCACCACCGCCGCCCCGGACCACCGGCGGAAGCTGCTCTCCGAGGCGGTCAACCTGTTGCAGGCCTGCGGCGACCGGCTGGAGTTGGTGCGGGCGCTCGGCGACACCGGCCAGACGTTGCAGCGGGCGGGTGACTCGGCGCGGGCCCGGCTGCTGGTCCGCCGGGCGTACCAACTGGCCCAGGACTGCGGGGCGTCGGTGCTGGCCCAGCGGCTCATCCGGCGGGAGCCGGGCGAGGTGCTGCCGGCGTACCCGGCCGGCGCCGAGACGCAGGAGCCGGACGACGGGCTGAGCGAGGCCGAGCGCCGGGTGGCCGCGCTGGCCGCCCAGGGCCACACCAACCGCCAGATCTCCAGCAAGCTGTTCATCACGGTGAGCACCGTCGAGCAGCATCTGACGAGGGTGTACCGCAAGCTCGACGTGAAGCGACGCACGGACCTGCCGGCCCGGCTCGTGGCACACGCCGATCCGCTGCCCGAGGACGCGCGGGTCGAGGCGTCCTGACGGTGCGGGCGGTACGGGCCACGACGTGCCGCCCACTCCCGTGGACCCGCCGACGCACTCCCGGCGTGTCCACGGCCCCGCACCCGAAAGGTTTTCATTTACGCTCGTCGAACAGATACCAGGTTTGGCCAGGCCTGATGAATGCGGGAAGACCCACCTCGCCTCTGGACTTAACTCCTCGCCGTCGGTAGGTTCAAGCCCGACGGCGAGCTTCAATGAATGGGGCCGGTCGGTCGTCGAACCGGCTGCGCGGGAAGCGGGGCGGCAATGACGCTAACCTTCATCGTCGGGACCGGACGTTGCGGATCCACACTCCTGTCAACGATCCTGCACACCCATCCCGCGATATCGAGCCTCAGCGAATTCTTCGCCACGGTTCGACTTCGCGCATTCCCGCCGCGGCCGATCAACGGACTCCAGTTCTGGCAACTGTTGGCAAGACCCGACCCGAACCTGGACGGAATGGTGGGCAACGGGCTGCGCGTCCCGGAGCACCTCTACCCCTACGGCTCCGGTCGCTTCCGCCCGCAGACCGGCGTACCGGCGATCTGCCACATGACCCTGCCGATGTTGACGAACGACCCCGACGGGCTGCACGACGAACTGGCCGGGGAGGTGCGGCGCTGGCCGCGCCGGCCGGTGGTCGAGCACTACCGGCAACTGTTCGCGTGGTTGCGCGACAGATTCGGCCGGACGGTGACCGTGGAACGCTCCGGCCTCTCACTGCCGCTGGTGGGCCAGCTTCGGGAGACATTTCCGGAAGCACGATTCATCCACATGTACCGCGACGGGCCGGACTGCGCGTTGTCGATGAGCCGGCACGCCGGATTTCGCATGATCATGCTCGCCATCGAGGCCGCACGGCTCGCTGGCGCGCCCCCCAAGGAATTCAACGGCGAATACGTTCCGCTGCCGCCGCGACAACTCCGACTACTGCCCCCGGATTTCGCCAAGATGTTCATGGGGAAACTGGACCCGGATTTCATCATGGGCACCGATCTTCCGTTGCCGGAATTCGGTCGGCTGTGGTCGTCGCTGATCCAGCAGGGGGTGGAAAGTCTGTCGCACGTTCCACCCCAGTCGCGGATGTCACTGCGCTACGAAACACTGCTGGCCGATCCGGTGCCACAGCTGACCATGCTGGCGGAGTTCATCGGCGTGGAGGCCGAGCAGAGCTGGTTGGACGAGGCGTGCCGCCGCCTCGACCTGTCCCGTGCCGGGAGTGCCACGAGGCTCGACCCGGCGGTCCTGGCCGATCTGCGCACCGCCTGCTCGCCTGGCGAGCAGGCGCTGAGCGCGGCGGCGGCGTCGCCCCGTCCCGTGCCGGTCAGTCCATCGCCCGGCGCATGAAACCGCGGATGCCGATCGCCGTGAACACCACGAACACCCCGGCGAGAACGAGCAGGTCGAGCCAGAGCGGCACCGACTCCACCCCGGACGGGCCGACCAGCGACCGGGTGGCCTCGCTGACGTAGGTGAGCGGGTTGAGCGAACAGATCACCTGGTACCAGCGCAGCGAGTCCAGGCCGAGCAGCGGGAACTGGGTCGCGCCGGTGAACATCAGCGGGGTCATCACCACGGTGAACATGATCTGGATGTGCTGCGTCGGGACCAGGGTGCCGAAGGTCAGGCCCAGCGCCGCGCCCACCAGCGCGCCGACCGCCAGCACCCCGATCACCTTGAGCACCACCGCCCAGGGCCAGGTGACGTCGAGCATGAGCATGCCGACCGGGATCAGCACCACGCCGGCGATCAGCCCGCGGATGCCGCCGAAGACGATCTTCTCCAGGGCCACCAGCGGGATCGCCATGGGCGACAGGAGACGGTCCTCGATCTCCCGGGTGAAGGAGAAGTCCATCACCATCGGCAGCGCGGTGTTCTCCAGCCCGATCAGGAAGGCGTTCAGCGCGATCACGCCGGGCAGCAGCACGTTGGTGAAGTCGTCGCTGGCGTACCCCAGGTCGCCGAGCACCTTGCCGAAGATCAGCAGCATGAACAGCGGCTGGATGAAGACCTGGAGCAGGAAGCCCACCAGCTCCCGGCCGGTGACGAACAGGTCCCGCGAGAGCACCGCGCGGAACGTGGCGAACTGGTCCATCGCGCGCACCGGCGGCGGCACCGCGGCCGGCGACGGCGCGGACGGGGTGGCGGGGGCGGTGACGCTCACCGAAGTTCCCTTCCGGTCAGGTGGATGAAGACGTCTTCCAGGCTGGGCTGGCCGATGTTGAGGTCGCGGACCTCGCAGCCCAGGTCGGCGAGGATCTTCAGCGCCATCGGGATGGCGTTGGCCGGCTGGGTGCCGGTGTAGACCCGGAAGGAGAGCGTGCCGTCGGGGTCGGCGGGCGCCTCGGGCGCCGGCGCGGGCATCGGCATCGGCGGCATGCCGGGGAACGCCGGCGCCGCGGCGGCGGCTCCCGCGCTCGCCTTGAAGTGCTCCACCCGCTCCACGTCGGGTATGGCGTCGAGCGCGGCCCGCACCTCCTCGGCGGGGGCGCCGGCGGCCACCACGAGGGTCAGCGTGCTGCTGCCTGGCAGGGTACGGGTCAGCGCGGCGGGGGTGTCCAGCGTGAGCAGCTTGCCGTGGTCGACGATGCCGACCCGGTCGCAGAGCTTCTCCGCCTCGTCCATGTCGTGGGTGGTCACCACGACGGTGACGCCGGCCTGCTTCAGCTCGGCGACCCGGTCGTGCACGAAGAGCCGGGACTGCGGGTCGAGGCCGCTGGACGGCTCGTCGAGGAACAGCACGCGGGGCGAGTGCATGAGCGCCCGGGCGATCATGGTGCGCTGCGCGAGGCCCCCGGAGAGGAAGTCCGTGCGGGAATTGGCGAACTCCTTGAGCCCCATCTGCTCCAGCAGTTCGTCGGCGCGCCTGGCCCGCTGTGCCCGGGGCACCCGGTGGTACGCCGCGTGGAACAGCAGGTTCTGCCGAACGGTCAGCGCCCGGTCCAGGTTCACCCGCTGCGGCACGACCGCCAGCAACTGCCGGGCCACGGCCGGCGCGCGCGCGACGTCCGCCCCGCAGACGGTGGCCCGCCCGGAGGTGGCGCGCACCCGCGTCGTCAGCACACCGATCGTCGTGGTCTTGCCCGCGCCGTTCGGCCCGAGCAGACCGAAGACCTCGCCCGCGGCGACGGTGAAGCTCAGCCCGTCCACCGCCGCCGGCATGTTGGGCTGGTACTGCTTGACCAGCTCCTCGACCACCACTGCCTCGTCCACGTCGCCATGCTCCCGTTCTGGTCACCGCTACGACAGATGTCGATAGTCGAGTTAGGGGGTGCTAGGGGCTGCCCGGGGGCCGCTCCTAGAGGCCACGCCCGGACAGCCACTCCTGCACGCCGGCCGCCAGCTCCGGGCCCCGCTCGCCGACCATCGTGAAGTGGTCGCCGGCCGCGTCCACCGCCTCGTGCGGGTACGGCCACACCGACCGCCAGCCGTCGGGCTCCCCGCTCCACTCCCCCAGCGGTTCGCCGGCCCGGACCAGCAGGGTCGCCGACGCCATCGGGGCCGGCTTCCAGTCCAGGAACAGCGGCAGGTACCCGGCCCAGGCCGTGGCCCGGTAGTCGTCCATCGGGGTGTACGCGCTGTCCCGCTCGACCATCCCGTCGAGCAGCTGCGACGTCCAACCGCCGAGCACCTCGCTGTTCGCCGGGTAGGTGTCCATCAGCACCACCGCGGCCGGCGGCCGGCCCTGGCGTTCCAGCTCGCGGGCCAGCACGTTGGCCACCATCGCGCCGCCGGAGTGGCCGGCCAGCACGTACGGGCCGCCGCCGACGGTCCGCAGCACGGTGTCGGCGTGCACCCGCAGCAGCGCGTCCAGGTCGGCGGGCAGCTCCTCGCCCACTCCGAAGCCGGGGTTGGGCAGCGCCCAGACGTCCCGCAGGCCGCGGAAGCCGGCGGCGATCCGGGCGTACTCGTGCGCCCCGGACAGCAGCGACATCGTGCAGCAGCAGACCAGCGGGGCGCCCGCGCCACCCTCGGCCAGCCGGAGGATCCCGGCCGGGCGGGTGAGCTGCGCCGGCTCGGTGAAGCTGGGCCGGAACTGGGCCAGCTTGACCAGCAGTTCGGCGTACCCGGCAGCGTCGGCGCGCGCCTTCGGCTGGCGGAACAGCCCGCCGAGGATCCCGCCCGCGCCCTCCGGGGTGCCCGCGCCCTCGGCCGGCGCTTCGCCGGCCGCGTCCGCGCCGAGGATCTGGCCGAGCAGGTGACGGGCCAACGCCGTCGGGCTGGGGTGGTCGAACAGCAGGGTGGCGGACAGCTCCGCCCCCGTCTCCTGGCGCAGCGCGTCCCGCAGCTCCAGCGCCGTCAGCGAGTCGAAGCCCAGCTCCAGGAAGTCCCGATCGGCCTCGATCGCCCCCGGCGAGGCGTGCCCGAGCACCGTGGCCACCTGCGCCCGAACCAGGTCCAGCAGGATCCGGTGCCGGTCGGCGGCGGAGGCGGTCAGCCGGTCGCGCAGCGCCCCCGCCGGGTCGACGACGGCGCCGCCGGCCGGCCCGGCCGCGCCGACGACGGCGGCGGCCTCCGGCACGCTGCGTAGCAGCGGGCTGCGGCGCACCGCGGTGAACGCCGGCACGAACACGGGCCAGTCGATGTCCGCCACGGCGAGCAGGTCGTCGCCGCGCCCGACGGCCTGCTGCAAGGCGGCCAGGGCCAGCTCGGCGGAGAGCGGCCGGACGCCCCGGCGGCGCAGCTGCCCCGGCTCGGCGACCTCGTCGGCCCACGGCACCCAGGCCAGGACCGTGGCCGGCCGGCCGGCGGACCGGCGGCGGGCGGCCAGGGCCTCCAGGCCGGCGCCGGTGGCGGCGGCGATGGCGGCCCCGCCGCTGCCCCAGGTGGCGGCGGTCGAGCAGAAGACGACGAACTCGTCGACCGGCCGGCTGGCGACGGCGGCGTCGAGCAGCTCCACGGCGGCGGTGCCGGCGGCGACCGCGGCGGCCAGCCAGGCCGGGTCGAGAGCGGTGACCGGCTCGCCGGCCCCGCCGGAGTCGGCGACGTGGATGACGGTGCGCACCGGCGTCCCGGCGGCGGCGAGTCGGTCCAGCTCCGGCGGCAGCGCGGTCGGGTCGGCGACCGTCGTGACGTGGACACCGGCCGGCGCGGTGGGCGCCGCCGCGCCGGCGAGGACGAGGTGGGTCGCGCCGCGGTCGGCCAGCCAGCGCAGCACGTGCGCCTGCCGTACCCCCGCCGGGCCGTGGACCAGCACCGCGCCGCGGGGCCGCCAGTCCTCGTCTCCGGCGGTCGGGCCGGTCGGAGCGCGTTCCAGCCGCCGCGCGTACACCCCGGCGGCGCGGACCGCCACCTGGTCCTCCGCGCCGCCGGCGGCGACAACACGGGCCAGCGCGGCGAGGGCCCCGTCGTCGGGGGCGGCCGGCAGGTCCACCAACCCGCCCCACAGCCGCGGCTGTTCCAGCGCGAGCACCCGCCCCAGGCCCCACACGTACGCCCCGGCGACGGCCGGCGCGGGTTCGTCGCCGTCCACGGCGACCGCCCCCCGGGTCACGCACCACACCCGGACGCCGCCCACGTCGGCGAGGGCCCGGACCAGCGCGGCCGTGCCGGCCAGCGGGCCGGTCCCGACGACGCCGTCCGGCTCCCCTGCCGCGAGCAGCGAGACCACCACCGACGGGGCGTCCCCGGCGGGCAGGGCGAGGTCCCCCGGGTCGTCGCCCACGGTGACGAGCACCGGCGACAGGCCCTCGGCTCGGAGCGCGGCCAGCACCGGCCCGGCCGGATCCCCGGCGCGGGCGACCACCAGGCAGGGGCCGGTCGGCGGGGTACCGCCGGGCGGCGGGTCGAGGCGCACCCAGCCGGTGCGGTACCGCAGGCCGTCCAGCTCGGACCGCCGGCGCTGCCGCCCCCGGTACGCGGCGAGGGCGGGCAGTAGCTCGGTCAGCGCGTCCCGCCGGTCGGCGTCGAGGCCGAGGACGGCGGCGAGCGCGGCCGGCTGGTCCTCCTCGACGGCGGCCCAGAACTTCCCGTCCGCGGCGGCCTGCGCCCGCCGGACGCCGAAGCCGAGTTGCGTGGGGTCGGGCCAGTACCGCTCGTGGTGGAAGGCGTAGGTGGGCAACTCGACCCGGGCGGCGTCGGTGCCGGCGAACAGGGCCGCCCAGTCGACCCCGGCCCCGCGCAGGTCCACGGCGGCGAGCGCGGCGAGCAGGCCGGCCGCCTCGGCCTGGTCCCGGCGGATCACCGGCACGAAGGCGGCGGCGTCCAGGTCGGGCAGGCACTCCCGGCCCAGCGCGGTGAGCGCGGCGTCCGGGCCCAGCTCCAGGAACGTCCCGGTCCCGGCGGCGGCGAGCGTGACGATCCCGTCGCGGAAGCGCACGGTGTCCCGCACGTGGTCGACCCAGTACCCGGGGTCGGTGGCCTGCGCGGCGGTGAGCAGGGCCCCGGTGCGGTCGGAGACCACCGGCAGGGTCGGCGGGTGCCAGGTGACCTTCTCGGCGACCACCCGGAAGTCGGCCAGCACGGCCTCCATGCGCGCGGAGTGGAAGGCGTGGCTGACCTGCAGCCGGCGGGTCCGCCGGCCCTGGGCGGCGAGCCGTTCGCCGGCGGCTAGCACGGCGTCGACGTCGCCGGAGAGCACCACGGACGCGGGGCCGTTCACGGCGGCCAGGGACACCCGCTCGTCGAGCAGCGGGGCGACCTCGGCCTCGGTCGCCCGTACGGCGAGCATCGCCCCGCCCTCGGGCAGGGCCTGCATGAGCCGGCCCCGGGCGGCGACCAGGGCCGCCGCGTCGGCCAGCGACAGCACCCCGGCGACGTGCGCGGCGGCCAGCTCGCCGACCGAGTGGCCGAGCAGGTGGTGCGGGCGCAGCCCCCACGCGGTGACGAGCCGGTACGCGGCCACCTCGTACGCGAACAGCGCCGGCTGGGTGAACTCGGTGTGGTCCAGCAGCGCCGCCTCGGGCGAACCGGGGGCGGCGAACACCACCTCGCGCAGCGGGCGGCTCAGGTGCCGGTCGAGTTCGGCGGCGACCTCGTCGAAGGCGGCGGCGAAGGCGGGGAACCGGCGGTGCAGTTCGGCGCCCATGCCGGGACGCTGGGCGCCCTGGCCGGTGAAGAGGAGGGCGAGCTTGCCCGCGGGACGGGCCACGCCACGCACCACCCCGGGCGCGGGGCGGTCCTCGGCGACCGCGCGCAGGCCGGCCAGCAGGTCGGCGCGGTCGGCGCCGGTCACGGCGGCCCGGTGCGGCAGCGCCGCCCGGGTGGTGACCAGGGAGTACGCCACGTCGGCCGGGGACAGGTCGGGGTGGGCGGCCAGGTGGTCCAGCAGCCGGCGGGCCTGCCCGGCGAGGGCCGGCGCGGAACGGGCGGAGACGATCCACGGGGCCGGCGGCGGGGGCGTACCGGCGGGCCGGTCGGCCGCGGCGTCCTCGGGGGCGGCCTGCTCGATGATGGTGTGGGCGTTGGTGCCGCTGACGCCGAAGGCGGAGATCCCGGCGCGGCGAGGTTGGCCGGTCTCGGGCCACGGCGTGGGCTCGGTGAGCAGGGTGACCGCCCCGGCCGACCAGTCGACGTGCGGGGTGGGCTCGTCGACGTGCAGGGTGCGCGGCAGCACGCCGTGCCGCATCGCGAGGACCATCTTGATGATCCCGGCGACGCCGGCGGCGGCCTGGGTGTGGCCGATGTTCGACTTGACCGAGCCGAGCCACAGCGGACGGTCGGCGGGACGCTGCTTCCCGTACGTGGCCAGCAACGCCTGCGCCTCGATCGGGTCGCCGAGCGTGGTGCCGGTGCCGTGCGCCTCGACCACGTCGACCTGGTCGGCGGTCAGCCCGGCGTTGGCCAGGGCCGCCCGGATGACCCGGCGCTGGGAGGGGCCGTTCGGCGCGGTCAGGCCGCTGCTCGCCCCGTCCTGGTTGACGGCGCTGCCGCGTACCACGGCCAGCACCCGGTGGCCGTTGCGGCGGGCGTCGGAGAGCCGTTCGAGCAGCAGCATGCCCACGCCCTCGGACCAGCCGGTGCCGTCGGCGGCGGCCGCGAACGCCTTGCACCGGCCGTCCGTGGACAGCCCCCGCTGGCGGGAGAACTCGACGAAGACGGTGGGGGTGGCCATCACCGACACCCCGCCGGCCAGCGCGAGGGTGCACTCCCCCAGCCGCAGCGCCTGGCACGCCAGGTGCAGCGCGACCAGCGACGACGAGCAGGCGGTGTCCACGGTGACCGCCGGCCCCTCCAGGCCGAGGGCGTACGAGATCCGGCCGCTGGCCACGGCGGCGGCGCTGCCCGTGCCCAGGTATCCCTCGACGCCGCCGCCGACGCCGGTCAGCAGGGCCGCGTAGTCGCCCTGGCTGCTGATCGACGCGTACACGCCGGTCGGTGCCCCGCGCAGCGCCGTCGGGTCGATCCCGGCCCGCTCGAACGCCTCCCACGCCGACTCCAGCAGCAGCCGCTGCTGGGGGTCCATGGCGAGGGCCTCGCGGGGGCTGATGCCGAAGAACGCCGGGTCGAAGTGGCCTGCCTCGTGCAGGAAGCCGCCCTCCCGCACGTACGAGGTGCCCCGGCTGTCCGGGTCGGTGTCGTAGAGCGCGTCGAGGTCCCAGCCCCGGTCGTCGGGGAACGCCGACATCGCGTCGGTGCCCGCCGCGACCAGGTCCCACAGCTGCTCGGGGGAGGAGACGCCGCCGGGAAAGCGGCAGCTCATCCCGATGATCGCGACGGGTTCGCTCAGCGCGGCGGTGAGCTGCTGGTTCTGCTGCTTGAGCTTCTGGTTGTCCAGCAGGGAGGCGCGCAGCGCGCTGACGACCTCGTCCAGTGAGACGCTCATCGGGGGCTCCTTGCGGCCAGCCGGGTCACGAGTCGGTGCCTTCCAGGGCCATCCGGACCAGGCCGGCGACGTCGAGTTCGCGGATCTCGTCCTCGGGCGCGGCCGGCGCGGCCGCGACGGCGGCCACCGGGGCGGCCGGGGCCGAGCCGGCGACCGTGGGGGCCAGCCGGAGGAGCTGGTCGAGCAGGCCGGCCTGGCGCAGCTGGTCCAGCGGGATCGCGGCGAGGACCCGGCGCACCGACTCCTCGTCGCCGCCGTCGCCGGCGTCCGCCCCGGCGTCGGGGAACAGTTCCTCGTACAGGTGGTCGGCCAGGCCGGCCGGGGTCGGGTAGTCGAAGACGACCGTGGTGGGCAGCTCGTGCCCGGTCGCCGCGGTAAGCAGGTTGCGCAGCTCCACGGCGGTGAGCGAGTCGAAGCCGAGGTCGAGGAAGCCCCGGTCGGTGTCGATCGCGTCCCCGGACTGGTGGCCGAGCACCTTGGCCGCGTCCACCCGCACCATGTCCAGCAGCGCGGCGCGCCGCTCCTCGGCCGGGAGCCCGCGCAGCTCCACCAGCAGGTCCCGGTGGACCGGCGCGGCCGGGTCGGGCGCGGCGGCGGGGGCGGCGGCCAGCGCCCGTACGGCCGGCAGGCCGGCCAGCAGCGGGCTGGGCCGCAGCGCGGTGAACAGCGGGTGGAACGTGGCCCAGTCGACGTCGGCGACGGTCACGCAGGTGTCCCCGACGGCCAGGGCGTGCCGCAGCCCGGCCATCGCCACGCCGGGCGGCATCACCCGCAGGCCCCGGCGGCGCAGCTGCTCCGGCGCGCCGTCGGTGAACATGCCGGACTCGGTCCACGGCCCCCAGGCCACGGAGGTGGCCGGCAGGCCCCGGGCGTGCCGCCGCTCGGCGAGCGCGTCCAGGTAGGCGTTGCCGGCCGCGTAGGCACCCTGGCCGCCGCTGCCCCACACGGCCGCGATGGACGAGAACAGCACGAATGCGTCCAGCTCGACGCCGTCGAGCAGCTCGTCGAGCAGCTCGGCGCCGGCCAGCTTCGGGGCGATGACGTACGCCAGGTCCTCCAGCGTGCTGTCGGCCAGCGGCACCACCTCGCTGACCCCGGCGGCGTGCACCACCGCGCGCAGCGGCGGGCCCTCCCGGCGCAGCTCGGCCAGCAGGCCGGTCATCGCGGCGCGGTCGGCGGCGTCGCACCGGGCCACCCGGCACTCGACGCCGAGGGCGGCCAGCTCGGCCAGCAGCTCGGCGGCGCCGGGGGTGTCCGCGCCACGCCGGCTGGTCAGCACGATCCGCTCGGCGCCCGCGCCGGCGACCCAGCGGGCGACGTGCCCGCCCAGCGCCCCGCTACCGCCGGTGATCAGCACGGTGCCGCGGGGCCGCCACGGCGCGGGGTCGGCGGCGGTGACCGCCGGAGCGAGCCGGCGGACGAACACGCCGGACTCGCGGACGGCGAGCTGGTCCTCCGCGCCGCCACCGGTGAGCACGGCCCCAAGGCGGGCCGCGGTCCAGCTGTCGATGCTGGTGGGCAGGTCGACCAGCCCGGCCCAGCGGCCGGTCTGCTCCAGGGCGGCGACCCGACCCAGCCCCCACAGCATGGCCTGCCGGGGGTTCTCCGGGGCGTCGCCGCCGACGCCGACCGCGGCCTGGGTGACGCACCACAGCCGGGCCGGGGCGTCGGTGTCGGCGAGCTCCTGGAGCAGCCGCACGGTGGCGGCGAGCCCCCGCGGCAGCGCCGGGTACTCGGCGTGCGGGGCGTCGTCCAGGCCGAGGAAGGACAGGATCGACAGCGGCCCGTCGCCGGCCGCGTCGGCGACCACCTCGGCCAGCCGCGCGGCCAGGTCGTCGGGGTCGAGGGCGGTGTCCACCGGCACCGACGTGACGTCCGCGCCGAGGCTCCAGGTGCACGACTCCAGGGCGAGGTCGTCGGCCCGGTCGGCGGGCAGCAGCACCAGCCAACGGCCGGTGGCCTCCGGCGCGGGCGGCTCGGCCACCGGCTCCCACACCACCCGGTACCGGCTGCCGTCCACCAGGGAACGTTCCCGGCCGCGCCGCCGCCACGCGGACAGCGCCGGCAGCACCGCCCCGAACGGCTGGTCGCGGTGCACGTCCAACTCGTGGACGAGGGTGTCGAAGTCCTCGGCCTCCACCGCGGCCCAGAACCGGCGCTCGACCGCGGTGGCCTCGTCGGGGGCGTCCGCCGTGATCCACCGGGGCGGCTCCGGCCAGTAGCGCTGCCGCTCGAAGAGATAGGTGGGCAGGTCGACGCGCCGGGCCCCGGTGCCGGCGTACACGGCGGTCCAGTCCGGGGAGACGCCGTGGGTGTGCAGCGCGGCGACGGCCCGCATCAGGGTGGCCGGCTCCGGGCGGTCCCTGCGCAGGGTGGGCACCACCAGCGGGGCCCGGCCGCCGTCGGCGAGGACGGCCTGGGCGAGGGCGGTGAGCACCCCGTCCGGGCCGACTTCGACGTACGCGGTGACGCCCTGCTCCCGCAGCGCCGCGACGGCGTCGGCGAAGCGCACCGCGTCGCGGGCGTGCCGGACCCAGTAGGCCGGGGTGCCGATCCGCGCCACGTCGACCGGCGCACCGGTGACCGTGGAGACCATCGGAACGGTCGGGGCCTGGTAGCGCAGCCGGGCGGCGACGGCGGCGAAGTCGTCGAGCACCGGGTCCATCAGGGGACTGTGGAACGCGTGGCTGACCGTCAGCCGCTTGACCCGTACGCCCCGGGCGGTCCACTCGGCGGCCAGTTCCTCGACGGCGTCGCCGGCTCCGGAGACCACCACGGCGGTCGGGCCGTTGACGGCGGCGACGGAGACCCGGTCGACGCGGTCGCCGAGCGAGGCGGCCACCTCGTCCTCGGCGGCGGCGATGGCGAGCATCGCCCCGCCGTACGGCAGCGCCTGCATCAGCCGGCCCCGGGCGGCGACCAGCTCGGCGGCGTCGGCCAGGGACAGCACGCCGGCGGCGTGGGCGGCGGCGAACTCGCCGATGGAGTGCCCGGCGACGGCGGCGGGGCGTACGCCCCACGCCTGGAGGAGGCGGTACAGGGCCACCTCGACGGCGAACAGCGCCGGCTGGGTGAACTCGGTGCGGTCCAGCAGCTCCGCGTCGGGGGTGCCGGCGTCGGCGAAGAGCACCGGCTTCAGCGGGCGGGGCAGGTGCGGGTCGAGGGCGGCGCAGACCTCGTCGAGCGCGGCGGCGAAGACCGGGTACGCCTCGGCCAGCTCGCGGCCCATGCCGGCCCGCTGCGCGCCCTGCCCGGAGAACAGGTACGCCACCTTCGGCCGGGACGCCACGGCGCCGGTGACCAGCAGCGGCGAGTCGTCGCCGGAGCCGAGGGCGCGCAGCTCGTCGCGCAGGGTGTCCGGGTCGGTGGCCAGGACGACGGCCCGGTGCTCCAGGGCGGCCCGGGACACCACCGACGACCAGCCGACGTCGACCGTCGACGGGGCCTGCGGCCCGGTGAGCCGGTCGGCCCACGGGGCGGCCTGGGCGGCCAGCGCGGACGCGCTACGCGCCGACAGCAGCACCGGCACGACCGGCAGCCGGCCGTCCTCGCCCGCCGGCGAGGCCGGCGCGGCGGACTCCAGGGCCTGCTCCAGGATGACGTGCGCGTTGGTGCCGCTGATCCCGAACGAGGAGACGGCGGCACGGCGCGGGTGGTCGGTCACCGGCCAGGGCCGGCCCTCGGTGAGCAGTTCGACGGCGCCGACGTTCCAGTCCACCTGGTTGGTCGGCTCATCCACGTGCAGGGTCCGCGGCAGGTACTCGTGCTGGAGGGCCAGCACCATCTTGATGATGCCCGCGACGCCGGCGGCGGCCTGCGTGTGGCCGATGTTGGACTTGATCGACCCGAGCCAGAGTGGCTGGTCCGCCGGCCGGTCCTGCCCGTACGTGGCGAGCAGCGCCTGCGCCTCGATCGGGTCGCCCAGCCGGGTGCCGGTGCCGTGCGCCTCCACGGCGTCCACGTCGGCGGCGGCGAGGCCGGCGTTGGCCAGGGCCTGCCGGATCACCCGCTGCTGCGACGGACCGTTCGGGGCCGTCAGGCCGTTGCTGGCGCCGTCCTGGTTGACGGCGCTGCCCCGGATCACCGCGAGGACCCGGTGGCCGTTTCGGCGGGCGTCGCTCAGCCGCTCGACCAGCAGCACGCCGAGGCCCTCGCCCCAGCTCGTGCCGTCGGCGGCAGAGGCGAACGCCTTCACCCGGCTGTCCGGGGCCAGGCCCCGCTGCCGGCTGAAGCCCACGAACACCCCGGGGGTGGCCATCACGGTGACCCCGCCGACCAGGGCGAGGGAGCACTCCGCCTGGCGCAGCGCCTGGCAGGCCCAGTGCAGCGCGACCAGCGACGAGGAGCAGGCGGTGTCCACCGAGACGGCGGGCCCCTCCAGGCCGAGGGTGTACGACACCCGGCCGGAGAGGACGCTGGCGGCGTTGCCGGTCATCAGGTGCCCCTCGGCACCCTCGGCGGCGAACATCAGGTTGCGGTAGTCCTGGTAGTTGGTGCCGACGAAGACGCCCGTGGGGCTGCCGCGCAGCGCCTGCGGGTCGATCCCGGCCCGCTCGATCGCCTCCCAGGACGCCTCCAGCAGCAGCCGCTGCTGCGGGTCCATGGCCAGGGCCTCCCGGGGGCTGATGCCGAAGAACCCGGCGTCGAAGTCGGCGACCCCGGTGACGAACGCGCCCTCCCGGGCGTAGCTGGTGCCCTCGTGCTCCGGGTCGGGGTCGAAGAGCCGGTCGAGGTCCCAGCCCCGGTCGGTGGGGAACTCGCCGATCGCGTCCCCGCCTGCGGCGAGCAGCTGCCACAGCAGCTCCGGGTTGTCCGCCCCGCCGGGGAAGCGGCAGCTCATCGACACGATGGCGATCGGTTCGTCGTCGGCTCGGGTGGCGGCCGGGGCCGGGGCGGACGCGGCCGGCGCGACGCCGGTGAGCAGCTCGTCGAGGTGCCCGGCGAGAGCCGTCGGGTTGGGGTAGTCGAAGGCGAGCGTCGTGGGCAGCCGCAGGTCGGTGGCGGTGGCGAGCAGGTTTCGCATGTCCACCGCGGTCAGCGAGTCCAGGCCCAGGTCCCGGAAGGGCCGGGTGGCCGGCACGTCGTCCGGCGAGCCGTAGCCGAGGGCGGTCGCCGCGCACTGACGGACCAGTTCCAGCAGCGCCTCGGTGCGCTCCACCGGGGACAGCCCGCCGAGCCGCCGGGCCAGCGCCGACGATACGTCCGTCTCCTCCTCGGCGGTCTGCTGCGCGAGCTGCCGGGCCGCCTCGCGCACCTCGGGCAGGTCGCCGATCAGCGGGCTGCGCCGGACCAGGGCGAACGCGGGGGCGAACCGGGGCCAGTCGATGTCGGCGATCAGGGTGGTGGCGTCGCCGCGACGCAGCGCCCGCGCGAGCGCCTCGACGGCCAGCTCCGGATCCATGCCGACCATGCCGCCCCGGCGCAGCCGCTGCTGCGCCCGCTCGTTGTCGGCGGGCAGGCCCGCGCCGCTCCAGGCGCCCCAGGCGACGGAGAGTGCCGGCAGGCCCTCGGCCTGGCGCCGCTCGGCGAGGGCGTCGAGGAAGGCGTTCGCCGCCCCGTACGCGCCCTGCCCGGCGTTGCCGGTGGTGCCGGCGACCGAGGAGAACAGCACGAACGCGTCCAGGTCGAGGTCGCGGGTCAGCTCGTCCAGGTGGACGGCGGCGGCGCACTTGGGTGCGGCGACGGTGTGCAGGCGCTGCGGGGTCACCGTGTCCACGATGCTGTCGTCGAGCACGGCGGCGGTGTGCAGCACGGCGGTCAGCGGGGCGTCGGCGGGCGCGGCGGCCAGCAGGCCGGCGACCTGGTCGCGGTCGGTGACGTCGCAGCGGGCCACCGTGACCCGTACGCCGAGCCCGGTCAGCTCCGCCTCCAGTTCGGCGGCGCCCGGCGCGTCCGGACCGCTCCGGCTGGCCAGCAGGACGTGCTGCGCGCCCGCGCGGGCCGCCCAGCGGGCCATGTGCCCGCCGAGCCCGCCGGTGCCGCCGGTGATGAGCACGGTGCCGCGCATCCGCCAGCCGTCGTCCTCCGTCCCGCCCGTGGACGTGGCCGGCTCGGCGTCGGTGATCCGGGTGAGCCGGCGGACGAAGACACCCGAGTCGCGGACGGCGATCTGGTCCTCGCCGCCGGTGTCGCCGAGCACCGCGCAGAGCCGCGCACCGGTGAAGGGGTCGAGGGTGTCCGGCAGGTCCACGAGACCGGCCCAGCGGTCGGGGTGCTCCAGGGCGACCGCCCGACCGAGGCCCCAGACGGCGGCAGCCGCCGGGTGCGGCGGCGGGTCGCCGGCACCGACCGTGACGGCCCGCCGGGTCGCGCACCACAGCGGCGCCTCGACGCCGAGCGCGCCGAGCGCCTGCACCAGCAGGACGGTCCCGGTCACGCCGAGCGAGGTCGCGGGGTGCTCCGGGTGCGCGCGCTCGTCCAGCCCGAGCAGCGAGAGCACGGCTCCGGGTCCGTCGCCGGCGGGGAACACGGCCCGCAGCCGGTCGGCCAGCTCCGGCTCGTCGCCGGCCGCGTCCACCTCGACGGATACGACGTCCGCGCCGACGCTCGCGAGCGCGCCGAGCACGTCGGCAACCAGCGGGTCCTCCGCCATTCCGGCGGGAACCGGAACCAGCCAGGCGCCGGTGAGCCGGGTGAGCGGCAGGTCCGACAGGGCGGGCCAGGTGATCCGGTACCGCCAGCGGTCGATGTCCGGGGCGCCCGCGGAGTCTCTGGGGAAGACGGGCGGCGCGGGCCAGTACCTGCGGTGGTCGAAGGCGTACGTGGGCAGGTCGACGGTCGGCGTCTTCGCCAGGACCTTCGTCAGGTCGACGGGCAGGCCGATCGCGTGCGCGGTGGCCAGGTTGGTCAGCAGGCGGGTCGGGTCGTCGTCACCCCGACGCAGGCTGCCCAGCGTGTACCCGGCCGTGCCGGTGTCGTCCAGGATCGCCGTCACCGGCATCGTCAACACCGGGTGCGGGGAGATCTCCACGAACGTGCTGTGCCCCGCCGCGACCGCGACCCGCACGGCCGCATCGAACTGGACCGTCCGCCGCAGATTGTCGTACCAGTAGTCCGCCGTCATGCTCTCCGGCTGCACCCAGTCACCGGTCAACGTCGACACCAGACGGGTGTGACCGGCCTGCGGGGCGATGCCGGCCAGGTCGGCACGCAACCGCTCGGCGACCTCCTGCACAGATGGCGAATGCGACGCGTAGTCCACCGGAATCAACCGCGCCCGCACACCCTCGGCCTGACACGCCTCCACCAGATCGGCCACCGGCCGCGGCGGCCCCGACACCACCACCGTCGACGGACCGTTCACCGCGGCGATCCCCACACCGGGGAAGACGTCCAGTCGGGCGGCAACCGCCTCGGCGGACAGGTCCACCGACGCCATCGTCCCCGTCCCCCGCAGCACCGCCAGGGCCCGCGACCGCAACGCCACCGTCCTGGCGGCGTCCTCCAACGACAGAATCCCGGCGACACACGCCGCACCGATCTCACCCTGCGAGTGACCGACCACCGCCTGCGGCACCACACCCACGTGCCGCCACACCGCCGCCAGAGCGACACCCACCGCCCACAGCACCGGCTGCACGACCTCGACCCGGTCCAGCCACGACTCGTCCTCACCCGTCAACACCGACACCACATCGACATCGAGATACGGGGCAAGCGCCCGCTGGCACTCCGCGAGACGGTCGTCGAACACCGGCGTACGACCCACCAGACCGGCCGCCATCCGCGCCGACTGCGCCCCCTGACCGGGGAACACGAACACGGGACCGGCACCGGAACCGGTCGCCGTACCGGAGACGACGTTGCCGGCCGGAGACCCGGCAGCCAGCGCGTCCAGCCCGGCCAGCAACTCCTCCACGCCCGCGCCGACCACCACCGCCCGCTGGTCCAACGTCGACCGGGTCGTGACCAACGACCAGCCGACCGCCGCCACATCGACGTCACCACGCTCGCGGACGTGCGCGGCGAGCCGCGCCGCCTGACCCGCCAGCGCCCCCTTCGACCGCGCCGACACCGGCCAGACGAGGACATCGGAGTCGACCAGACCGGGGGCCGGGTCGGGCTGGGCCGTGGCCGTCTCCGGCTCGTCCGGCTGCTCGATGATGACGTGGGCGTTGGTGCCGGAGATGCCGAACGAGGAGACGGCTGCCCGGCGCACCCGGCCCGTCTCGGGCCACGGCCGTGCCTCGGTCGTCAGCTCGATGGCGCCCGCCGACCAGTCGACGTGCGGGGTCGGCTCGTCCACGTGCAGCGTCGCCGGCACGACCCCGTGCCGCATCGCCAGCACCATCTTGATCACGCTGGCCACGCCCGCAGCGGCCTGCGCGTGGCCGATGTTGGACTTCAGCGAGCCGAGGAGCAGCGGCGCGGCGTCCTCCCGGTCCTGCCCGTACGTCGCCAGCAGCGCCTGCGCCTCGATCGGGTCACCGAGCGTCGTGCCGGTGCCGTGCGCCTCCACCACGTCGACGTCGGCCGTGGACAGCCGGGCGCTCGTGAGTGCCTGGCTGATCACCCGCTGCTGGGCGGGGCCGTTCGGGGCGCTCAGGCCGTTGGAGGCGCCGTCCTGGTTCACGGCGGAGCCGCGTACCACGGCGAGGATCCGGTGGCCGTTGCGGCGGGCGTCGGACAGCCGCTCGACCAGCAGCCAGCCGACGCCCTCGGAGAACCCGGCACCGTCGGCGGAGGCGGCGAAGGACTTGCACCGGCCGTCCGGGGAGAGGGCCCGCTGCCGGCTCGACCCGACGTACAGGCCCGGGGTGGCCATCACGGTCACGCCCCCGGCCAGGGCCAGGTCACACTCCCCCGCCCGCAGTGCCTGCACGGCGAGGTGCAGGGCCACCAGGGATGAGGAGCAGGCCGTGTCGATCGATACGGCCGGCCCCTCCAGCCCGAGGGTGTACGACACGCGACCGGACGCGACGGCCGCCGCGCCCCCGGTCATCGAGTGTCCCTCGTCGCCGTCCGGCGACATCATCAGCAGGGTGGCGTAGTCCTGCCCGTTGGTGCCGACGAACACCCCGGTCCGGCTGCCGCGCAGCGAGGCCGGGTCGATGCCGGCGGCCTCGACCGCCTCCCAGGAGGTCTCCAGCAGCAGCCGCTGCTGGGGGTCCATGGCGAGCGCCTCGCGGGGCGAGATGCCGAAGAAGGCGGCGTCGAAGTCCCCGGCGCCGTCGACGAACCCGCCCTCCCGGGCGTACGAGGTGCCCGGGTGGTCGGGGTCGGGGTGGTAGAGCCGCTCCAGGTTCCAGCCCCGGTCGTCGGGGAAGGGCGCCACGGCGTCCCGGCCGTCCCGCAGCAACTCCCACAGGTCGTCGGGGTTGCGCACCCCGCCGGGCAGGCGGCAGCTCATCGCCACGATCGCCACCGGCTCCAGTTCCTGGGACTGCACCTCACTGAGCCGGCGGCGGGTGTCGTGGAGATCAGCCATGACCCGCTTGAGGTAGTCGCGGAGCTTGTCTTCATTGGCCATCGGAGTGCCGCTTCCTGAGCAGGGACGAAGGGGAGCCGGAGCTGGGGTCAGGAGATGCCGAGGTCCTTGTCCACCATGGCGAACAGTTCGTCGTCGGTGGCGTCGTCGAGGTGCCGGCCGATGTCGCCGCCACCGCTCTCCTGGCCGAGCCGGGAGAGCATCGCCTGGAGGCGCACGGTGGCCCGCACCCGCGCCGCCTCGTCCCGCGCCACCACGTCGAGACTGTCGGCGATCCGGTCGAGGTCGTCGAGCAGAGCGGTGGGGGTGACCACGTCGTCCTGGGCGACCTCGGCGAACAGGTACTCGGCCAGGGTCGTCGGCGTCGGGTAGTCGAACACCAGGGTGACGGGTAGGCCCACGCCGGTGGCCGTGCCGAGCCGGTTGCGCAGCTCGACCGCGGTGACGGAGTCGAAGCCCAGCTCCCGGAACGCCCGGTGCTCGTCCACCGACTCGGCGGACGGGTAGTTCAGGACGGCGGCGACCTGGCTGCGGACGACGGCGAGCAGCACGGCGAGCCGTTCGGCCGCGGGGAGCCCGGCGAGGTGGTCCTGCAACGAGTCGGGGCTGCCGGCGGCCTCAAGGGTGGCGGTCCGCTCGGCCGTCTGCAGCCGGCGTACGTCCGGCAGGTCGCTGATCAGCGCACCGGGGCGGGTGGCGGTGAAGGCCACGGAGAACCGTTCCCAGGCGATGTCGGCGATGGTGAGGAACGCCTCGCCGTGGTCCACGGCCTGGTGCAGGGCGGTGATCGCCGCCTCGGGGGCCATCTCCGGTACGCCGTGGCGGTGCAGCAACTCACCGAACGGGCCCTCGGCCATGCCGCCGCCGGCCCAGGCGCCCCACGCGACCGAGGTGCCGGGCAGCCCGAGGCCGCGTCGGTGCTGGGCGAGCGCGTCGAGGAACGCGTTGCTCGGCGCGTAGTTGCCGACGCCCGAGCTGGCGACGCTGCCGGCGAAGGAGGAGAACATGATGAAGGCGGACAGGTCCAGGTCCAGCGTCAGCTCGTGCAGGTTGTACGCGACGTCGACCTTGGCCTGGAGCACCCGTTCGATCTGCTCCAGCCGGATGTCGTTGATCATGGCGTCGTCGAGTACGGCGGACGCGTGCACGACCGTGGTGAGCGGGTACTCCGCCGGGATCGCCTCGATCAGCGCGGCGAGCGCGTCCCGGTCCGAGGCGTCGCACTCGGCCACGGTGACCTGAACGCCCAGCCCGGTGATGTCGTCGACGAGTTGCTGCGCGCCGGGCGCGGCCATGCCCCGCCGGCTGACGACGACGATGTTCTGTGCGCCGCAGCGGGCCAGCCACCGGGCGGCGTGCCCGCCCAACGCGCCGGTGCCGCCGGTGACCAGCGCCGTGCCGGACGGCTTCCACGGGTTGGCCGGCTGGCTGTCGCCGAGCGGGACCCGGGTGAGCCGGCGGGCCAGCAGGCCGCCGGGGCGTACCGCGATCTGGTCCTCCTCGCCGGCGGCGGTGAGGGCCGCGACGAGCAGGCCCGCGCAGTGCTCGTCCACGGCCTCGGGCAGGTCCACGAGGCCGCCCCAGCGCTGCGGGTGTTCGAGCGCGGCGACCCGACCGAAGCCCCAGACCAGCGACTGCACCGGGGAGCGCAGCAGGTCGGTCAGGCCGACCGAGGCCGCGCCGGAGGTGACGCTCCACATGGGCGCGCGCAGGCCGATGTCGCCGAGGGCCTGGAAGAGCGCGACGGTGGCCGCGAAGCCGCCCGGCACGGACGGGTGCAGCGGGTGGGCCAGCTCGTCGAAGGCGAGCAGCGACACCACGCCGGCGACGTCGACCGTCCCGTCGCCCTGCCCGGGCACGGCGGCGAGCGCCTCCCGCACCAGCTTGGCGAGCAGGTCGCGGCCGGCGTCGGCGGTGGAGACCGGGACGGGGACCAGGGTCGCTCCCGCGTCCGCGAACGCCTCGACGCAGGCATCCTGCCACGGCTCGACGATGTCGCCGGTCGGCAGCACCACGATCCAGGTGCCCGCCATGCCGCAGTTGTGCACGCCGGTCAGCGGCTTCCAGGTGTCCTGGTAGCGCCAGCTGTCGATGTCGGACTGGCGGCGGCGCTTCCGCCGCCACGAGGTGAGCAGGGGCAGGGCGGGGCGCAGCGCGTCGAGGGCCTCGTCCGGGAGGGTGTCCTCCGTGGCGACGGTCTCGGCGAGCGCGGTCAGGTCCCCGCGTTCCACGGCCGCCCAGAAGCTGGCGTCACCCGGGTCGGCCGCCCCCTGGAGCAGGCTCTCCAGGTCGGGGCCGCCGCTGCCGTCCAGCCACAACCGCTGGTGGTCGAACGCGTACGTGGGCAGCGCCGTCACGTCCGTCTCGGCGAGCACCGTCGTCAGGTCGACGGGCAGGCCGATCGCGTGCGCGGTGGCCAGGTTGGTCAGCAGGCGGGTCGGGTCGTCGTCACCCCGACGCAGGCTGCCCAGCGTGTGCCCGGCCGTGCCGGTGTCGTCCAGGATCGCCGTCACCGGCATCGTCAACACCGGGTGCGGGGAGATCTCCACGAACGTCGTGTGCCCCGCCGCGACCGCGACCCGCACGGCCGCGTCGAACTGGACCGTCTGCCGCAGGTTGTCGTACCAGTAGTCCGCCGTCATGCTCTCCGGCTGCACCCAGTCGCCGGTCAACGTCGACACCAGACGGGTGTGACCGGCCTGCGGGGCGATGTCGGACAGGTCGGCACGCAACCGCTCGGCGACCTCCTGCACAGATGGCGAGTGCGACGCGTAGTCCACCGGAATCAACCGCGCCCGCACACCCTCGGCCTGGCAGGACTCCACCAGATCGGCCACCGGCTGCGGCGGCCCCGACACCACCACCGTCGACGGACCGTTCACCGCGGCGATCCCCACGCCGGGGAAGGCGTCGAGTCGGGCGGCGACCGCCTCGGCGGACAGGTCCACCGACGCCATCGTCCCCGTCCCCCGCAGCACGGCGAGGGCCCGCGACCGCAACGCCACCGTCTTCGCCGCATCATCGAGGGACAGGATCCCGGCGACACACGCCGCACCGATCTCACCCTGCGAGTGGCCGATCGCCACGTCCGGGACCACGCCGGCCGCGCGCCAGACGGCGGCCAGGGCCATGCCCACCGCCCACAGCACCGGCTGCACGACCTCGACCCGGTCCAGCCACGACTCGTCGTCCCCCGTGAGGACGGAGACGAGGTCCACGTCCAGGTACGGCGCAAGCGCCCGCTGGCACTCCGCGAGACGGTCGTCGAACACCGGCGTACGACCCACCAGACCCGCCGCCATCCGCGCCGACTGCGCCCCCTGACCGGGGAACACGAACACGGGACCGGCACCGGAACCGGTCGCCGTACCGGAGACGACGTTGCCGGCCGGAGACCCGGCAGCCAGCGCGTCCAGCCCGGCCAGCAACTCCTCCACGCCCGCGCCGACCACCACCGCCCGCTGGTCCAACGTCGACCGGGTCGTGACCAACGACCAGCCGACCGCCGCCACATCGACGTCACCACGCTCGCGGACGTGCGCGGCGAGCCGCGCCGCCTGACCCGCCAGCGCCGCCTTCGACCGCGCCGACACCGGCCAGACGGTCACGTCCGAGGCGATCAGGCCGGGCCGGCGGGCCGGCTCGACGGCCGCCTCCCCGTCCACGCTCTCGGGGCCGGCGACGCCGGGCCGGTACTCCTCCACGATCACGTGCGCGTTCGTGCCGCTCACCCCGAACGAGGACACGCCGCCACGGCGCGGCCGGCCCAGCTCCGGCCACGGCCGGGCCTCGGTGAGCAGGGACACCGCGCCCGCGGACCAGTCCACGTGCGGGGACGGCTCGTCGATGTGCAGGGTCTCCGGCATGACGCCGTTGCGCACCGCCATCACCATCTTGACCATGCCCGCGACGCCGGCCGCGCTCTGGGTGTGGCCGATGTTCGACTTCACCGAGCCGAGCCACAGCGGCCGGTCGGCGGGGCGGTCCTGCCCGTACGTGGCGATGAGCGCCTGCGCCTCGATGGGGTCGCCGAGGGTGGTGCCGGTGCCGTGCGCCTCGACCATGTCGACGTCGGCGCTGCCGAGCCGGGCGTTGGTGAGGGCCTGCCGGATGACCCGCTGCTGGGATGGGCCGTTCGGGGCGGTGAGGCCGTTGGAGGCGCCGTCCTGGTTGAGGGCGCTGCCCCGGATGACGGCGAGGATCGGGTGGCCGTTGCGCTCGGCGTCGGCGAGCCGCTCCACGACGAGCACGCCGCCGCCCTCGCCCCAGCCGGTGCCGTCCGCGCCGGCCGCGAACGCCCTGCACCGTCCGTCGACGGACATGCCGCGCTGCCGGGAGAAGACGATGAAGACGCCGGGGGTGGCCATCACGGTGACGCCGCCGGCGATGGCCATGTCGCACTCGCGGCGGCGCAGCGCGTTCGCCGCCAGGTGCAGCGCCACCAGGGACGACGAGCAGGCGGTGTCGACGGTGACGGCCGGCCCGTTGAGGCCGAGCGTGAACGAGATCCGGCCGGACGCGACGCTGGTGGTGTTGCCGGTGCCGAGGTACATGTCGACGCCCTCGGGCACGTACGACAGGCCCATCCCGTAGTTGGAGGTGCTCAGCCCGACGAAGACGCCGGTCTGGCTGCCGCGCAGCGACAGCGGGTCGATGCCGGCCCGCTCGATGGCCTCCCAGGACGTCTCCAGCAGCAGCCGCTGCTGCGGGTCCATCGCCAGTGCCTCGCGGGGGCTGATGCCGAACAGGGACGGGTCGAAGTCGCCGGCCCCGTCGAGGAAGCCGCCGACCCGGGTGTAGCTCTTGCCCGGCTTGTTGGGGTCGGGGTCGTAGAGGCCCTCCAGGTCCCAGCCCCGGTCGTCCGGGAACTCGGTGAGGGCGTCCCGGCCGTCGGCGACCAACTCCCAGAGGTCCTCCGGCGACCGGACGCCGCCGGGGAAGCGGCAGCTCATCGAGACGATGGCCAGGGGTTCCTGGTCGCGCGCCTCGACGGTCTGCAGCTTCCGCTTGGTGTCGTGCAGGTCGGCGGTCACCCGCTTGAGGAAGTACCGAAGCTTGTCGTCGCTCATCGGGTGGCACCTTCCTCGATCCAGAAGTCGGTCATCTCAGGAGATTCCAAACTCTTTGCTGATGAAGTCGAAGATCTCGTCGTCGCTGGCCGACTCGAGGTCGGGCCGGTCCTCCTCGACGGCGGGCCCGGCGGCCAGGTCGGACGCCTTGGCCAGCAGGTCCCGCATCCGGGCCGTGAACCGGTCCCGGGCCGCCACGTCGAGCGGAATCGTGGTGAGCAGGCTCTCCACCGCGTCGATGCCCTGGAAGATGGGCTGGGTGGAGGGCGCCGCGTCGGCGGCGATCTCGCTGGTCAGCTTCTCGGCGAGCGCCGTCGGTGTCGGGTAGTCGAAGACCAGCGTCGCCGGCAGCCGCAGCCCGGAGAGACCGTTGAGCCGGTTGCGCAGGTCGACGGCGGTGAGCGAGTCGAAACCCAGGTCGGTGAAGAGGCGGCCGGGGTCGATCGCGTCGGCGCCGGCGTGGCCGAGGACCGCGGCGATGTTCGCCCGGACCACGTCGAGGACCACCTTGAGCCGTTCCGGCCCGGCCAGGCCGGCCAGTCGCTGGCTAAGCGGCACCCCGCCGGTGCGGCCACCGGCCGCGTCGACGGAGCGCCGCAGCGGCACCCGGACCAGAGCCCGGAGCATCGGGCCGAGGGACCCGGACTCGGCCTGCGTCCGCAGCGTCCCGACGTCCAGCCGCATCGGCACGACGGCCGCCGCGTCCAGCCGCCACGCCGCGTCGAAGAGGTCCAGCGCCTGCTCGGTGGAGAGGCCGGCGGCGCCCTGCTCGGCCATCCGCCGCACGTCCGCGTCGCCCAGGTGACCGGTCATGCCGCTGGCCTGCTCCCACAGGCCCCACGCCAGGGAGATGCCCGCAAGCCCCCGGGCCCGCCGGTGCGCGGCGAGGGCGTCGAGGAAGGCGTTCGCCGCCGCGTAGTTGGACTGGCCGGCGCTGCCCAGGGTGGCCGCCGCGGAGGAGAAGAGCACGAACGCCGCGAGGTCGATGCCCTCGGTGAGCCGGTGCAGGTGCCACGCCGCGTCGATCTTCGGCACGGCGACGGCGTCGAGGCGTTCGGGGGTCATCGACTCCAGCACCCCGTCGTCGAGGACGCCCGCGGCGTGCACGACGGCGGTGAGCGGGCGCTCGGCGGGCACCCCGGCGAGCAGCGCCGCCAGGGCGTCCGGGTCGGCGGCGTCGCAGGCGGCGACGGTCACCGCCGTACCGGCGGCGGCCAGCTCGGCGACGAGGTCGCCGATGCCCTCGGCGCTCGCGCCGCGCCGCCCGGCCAGCAGCAGGTGTTTCACGCCGTGGGCGGTGGCGAGGTGCCGGGCCAGGAGACGACCCAGCACGCCGGTGCCGCCGGTGATCAACACGGTGCCGTCCGGGTCGATGCCCCCGGGCAGCAGCTCCACCCCGGCCGGGACGCGCCCGAGGCGCGGCGTGCGGACCTGCCCGGCCCGCACGGCCAGCTGCGGCTCGCCCGAGGCGATCGCGGCGGCCAGCACCGCCGCGCTGTCCTGGTCGTCGTCGAGGTCCACCAGTTGCAGCCGGCCCAGGTGTTCGAGCTGGGCGGTGCGCAGCAGACCCCACACCGGGGCCTGGCGCAGGTTCACCGCGTCCTGCTCCCCCGCCGCGACCGCGTCGCGGGTGACCAGCACGAGGCGGGACTCGGCGAACCGGTCGTCGGCGAGCCAGGTCCGCAACCCCGCGAGCGTACGGTGCGTGGTGGCCCGCGCCTGACCGGCCAGCGCCGGGTCGGTCGGGTCGCCGGCCCCGCCGACGGGGACGATCACCGCCTCGGGCGCCGGCTCGCCCCCGGCGAGCAGGTCCCCGAGGGAGTCCAGGTCCACGTCGGTACGCACCCGCGCGCCGGCCGCCTCGCAGGCGGCGCTGAGGACGAGGTCGTCCCCGCCGAGCACCGCCCACCGGGTGGCCGCCGGCACCGGGCCGGTGGGCAGCGGCAGCGCCGGCCAGTCCACCTGGAACAGCGACTCGTGCCGGCCGGAGCGGGCCGCGCCGAGCGAGTCGCCGGAGACCCGGCGCATGATCAGCGAGTCGACGTGCATGACCGGGGCGCCGGTGGCGTCGGCCACCTGGAAGGACACCCCGACCTCGCCGGCCGCGGCGACGCGTACGCGCAGGGCGGTCGCCCCGGCGGCCAGCAGCGTGACCCCGGTCCAGGCGAACGGGAGCCGGGGGACGCTGGCGTCGGCGCCGTCGCCCATCCGGCCCAGGAAGCCGCCGATCGACATGGCCTGCAGGGCGCCGTCGAGCAGCGCGGGGTGCACGCCGAAACGGCCCGCCTCGCTGTGGTGGTCGGCCGGCAGCTCCACCTCCGCGAAGACCTCGTCACCCCGCGTCCACGCGGCGCGCAGGCCGCGGAACGCCGGGCCGTAGCCGAAGACGGTCGCCTCGATGCCGGCGTAGAAGCTGCCGGAGTCGACAGGGGTCGCGCCGGGCGGCGGCCACACCCCCAGGTCGAAGGCGGGCGCACCGCCGTCGGCCGGGTGGGGACCGAGCAGGCCGGTGGCGTGGCAGGTCCAGGCGACGTCGGCCAGGATCTCGTCCGAGCCGTCCCGGTACGGCCGGGAGTAGAGCTGGACGCCGCGCCGGCCGTCGTCGTCCCGGTCGCCGACCAGGAGCTGGACCTGGAGCGCGCCGAGCTCGGGCAGGACGAGCGGGGCGAGCAGGGTCAGTTCCTCCAGCCTCGGGCAGCCCGCCTGCTCCCCGGCGTACGTGGCCAGTTCCACGAAGGCGGTGCCGGGCAGCAGGATGTTGTCCATCACCCGGTGCTCGCCCAGCCACGGGTGGGTACGCACCGACAGCCGCCCGGTGAAGACCATCCGCTCGTTGTCCGGGAAGGTCAGCGCGGCGCTGAGCAGTGGGTGTCCGGCGTCCTGGAGGCCCGCGGAGGCGACGTCCTGCACCCGGTGCGCGGGCGCGTCGAGCCAGTACCGCTGGTGGTCGAAGGCGTACGTCGGCAGCGGCACGGTGTCGGTCCCCGTCAGGACCTTCGTCAGGTCGACGGGCAGGCCGATCGCGTGCGCGGTGGCCAGGTTGGTCAGCAGGCGGGTCGGGTCGTCGTCGCCCCGACGCAGGCTGCCCAGCGTGTGCCCGGCCGTGCCGGTGTCGTCCAGGATCGCCGTCACCGGCATGGTCAACACGGGGTGCGGGGAGATCTCCACGAACGTCGTGTGCCCCGCCGCGATCGCGACCCGCACGGCCGCGTCGAACTGGACCGTCCGCCGCAGGTTGTCGTACCAGTAGTCCGCCGTCATGCTCTCCGGCTGCACCCAGTCGCCGGTCAACGTCGACACCAGACGGGTGTGACCGGGCTGCGGGGCGATGTCGGACAGGTCGGCACGCAACCGCTCGGCGACCTCCTGCACAGATGGCGAGTGCGACGCGTAGTCCACCGGAATCAACCGCGCCCGCACACCCTCGGCCTGGCAGGACTCCACCAGATCGGCCACCGGCTGCGGCGGCCCCGACACCACCACCGTCGACGGGCCGTTCACCGCGGCGATCCCGACGCCGGGGAAGACGTCGAGTCGGGCGGCAACCGCCTCGGCGGACAGGTCCACCGACGCCATCGTCCCCGTCCCCCGCAGCACCGCCAGGGCCCGCGACCGCAACGCCACCGTCTTCGCCGCATCATCGAGGGACAGGATCCCCGCCACACAGGCCGCACCGATCTCACCCTGCGAGTGACCGACCACCGCCTGCGGCACCACACCCACGTGCCGCCACACCGCCGCCAGAGCGACACCCACCGCCCACAGCACCGGCTGCACGACCTCCACCCGCTCCAACCACGACTCGTCCTCACCCGTCAACACCGAGACGAGATCCACGTCGAGGTAGGCAGCCAGCGCCCGCTGGCACTCCGCGAGCCTGGCGTCGAACACCGGCGTCCGGCCGACCAGACCGGCAGCCATCCGCGCCGACTGCGCCCCCTGACCGGGGAACACGAACACCGGACCCGCGCCGTGACCCGACGCCGTGCCCGTGACCGCGTTGCCGGCCGGGGAACCCGCCGCGACGGCCTCCAGGCCGGCGAGCAGCTCCGCGACGCTCGCGCCGACGACGACGGCGCGCTGGTCGAGGATCGCGCGGGTCGTCGCCAGGGACCAGCCGACGGCCGCCGGGTCGAGGTCGCCGTGCTCCCGCGCGTACGCGGCGAGGCGGGCGGCCTGCCCGGCGAGGGCGGCCCGGGACCGGGCCGACAGCGGCCACACCACCGCGTCCGAGGCGACCAGCCCCGGGGCGGCGTCCACGGGCGCCTCGGTCTCGTCGGCCTGCTCGATGATGACGTGCGCGTTCGTGCCGGAGATGCCGAACGACGACACCGCCGCCCGGCGCGGGCGGTCCACCGCCGGCCAGGGCGTCGCCTCGGTGACGAGCGAGACCGCACCCGCCGACCAGTCGATGTGCGGCGACGGCTCGTCCACGTGCAGGCTTGCCGGCACGATCCCGTGCCGCATGGCCTGCACCATCTTGATCACTCCGGCGACGCCGGCGGCGGCCTGCGCGTGCCCGATGTTCGACTTGATCGACCCCAGCAGCAGCGGCAGGTCGGCGGGCCGGTCCTGCCCGTACGTGGCCAGCAGCGCCTGCGCCTCGATCGGGTCACCGAGGGTCGTGCCGGTGCCGTGCGCCTCCACCACGTCCACGTCGGCCGTGGAGAGCCGGGCGCTGGCGAGGGCCTGCCGGATGACCCGCTGCTGCGAGGGGCCGTTCGGCGCTGTCAGCCCGTTCGACGCCCCGTCCTGGTTGACCGCGGAGCCACGTACCACGGCGTAGACCTTGCGGCCCTGCCGGCGGGCGTCGGAGAGCCGCTGCACGAGCAGCATGCCGACACCCTCGGACCAGCCGGTGCCGTCGGCGGAGGCGGCGAACGACTTGCACCGCCCGTCGGCGGCCAGGCCGCGCTGCCGGGAGAACTCGATGAAGGCAGTCGGCGTGGCCATCACCATCACGCCGCCGGCGAGGGCCATGTCGCACTCGCCGCGCCGCAGCGCCTGCCCGGCCCAGTGCAGGGCCACCAGGGACGACGAGCAGGCGGTGTCGAGCGACACGGCCGGCCCCTCCAGCCCGAACGTGTACGCCACCCGGCCGGAGATGACGCTGCTGGTAAGCCCGGTCAGCGCGTAGCCCTCGGTGCCCTCCGGCGCGTACGCGAGCAGGTTGGCGTAGTCCTGTCCGCTGGTGCCGACGAACACGCCGGTGCTGCTGCCGCGCGCGGCGGCGGGGTCGATGCCGGCGGACTCGAAGGTCTCCCAGGTGGTCTCCAGCAGCAGCCGCTGCTGGGGGTCCATGGCCAGGGCCTCGCGCGGACTGATGCCGAAGAAGTCGGAGTCGAACCGGTCGACGCCGCTGAGGAAGCCACCGCCGCGGGCGTAGAACGTCCCGCTGGCGTCGGGGTCGGGGCTGTACAGCCCGTCCAGGTCCCAGCCCCGGTCGGTGGGCAGGTCGGTGATGGCGTCGACGCCGTCGGCGACGAGGCGCCACAGGTCGTCCGGGGACCACACCCCGCCGGGCAGCCGGCAGGCCATGCCGATGATCGCGAGGGGCTCGTCGTCGCCGACGGCGACGGTGGTGGTCGCGGGCCGGACCGGGACCGGGGTGCCGGCGATCTCGGTGCCCAGGAAGGCGGCCAGGTCGTGCGGGGTCGGGTAGTCGAAGACGAGGGTGGCCGGCAGCCGCATGCCGAACGCGTTGTTGAGCCGGTTGCGCATCTCGACGGCGGTGAGCGAGTCGAAGCCGAACTCGCTGAACGCTCGGCGCGGCTCGATCGCGGTCGGGTCGGGGTAGCCGAGCACGGCGGCGGCCTGGCCCCGGACGATCTCGACCAGCGCGGCGAGCCGGTCGGCGTCGCCGAGGGCGGCGAGCTGCTGGACGAGGGACGCGCCCGTGGTCACCGCGGCGGCGCGGGCGGGGGTGCGGATCAGCGCGCGGTACAGCGGCGGGACGCTGCCGCCGGCGAACTGCACCTTCATCGCGGCCAGGTCGAGGCGGGCCGGGACGAGCGCGGCGTCGGGGGTCCGGCAGGCGGCGTCGAAGAGCGCAAGGCCCTCCTCCGCCTCCATCGCCGCGACACCGGAGCGGGAGATCCGGTTGAGGTGGACGTCGTCCAGCTCGGTGGTCATGCCGCTGCGGTCGGCCCAGAGGCCCCAGGCGAGGGTGAGCGCGGCGAGGCCGTGCGCCTTGCGGTGGTGGGCCAGGCCGTCGAGGAACGCGTTGGCGGCGGCGTAGTTGCCCTGGCCGGGGCCGCCGGCGGTGGCGGCGAGGGACGAGTACGAGACGAACGCCCTCAGGTCGAGGTGGGCGGTCAGCTCGTGCAGGTTCCAGGCGGCGTCGACCTTGGGCCGCAGCACGGCGTCCATCCGCTCCGGGGTGAGCGAGGGGATGGTGCCGTCGTCGCGGACGCCGGCGGCGTGGATGACGGCGGTGAGCGGGTGTTCCGCCGGGATGCCGGCGAGCAGCTCGGCGACGGCGTTCCGGTCGGCGACGTCGCAGGCGGCGACGGTGACGGTCGCGCCGAGGGCCTCCAGGTCGGCGCAGAGTTCGGCGACCCCGGCGGCGGACCGGCCGCGCCGACTGGTGAGGATCAGGTGCCGGACGCCGTGGGTGGTGACCAGGTGCCGGCTCATGAGCTGGCCGAGGGTGCCGGTGGCGCCGGTGATCAGGACGCTCCCCTCGCCGTCGAACGGCGCGGCGGGCGGCTCGGCCTGGGCGGGAACCCGGGTGAGGCGGGCGCCGGCGGCGACGCCGGACCGGATGACGACCTGCGGCTCGTCGGTGGCGAGCGCCGGCACCAGCGCGGCGGCGGAGCCGGCCACGTCGTCGACGTCGACCAGCACGAACCGGTCGGGGTTCTCCGACTGGGCGGAGCGCAGCAGGCCGATCACGGCGGCGCCGGCCAGGTCGGTCAGGTCGCTGTCGTGGGCGGTGGCGACCGCGCCCCGGGTGAGCACCACGAGGCGGGAGGCCGTGTACCGGTCGTCGGCGAGGAACCGCTGGAGCGCGTCGAGCGCCCGGTGGGTGGTCTCGGCGACCGCGCGGGGCAGGTCGTCCGGTCCGGGTGGTTCGAGGAGGGGCACGACGAGCACGCCGGGGGCGTCCGCGCCGTCGTCCAGCGCCGCGGCCAGGGCGTCCAGGTCGGGGTACGCCACCGCGGCCGTCCCGCCGGCCACGAGCGCGTCGGTGAGGCCGGCGTCGGCGCCGACCACCGCCCAGCCGGCGGTCGCCGGGGCGGCGGTCGGGGCGAGCGGCGCCCACTCGATCCGGAACAGCGACTCGGTGCCGCCGCCTCCGGCCACCCGGAGCTGGTCGGCGGAGACGGGACGCAGGACGAGGGAGCCGACGGAGATGATCGGGGCGCCGGTGACGTCGGCCAGCAGCAGGGAGATGCTGTCGGTGCCGGTGTGCGTGACGCGGACCCGGGCCGCCGCCGCGCCGGCGGCGTGCAGGGCGACGTCGTTCCAGGAGAACGGCAGCCGTCCGTAGCCGGGCGGAATGTCCGCCCTCGACGGCTGGCCGGTGGCGGTGGTGAGCCCGAGGGTGTGCAGGGCCGCGTCGAGCAGCGCCGGGTGCAGGCCGTACCCGCCGGCCTCGGCGGCGGGGGTCTCGGGCAGCGTCAGCTCGGCGAACAGGTCCTCGCCGCGCCGCCAGGCGGAGCGCAGCGCGATGAAGGACGGGCCGTAGTCGTAGCCCTGGGCGGCGAGGTTCAGGTACAGGTCGTCGGTGGCGACCTCGGTCGCGCCGGGGGGCGGCCAGGCGGTGAGGTCGGACCAGCCGGGCGGCCCGCTGGGCACCGCCGGGCCGCTGGCCAGCACGCCGCTGGCGTTGCGGGTCCAGGCGCGTTCGCCGGGATTGTCGGTCGGCTCGCCGTCCGGGGCGGAGTGCAGCGACACCGAGCGGCAGCCGGTCTCGTCGGCCGGCCCGATCCAGAGCTGGATGTCGACGCCGCCCGTCTCGGGCAGGATCAGCGGCGACTCCAGGGTCAGTTCCCGGACGTGGTCCGCCCCGACGTGTGCGCCGGCCTGGAGCGCGAGTTCGACGAAGCCGGTGCCGGGCAGCAGCACGGTGTCGAACACGACATGGTCGGAGATCCACGGGTGGGTACGCCGGGCCAGCCGGCCGGTGAACAGGAAACCCTCGGCGTGTGCGACCCCGACGGCCGCGCCGAGCAGGGGGTGCTGGGCGGGGCGCAGGCCGACCGCGGTGACGTCCCCGGTCCACCCGGCGCCGGCCTCCGGCCAGTACCGCTGCCGCTGGAAGGCGTACGTGGGCAGGTCCACCCGGCTGGCGCCGGTGTCGGCGAACCACCGCGCCCAGGTGACCGGGACGCCGTGGACGTGCAGCTCGGCCAGGGCCGCCAGCAGGGCGTGCCC
>NZ_JBIDCU010000014.1:0-183511 GCF_043204765.1 Micromonospora sp. NPDC047730 | reverse complement strand
CGGCCTTGAACTGCGGGCTGAACCGACGACGCTGCTCGGGCATGGACTCATCCTCTCAACTCGGAGGACATGTCCAGGATCCTTGGTACACCTCAAAGAGCCTTCTGATCCTGGCCCTGCTCTGGTTCGCCTGGACCACCTTCGTCGCGCTGGGCAACGTCGTACGCGTCGACCAGGGTGTGATGCCCCTGGTCGGGTTCGCGACCATGATCGTTGTCTTCGTGCTGGCGGTGACGATCCCGGACGCCTTCTCGGACGCGCCGCACGGGCTGCCGGGAGACCTGGTCTTCGCCACCTGCTATTTCCTGCTACGGGCGCTGCAGGTGCTGGCTCTCTGGCACGCCGTGCGTGGCGACCGGCAGTTGCGCCGCCGGTGGTCGGGGCTCGTCGCGCCGGCGCTGGTCAGCACGGCGCTGCTGCTCGTCGCCGCACTCGTGCCGCAGCGGCTCTTCACCGGCACCGCCGAGTTCGGCGCCCGGGCCGGCCTGTGGCTGCTGGCCATCGCCGTCGAGTACACCGTCAGCGCGGTCGTCCGGACCGAGGGCCTGACCGTCGTCTCGGCCGGGCACTGGGCGGAACGTCATGCCCAGATCGTCCTGATCGCGCTCGGCGAGTCGGTCATCTCCCTCGGGACAGCTTCCAACCTCGCGGTGGGATGGCCGCCCACCTGGCCCATCATTCTCGCCTCCGCGCTCGGCATCGTCCTGATCTCGGCGCTCTGGTGGGTCTACTTCGACGTCCGCGCCATCGCCGCCGAACACATGCTGCACGGCGCCCGGGGCCGCACGCGGGCCGCGCTCGCGCGGGACGCCTACACCTACCTGCACCTGCCGATGATCGCCGGGATCATCCTGTTCGCCCTCGGGCTCAAGCGGGTCCTCACCAACATCGCCGAGCCCACGGTGCCCAGTTTCGAGGATGTGCTCAGCGGAGCCGAGGTCTACGTCCTGTACGGCGGAGTCATTCTCTACCTCCTGGCGGTGCAGGGCTTCGAGCGCCGTGCCGTCCGCCGGTCCGACTGGTTCCAGGTGACCAGGATCTTGCTCCTGGCGGCGCTGATTCCGGTAGCGGACCGGCTGTCCGCCATCGCCGCACTGACCCTCCTGGTGCTGGTCGCCACCGCCCTGATCGTCGCGCAGAGCATCCGCACCAGACAGCTCCGTCGGCGCGTACGCACATCCAGGCTTGCCGAACAGCGGGAACTGGAGGCCGAGGAGACGACGTGGCGTCGCCGACACCGATGAACGCGCACGCTGTGACCGGAACAGGCGGCGTGTGGGTCGGGTGCCGGCGACGGCCTCGGCGCGTCGGAGCGCCCGCTCCTCAGCTCACCGCCTGCTTCACGAGCGCGCCGATCCTGGCCTCGACGTCGGCGGTCAGCTCGGTCAGCGCGAAGTAGGTCGGCCACATGGCGCCCTCGTCGAGGTTCGCCTCGTCACTGAAGCCGAGCACCGCGTACCGCGTCTTGAACTTCGCCGCGCTCTGGAAGAAGCAGACCACCTTGCCGTCGCGGGCGTACGCGGGCATCCCGTACCACAGCTTGGGTGTGAGGACCGGCGCGTTGGCCTTGATCAGGGTGTGCAGGCGCTCGGCGATCACGCGGTCGGACT
Source organism: Micromonospora sp. NPDC047730 (assembly GCF_043204765.1). Taxonomy (NCBI): domain Bacteria; kingdom Bacillati; phylum Actinomycetota; class Actinomycetes; order Micromonosporales; family Micromonosporaceae; genus Micromonospora; species Micromonospora sp. NPDC047730. Next base: position 181,901 of record NZ_JBIDCU010000014.1, on the reverse strand, counting down.
CCGACATCTCGGCGATCTTCGCGAGCACCTCGCGCTCCGTGTCGGCCTTGGCGCCCCGCCGAGCGCCCCTCTTCAGCTCCTTGGCGCGCTCCTTCATCGCGCCGCGCTCCTCGTCGGTGAAACCGTCGTACTTCTCGCCGTTCGCGGTGGTGGTCTTCGTCGTGCTCGACATGACAACGTCCTCTCGGTGACGGGTGGGCTTCGGGCGGTACTGGTCGGTGGCGCCTTCTCCGGGGCCGACTTCCACCGGTTGGTTCAGCGTTGACCGGTCTCTTCGGCCGTGATCAGCAACAACGTCACCACGTGCCGGCCTGCTGGCGGGTCGGCGCGTTGAGCCGGTTGAAGGCGTTGGTGATCGCGATGTTGAGCAGCAGCGCGGCCAACTCCTTCTGGTCGAAGTGCGTGGCGGCCACGTCCCACACCTGGTCCGGCACCGGGTCCGGCTGGTCGGCGAGCCGGGTCACGGCCTCGGTCAGGGCCAGCGCGGCGCGCTCCTCGTCGCTGAACCAGGGCGTCTCCCGCCACGCGGCGACGGCGTGCACCTGGTCTGCGCTCGCGCCGTGCTGGCGGGCCTGGTGGACGCCCCCGGCCACACACGGGCCGCAGCCGTTGATCTGGCTGGCCCGCAGGTGGCTCAGCGCCAGCAGCTTGTCGTCGACCCCGGCGCCCGCGATGGCTCTGTTGACCGCCATCAGGGCCTCCATCGCCTCGGGGATCAGAACCGCCGGGTTTGGCATGCGCTCGGTCGACATCGCCTCTCCTTCGTCGTGGGTGTCTCTGACAGGAGTCATCCGACCACCGGCGCGCCGGGGCCTGCGCGGTCCGTGGGACACCGTGGGACACGGAGAACGTGGTCCAGCAGCGCAAACGCATCGCCGATCCGGGTCCGTGGTGCGGGACGGTACGGTGTTGCGCGTGTCCAGCCCCCAGGAGCGACTGGTGGCTCAGCTCGCCCGGCTCAAGGAGCTGAGCGGGCTCAGCCTGCGCGCCCTCGCCCGCCAGGCTGGTCTGAGCAGCTCGTCGCTGTCGCGGTACCTGACCGGTCAGCTCGTGCCGCCGTGGGAGGCCGTCGTGGCGCTGTGCCGGGCGGTGGGCCGCGACCCCCGGCCGCTGCGCGCCGTGTGGGCCGAGGCGGCCAGGGCCGGTGCGGCGCCCGCCCCGCGCCGCAACGATCTGCCGGCCGACCTGTTCGACTTCACCGGCCGGGAAGCGGAGTCCGCGCTGGTCGAAGAGCTGCTGCACACCACCGGCGCGGTCGCGATCGACGGCATGGCGGGCGTGGGCAAGACCAGCCTGGCCGTGCATGTGGCCCATCGGCTCGCCCCTACGTATCCGGACGGCGGGCTCTACCTCGACCTGCACGGCTTCACCCCTGGCCAGGAGCCGCTGGAGCCGCAGGCCGCGCTGGGCCGGCTGCTGGGCGCGTTGGACGTGACGCACCCCCCGGCCGGCGCCACCGAACGCGCGGCGCTCTGGCGGTCGGAGCTGTCCCGCCGGCGGGCTCTCGTCGTGCTCGACAACGCGGTCGACGCGGAGCAGGTGCGCCCGCTGCTGCCCGGCGCGGGGAAGTCCGCGGTCCTGGTCACCAGTCGCCACCGGCTGGTCAGCCTGGACGGGGTGCCGCCGGTGTCCCTGGAGCCGCTGACCAACGACGACGCGGCGCATCTGTTCGGCCGGGCGGCCGGGCTCGCGCTCGCCGAGGAGGAAGCGGTCAGCCAGGTGCTGCGGCAGTGCGGCGGGCTCCCCCTGGCGCTACGGATGGCGGGCGCGCGGCTTCGCCACCGCCCGGGCTGGACGGTGGCGGTGCTGGCCGAGCGGCTGCGCGACACCGCCAACCGCTTCGACTCCGTGTTCGGCATGTCGCTCCGGCAGCTCGACGCGGTCCAGCGCCGAGTGTTCCGGCTGCTGGGCGTCCTGCCGGGCGCCGACTTCGACGCGGCGGTGGTGGGTGCGCTCACCGACCTGCCGCCCGACCGGATCGGCGCGGCGCTGGAGGAGCTGGTCGACGCCCACCTGGTCCAGGAGCCCTCGCCCGGGCGGTACCGGATGCACGACCTGATCCGGCAGTACGCGGCGGACATCGCCGCCGAGGAGGAGCCACAGGCCGACGCCGCCCTGCGCCGGGTCCTCAGGCACTGTCTGGCGCAGGCGGTCGCCCACGATCAGATCCTGCCCTCGCCGTACCGCAAGGAACCCTCGCCGGGAGATCCGGCGAAGGCCATGGCCTGGTTCGACCTCGAGTACGTCAACCTGGTGGCCTGCTTCGACGCCGCCGTGCGGCTCGGCGTGGACGAGGTGGTGGCCGAACTGCCGCAGGCCATGCGGGTGTGGTTCTTCCGGCACCGCGGAACCGACGACCAGGCGCGCCTGCTCGAAGCGGCCGCAGCCGCCGCGGCACGTCTCGGCCGTGACCAGCAGCGGGCTTCGCTGCTCGCGGACCTCGGCTACGCCTGTGCCGCCGCCGGCCGCCTCACCGAGGCGCTCTCCGCCTATGAACAGGCGGAGCAGGCAAGGCCGGACGACGACATCGCGGCTGCCCTGGCGCTGCGAATCGGCCTCGTGCGTCGGGATCTCGGTGAACTCGAAGCGGCGCAGGCGCACTTCCGGCGGGCACGCGAGCTGTTCGAGAGGATCGGGCGCCGTGCCGGGCAATCCCAGGCGCTGGCCTTCGACGGATGGGTGACACTTCACCTCGGGCGGCACCGTGAAGCCGTCGAACTCGCCCGGGCATCCGTCGCCCTGACGGACGGGCCCGCGCAGATCACCGGGCTGGTCACCCTCGGTGTCGCACTGGCACCCGACGATCCGGCGGAGTCGCTGCGAACGCTGCACGACGCGTTACGGCTGTCCGAGCAGAACAATCTTCAACACAACCAGGCGTGGTGCCACAACTATCTTGGGGTCGCGCTGCGGGTCATGGGTTCACTTGAGAGGGCGCTCGAACACCACCGGCGGGCCCTCGAGCTGCTGGAGCCGCTGGCCGAGGTTCAGCTGGAGATCGACTTCCTGCACACCTACGCCGAGACGTGCCGCGCGGCGGGCCGCCATGACGAGGCGCTGGCGCTGCTCGACCGGACCATCGAGTTCGCGCGTGCGCTGGGCCGGCCGTACGACGAGAAGCGCGCCCGGGCGGCGCGGGAGATCGTGCGCGCCGCACGCTGAGCCATCGCCACCGTCCGTACGCCAACGGCCGGCGACCCGCGGTGGCGCCCGGCCGGCCGGCCCGGAGGACGGCGGACCGGCCGGGTGGGTCGCGCTGTCAGTAGGCGTAGGTGCCGGAGATGGTGACGTTGGGGCAGTTGTTGGCCCAGTCGGTCAGGGCGCTCTTCTCGGCGCTGTCGACGGTGAGCCGCCAGCGGATCTTCACCGCGACCCACTCGTTGATGTAGCGGCAGCGGGCGGAGGCGTAGGGCGGCATCCAGGTGGCGGGGTCCTGGTCCCCCTTGGCCTGGTTGACGTTGTCGGTGACGGCGACCAGGGCCCGGCTGTCGCCCAGGTCGTTGGCGAAGGCCTGGCGGCGGCTGGACGTCCAGTTGCGGGCTCCGGAGTCCCAGGCTTCGGCGAGGGCGACCATGTGGTCGATGTCGAGGTCGCTGGTGAGGGTCCAGTAGGCGTCGTCGTAGTAGGAGTACCAGCGGCCACCGGACAGGGTGCAGGTGCCGCTGATGCTCGGCCTGGTGGTGGCTTCGGCGATGAGGACCTCGTTGCGGGTGTGGCAACCGTCCCCGTCGGCGTCGATCCAGTGGCGGAACAGGTCGCGGCTGTAGCCGGTGCGTACCTCGGTGGCGACGGGGAGATCGGCGACGGCGGTGGTGAGCGAGGCCGAGTAGCTGGCGGCCCAGGCGGGCTGGGCGACGCCGAGGGTGGCGGCCAGGATCGCGGCGAGGCTGACGGCCGTTGCGCGCAGGGTGCGGGTCATGGTGCTCCGTCCGGGTGAGAGCAGGTGGGTGCTGTACCCATATAGACAGAGTTGAAAGTGATCGTCCAGATCGATATCCGTGAACATCCGGTGACCGTTGCCCGATTCAGGGAAACGACGAGTGGCTGTAGGGGCCACACCACCGCTCAGTAGACGACGCTGTACCAGTGCGCGGTCTCGCCGGGAATCGGCGCCAACCGCACCTCGGTGCCGCCCGGGTGGTCGAACATGCGTACCCCGTCGCCGAGCAGCACCGGGGCGAAGAACATCAGGACCTCGTCGAGCAGCCCGGCCTCGATGCACTGCTGGGCGACGTTCGCGCCGAGGATGTTCACGTACTTGTCGCCGGCGGCCTCCCTGGCCTGCGCGACGGCGCTGTGCAGGTCACCGACGAACGTGACGCCCGGGTGTGGTGCGGCCGGCGGCCGGTGGGTGAGCACGAACACCGGCCCGTGGTACTGGCCGCCGAACGCGCCCTCGCTGTCGGTGCCGCGGTTCGGGTCGTCGCCGCCGAAGGTGCGGTTGCCGGCCAGGATCGCGCCGACGTCGGCCAGCAGGCGCTCCGCCGTCGGGTTCCCGCCGGCAAGGTAAGCAGTCAGCCAGGACATGTCGCCGCCCGGGCCGGCGATGTAGCCGTCGAGCGACGCCGTCGCCGAGTACAGCAGCTTGGCCATGAGGGCTCCTTTCGCAGTGGTCACTGAATAGACGGCCGGCGGCCGGAAAAGTAGTCGCCACGCCGAGGGCGGGTAGACGGCGCGGACACCGTCCTCGTCCTCCGTCGGGTCAAGGCCCTCACCTACCGGACCCGCTGACCCGGCCGGGCTCCGCGCCCGCGTCTTGCCGGCGTCTGCCATGCTCTGGACGGTGACCACCGGCCACCCGACCAGTCCCCGCAGCCGCAGCCGCAAGGGCAGCCGCCGCCGCGTCCGGAGCCGTACCGCCCGCCGGGCCATCCTGCTCGGCGCGGTCGCTGCCGTCGCCGCCATCGTCGTCGTCCTCGCCGTGGTCGTCGTGCCGTTGCTGCGGCCGCCCGGTCCGCGCCCGCTCTTCCAACTCCCCGTCGCCTGCGGCGAGACCTGGCAGCTCGGCACCTATCCCGGCCACGACGACTACGACGTCGACCTGTTCCCCACCGACGGCGAGGCGTGGGGGCGACCGGTGCTCGCGTCCTACGCCGGCACGGTCACCGTGGCCGGGATCAACGGGTCGCTGGGCGGCCGCACCCCCGACAACCCGAACGGTCCGCGCGGTCGCGGCGGCGGTTACTGGGTGAAGATCGACCACGGCGGCAGGTGGGAGACGCAGTACCTGCACCTGCTCGAACCGCCCCTGGTGCGGGAGGGTCAGCGGGTCGCCCAGGGTGAGCAGATCGGGCGGCTCGGCAGCACCGGCAACTCGGGCGCGCCGCACCTGCACTACGAGCAGCGCCGGGGCTGGGAGAAGGTCGAGAGCCACTTCGACAGCGAGCCGTCCGGCATCACCCACGACGACACCGAATACACGGTCAGGCGTACGAGCAACAACTGCGCCCCCGGGCAACGGTAGCCGCTGTGCCGGTGCGGTAATTTGCTGCCGGAGCGTCGTACGCGGCTGGCATGCTGGCCGGCGTGACACCGTTGAGGATCATCAAGGGTGATGCGACCAGCCCCCAGGCCAAGGGCCCGAAGGTGATCGCGCACATCTGCAACGACCTCGGCGGCTGGGGCAGGGGCTTCGTGGTGGCGATCTCCCGTCGCTGGCCCCAGCCCGAACGCGACTACCGCGACTGGCACCGGCACCGTGCGAGCAACGACTTCGCCCTCGGCGCGACCCGCCTGGTGCGGGTCACGCCGGACGTGTGGGTGGCGAACATGGTCGGCCAGCGCGGCATCAGGACCGGCAGCGGCGGCCCGCCCATTCGCTACGACGCCGTCGAACGCTGCCTGACGTCGCTCGCCGACCAGGCGCAGGCGTTGGGGGCGTCGGTGCACATGCCCCGGATCGGTTGCGGGCTCGCCGGCGGTACCTGGAACCGGATGGAACCCGTCATCGAGCGCACCCTCTGTGCGCGAGACATCGCCGTGACGGTGTACGACCACGGGTGACGGCGTCGCCGGGAACTGGTCGTGCCGGAGCGCCGCGCCCGCCCACGTCACACCGGGCGGCCGACAGCCTGGCGCCGGTGCTCGACTGGTCCGTCCAGGCCCTCCGTGCCCGGCTGCCGGCGCGGCCCTCGGCGAACGGTCGAGCCGCTTCCCCGGGGAGTCCTGACCCGGCCAACGGGGGGTTCGCGCTCGGTGACCGCTTCGTAGACTCCGGTCATGCCGCGGATCGTGCAGTTGCTGGCCTCGCCGGTGCACCGCTACGTGGGCCGCCCCGCGGACGGCCCGGCGCCGGCGCCGCCCGGCGAGCTGGTCGAGGAGGTCCGGATCCGGGCGGGCCTGGGCATCGTCGGCGACCGGTACTTCGGCAGGCCTGCGCACCGGGAGGCGAGCGTCACCGTGATCGCGCTGGAGTCGTTGCCGCCCGGTGTCGACCTGGTGCAGGTCCGGCGGAACGTCCTCACCGCCGGCATCGCCGTGGACGAACTGGTCGGGTCGGTGTTGACCCTGGACTCGGGGGAGGGCCCGGTCAGGCTGCGGGTCAACCGGCCGGCACACCCCTGCGCCTGGATGGACGTCACCGTCGGGCCCGGCGCGTGGAAGGCGCTGCGCGGCCGGGGCGGCGTCCGCTGCACGCCCCTGAACGACGGTGTCCTGCGCGTCGGCCCGGTCGACGTCACGGTCGAGGGGTAGCCGGGCCGGGCCTCGGTCCGACCTGTCCCGGCGGGGCGACAGCCACGCCGCCGGCACCACCCGTTCCGACCACTGTCGACCTGCCCCACCGGGTGGGGCACCAGTCACCACGAGGCCCAGCGCACCGGTCGTCGACTGCCTGGGACCGGCGGCTTCGACTCTGCACAAGGCCGGGCGGGTGGGCGGACGTAGGGCCGACTCGGCGAGCTGGTCCGGTCTCATGGACGGGGCAGCTCGACAGCGCGCCGCGGGCACACCCCGCACCCGGCTGGGCGGCGTCGGCCGCCAGCGGGGCGGGTGTCACCCGGAGGCGGGTGGCGCGGTCCGGCCTCTGTCTCGCCGGTCGGCCCGGGGAGCGGAGAAGTCCCGGGGAGCGGAGACGTCCCGGCGGCGGTGAGCGCGGATCGCGAGGATGCCTCTACGATTCGGCGTATGGCGCTGCTGCACCGGGCGGAACTGCACCCGTCGAAACTGGAACTCCTGGCGGCGTGGCTGCCCGGCCGGCCGTGGTACCAGGGGCCCGACGACGCCGACGTCGTCCGCGTGGCGGCCTACCGGTTCGACGACCCGGCTGGCGAGGTCGGCATCGAGACGATGCTCGTCCGGGCCGGCGACGGGCCGATCCACCAGGTCCCGCTCACGTACCGGGGCGCTCCGCTGGACGGCGGCGACGAGTGGCTGGTCGGCACCACGGAGCACTCGGTGCTCGGCCGCCGCTGGGTCTACGACGCCTGCGGCGACCCCGTCTACGCCGCGGCGCTCGCGGGCGCCGTGCTCGCCGGCACTGGTCAGGCGGAGGAGTTCATCGAGATCGACGGCCGGCTGGAGCGCCGCGAGCCCAGCATGACCATCACCGGCGGTGGCACCTCCGGTGCCGACGCCCCGGCCGTGGGCGCGCTGCGGCAGGTGGTGCCGGACGACCCGACGCTCATCGTCACGGACGCCGTCGACCTGGTCGTCGTGCGTCGCCTCGACGGCGGAAGCCGGCCGGAGGGCGCCACGCTGACCGGCGCCTGGGCGGGCCAGCCGACTCCGCTGCCGTTGGCGTACGCCCGGCCGCGCTGACGCCCACCGGCGCACCCGCCGGACCCGGACCCGGACCGGCCCGGACGGGAACTATGGTCGGGGCCATGACCTCGGACGACGGCAGCCCCGACGACTGGACCACGCCCGGCACGTTCGAGGTCGCCCCCGGGGTCTGGCGCGTGCCGCTGCCGCTGCCCGATGACGGCCTGCGGGCGGTGAACGTGTACGTCCTGCGCCACGACGACGGTCTGGTGCTGGTCGACTCGGGGTGGGCGGTCGCCGGGGCGCGGGCCGCCCTCGACGCGGCGCTGGAGGAGCTGGACTCGACGGTCAAGGACGTCCGCCGCTTCCTCGTGACGCACATGCACCGGGACCACTACACGCAGGCCGTGCACCTGCGCCGCGAGTTCGGCATGCGCGTGAGCCTCGGTGCCGGCGAGCGCCCCAGCCTCGAGGTCACCATGTCGCCGGAGCGGGACCCGCTCGCCGAGCAGCTCGACCGCCTGCGGCAGCTCGGCGCGGGCGAGCTGGCCGACACCCTGGCGAGGATCACCCGGGGGCGCGTCCCCGAAGAGGACTGGGAGCTGCCGGACGACTGGTTCCGCGGCGGCGACGAGGTCCGGCACGGCGACCGCACCCTGCACGTCGTCGAGACCCCGGGGCACACCCGCGGCCACGTCGTCTTCCACGACACCGGGGCGCGGCTGCTGTTCGCCGGCGACCACGTGCTGCCCACCATCACGCCGTCGATCGGGTTCGAGCCCGTGCTCTCCGCGAACCCCCTCGGCGACTTCCTCGGCTCGCTCGCGCTGGTGCGGCAGCGGCCCGACGCGCGGCTGCTCCCGGCGCACGGGCCGGTGACCCCGAGCGTGCACGCACGCGTCGACGAGCTGGTCGCGCACCACGGCGCGCGGCTCGACGAGACGGAGGTCGCCGTCGCCCGTGGCGCGCAGTCGGCGTACGAGGTCGCGTCGCGGCTGCGCTGGACCAGGCGGGAACGCGAGCTGGGCGACCTGGACGTGTTCAACCGGATGCTCGCCGTCACCGAGACCGCGGCGCACCTCGAGCTGCTGGTTGCGCAGGGGCGCCTGACCCGGGCCGACGCCGACGGGTTGCGCTGCTACGCGAGCGCCTGAACGCGGCGCGAAAATCGCGTCCCGGGCTCGCCTTAGGCTGTCCGCATGCCTACCCCGCTCCTGCCCGACGACCCGTCCGCGGCCGCCCGGAGCGGCACGGGGGTGTGGGGGCGGTGAGCCGCCCGTCGGTGCCCACCCAGCGGGGTGGCGGGTCGGCGGCTGCGCCCGGGGGCCGGCCGGGCGTGGCGGAACGGTGCGCCCGGATCGCCCGGTCGCGGCCGTTCGAGGTGCTCATCGTCGTGGTCATCATGGCGAACGGGGTGGTGCTCGGCGTCGAGACGTACCCGGACCTCGGCGCCGCGGGGCGGGCCCTGCGCTGGTGCGAGTGGCTGTTCCGGCTGGTCTTCGTCGGCGAGATCGCCATCCGGGTGCTGGCGTACGGCCGCCGGCCGCAGGACTTCTTCCGGCACGGCTGGAACGTCTTCGACTTCCTGGTGACGGCGGCGATCTTCATCCCCGGCCTGCACGGCGACTCGGCGCTGCTGCGCTTCGTACGGGTCGCCCGGGTGCTGCGGCTGGTGCGGTTCTCGCCGGGGCTGCGCACGATCGTGGCGGCTCTGTGGCGCAGCATCCCCGGCGTCGCCGGCTTCCTCGCGCTGGCCGCCGTGACCCTCTACGTCTACGGCATGGCCGGCTGGCTGATCTTCGGGGAGCGCTATCCGGAGCAGTACGGCGACATCGGTCGTTCCCTGCTGACCCTGTTCGTGTTGTTGTCGCTGGAGACCCTGCCGGACCTCATCGCGCAGGGCATGGCGGTGTCGCCGTGGACGCTGCTCTACTACGTCAGCTACGTGATGATCACGGTGAACCTGCTGCTGAACATCCTGATCGCCGTCATCGTGAACTCGATGGAGGAGGCCCGTCGGCTGGAGATGACCGAGCGGTTGTCGCCCGACTACGACGAGGACGGCGACGGCGTGCCGGACGAGGTGGACCGGATCGCACTGACCCAGCGGCTGGACGACCTGCGGGCGGTCATCGTCGAGCTGGAACGGGAGCTGCGCATCGACCGGGAGGACGGCCACGGCCCGGCACGCCACCACCACGGCGAACGCGCGGGCGGCCGGCCCCCCGGTTAGGGGACCGGCCGCGGTGTCGGGTCAGCCCCAGATGGCCGTCGCCCACTCCGGATGGTCGACGAACGGGTTCCGGTTGCCCTGCCAGCGCTCGTAGATCCGCTGGTTGCGGCGCTTCTCGAAGGCGTCCGGCGGGTCGAGCTGGTTCCACTGCAGCAGCACCGACATCCGGCCGTGGTACGGGGCGGTGCCGTTGTTGACCGACTGGTTCATCTCCAGGTTGGGCCAGCCGTCGGTGCCCTCGTACCGGATCGCCATGTACATGATCATGCGGGCCACGTCGCCCTTCACCGCGTTGCGCGGCTCCCACGAGTCGGCGTCCGTGTAGCAGCCGGGCGCCTCGGCGACGGGGCTGCCGCCGGTGTCGAAGTCCTTGTTGCCCCGCGTGGAGTTGACCGAGACGTCGGTCGGCCGCAGGTGGTGGACGTCGGTGCCCGGGCCGGTCGCGGTGCCGAAGTCGCCGTGCGACTTGGCCCAGACGTGCTCGCGGTTCCAGTCGTCGGGGTCGCCGCCGTTGCTGGTCTTGCTCTGCGACCGGCCGGTGTAGAGCAGGATCACGTTGTTGGCGTTCGCCGGGTCCTGGTCGGTGTCCCGCAGCGCCTCCCACACCTGGTCGTAGGAGAGCTTGGTGTGCACCTTGATGATCGAGTGCAGCGAGCTGCGCAGCGCCGGGCCGGTCTTGCCGATCGCGCTGGCGTAGTAGGTGGAGTCGTACCCGCCGCCGGGCGAGGTCGGGGACGGGCCCGGAGTCGGCGACTGGGTCGGCGAAGGCGTGCCGCCACCGTCGCCGAGGGTCATCGCCGTCGGGTCCTTCAGGCCGCCGTGGCTGAAGTAGGCGGTCAGCGTGCCGGTGGCGGTGACGCGCTGGCCCCGCAGGCCGGGGTTGGTGAGCAGCCCGAAGGTGCTCCGGTACGCGGCGGTGACCTGGACGTAGAGCATCCTGCTCGGGCTGGTCTCGGCCGCCGTGTCGGCGATCGCGATCGCGGTGTCGGACGTGAAGCCCGACCGCAGCACGGTCGTGTTGCTGGTCGGTTGGCCGATCACGTAGCCGGTCACGGTCGCCGTCCGACCGTCCTGTGCGGCGAGCGCCTGGGCCACGGTCAGGGTGGTGGCGGCCGAGGCCACCGCCGTCGTCACCACCACGGGCGCCACCAGCACGGCGGCCAGCGCGAACGCCGTCGCGAGCCTTCTGGGCCGCGAGCGGATACTGCTCATCGTATTCATGGACAGCGATGCTAGCGGTGTGGGCGTGAACGCAGGGAGAGCGGGAGCGCAACATTTCGGGCGCGAGCCGTCGGCGGCGCCGGGTCTCCCTCGGCCCGGCCGGCCACTACCGTCGGGGCATGGTCACCGTCGCCGACGTCCGCCCACTGGCACTGACGCTGCCACGGACCACCGAGCACCTCATCCGGGACCGCGTGAAGTTCCGCGTCGGTTCCCTCGTCTACGTCGCGTTCTCCCGGGACGAGACGACGATGGGGTTCGCGTACCCGAAGGAGGAACGCGCCGGGCTCGTCGCCGGCGACCCGGACCTGTTCTTCCTGCCCGACGCGGCCGACCTGCGCTTCAACTGGGTGTGCTGTCGCCTTGACCGGCTCGACCGCGACCACATGACGGAGCTGGTGACGGAGGCCTGGCGGATGGTCGTGCCCAAGTTCCTCGCGCGCCAGCGACTGGGCGGCTGAGGAGGCGCCCCGACGACCAGCAGCCCGACGGAGAGCACACCGGCGGCGCCGCCGGGGCGGCCCGGCCGGCAGGAGAATCGCGGCGGCGCGGTCCGCCACGTCGCCGGCCGTCGGACCGTCGGCGGCGTAGGGTGGTCCGCGTGGATCAAGAGGACCGCATCGCCCTGTTCCTCGACTACGAGAACCTCGCGCTGGGGGCGCGCGACCACCTCGGCGGCGCGGCCTTCGACCTGCGCCCCATCGCCGACGCCCTCGCCGAGCGCGGCCGGGTGGTGGTGCGCCGGGCGTACGCCGACTGGTCGTACTTCGACGAGGACCGCCGGATGCTCACCCGGTCCCACGTCGAACTCATCGAGATACCCCAGCGCATGGGCGCCTCCCGCAAGAACGCCGCCGACATCAAGATGGCCGTCGACGCGGTGGAGTTGGCCTTCGAGCGCGGCTACATCTCGACGTTCGTGGTCTGCACCGGCGACAGCGACTTCACGCCCCTCGTGCACAAGCTCCGCGAACTGAACAAGCGCGTCATCGGGGTCGGCGTGGAGAAGTCGACCTCGGCGCTGCTGCCGCCCGCGTGCGACGAGTTCCTCTACTACGACCGTCTGGAGGGCGTCGACGTCCCCCCGGCGCGGGGCCGGCGCGCCCGCCCGGCGCGGCTGCCCGGCCCGGAGGCGCAGCAGGCCGAGCCGGAGCGGGAGCCCGAGCCGCAGCCGGTGGGCGAGGAGGCCGCCCGCGACGTCGACACGCTCGCCGTGCTGGTGGCGCAGACCGTGGCCGGTTTGCAGGGCAGCTCCAGCGGCGAGGTGACCGCCTCGACGCTGAAGCGGACCCTGCTCAGGAAGGACCCGACGTTCAGCGAGTCCGACTACGGGTTCCGCACCTTCGGCGAGCTGCTGCGACACCTCGCCCAGCACAACGTCGTCGAGCTGGGGGAGGGCCCCGCCAAGGGCGACCCCGAGGTGTCCCTGCCCGAGCACGGCGACCGGGAGGTGGCGTTCGGGCTGCTCCGCTCGGTGGTGTCCGACCTGGCCGGCGACGAGGGGGCGGTGGCGCTGTCCGGCCTGAAGAACCAGCTTCGCCGGGCGCGGCCCGACTTCAGCGAGAAGAAGCTCGGCTACCGCAGCTTCCTCCAGTTCTGCAAGGCGGCAGCCACCAGCGGCATCGTCGACCTGCGGTGGAGCCAGGAGGCCGACGACTACCTGCTCACCCCGCAGTCCTCCTGACCGCACCGGCGGCTGGCGCCGGCCCTCCCGCGGACGCCAAATTCCCCCGGTGATGTTTGACGATCCCGAGGATCGGAGAAGGTGCGCTGGCGCGGGCACTGCCGCCCGCCGGCTCTCGGGAGGAACTGTCATGACACGGATGGTGCGGGCGGCTGCGCTCCTCGGGGTGTTCGCCCTGGCGCTCAGCGGCTGCGGAGGCGTCGGCGGTGGCGACGGGGGCGGTGGCGGTGGCACGGCCACCAAGGGTGCCCTGAGCACGATGGGCTTCGGCCTGTCCGACGAGATCGCCAAGACGCGCGTGGACGCGTTCACGCGCGACCACCCGGACGTCGACCTGAAGATCACCGAGGGGGCCTTCGACGAGCAGCAGTTCCTCTCCGCGGTCGCCTCCGGCAACCCGCCGGACCTGGTCTACATGGATCGCAAGCTGATCGGCACCTACGCCGAGCGCGGCTCCATCCAGTCGCTGACGGACTGCGTCGAGAAGCAGGACATCGACATGGGGCAGTACCGGCCCGCCGCCAGGGAACAGGTCACCCTCGACGGCACCGTCTACGGCATCCCTGAGTTCTCCATGGTCCGGGTGGTCTACCTCAACGAGGCGCTGCTGCGGCAGGCGGGCCTGACCGCCGACGACGTCGATCTCGCGAACTGGGCGGGGCTGTCGGCGCTCAACGCCAAGCTGGCCACCGTCTCCGGGGGCCGGCTCTCCCGCATCGGCCTCGACCCGAAGATCCCCGAGTTCCTGCCCATGTGGGCCAAGGCCAACGGGGCCGACCTGCTCTCCGCCGACGGGACGAAGGCGAACCTCGACGACCCCAGGGTGGTCGAGGCGCTCACCACCGGCGTCAGGCTGATCCAGGACCAGGGTGGCTGGGGGAAGTTCAAGTCCTTCCGGGACACCTTCGACTTCTTCGGCGCGCAGAACCCCCTGGCCAAGAACCAGATCGTCGCGTGGCCGATGGAGGAGTGGTTCCTCAACCAGGCCGCCAAGAACAGCCCGAAGGCCGAGCTGGTGGTCAAGCCCTTCGTCGATCGGCAGGGCAAGCCCGTCACCCTGTCCTCCGGGCAGGCCTGGGTGATCCCCAAGGGAGCCAGGAACCCGGACGCGGCGTGCGCCTTCGCCAAGACGGTGACCGCCACCGACACCTGGGTCGCCGCGGCCAAGGCCCGCGCCGACGCGCGCAAGGCCGCGGGCCAGCCGTTCACCGGCGTCTACACGGGCAACGTCGCCGCCGACAAGCGGATCTTCGACGAGCTGTACCAGCCCACCGGCAACAAGCGGTTCGACGACGCGGTGGCCACCATCCGCTCGGTGCAGGACAGCGCGTTCGCCATGCCCGCCTCGCCCGCCGGCGCCGAGTTCGACAAGGCCTGGACGGACGCCGTCAACCGGGTGCTCTCCGGCCAGGCGCAGCCGGCGCAGGCGCTGGCCCGCGCCCAGCAGGAGGCGACCGCCGCGCTGGACAAGGCGTCGAAGTAGGCCCGGGGATGGCCACCACCACCGTCCCCGCCCCCGCCGGCCGGCGGGGGCGTACGCCGCTGGCCCGGCGGGAGGCGCGTTGGGCGTACGTCTTCCTGGCGCCCTGGATCGTCGGGTTCCTGGTCTTCAACGCCGGGCCGATGATCGCCAGCGCCTGGCTCAGCCTCACCGAGTACGACGTGATCAACGCGCCCCGGTACACCGGCCTGGACAACTACCGGGAGCTGATGGCCGACCCGATGGTGGCTCGCAGCCTGGGCAACACCGTCTACTACACGGCCCTGCACGTGCCGCTGGTGATGGCCATCTCGCTGGGGCTGGCGCTGCTGCTCAAGCGGGTGGGACGGTTGCAGGGCTTCTTCCGTACGGTCTTCTACCTGCCGGTGATGACCCCGGCGGTGGCGGTCGGCATCCTGTTCCTGCTCCTGCTCAACACCCAGGACGGCCTGATCAACCGCGGCCTCGCCCTGGTCGGGATCGAGGGTCCGAGCTGGACCACCGACCCCGACTGGGTGATGCCCGGCATCGTCCTGATGAGCCTGTGGAGCCTCGGCTCCACCGTGATCATCTACCTGGCCGCCCTGCAGAACGTGCCGCGCGACCTGTACGAGGCGGCGAGCATCGACGGCGCCGGCGGCTGGGCCCGGTTCCGGCACGTGACGCTGCCGATGATCTCCGGTGCGCTCTTCTTCACCCTGGTCGTCAACACCATCGCGTCCCTGCAGATGTTCACCGAGGTCTACACCATGTACTTCGGCAACCGGCAGACGCAGGGCTCGTTCAACAGCGACGCCGCGTCGTTCTACGTCATCCACCTGTTCCAGGAGGCGTTCCAGTTCCTGCACATGGGCTTCGCCTCCGCGATGGCCTGGCTGCTCTTCGTGATCATCCTGATCATCACGCTGGTGCAGGTGAAGCTGAGCAACCGCTTCGTGTACTACGAGGGAGACCGGCCGTGACGGGGCACCGGGGGCGGCGCGGCGTGGCCCGCGCGCGCCGGACCGAGGGAGGCCGGTCGTGACGGCCGCGATCGAGCGGACGGCCGCCGCCCCCGTGGCCGCCGCCGTGCCGTCGGCCGTCGAGCGCCGGCCGGCGGCCGAGGACGCCGGGCGGCCGGTCTGGCAGCGGGTGCTGCTCGTGCTCGCGCTCGTCGGCGCCGCCGTGCTGTTCACGGCGCCGTTCGTCTGGCTGATCAGCGCCTCGCTGCGGCCCCGTGAGTACGTCTTCTCCACCGGGTTCCTGCCCACCCCGTTCGCGCCGGGAAACTACGCCGACGCGTGGCAGGCCGTGCCGCTGGTCACCTGGCTGCTCAACAGCCTGGTGGTCGGCGTCGCGGCGGCGGTCGCGGCGACGCTGTCCAGCGCGTGGGTGGCGTTCGGGTTCGCGTACTTCCGGTTCCCCGGGCGGGACATCCTGTTCGGGCTGGTGCTCGCGACGATGATGCTGCCGTTCGCGGTCACCATGATCCCGACGTACCTGATCTGGTCGGAGCTGCGGCTGACCGGCACCCAGGTGCCGCTGTGGGCGGGCAACCTGTTCGGCTCGGCGTTCTACATCTTCCTGCTGCGGCAGTTCCTGCTCTCGCTGCCCCGCGATTACTTCGAGGCGGCCCGGGTCGACGGGGCGAGCTACCCGCAGTTGTTCTGGAAGCTGGCCTTTCCGCTGATCCGTCCCGCCCTGCTGGTGGCCTTCGTCTTCGAGTTCAAGGCGAGCTGGACGGACCTGATGAAGCCGCTGATCTACCTGCGCGACGCGGAGCTGTACACCCTGCCGCGCGGGCTGAAGGTGGTGCTGGACCGCTTCGGCTACGGCGGCGAGCAGCAGTGGGAGATCGTCCTCGCGGGCAGCGTCGTCGCGACCGTGCCGATGCTGGTGCTGTTCTTCCTCGCCCAGCGCCACTTCGTCGAGGGCATCGCCACCACCGGCCGCAAGGGCTGACACCCGGCCCGGCCCGACCCGCCGTTCGGGCCGGGCCGGTCCGGGGCCCGCGGAAGTCGACCCGCGCCTCTGCGGCCGAACGGCCGGCGGCGCGCAAGGCCCGGTCGGTCAGGGAATCGTCAGGCCGTACGCGGCCAGGATCTCGGTGATCGGCTGGTAGTAGGTGGTGCCGCCGGTGGCGCAGTTGCCGCTGCCTCCGGAGAGGATGCCGAGGATGGTGCCGGTCGCGGCCACGTAGAGGGGCCCGCCGCTGTCGCCGGGCTCGGCGCAGATGTTGGTCCGGATCAAGCCGGTCACGGTGCCCTGGGCGTAGTTGACGGTCGCGTTGAGCCCGGTGACGCTGCCGCAGCGTACGCCCGTGGTGGCGCCGCTGCGGCAGACCGCCTGGCCGATGTAGGCGTTGCCGGCGCCGTAGACGGTGAGCAGCCCGGGGTGGGTGTAGACCGCGCTGGGGTGGGCGATCCCGCCGGTGTAGCGCACCAGACCGTAGTCGTTGCCGGGGAAGCTGGTGCCGGCCCGGGTGCCGAGGACGGTGGTCTGCGCGCTGTCGGCGTACCAGGTCGAGGCGGCGACGGTGCAGTGGCCGGCGGTGACGAGGTAGGCGGTGGTGCCGCTGCGGACGTTGGCGCCCAGCGAGCACCGTCCGCCGCCGCCGTAGACGGCCTGCCCGCCGGCGATGAGGACGCGCAGGTGGCCCGGCTCCCGGCGCAGCAGCGCCCCGGCGCGGGCGGCGGTCGCCCGGAGCGCCGCCAGATCCCGGGTCGAGACGGTGTCGTCGACGGTCAGCGTCATCCGTCCGGTGGCCGGGTCGAGTCCCCAGGCGGTGCCGGGGGTGCGGACCGCCGCGAGCGTGGCCGCGGCGCGGGCGGCGTCGGCGTGGGCGGGCGCCGGCAGGCTGAGCAGCAGCGCGGCGAGCAGGAGCAGGGCGAGCGGGAGACGACGCATCCGAACCTCCGATAGATCCGTCTCTGTCGATTCCCTACAGGATCCACCCGCGGGTCTGCCGCGGACAAGCCACGGGTCGCGGCGGCCTGCGGACCCGCCGGAGTCCCCGTCGGGGGCTGCTGCCGGAGAAGATCGACGCCGGCGGACGCGGCGCGTGGCGGCGGCGGCCGCGGAGGTGTCAGTGGCGCGCGGCGGCGGCGTGCCGGAGCGCGTCGAGCAGGCCGCGCAGGGCGGGCTGGTCCAGCGCGGTCTCCCGGACGGCCGCGTGGATCGCCCGGACCGGCCGCGGGTGGCGCAGGGGGCGGACCACCACGTCGGGGCGCGGGCTGTCCAGCGCGGTGCGCGGGACCACCCCGACCCCGAGCCCGGCGGCCACGAACGCCTGCGTGGTCGGGTAGTCCTCGCTCTCGACGGCAACGGCCGGGCTGAAGCCGGCCGCGCCGCAGGCGTCCAGCACGGCCTCCCGGCACGGGCCGGCGGGCTCGCTGCCCACCCAGGGTTCGTCGGCGAGGTCGGTCAGGTCCAGCACCCGCGTGCCGGCGAGCCGGTGCTCTCGTGGCAGGACGACCAGGTAGGGGTCGTCGAGCAGATGGACGAGCCGTACGCCGTCGCGGGCCTGCCCCCGGCGGCGGACCACGATGGCCAGGTCGGCCTCGCCCCGCTCCACCTCGGGCAGCGGATCGTCGGGGTCGACCAGCCGGAGGTCGACGCGGACGTCGGGGTGCTCGCGGCGGAAGCGGGCCAACGCCGGCGGCACCAGGGCGGCTCCGGCGGTGGCGAAGTAGCGGACCGCCAGCCGCCCCGTGCGTCCGGCCCGCAACTCGGCGAGGGCGGTCTCCGCCTCGGCGAGGTGCCGGCCGATGACGGCGGCGTGCTCGGTGAGCAGCCGCCCGGCGGCCGTCGGGCGCACGCCCCGACCGGACCGCTCCAGCAGCGTCGTGCCGGCCTGCTTCTCCAGCGCGGCGATCTGCTGGCTGACGGCGGACGGCGTGTAGCCCAGGTGCGCCGCGGCGGCCGTCACCGATCCGCTGGTCACCACGGCGCGCAGGACCTGCATCCGCCGTACGTCGAGCATGTAGCAGACCTTAACAGTTCGGCAGAAACCTTCACTTGTGCTGTTGGGTTGCCCCGGGCACGGTGGACCGGGACGGCGGAGCGGGCGAGACAGGGGGCGGCGATGGGCGGCGGACCGTGGGCGTTGCTGCGGCTGGGCGTACTGGCCCTGCTGTGGGGCTCGACCTTCTTGTGGATCAAGGTGGCCCTGGAGGGGTTGTCCCCGGCCCAGGTCACCGTCGCCCGGTGCGCCCTCGGCGCCGCCGCGCTGCTGGTCGCCTGCCGTTGGGCGGGGCACCGCCTGCCGCACGACCGGGCGACGTGGGGCCGCCTGGTGGTCGCGGCCTTCTTCTGCAACGCCCTGCCGTTCGCCCTGTTCAGCGTGGGGGAGCGGACCGTCGACTCCGGAGTGGCCGGCGTGCTGAACGCCACGACGCCCCTCTGGTCGGTGCTGCTCGGGGTCGCCCTCGGCACGGAGCGGGCGCCGCGTCCGGTCCGACTGACCGGGCTGCTGCTCGGCTTCGCCGGCGTACTGACGATCTTCGCGCCCTGGGGCCGGGCGGGGCTCGTCAGCGTGGACTCGCTCGCCATCCTCGGCGCCGCCGCGAGTTACGCGGTCGGCTTCGCCTGGATGGGCCGCGAGCTGGCCGGCCGGGGCACCCCCACCATCGCGCTGTCCGCCGCCCAGCTCGTGGCGGCCACCGGGTGGAGCGTCCTCGCCCTGCCCGCCGGCGGCCTGGTCGTGCCCCGGCCCACCCCGGCGACCGCCGTCGCCGTCGTCGTCCTCGGCGTGCTCTGCACGGCGATCACATTCCAACTCACCTTCCGGGTCGTCGCGGAGGAGGGCGCGACGAACGCCGCCGCCGTCGGATACCTGCTGCCGGTGGTGTCAGTGGCGCTGGGGGCCGTGTTCCTGGGCGAGGGCCTGACGCCGCGTACGGTCGTCGGAATGGTCGTCGTGCTCGCCGGCGTGGCGCTGACCCGGCGCGGCGCGGCGGCCAGGGACGCCCCGCCCGCCGAGAACCCGCCGCACCCCGTCGCCGCCCGGTCATGACGGCGCACCCGGCGGGCTGCGGCGCTCCGGCGAGGGTCTGGGGCGGGGTGGCGCACCGGCGGGCTCGACGCGGCGCGCCGGCGGTCAGCCGGTCCGAGCTGCTACGGCAGCGGGACCGAGATGCCCCGGGCGTGGTCGGTGAGGGCCGCGCCGACCACGGTCGCCTCCAGCGGCAGCACCTCCAGGCAGCGGCGCACGGCGGCGGCCATCAGCGCGTTCGGCACCCGCATCGACAGCGTGCAGTGCGGCACCCAGCGCCCCGGCTGGTAGTGCTCGACCAGCCCGATGCCGGCCTCGGCCAGCCGGCCGTGCACCTCGGCGTGGTGCGCGAGCAGCTCGGCGGTGGGGGTCGGGCCCAGCCAGAGCACCCGCCCGACGAACTGACCGGCGTGCTGGAAGCTCAGCCGCAGCGGCGCGGCCACCACCGTGCCGCGCAGCGCCGCCGCGACCCGTTCCGGGTCGAAGCGGGGCGCGACGGCGAGCGAGACGTGCGGTCGGTGGCGCTGCTCCAGCAGCGACCGCATGCTCTGCACGCCCTCGGCCTCCAGCGCGTCCCAGAGCACCCGGATTCGCCGGGTGGCGTCGGTGTCCAGGTAGAGCTCCAGCGCCGCGACCACATGATCACTTTAGGACGTGGTGGTCACGGCACGACGACGGCCCGGCCCTCCAGCGTGCCGTCGGCCATCTTCCGGTACGCGAGGACCGCCTCGTCGAGCCGGAAGGTGCTGGCCTTCGGCTTCACCAGGCCCCGGGCGCCCAGTTCCAGCACCTCGATGAGCTCCGGCCGGCTGCCCCAGTACGTGGTCTGGATGCTCACCTCGTACGGCACGCCGAAGTAGCTCACCGGCAGGGTGCCTCCGCCGATGCCGACGATGGTGAGGTCGCCGACGGTGCGGGCGGCGGCGGCACCGAGCGCGAGGGTGGGGTTGGCCCCGACGAAGTCCAGCACCACGTCGGCGCCCCGGCCACCGGTGGCCCGGCGGATCTCCTGGGCGGTGCCCTCGCCGGAGAGCATGGTGAGGTCCGCGCCGCACTCCTCGCCGAGCTTCAGCGCCTCCTCGCGGGTGTCCACCGCGATCACCCGGGCCGCGGTGGTGGCCTTGAGGATCTGCACGCCGACGTGGCCGAGCCCACCGACGCCGATCACCACGGCGGTGCTGGTCGGCCCGAGCTTCTGCCAGGAGCGGCGGATCGCGTGGTACGGCGTGAGGCCCGCGTCGGTCAGCGGCGCCGCCAGCACCGGATCGAGCCCCTCGGGCAGCGGCACCACGTGCCGGGCGTGCGGCACCAGCATGTACTCGGCCATGCCGCCGTCCAGGCCGAGCCCGCCGCCACCGCCGGGCACCGGCGCCTCGGCGATGTTCTCGCAGTACGGGTCGATGCCCACCCGGCAGCGCGCACAGGTGCCGCAGCCCCACGGGCCGTAGACGGCCACCGGCTGGCCCACCGTCAGCCCGGTGACCCCGTCGCCGAGGGCGTGCACCCAGCCGGCGTTCTCGTGGCCGAGGGTGAACGGCGGGTTCCACGGCACGGCGCCGGCCTCGAAGTCGTGCATGAGGTGGAGGTCGGAGTGGCACGCGCCGGCGGCCCCGATCTTCACGACCACCTGCCCGGGGCCCGGGGTCGGCTCGTCGACCTCGACCAACTCGGGTTCCGACTTCCAGTTCGGCAACCGCAGCGCGCGCATGAATGTCTCCTGTCCTCCGGTTTCCGGCTCCGCCCGCCGCCTGCCCGCTCAGCGCCCGGTCAAACGATCCGCCTTCCGGTGGCCGCAGCGCTGCGCCCCGTCGAGCGGCGCGGTGCTGGGCGCCTCCCGCGTCTCACCCCGTCCGGGTGAGTCGGGCTCACCCCAGCCGGTGTCCTGCTCCGAACCGTCGGCTGCCCACACCGACAGGTGCGGCCCGATGTCGAGCCCGCACCGCTGGCCTTGGGTACTGGTCGCGGACCGCGTACAGCTCTGCGACGGTCGCCGGGAGCGCGGTCGTCACGGCACGGCCGGCGCGTCGGGCCGGCCGCCCGGGGCGGCGCCCGACACCGGGGCGGAATCGACGGCCGCCGACCGCTGCGCCGGGGCGGCCGGACCGGACGAGGGCGCGGCGGGGGCGGCCGGTGGTCCGGCACGGCGGGCCAGGCCCCGGTCGACGCCCACGAAGAGCAGGCCGAGCAGCCAGAACGCGACGGCGAAGAAGACCGCGCTGACGCCCACCCCGTCGTAGCCCAGCTCCCCGGCGTCGAGGAACGGGTACGGGTACCGCTCGACCACCAGCCCACGGACCAGCGCGAAACCGAGGTAGCCCAGCGGGAACGCCAGCCACCACGCCGCATACCGCGGGTGGAGCCGGCCCCGCCGGTCGAACAGCGCCCAGTCCGCCACCGCGAGCAGCGGCACGACGGTGTGCAGGAACTGGTTGCCCAGCGCCTCGCCGAACGCGCGGTCGGGCTGCGGCATCGCGAACGGGCTGGCGGGGTTGGCGAGCACCAGGTGGTAGACCACGCCGGTGATGGTGATGTAGAGGGTGACCGCGCCCTTGAGCGGCGACGGCGGCTCGGGACGGTCCCGCCAGGCCAGCCAGGCGGCGTATCCGGCGAGGAGACCGACGGCGACGTTGCTCTGGATGGTGAAGTACGGCAGCAGGCCGGTGACGGTGGCGGGACCCAGCGCGGTGAGCACGATCCCGGCCAGCACGCTGATCACGATCACCACGCGGAAGAGCATCGCCACGCGTCGACGCCGCAGACTCATCGGGGCAAGCTATCAGCCGGGCCGATCTGGGTCACCGGGCGAGCGCCGGCCGGTGCGCGTCGGCGTCCCACCGGCTGGCCGAGCCACCCGCGCGGCGCGTTCGTCACGTGCGCGGCGGCCCCTTCCCGGCGACGCCCCGGAGCGGTGCGTGACCCCGGACAGCGGTGGTCCGCCGTGCCCCGCGGCGCGATGGCGTGGGGGTCAGCGCCCGTCGCCGCTGCCCGGTGTGGAGCGACCGTGGTCGGGCGAGATCTGGACGTTGCCGGGTGAGACCCGGATGTCGCCGGGCGAGACCTGGACGTCGCCGGGCGCCGGGGGCCGGCCGGCCGGGACGGAGGGTGATGTCGTGGGTCGCCCGGACGGCTGGGGGGTCGGGGTGCCGCCGGGCCGGTCGACCGGTGTGCCCGATGACCCGGCGCCCGCCGACTCGCCGGGCAGCAGGCGGTCGCAGTAGCCGGCCACCTTGCCGCGGCCGCCGGCCGCGCGGACGAGGTCGTCGAAGGCCGGCTTGTCCAGGGCGCGGCCCGGGCCGTCGCCGTCCGTCCGGTAGGCCCGGCACAGCGCTGCCACGGACGCGCTCGGGTCGGGCCGGCCCTCCGTCGTGGTGGGCGGCGCGGACGGCCGGCCGGGACCCGCGGTGGGGGAGACGGCCGGAGGCGGCGCGGGTGTGGCGGCGCTGGGGGCGGGGCCACGCAGCGGTCCGGGCAGGGTGCCCCCGGCCGCGGCGAAGGCCACCCCGCCGGTGACGGCGAGAGCGACACCGGCCAGCGCGGCGCGAACGCCGAAGCCGGCGAGGGCGCGGCCCCGACGACTCCGCTCGTGACTGCCGACGGGGGTGCCGGCCCGCGCCAGCCGGTACGCCCGTACCGCGGCGTCCTCCCCGGCGAGCTCAGCCGCGCGGGGTGCGGCACGGACCGCCGTCAGGAGCGACGCGACAGGTTGCGGAGCGTCCCGCGGGTCGACGACCGGACCGCCGAGCAGTCGCTCGACGGTCTCCTGGTCCATCCGGTGTGCTTTCATCTCGTGTCCCTCAGCGCCGCCAGATGCCGGGACGTCACACGGAATGGAGTGTGACGTCCGACAACCACCGGGCCGGGAAGCGGGGCGGGGCGGGCCGCGCGGGGGCGTCAGCCCATGGTCTTGGCGCCGTCGATGGCCTCGCGGAGGATGTCGGCGTGCCCCGCGTGCTGGGCGGTCTCGGCGATCAGGTGCAGCAGGACGCGGCGGACCGTCCAGCTCGCGCCGGGCTCGAACCAGGGGGCCTGCGGCAGCGGGTGGGCGGCGTCGAGGTCGTGCGTGGCGACCAGCTCGTCCGTCGCGGCGGCCACCCGGTCGTAGTCGGCGAGCAGCCCGGCGAGGGTCTCGCCGTCGAGCATGCGGAACTGGGCGGCCCAGTCGAGGGGCTCACTGTTCATCGCCTCGGCGCCGCCGACGGCGAACCGCATCCACCGGTGCTCGACCTGCGTCACGTGCTTGATCAGGCCGCCCGGGCACAGCTCGCTGACCGTGCTGCGGGTCGCGGCCTGCTCGTCGGTGAGCCCCGCGACGGTCTGCCGGAGGAAGCCGCGGTGCAGGCGCAGCGTCTCCACCAGGTCGGCCCGCTCACCGGTCAGCTGCTCTGTCGTGGTCATCCCGCCACCCCTCTTCACGGACGTCCGAACGGGCTCAGGATAGGGCCGGCCACCGACAGAAACCGCGTCCTGGCGTGCCGGCTTTCCGCCACCGGTTGCCGATTCGTCCGATCCGCGATCCACTGAACCACATGGGTGTCATCAAGGTGGGCACGTCGTCCTGGGCGGACCAGATGCTGCTGCGCTCGGGGTGGTACCCGCGTGCGGCGAACACCCCGGCCGGCCGGCTCGGCTTCTACGCCGGGCGGTTTCCCCTGGTCGAGGTCGACACCTCCTACTACGCCGTGCCCGTGCCCGAGACGACGCAGGGGTGGGTCGACGCCACGCCGGAGGGGTTCACCTTCGACGTCAAGGCCTTCAGCCTCTTCACGGGCCACCCGACCCCGGTGGCGGCGCTGCCCCGCGACCTGCGCCCGGCCGGCGGCCCGAGCCGGATCCGGCGCCGGGACCTGCCGGCGACCGCGTACGACGAGCTGTGGGACCGGTTCCGGGCGGCGCTCGACCCGATCGCGGCGGCCGACCGGCTCGGCGCGGTCCTGCTCCAGTTCCCGCCGTGGCTGGCCCGTGGCGCCGCCGCCGAGCGGCGCATCGCCGAGCTGGCCGAGCGCTGCCGGCCGTGGCGGGTCGCCGTCGAGCTGCGTCACGGGTCCTGGTTCGACGGCACGGCGGCGCTGGACACGCTCGGTTTCCTGCGGGAGCGCGACCTGTCGTTCGTCTGCGTGGACATGCCGCAGGGGCACCCCTCGTCGGTGCCGCCCATTCTGTTCGCCACGGCGGAGCTGGCGGTCGTCCGCTTCCACGGGCACAGCAGCGCCTGGGGGACGGGGGACAAGCAGGAGAAGTTCCGCTACGCGTACGGCGACGAGGAACTGCGTCGCTGGTCGGAGCTGCTGACCGAGCTGGCCGGGCAGGCCGGCGAGCTGCACGTGCTGTTCAACAACTGCTGCGGCGACCAGGCCCAGCGCGACGCGGACCGGCTGGCCGAACTGCTGGGCGTCGAACCGGTGGGGCGGGGCCGCCCGGCGCGGGCGGGGGCGGCGTCGCCCTCCTGACGGCGGGCGGGCGGCCCGTTCGGCAGGCCCAGCCGGACCAATTCCGTCGACCGGGCCGAGCCCCGAGGCCGGGGACGGCCGGGACGTACCGCGCCGCCGCCCACCTCGCTCAGGAGCGCCGGCCCCGGGTCCGTAGCGCGTCCTCCGTCCGCTCCTCGACGTCGGCGGCGTCGGGGAAGGTCCGCCGGGACGGCGCCGGGTCCGGGGGCGCGCCGGGTCCGGCCGGCAGCGTACGGGTCGGCTCGGTCGGCCCGAATCCGTGCCGGCCCCCCTTCCCGGCCGGCCCCGCCGGCTCGCCGGCGCGGCGGTCCCCGCGCCGGCCCTCCGGCACGGCGGTCTCCTCACTGCCCTCGTCCATCGGGTCGTGCTCGCCGGTGCCCCAGGGCGGTTCCGCGTCGAAGCCGTCCCTGGTCACCCACGGGGTGATCGACTCCGGTGTGCGCCTGCCCCCGCTGCGTCCGTCTCCTGCCGCCATGGTCACCTCGCTGGTCGGGTCCGCCGCTACCGGCCTCGATTGCCCGTCCCGGGGCCGGTCATGCCTGCGCGGGCGCCCCGGCGCGGTCGTGCCGGGCGGACCCGCCCCGCCCGACTCCGGACGCGGAGCGGCGCCCCGCCGCCGAGGAGTCGGCGGGACGCCGGTGGGCACGTCGCCCGGTCAGCGACCGGACATCGCCATCCGCCTCTTCTTGGCCGCCGCGCCCATCGCCATCACCGCGCCCATCCCCTTCGGCAGCCCGCCCGCGCGGCCGAGCATCCCCCGGAACACCTCGCCGGGCTTCTGCTGCTCGCCCATGTACGCGGTCACCACGATGAGCGCCCCCGTCAGCGCGGGCACCGCCCACTGGAGCATCCGCATCTTCCGCTGGCAGGACGCCACGTTCGACGGGGTCTGCGAATTGGGTTCGGTGACCCCCTCGACCGACGGGCCGCCGGCCTTCTCCAGCTTCATGCCGAGCATCCGGCTGTAGCCGGTCACCGCCAGCGCGCCGACCGTCAGCGCGGTCTTCAGCGTGCTGACCCGGGCGACACCCGACTGCGCCGCCACCCGGGGGCTCTCCGTCACCAGTTCGCCGACGGCGCCCGCGAGGTGGGCCCCGATGGCGGCGGCGTTCACCGGCGTCCACCGGGCCCAGCCGGCCGAGGCCATCGGCAACCGCTGGGTCGAGTCGTTCATCTGTGCCGCCGCGCCGTTGACGCCGAACGCTCCCATCAGGGAGCCCCCGAACCAGGCCGCCAGGCCCAGATCGTGCATCGAGCGCAGTGCGGTGTGCCGTTCGGACATCTGATCCCCTTCCACCGTGTTGGGCGCTGCGGCATACCCGCCGCCCGGTCGGCTATGCCCGTCCGTCACCTGCCGATAGGGCGCGGTCACGCGGATTCCGGGGAAGACCGGGGACCGGTGGCGTGGCCGCGCCGCGCCGCGGCGCGGACCCGTCCGGGCGGCGGCGGGTACGGGCGGTCGCACCGGCGACGGGGCGCGGCCGGGAGGAGTCGGCGGGGCCGGTGCGGGTAGATCGCGGGACGGACGATCCGAGCGAGAGGGGAAGAGGATGTCGCAGCCCGACGAGAGCCGGGAGAAGACCGCCTCCACCGACGCGGTGCTGATGCACCCGGGCAACGATCCGCGCAAGACGACGTCCCAGGTGCCGCCGCCGCCCGAGCGCGGCGAGACCCGTGTCGAGCGGGACGGCGAGATGGTGCCCGTCGAGACCGACGAGTGACCGGGCTCCGGGCGGCGGGCACACGGCACGCCGCCCGGGGAGGCGTGCGGGCGTGACGTCGGCGGGACCGACCCGACCGTGGCGCGCAACGGTCGGCCGAGGACGCCTCAGCGGGCCGGCAGGTCCGTGGCGAAGCGGGCCACCCGGGCCGCCAGCGGCGCGGCGGCGCGTACCCAGGTGAAGTGGTCCATCCGGGCGCCGGCCTGCGCCGCGGTGTAGCGCTCGCGCACGACGGGCGCCGCGGCCAGCTTCGCGCAGAGGTGGTCGAGCGTCTCGTGCGGCGTGTACTGGTCGTCGTCGACGCTGACCGCGAGCACGGGGCTGCGCAGCTCCCGGACGGCCGCCTCGGCGTCCACCCCACCCAGGCGCGGGAAGCGGCCGGTCCGCGCGGTGTGCGCCCAGTCCCGGATCACCCCGCGCGCCTGCCGGCCGCCGAAGCCCCAGCCGGGCCAGACGCCGAGCAGCCGGGCCGTCGCCGCGATCCCCTGGGTGTACGGCAGGACGCCGTACCCGCGCAGTCCCGGGTAGCTGCGCCACCAGGGCATGCCGACGGCGACCAGAGCCAGCCCGTCGACGTCGTGGGCGCCGTGCACGGCGAGGTGCAGCAGCGCGGTCTGCCCGCCGAGGGAGTGCCCGAGCAGCACCGTCTTCCGCCCGTCCCGCCGGGCCTTGAGCGCCGCCAGCACGGCGCCCACGTCGGCGGCGAGTTCCGCGTAGCCGTAGCGACAGGCGCGGCTCGGCGCCGGCGTGCTCTCCCCGGTGCCCCGCAGGTCGGCCACCGCCACGGCGAGGCCGGCGGCGCGCAGCTCGGCGGCGAACGGCCGGTAGTAGCGGGCGCGCACCCCCATCGCCGGTGAGACCAGCACCAGCGGCGCGTCGGCGACGCCGTCCGGCTCGGGGTAGACCTGCAGCCCGATCCGGGCCCCGTCGACCTCGACGAACTCCTGCCGGTATTCCCCCGTCGCGTTCATCGCCCCAGGCTACGGCTCGAGGCTACCGACGGGTAACCGAGGGTGGTGGGGATCGCCCGCGTCGCCGGCGCCCGCCGTGCCGTCGGCTGTCAGGCCAGGGCCGGGGCGGTCCGGCCGACCGTGCTGACCGAGGCGTAGACCGCGCTCAACTGCTCGGCGCAGCGCTTCCACGAGTACCGGCTGCGGACCCGGTCCAGCGCCGCCGTGGCGTACGCGAAGCGGCGGACCTTGTCGGCGAGCAGCCGGCGGATCGCGGTGCCCAACGCCCGGGGGTCCCGGGGCGGCACGAGGTCGCCGGTGAGGCCGTGGACGACCGTGTCGGCGATGCCGCCGACATTCGACCCGACGACGGGCACGCCGCAGGCCATGCCCTCGAGCGGGGCCAGCCCGACCGGCTCGTACCAGGGGGCGGCCACCAGGAGGTCCGCCGAGCGGTACCAGGCGGCCAACTCCGTGCGGGGTACCGCGCCGACCAGCTTCACCCGGTCGGCCACCCCGCAGGACTCGGCGAGCGCCCGGAGCCGGCGGGCGAAGCCGTCCGCGGGGAGCGACCGCGCCGGCGGGCCGCCGACCACCACGCACTCCGCGTCGGGGACGGCCGGCAGGGCCCGGATGACGTCCTGGAAGCCCTTGCGTTCCACCAACCGGCCGACGGTGACGATCCGCCGGCGGGTCGGGTCGCGCGGGGCGACGGGCCCGTCGGGACGGAAGAGCTCCTGGTCGACCCCGCAGGGGACCAGCACCATCCGGGACCGGGGCACGCCGA
Source organism: Micromonospora sp. NPDC047730 (assembly GCF_043204765.1). Lineage (NCBI taxonomy): Bacteria > Bacillati > Actinomycetota > Actinomycetes > Micromonosporales > Micromonosporaceae > Micromonospora > Micromonospora sp. NPDC047730. The sequence continues at coordinate 153,705 of NZ_JBIDCU010000014.1, read as the reverse complement.
GGCGGACCAGCTCGCCGATCTCGTCCTGGCACTGCACGACGACCCGGTCGGCGGCCCGGCCCAGGGCCCGCTCGTAGCCGATCCGGCCTGGTGGACTGGTGTCCCGGGCGCCCTGCTGCCGCCGCGCGACGGTGCCGAGCGAGTGGTACGTCAGCACCACCGGGACCCCGGTGCGCCGGCCGGCGTGCAGGGTGGCCAGGCCGCTCATCCAGTGATGGGCGTGCGCCACGTCCGGCGTCCAGTCGCCGTCGCGCCACTGACCGGCCAGCCAGCGCCCGAACTCACCCAGGTGCGGCATCAGCTCACTGCCGGGCAACCGCAGCGCCGGCCCGGCCGGCACGTGGCACACCTGGTAGCCGTCCGGAGTGGACACGCTGTCGGGTTGGGCGGCGGACTCCCGGCGGGTGTAGACGCGGACGTCGTGCCCCTCGCGCACCAACGCGGCGGCCTGCTCCGCCACCCGCGTGTGCCGCCCGCCGGCCTCCCCGAGGGCGGCGAGCGGGCTGGCGTGCTCCGAGATCATCGCGATGCGCATGTCTTCCTCCATCGGCCGGCCCGGTCGTCCGGGAGCGGGTCGCGCCGCGGACGGTGTCGCCCCGCGAGCCCGTCGCACCCGCATGCGGAGTCCCCTACCCCCGGCCCTGTCGCCTAACCGCCGGCCCGCCGAGTTCTCGGCGGGCCGCCCGGCCGGCGGCGCGGACCCGGCCGGTGGTGGGGTGAGCAGCCTCACCACTGGTGGCCGGTCGGTCGCGGAGGGTCAGTTCCGGTCGTCGCGGAGCATGCCCGGGCCGAACACCTCGTAGGCGATCCGCTCCGCCGGCACCCCCCGCCGCAGCAGGCCACCCCGGACGGTGTTCATGAACGGCAGCGGCCCGCAGAGGTGCACGTGGGCGTCGGGGGAGAGCGGGATCAACGCGGGGTCGACCCGGCCGCCGGCCACCTCGGCGGCCAGCCCGGCCAGCTCGGCGTCGGTGACGTCCTCGTACCACAGAGCGGTGCGCAGGTTGGGCAGCGCGGCGTGCAGGCGTGGCAGTTCGCCGCGGAACGCGTGCGCCGCGCCGGCCCGGTCGGCGTGCACCAGCACCACCGGGCGGTGCGGCTCGGTGGCCGCCAGGTGCTCCAGGGCGGACATCGCCGGGGTCAGCCCGATGCCGGCGCTGACCAGCAGCAGCGGGCCCTCCCCGGCCACCGCGCTGACCTCGCCGAAGGGCGGGCTGAGCCGGAGGGTGTCGCCCTCGGCCACGTGCTCGTGCAGGAAGGTGGAGACCATGCCGTCGGGGCCGGCGTCGGTGCCGCGTACCCGCTTGACGGTGATCCGCCAGTGGTCGGCCCCCGGCCGGCCGGAGAGGCTGTACTGGCGGATCTGCTGCCCGCGGCCCTCGTCCAGGTCGACGGCGACCGAGGCGTACTGGCCCGGGACGAAGGTGGGCACCGGGCCGCCGTCGGCCGGGACCAGGGTGAACGAGACGACGTCCACCGCCTCGGTGACCCGACCGGTGACCCGCCAGTTCCGCCAGACCGACGCGCCCTCGGCGAGCCCCGCCCCGACGTAGAGGCGGGCCTCCCGGGCGATCAGCTCGCAGGCCAGCAGCCAGTACACCTCGTCCCAGGCCGCCGCGACCTCCGGGGTGACCGCGTCGCCGAGCACCTCGCCGACGGCGGCGAGCAGGTGCCGGCCGACGATTGTGTACTGGCCGGGGGTGATGCCGAGCGAGGCGTGCTTGTGCGCGATCCGGTCCAGGATCGGGCCCCACGGCGCGTTGCTGCCGCCGGTCAGGTGTTCCGCGTACGCGACCACGGAAGCCGCGAGCGCGGCCTTCTGCGCCCCGGTCGCCTGGTTGCCGCGGTTGAAGATGTCGAGCAGCTCCGGGTGGGCGTCGAACATCCGCTGGTAGAACCGGCCGGTGATCGCCTCGCCGTGCGCCTGTACGGCGGGCAGGGTCGCCGTCACCACTGCTGTTGAGGACTCCGAGAGCACGACTTGTCTCCTTATGCGCTGAACCGCTCGGGCCATGCCAGCAAAACAGGCATTCGAGATACCTCTTTAGGGCCGAAGGTCCCGGGTCGGGGGTCGGGTGGATCACAGATCGCGTCCGTCGGCCCGTGGTGGGGCGCGTCGGCGCTGGCTAGGGTCGGGACGTGAAGCTCAACCGGTCCACCGACATGGCGCTGCGGATCGCCATGCTCACCGCTGCGAACCCACGGCGGATGACCGTGGACGAGCTGGCCGACCAACTGGCGCTGCCCCGCAACCACGTGGCGAAGGTGGTGCAGCGGTTGCAGCGGCTCGGCGTGCTGGTCACGATCCGGGGCCGCTCCGGCGGGGTCGCCTTCGCCGAGGGCGGCCACGAGACCACGGTCGGGCGGGTGGTCCGGGCGTTCGAGGGCGACGACGAGGTGGTGTCCTGCGACGAGCCGGCCTGCTCGCTGCGCGCGGCCTGCCGGCTCCGGGACGAGCTGCGTCGGGCCCGTGACGCCTTCCTCGCCGTGCTGGACGGGGTGACCCTCGGCGGCCTCGTCGACGGGCCGACCGGTCCGGTGCTGCTCGCCCTCGGCCTGCCCCGCGCCCGCCCCGGGGCGTGACTGATCCGGGCGTGGACGCGGCGGAACCCCGCGCCGGGCGGCACGGGGTTCCGGGACGCGGTCGCGGTCAGGACACGGTGACGGAGCCGTCGGCGGCGCGGACGCAGGCCACGGAGCGGGCGCCGGTGGCGGCCGCGCCGGTCAGGCACTGCCCGAGCACCTGGTGGCCGGCGGCGTTCGGGTGCCAGGACTCCTGGCAGGTCTGGAAGTAGCTCACGCAGGTGTTCGCGATCCGCTGGATGGCGATCTTGTCCTTGCCGGCGAGGCTGGTGACGAAGACGCCGTTCGGCGGGCTGTCCTGGAGCCGGATCGGGGTGGCCAGCGCCCCGGTCGGGCTGGCCCCGGACTCGCAGAGCCGGGCGCCGTCGAAGGCCCGCTGCACGTTGAGGTGGACCAGGTCCGCGCCGGGGAACTCGGCGGCCAGGGCGTCGCGGGTGGACCGCACCAGGGTGCCCAGGCCCTGCGAGAAGCGGTGCCCCGGCAGCAGGCTGGCCCGGTGGATCGGGCAGCCGGCCGCGTACCGCTCGGCACCCAGCGCGCGGAACTTGTCCCGGGTGTCGTCCCGGCTGTCCTCGCTGTGGAAACTCGGCTCCAGGTCGAACGGCAGCGGGTTGGTGTAGTCCTGGAAGACGATCCGGTGCTGGCCGTCGGCGTCGATCTCGCGCAGCGTGGTGAGCAGCTGGCGTACGGCCGAGGTGGTCTCCGCGGTCGCGGCGCTCCACTGGGCGGCGGTGGCCAGGTCGGCGTCCGTGCAGGGCTCCTGCTCGACCGGCCCGCCCAGGTAGGCCCAGAACTCCCACCAGCCGGTCCAGGCGTCGGCGATGAACCGGTTGGCGCACTTCTCGGCGACGTCGCCGAAGGTGAACGAGCTGTTGTTCGAGCCGAGGCCGAGCAGCACCAGGTCGATGTCGTGGGTCTGGCCGACCGCGCGGAGCTGGTCGAGCTGGGCGGCCACCTGCCGGCCGCCGGCTCGGGCCGACGAGGCGGTGGCGATGTCGTGCGGCTGCCCGCCGGAACACGCGAGGTTGAACCGGTCCTGGATGCCCGGCAGGCTCGCCCGGTGCAGCGAGGCGTTCGCCGAACGGTGGCAGAAGAACGCGTTGCTGTTGGGCGCGGTCCAACCCGGGAAGCCCTGGGCGACCCCGGTGACGTCGACGACGGGGGTGTACGCGCCGGCGCCCTCGCCGCTGATGAAGCTGTCGCCGAGGGCGACCGCGGCGGTGGGTGGCGCCGCCGCGGCCGGGGCGGGCAGCCCGACGGCGGTCGACAGTGCGGCGGCGGCGACGGCGAGCGCCGCCGCGAGAGTCGTACGACGGAACCTGGACATGACGTCCTCCATCTGTACATCGAAATGTGAAAGATCCTCTCGGTCGCGATCCCATCACCTCTGCACGACGGACGTCAATGGCTCGGCGCGGAATGTTGCGGGACGCGCCCGCCCCAGTGCACCGGTCCGTTTCCACCTGGCGGCGGCCCCCCGGCGTCGACCACACCGCATCGCGGCGGCCCCCCGGCGTCGACCACACCGCATCGCGGCGGCCACCGGGTGCCATGACGGAACGTCGATCATCCGGCGGTACGGCGGCTGTCCTGAGGGCCTATGTCCCGCTTGTACTCACAGGATGTGACGGCTATGGACACCGGTCGAAGTGCGTCTCTACAGTTCCGGCGTCCGGCTTTCTACTTCCACGGGGGTTGCGGTGGCCGTCGGCCGCTCGATGCACGCTGTCCAGGTCCAGAAACGATCCGTACGCCGCCTGATGGCCGGCGGGCTCGCGGCGGCGCTCGGCGCCACCGTGCTGGCCCTGCCCGTGTCGGCCGCGCCGCCGGCCGCCGCCGGTACGGGCACCACCGAGGCCGCGCGGGCCGCCGCGGCGGCCGAGCGGACCGGCCAGCGGGTGGAGGTCCTCTCCGCCCGCACCGAGTTGACCCAGGTCTTCGCCAAGCCCTCCGGCGGCTTCGTCGCCGAGACCGCCGCCGTCCCGCAGCGGGTGCGTCAGAGCGACGGGTCCTGGGCCGACGTCGACCTCACCCTGCGCCGCGACGCGGGCGGGTTCCGTCCGGCGGTCTCCCCGGCCGACGTGCGGTTCTCGGCCGGCGGTCGCGGCCCGGCCACCACGCTGACCAGCGGTGGGAAGTCCCTGACCCTCGCCTGGCCGGGGGAGTTGCCCGCGCCGGTGGTCAGCGGGGACGCCGCCACCTATCCCGAGGTGCTGCCCGGGGTGGACCTGGTGCTCCGGGCCACCCACACCGGCTTCACCCATGTGCTCACGGTGAAGACCCCGCAGGCGGCCGCGAACCCGGCCCTGCGGGAGATCCGCTTCGACCTCGGCGGCGACGTGCGGGTCCGGCGCGACGCCGACGGCTCGCTGCGGGCGCTCGCCGGGGCGGCCGAGGTGGCACGCAGCGCGCCGGCCGAGATGTGGGACTCGACCGCGACCTCCGCCACCGGCCGGTCGGCCGCGGGGAAGTCCTCCGCCGCAGGCCCCGGCGCGGGGGCCCGGACGGCCCCGGTCGCCACCGCGATCGACGCCGCCGGCGACCTGGTGCTGCGCCCCACGCCGGGCCTGCTCGACCCGGCGCGGGCCAGCTTCCCGGTCTACATCGACCCGGCCTGGTCCTCGGGCGCGTCCCGCTGGGCGTACGCCACCAGCGACAACTTCACCAACAGCGACACCACCCGGGCCATCGTCGGGTTCCTCCCCGACAGCAACCGCACCTACCGCTCGTACTTCGAGTTTCCGACCAGCACCCTGGTCGGCAAGCACATCCAGTCGGCATACGTGCGGATGAAGCTGGACCACTCCTGGAGCTGCTTCGCCACGCCGACCTACATGTACCAGTCGGCGCCCATCGCGACCACCCCGCGCACCGCTTGGGCGCCAACGCTGACCACGCTCAGGGCCAGCGCCAGCGCCAGCGCGTGCGCCAGCGTCACCAGTCCGCAGCCTGACGCCATCATGAACTTCGCCGGGAGCAACGTCACGGCGGCCATCCGGACCCAGGCCGCCACCGGCGCTACCTCGATCACGTTCGGCTTCTGCGCGTGCAGCGACTCGGCCGGCACCGGCGAGGGCGACCAGAACCGGTACAAGAAGTTCTACCCGGAGGAGGCCCGCCTGGTGGTCGACTACGACTCGCTGCCCGGCCAGCCGACCGGCCTCCAGGTCGGCGGGCAGGCCTGCGTCACCGGCGACCGGGTCGCCCTCGCGACCCCGCCGACCCTGTCGGCCGTCTTCCCCGACGGGGACGCCGGCCAGATCCTGCAGACCGCGTACGAGCTGCTGGAGATCCCGGCCTCGGGCAGCTACGACAGCAGCACGCCGCGGCTGACCCCGCCGGCCGGCTCGGCGGTGACCGCCGGCGCCCGCTCCACCACGGCGCCCGTGACCGGCGTCCTCGGCGGCAAGGCGTACGCGTGGCGTGCCCGCAGCACCGACCCCGCGCCGTACGGTCTGCTCAGCCCCTGGTCGGCGTGGTGCGAGTTCACCGTCGACGACCAGCCCCCGACGGTGACCGTCGACCCGGTCACCAACCCCGCCCCGCCCGGCCAGTTCTACACCTACAAGCTCCGCTCGCCCGACCCCGACGTGGTGATGTTCCGCTACGGCTGGACCAGCCCGCCCACCGAGGAGGCGGAGGCCGGCACCACTCTCGGCTACCCGGGGAAGACCGTCTCCGTGACGCTGACCACCCCGGCGTACGGCACGAACACTCTGTACGTGGCGGCCGTGGACAGTGCCGGGAACGTCGGGTACGGCTCCCTTGTTGTGCAGGTGGACCCGCCCGCGGCCGGCTGACCCGCGAACCGGTCACGGCGCCGCCGGGCGCCGGATCCGGACAGACCACGCGACGACGCCGCCGAGGCCCGCACCACACGACGTGGTGCGGGCCTCGCTGCGGGGCGCCGTCGTCCTGTCGCATCTCCCGGTTAGGCTCGCTGCGGCGCGCCGGCCGACCGCCGATGTCGGACGCGGCACCACACCGCCGAGACCTGGGAGTACGACCAGTTGACCGCAGAGCCTGAGACCCTGTACGGGGCCGACGACCTCACGCACCTCGAGGGGCTGGACGCCGTCCGCAAGCGGCCCGGCATGTACATCGGCTCCACCGACAGCCGTGGCGTGGGTCACCTCGTCAACGAGATCCTCGACAACTCCACCGACGAGGGCGTCGCCGGCCACGCCTCGAAGGTCGAGGTGACGCTGCACGCCGACGGCTCTGTCCAGGTCGACGACGACGGGCGGGGCATCCCCACCGACGTGCACGCCAAGTCCGGCATCTCCGGCGTCGAGCTGGTGCTGACCCGGCTGCACGCCGGCGGCAAGTTCGGCGGCTCCGGCTACAAGACCTCCGGCGGCCTGCACGGCGTGGGCGCCTCGGCGGTCAACGCCCTGTCCCGCCGGTTCGACGTCACGGTCCGCCGGGGCGGCAAGATCCACGCGATGTCGTTCCGGCACGGCGTGCCGGGGATCTTCGACGGCGACGGCCCCGAGGCGGCCTTCACCCCGGGCCCCGGGCTCCAGATCGTCGGCGCGATGAAGCGCGGCCAGCGCAGCGGCACCTCGATCCGCTGGTGGCACGACGCGCGCTACTTCGAGACCGGCGCCGCGTTGGATGCGGACGCCGTCCGGATGAAGCTGCGCAACACGGCCTTCCTGGTCCCCGGCGTGAGCTACACGCTGCGCGACCACACCGGCGAGGAGCCGACCGAGGAGCGCTTCCACTACCCCAACGGCCTGACCGACATGGTGGAGTTCCTCGCCCCGGCCGGCGACCGGCCGGTCTCCGGCACGCTGCTGGTCACCGGCGAGGGCACCTACCGGGAGAACGCCGCCGACGCCAACGGGGTCATGCAGTCCAACGTGCAGCGGCGGGCCGAGGTCGAGGTGGCCTTCCGCTGGGGCACCGGCTACGAGCGCACCGTCGAGTGCTTCACCAACACCATCCGCAACGCCCACGGCGGCACCCACCGCAAGGGCTTCGAGCGGGCCCTGGCGCGCACCCTCGCCGACGCCGTCCGCAACACCCGTGGCCTGCTGAAGGCCAAGGAGGACCCGCCCACCCTGGACGACGTCCTGGAGGGCATGACGGCGGTCGTCCACGTCCGGATCCCGGAGCCGCAGTTCACCTCGCAGACCAAGGACGAGCTCTCCACCGCCGGCATCACCAAGGTGATGCAGTCGCTGGTCGAGCAGCACCTGAAGTCCTGGCTGGAGGACCGGAGGACCAAGGCCGAGGCGCGTACGGTCCTGCAGAAGATCGTCGATGCGGCCCGGGTGCGGCTGACCCAGAAGCAGCAGAAGGACGCCGCCCGGCGCAAGACCGCCCTGGAGGGCGCGTCGATGCCGGCCAAGCTGGTCGACTGCCGCGCGGCGGGCATCGAGCGCAGCGAGCTGTTCATCGTGGAGGGCGACAGCGCCCTCGGGACAGGTCGACTTGCTCGATCTGCCGAATACCAGGCGCTTCTTCCGATCCGAGGCAAGATCCTCAACGTGCAGAAGGCCAACCTCCAGCAGGTGCTCGACAACGCCGAGTGCGCCGCCATCGTGCAGGTGCTCGGCGCCGGCTCGGGCCGCACCTTCGACCTGTCGGCCCTGCGGTACGGCCGGGTGCTGATCATGGCGGACGCCGACGTGGACGGCGCGCACATCCGCACCCTGCTGATCACGCTCTTCGCCCGCTACATGCGGCCGCTGATCGAGGCCGGCCGGCTCTACGCGGCCATGCCGCCCCTGCACAAGATCACCACCAAGGGGCGCAACCCGCAGACGATCTACACCTACACCCAGGCCGAGATGGAGGCGACCGTCCGCAAGCTGGAGAAGGCCGGCAAGCAGATCGTCACCCCGATCCAGCGCTTCAAGGGTCTCGGCGAGATGGACGCCGACGAGCTGTGGGAGACCACGATGAACCCGGCCACCCGGGCGGTCCGCCGGATCACCCTCGACGACGTCGACGCCGCCGAGCGGATCCTCGAGCTGCTGATGGGGGAGAAGGTCGAGCCGCGCCGCAACTGGCTGATCGACTCCGCCGACCGGGTCGACCGCGAGGCGATCGACGCATGACCAGGCCCGCCACCACCCGTCCGGAAGAGAGCTGACCGATGGCACGCCGCAAGGACGACCGCGCCAAGGTGGACCTGTCCGCCTTCGACCAGGCCGGCGCGCGGGTCTTCGACAACCCGCTGGTCACCGAGGTCTCCGACTCCTACCTGGAGTACGCCTTCTCGGTGATCCACTCGCGGGCCCTCCCCGACGCCCGCGACGGCCTCAAGCCGGTGCACCGGCGCATCCTCTGGTCGATGTACGAGCAGGGGCACCGCCCCGACCGGGGGCACGTGAAGTCCGCCCGGATCGTCGGCGACGTGATGGGTAAGTACCACCCGCACGGCGACACCGCGATCTACGACGCGATGGTCCGGCTCGCCCAGGACTTCTCGCTCAACGCCCCGCTCATCGACGGGCACGGCAACTTCGGCAGCCCGGACGACGGGCCGGCGGCGGCGCGCTACACCGAGGCCCGGATGTCGCGGGAGGCCATGCTGCTCGTCGGCGAGCTGGGCGAGGACACGGTCGACGTGGAGCCCAACTACGACGGCTCCCTGACCCAGCCCACCGTGCTGCCGGCGGCTTTCCCCAACCTGCTGGTCAACGGCGCGTCGGGGATCGCGGTCGGCATGGCGACGAACATGATCCCGCACAACCTCGGCGAGGTGGTCTCCGCCGCCCGCTGGCTGATCAACCACCCAGACGCCACGCTGGACAAGCTCATGGAGTTCGTCCCCGGGCCCGACCTGCCCACCGGTGGCCTGCTGCTCGGGCTCGACGAGGTGCGCCGTGCCTACGAGACCGGGCGCGGCGTGGTCCGCATGCGGGGCCGGGTGGAGATCGGCCCGCTGGAGGGCAGCCGGGGCCGGCAGGCGATCACGGTCGTCGAGCTGCCGTACGGCGTCGGCGCGGAGAAGGTCATCGCCGCGATCACCAACGAGGTCAACAAGACCAAGCGGCTCACCGGCATCGCCGACGTCAAGGACCTCACCGACCGGGAGAGCGGCACCCGGCTGGTCATCGAGTGCAAGGTCGGGGTCAACCCGCAGGCCCTGCTTGCCGACCTCTACCGGCTCACCCCGCTGGAGCAGTCGTTCGGCGTCAACAACCTGGTGCTGGTCGACGGGCAGCCGCAGACCCTCGGGTTGAAGGCGCTGCTGGAGGTCTTCCTGGCCCACCGGTACGAGGTGGTGACCCGGCGCAGCTCCTACCGCCGCCGCAAGCGCGAGGAGCGGCTGCACCTGGTCGACGGTCTGCTGATCGCCCTGCTCGACATCGACAAGGTGGTCAAGCTGATCCGGGCCAGCGAGGACGCCCAGGCCGCCAAGGACGGCCTGATGCAGAAGTTCAGGCTCTCCGAGATCCAGGCCACCTACATCCTGGACACTCCGCTTCGCCGCCTGACCAAGTACGACCGGATCGAGCTGGAGGCCGAGCAGGAGAAGCTCCGCACGGAGATCGCCCAGCTCTCCACGATCCTCGACGACCCGAAGGTGCTGAAGAAGGTCGTCTCGGACGAGCTGGCGGCGGTGGTGAAGCAGTTCGGTGCCCCGCGCCGCACCACGCTGGTCGACGGCGACCTCAAGGAGGTGCTGGCGGCCTCCGTGCCGGCCGGCCCGCTGGAGGTCGCCGACGACCCGTGCCAGGTGATCCTGTCCGCGACCGGGCTGGTCGCCCGGACCGCGGCGGAGTCGGAGGAGGCGTCCGAGGGGCGCCGGCGGCACGGCCGCGTCAAGCACGACGCCGTACGCGCCATCGTCCACTCCACCGCGCGGGGTCGGGTGTTGCTGGTGACCAGCGCCGGCCGCGCGTTCAAGGTCGACGTGCTGCCGCTGCCGGTGCTGCCCGAGCAGGCCGGGACGGTGTCGCTGCGCGGCGGGATGGCGGCCGCCGAGCTGGTGCCGCTGGAGCCGGGGGAGACGGTGGTCGGGCTGGCACCGCTGGGGCCGACGGCCGAGGGCTCACCGGGGCTGGCGCTGGGCACCCGGCAGGGCGTGGTCAAGGTCTGCGCGCCGGAGTGGCCCGTCCGCTCCGACGAGTTCGAGGTGATCGGCCTGCGCGAGGGCGACGAGGTGGTCGGGGCGACCTGGCTCACCGACGGGGCGGAGACGCTCACCTTCGTCACCTCGGAGGCGTCGCTGCTGCGCTTCCCCGCCGGGCTGGTCCGTCCGCAGGGCGTCAAGGGCGGCGGCATGGCGGGCATCAACCTGCCGGCCGGCGCCCGGGTGGTCTTCTTCGGCGCGGTCCGCACCGACGACCCGGGTAACGGCGAGCCGATGGTGGTCACCTCCACGGGAGCCACGGTGAAGGTGACGCCGTTCCAGGCGTACCCGGCGAAGGGGCGGGCGACCGGCGGGGTGCGCGCCCATCGCTTCCTCAAGGGTGAGACCGACGTGGTGGTCGCCTGGGTCGGGTCGCGTCCGGTGGGCGCGACCGCCACCGGTGAGCCGGTGGAGCTGCCGGCGGCCGACCCGCGCCGCGACGGCTCCGGCTTCGCCGTCATGCTCGGCCCCACCGTCGTCGGCCACCAGGTAGAACGCGACTGACCCCCCGGCCGGGCGAGGGACGGCTGCTGACGCAGCCGCCCCTCGCCCGTCCCCCCACCCGCCTACTCCCCGCGTTGATCATGAAGTTGTTGCGCGACACGCCGGTGTCGAGGACAACAACTTCATGATCAACGGGCTCCGGCCCGGGGTCAGAGTTCGGGTTCGGGGGTTTGGCGGGGGGTGGGGGTGGTGCCGCGGAGGCGGGCCACCAGGCGCATGCCGTGGTGGACGACCAGGGCGGCGGCGGTGCCCAGGGCGATGCCGTTGAAGGGGAGGTCGCCGGCGGTGAGGGTGTAGTTGGCGGCGCCGACGATCACGGCGACCGCCGCCGTCATCAGGTTCACCGGGTCGTGGAAGTCCACCCGGTTCTCGATCCAGATCCGGGCGCCGAGGATCGCGATGAGGCCGTAGAGGGCGGTGGTGGCGCCGCCGAGCACGCCGGCCGGCACGGTGAGGATCAGCGCGCCGAACTTCGGGCTGAGCCCCAGCAACACCGCCGCCACGCCGGCCACCCAGTACGCGGCGGTGGAGTAGACCCGGGTCGCGGCCATCACGCCGATGTTCTCCGCGTACGTGGTGGTGCCGGAGCCGCCGGCGGAGCCGGCGAGCACGGTGGCCAGCCCGTCGCCCAGGAACGCCCGGCCCATGTCCCGGTCCAGGTTGCGGCCGGTCATCGCGGCGACCGCCTTGACGTGGCCGGCGTTCTCGGCGATCAGCACCAGGATCACCGGGATCACCAGCACCACCGCGCGCAGGCTGAAGCTCGGCGCGTGGAACTCCGGCAGGCCGACCCACGCGGCGTCCCGCAGCCCGTCGACCGCCTTCGGGTCAAGGTCGCCGAGCGCCGCGGCGAGCAGCCAGCCGACCAGCACACCCAGCAGGATGGACAGTCGGGCCAGGAAGCCCCGGAAGGCGACCGTGGCGAGCAGGATCGCGGCCAGGGTCACCACCGCGATCAGCGGCTGCGCCTTCACCCCGGTGCCGCTGCCGCCGCCGTCCCACGCGACCGGGGCGAGGTTCAGGCCGATCAGCGCGACGATCGCCCCGGTGACGACCGGCGGCATCAGCGCGTCGATCCAGCGCGACCCGGCGAGCTGCACGACCAGCCCGACGCCGGCCAGCGCGACGCCGGCCACGACGATGCCGCCCAGCGCCGGGCCGATGTCCCCGCCGGCCTTCGCGGCCAGCACCGGCGCGATGAAGGCGAACGACGAGCCGAGGTACGAGGGCAGCCGGTTGCCGGTGATCAGCAGGAACAGCAGCGTGCCGAGCCCGGAGAAGAAGAGGGTGGTGGCCGGCGGAAAACCGGTGATCAGCGGCACCGTGAAGGTGGCGCCGAACATGGCCACGACGTGCTGCACGCCGACGCCGAGCGTGCGTGGCCAGGACAGCCGTTCGTCGGGGTGGACCACGTCGCCGGGGCGGACGGACCGGCCGTCGCCGTGGACCGCCCAGGCGGACCAGCGGGAGCGCGGCTCGGTGGAGGACTTGGTCATGGGTCGCCCTTCGCGTCGTCAAGAGGTGACGGGGGCGCTGACGAAACCCAGGAGTCGTTTCTAGCAGAGCGCCGCCCCGCCCCGCCCGCCACCCCGGCCACCAGGCACGGTCGGTCCCGCACCTGATGCCCTGTCATGCGGCCGATGGCGTTTTTGTCCGGGCAGGAGGTGCAAGATCGGCGGACGGGGGACCGGGACGGGAGTCAGCTGCCGGTGAGGATCCGGTCGTGGTCGGGGCCGGACTGGCGGACGATCGCCGGTGCCGGATGCGTGGGGCGGAGCGTGAGCAGGCTGCCCACCAGGCCGGAGAAGAGCACGACCACGCCGAGCGCGATCGCGGTGGCCGAGGGGAGCACCACCCGCAGCGTGTCGTGCGGGTTCAGGTCGCCGAACCCGTCCAGCCCCCAGTAGGCGACCGCCCCCACGGTGCCGGCGACGCCGGCGACGAGCAGCAGCAGGCCGACGGTGACGCTGGTCTCCAGCCGCAGCAGACGGATCCAGCGGTCGGACGCGCGCTGCGGGACGAGCCTCTCCTGCCGGCCGTAGATCTCGGCGAGGCCACCGAAGAGCACGAGCTGCACCCCGACGAGCACCATCAGGCAGGCGTACACGAGCGTGCTGACGTCGAGGCGGACCGGGCCGAGGGTCAGCGGGCCCGGGGTGAGCGCCCCCACGCCGGCCAGCCCGAGCGCGGTCAGCGCGGCGCCCGGCCGGACGAGGGTCTTGCGCGGCGCGAACACCAGCAGGAACCGCAGGTGCCGCCAGCCGTCCCGCCAGGTCCGCAGGTGCGGCGGGCGGGACCGGCCGTCCGGCGACAGCGTGGTCGGCACCTCGACGATGTCGTACCCGGCCAGCGCGGCGCGCACCACCAGCTCGGAGGCGAACTCCATGCCCGGCATGCACAGCCCGAGCGCGCGGATCCGCTCGGCGTTGAAGCCGCGCATGCCGCAGTGGAAGTCCCGGACCTCGCGCAGCCCGAACAGCCGCCGGCCGAGCCAGCTCAGGACCGGGTTGCCCAGGTAGCGGTGCAGGGGCGGCATGGCGCCCGGTGCGATGCCGCCCCTGAACCGGTTGCCCATCACCACGTCGTGACCGGCGCGCAGCGCCTCGACGAACGGGCCGAGGTCGGCCAGCGCGTACGAGTCGTCGGCGTCGGCCATGATGACGTACCGGCCGCGCGCCTGGTCGATGCCGTTGAGCAGGGCGCCGCCGTAGCCGCGGATGGGGGCGTGCGCCACCCGGGCCCCGGCCCGCTCGGCGATCTCCTGGGACCCGTCGGTGGAGCCGTTGTCGGAGACCAGCACCTCCCCGACGACCCCACACTCCCGCAGCGAGCGCAGCGCCTTGCGGACGCAGACCTCCAGCGTCTCAGCCTCGTTGAGGCACGGCAGCAGCACCGTGACCTCGATCTCCGGTTCGTTCGTCATGCTCCCCGTTGCTTTCTGCCGTGGTGGGCGCGAGCCGGTCCGGCTCGCCGTCAGCCGAGATGAGCCCGACCGGATCGCCGTCGGCCGGCGGGCGTCCGACCGGATCGCCGTCGGCCGGCGCGGACCGATCCGTCGGGCGGGGTGTCGAGCGCAGCCGCTGCCAGCCGAGAGCGGCGGCGATCGGGAGGAACGCCAGGGCCGGCAGGCCGTAGCGGTGGTCGAACATCGACGTGGCCACCGAGAAGACCATGATCCCGAGGCCGATGCCGACGTACAGCAGGGCGATCAGGCTCAGCCGCAGCCGGCCCCGGCGCGGCCACACCGCCCCGACCAGCGCGATCAGCACCATGACGGCCAGGACCGGCGGCGGGGTGACGCCGTAACGGCCGTAGCCGTGCAGGAAGCGGCTGGCCGCGTTCGGCTCGACGTCCCGCGACGGCGCCGGTCTCCACTCGTAGCCGGGGCTGGCGGTGCGCGGCACGCAGTCGTGGTCGGCCGCCCAGTCGGTCGGCGCGAGCTGCGGTCGCCACCAGTTGGCCAGGCACGACTCGGTCGGCGCGAGGGGGGTCGGCCAGAAGTAGCGCGCGGTGTCCGACGCCACGGCGGCCAGGTAGTCGCCGGGCTGCTGGCGGAGCACCTCCCGGGCGAACTCGTCGAGGTCCTCGGGGCGTTCGGCGTTACGGATGGGGCTGTCCCGGTTCCAGATGAACCAGTCGGGCCGGGCGGGGCGCTGGTCCAGCGGCTGCGTCGGGCAGAGCTTGCGCAGCCCCGGCCGCAGTTCCAGCCGGTCGCAGTCGGCGATCTGCGCGGTCCGTCCGTAGAGGAACTTCCCGCCCTCCAGCCCCAGCGCGCCCTTGACGGTGCCGATGCCGGCGAAGGCGGCACCGAAGAACACGACGATGCCGAGCAGGTACGCGGCGGGGGCCCGCCAGCCGCGCCACGGCACGAGGAGGAACAGCAGCAGGGCGCCGAGGGCGACCACGCCGGTGGGTCGGGTCGCCATGCCCAGTGCGACGGCGACGCCCGCGCCCAGGGCGGCGAGCGTCCCGGGGCGTTCCCGGCGGACCAGCAGCAGCGCCGCGACGGCCAGCGCGGTGGTGAACAGCGTCTCGGTGAGCAGGTACTGCTCCAGCGTGAGCTGGGTGGCGTCGAGCAGGATCGGCGTCGCGGCGAGCGTGGCCGGCCAGGGGCCGACGCCCAGGCGGCGCAGCAGCAGGTAGGCCGCGATGCCCAGGGCGAGCCCGGCGAGGTGCTGGACGGCCACCACGGAGGCGACGCTGCCGGTCCACTCGAAGGCCCTGAGCAGCCACGGGTACGTCCACCGGGCCGGCATGTCCGGCCACTGTGCGGAGAGCCGGAGGTACGTGCCGGAGTCGCCCTGGAACCACAGCGCGGGCGGGTACGCCGCCATCGTCGTGATCCGCAGCGCGAGGCCGGCGGCGAGCACGACGACGAGCCCGACGTGGCGACGCAGCAGTGCGGGGAGGGAACGAGCGCCGACCCGCCGTGCGGCCGGGCGTCCAACGAGCACGAAAAGCTCCAGGAGACAGCGGAGAGTGATTGAATGGTCAAGCTAGCACGGTGACCGGTGACGGGGGGTCCACCGACCCGGACCCGAGGGCGGCTCAGGCGACGCCGGCGGGTCGAAACTGGACGCTGACCCGGGGCCCGACGGGGCGGGCGGTCTTCGGCACCGCGTGCTCCCAGGTGCGCTGGCAGGAGCCGCCCATCACCACGAGGTCGCCGTGCCCGAGCGGAAAGCGCAGGCTGTCGCCGCCGCCCCTGGGCCGCAGCAGCAGCGTGCGCGGCGAGCCGAACGAGACGATGGCGACCATCGTGTCGGTGTGCGCGGAGCGGCCCTGGGTGTCGCCGTGCCAGGCGACGCTGTCCCGGCCGGAGCGGTAGAGGCACATGCCGGCGGTGACGAAGGGCTCGCCGAGCTCGGGGGCGTAGTGCCGGGTGAGCGCGGCACGCGCCCGCGTGAGCAGCGGGTGTGGCAGCGGCCGGTGGCCGGAATACCAGCACAGCAGCCGCGGCACGTCGACCTCGGCGTCGTACATCGTGCGGCGCTCGGCCCGCCACGGCACGTCCCGCAGCAGCGTGTCGAAGACCTGGTCGGAGCCGGCGACCCAGCCGGGGAGGTGGTCGACCCACGCGCCCCGGGTGAGCGGGTGCCGGCGCAGCCGGCCGGCCAGCGGACCCAGCGACGGCCCCGCGTCGGTCAGGTCCAGCATCGACGGCTGGTAGGCGGCCCCGGTCATCCGCCCAGCGTACCGGCCCGGTTGGCACAGGTGTACGACGCGGGGGATCTCGTCGCCCGCCCGTCACCTGGCGCACACGTCGGCGTCGCCCGGCGTCGGCGGGCCGCCCCTACCGTGAGGCGGCTCCGTCCGGGCCCGGGCGGGCCGCGCGCCGAGGAGACGACCAGTGCAGAGCAGTTCCACCCGCGTGCCGGTGGCGCCGCGCCCGGCGGCCCCGCCGCAGGCGATCCCGGTCCGCCCGGCCCGCCGAGCCGCAGCCGTCGTCGGTTGGCTCGCCGCCGCCTGGGTCGTCCCGGTGCTGGCGTACGCGCTGGGCGTGGCCGCCGTGCTCCCGCCGCTCGTGCTCGTGCTGACGGCCGCGCTGCTGCGGGTCGGGCGCACCCTGCTGGACCGGCTGGTGCTGGCGACGGCGCTGCTGCTCGGGGCGCTCTGCGCCGCCGCCCTGCTCTTCTCGGTCTGGCCGTGGGGCCTGCACCCGGTCCCGGTGGCGGGCACGGCGCTGACCGCGCTGCTCGGCCTCGCCCTGGTCACCGGGGTCCGGCCGCGCCTGCCCCGCCCGGCGTCGGCCGACGCGGCGCCGGTCGTTGCGGCGGCGCTGGCGACCCTGGCCCTGGCCTGGCCCTACCTGCGCGCCGACGGCCTGGCCGGCCGGCTCGCGTACGCGATGACGGGCGAGGACAACAGCCGGCACCTGGCCGCCGTGGAGGGCATCCGGGCGGTCGGCGGCTACCTGTTCAGCGACCCGGACGGCGCGGCCCGAATCGCGCCCGAGGCGATGGTCTGGTACCCACAGGGCTTCCACGTGACGGCCGCGCTGCTGGACGGCTTCCTGCGTTCCTCGACCGAGCCCGGCTCGGCGACGAGCACCCTGGGCCACTACCTCGGCTGGTCGCTGGCCGCGTACGCCCTGCTGGTGCTCGCGGTGCTCTGGGCCGCCGCGCGGATCGCCGGCCGCCTGCTCGACCCGCTGCGCGCCGCCGCCCTGGCCGGCGCGGTCACCGCGCTCGCCCTGGGCTCGGAGCTGGCCCGCTTCGTGGTGTACGGCTACCCGGGGGAGAGCCTCGGCCTGGCGCTGACCGCGATCCTGGTCGCGCTGGTGTGCCGTCCGGTGGCCCGCACCGGCACCCAGCTCTGCCTGCTCGGGGCGCTCTGCGTCGGGGTCGGGTTCGCGTACCTGATGTTCCTGCCGGTGGTCGGGGCGCTGGTGCTGGCCTGGCTGGTCCGGCACCGGCGAGCGGTGCGCCGGCGGCCCTGGCTGGCCGGCGCGGTGGCCCTGGCCACGGCCGTGCTCACGCCGCTGCCGAGCGCGGCGGGCCTGCTCTTCACCGACCAGGTCGACAACGCCGCCACCGGCGGCGGCGTCTTCCCGCGCTACGACGCCTACCTGGCGCTGACCGGCGTGGTCGCCGCGGGGCTGCTCGCCGGCGGCCTGCGGCTGCCGGTGTGGCGCAGGTACGCGGGCGCCCTGGCCGCGGCGCTGGCCTTCGCGGCCGGCTTCTACCTCTGGTTCACGCTGCAGGGCACCGACCCGCGCTACTACTACGGCAAGACCCTGCACCTGCTGCTGGTGGTCCTCTTCGTCGGGGTGGGCGCGGTGTTCCTGCTGCGGCCGGCCCCGTGGCGCGCGCGGCGGCACCCCGGCCGGTCCGGCCCGGTCGCCCGGTCGCTCATCGCGTTGTCGCTGGTGGCGGCGACGGCCGGGGCGGCCGGCCTGGCGCGCGGCGGCGGGATCTTCGCCCAGCCGTTCGGCGCCCGCAGCACCACCTGGGCGGCGGCCTGGTGGTCCGGCCTGCTGGACCGGCCGAGGCAGGCCGACGTGACCGTACGCGCGCTGGCCCACGCGCCGGTCCGCCCCGGGGAGGTCACGGTCGTGGTCAGCGAGCACCGGCGGGAGGGCTACCTGGAGACGCTCTTCCTCGCCACCCTCCAGGGCACCCACGGCGCCTCCGCGCCCGCGTTCTACAACCTGCCCCTGTCGGAGCCGGCCCGCTCGGCGGCCCTGGTCGAGCAGGAACGGCGGCCGATCCGCTTCCTCGCCACCGGGCCGGAGGCCGCGGCGGTCGTCGAGCGGCTCCTGGCCGAGCGCCCGGAGCTGCGCTCCCGGGTCACCCTCGAACTGCTGCCCTGACGGCGCCGCTTTTTCGCACCGCTTGAGGCTGACCGGCACGCCCGACTCCGTATCCTGAGGACCGTGGCGCGCGACCTCCCGTTGCTTCTGCTCGACGTCGACGGTGTCCTGAATCCGTTCGCGGGAGACCAGTGCCCGGTCAGCTACCAGGAGTTCCAGTTCTTTCCGGGGGAGGCTCCGGTACGGCTGTGCCCAGCTCACGCGGATTGGCTCCGAGAGCTGGGCGAACGGTTCGAGATGGTGTGGGCCACCGGGTGGGGGGCGGAAGCGAATCGGCTCCTCGCGCCGGTACTGCGTCTTCCGCAACTGCCGGTCATCAGCCTTCCGTCGGGCCCGTTCGAACCGCGCGAGAAGGTGCCCGCCGTGGCCGCGTACGTCGGCTCACGTCCGGTGGCCTGGATTGATGACGCGCTGACGACGGAGGCGCGGGCATGGGCCGAAGCCCGTGCGGCACCCACCCTCCTTGTCGACATCGACCCTGCCGAGGGGCTGAGCCTGGCTGTGGTCCGCCGGCTGCTCGCCTGGTCGCAGGGCTTGCCGAGTCAGACAGATTCCCCGAGGCGACGACAGCAGGGCTGACAGCAACTGGCCCGGAAGAGGAGACCCACGTCGGACAGGTGCGGTCAATGCCCCGAGGCCGGGACCCGGACGGACGACGGCCAGACAACCTGCACAGAACCGGATACTGGTCGGGTGGCGGAGGAGCAGGTTACCGAGTTGACCAGGTGGACGATTCATGGCGAGCGGGTTGTGGACGGCAGCCGGCGGGCGCGGTTGAGCATCGCTGAGGTGGAACTGCCGGACGGTGTCAGGTTCGAGCAGTACGTGATCCGGGCGCCCCGGTCGGCGATGGTCGCCGTGCTCGACGAGCAGGAGCGTCTGTTGCTGATGCGGCGGCATCGGTTCGTGTTCGACCGGTGGGTGTGGGAGCTGCCCGGTGGCTACGTCGATGACGAGGAGCAGCCGGCGGAGTGCGCGGTCCGGGAGGTCGAGGAGGAGACCGGTTGGCGTCCGGCTGCCGTGGAACCGTTGCTGTCGTTCCAGCCGTGGGTGGCGACCGCGGACGCGGAGAACCTGCTGTTCCTTGCCCGAGGCGCGGAGCACATCGGCGCTCCCGTGGATGTCAACGAGGCCGAGCGGGTGGCGTGGATTCCGTTGGAGGAGGCGCGGGATCTGGTGTCGCGGGGTGAGATCGTGGGCGCCGGCACGGTGATCGCGGTGTTGGAGCTGGTCGCGCGAAAGGCCCGGCGCGAGCTGTAGTCAGCGGCGTTGGCCGAGGGCCGCGTCGATGCGGGTGATGAAGTGTCGTACGGCTGGCCGGCGGCGGTGCGCCGTGAGCTGGGCTTGCAGGTCGCGTAGGTAGCGGATGGCCCGGGCTGACCGTAGTTGCGAGGTCAGGGTGAGGGCTTCGGCTCCGATGGCGCCGGCGCGTTCGGGCTCGCCGTGGCGGGCGTGGATGGTGGCGAGAAGGGCGAGGTTGAAGGCTTTGCCGCGTACGTAGCGTTCGTCCATTTGCAGGGATCGGGCGGCGAAGCGTTCGGCCTGGTGGTGCTGACCGAGGGCGTGGAAGCAGTGGCCGAACTTGGCGGACAGGTACGCCTCGTCGAAGTAGCCGAGCCATTGTGGGTCGCTGCTGCGGTCGGCTCGGTCGAGGGCTTGTTCTGTCTGGTGCAGTGCGGTGGCGCAGGCGCGTTCGTCGCGGGCTGCGGCGTGGGCGTGGGCTTCCATGACCAGTGCCTCGGCGGTCAGCACGGTGAGGCCGGCGCGGTGTGCCGTCTGTCGGGCGGCCCGGGCGAGGTCGACGCCGGTGCTGGTGTGGCCGAGGTAGGTGGCTTGGTGACTCATCGCGGCGAGGATCTCGGCACCCAGGCCGGCGTCGTCGGCTGCGCGGGCAAGGTCGAGGGCGTGGGTGAGGTAGCGCTGGGCGATGCCGTGTTCGGCCATGTCGTACGCCTGCCAGCCGGCGAGCTGGGTCAGCTCGGCGACGGCGGCGAGCAGCCTGCGGCCGGTCGCCGGGTCGTAACGGCCCTCGGTCACCAGGGGCGTGACCTCGTGGGTGAGGTAGCGGGCAACGGTGTCGCGGGCGTGGCCGCCGCCGTACTGGTTGTCGAGTCGCCGGTAGGTGGTGGCCATCTCCCGGATGGTGTCGATGTCGGGTTGACCGACCGTTCGGCGGCCTTCCTGTGCGACGGGTTGTGGGGTGGGGGCGGTGAACCAGCGCAGGGCCGGCAGGGTGTAGCCGGCGGAGCTGAACACTGCCTGACGGAGCATGTCTCGACGGTTCACGTCGCCTTCCCATAGCTGTACGGCGGCGCGGACGTCCTCGCGCCAGGACCGGTTGACCGGCACGTCACTCTGCCGGCTGTCGGGGCGGGCGGCCATGTCCCGGTGCCATGCACGTCGGCGGGGCGCGAGGCCGAGCGTCATCCGGGCCTCGTCGGGCATGCCGCAACCGTCGGCGATTCGCTCCAGCACGTCGATGGAGGTCACCTTCCGCCCGGCGATGATCCGGCTGACGTAGCCCTGTTCGAGGCCGACGGCGGCGCCGATGCGGGTCTGGCTCGCCCCGGTGTGCCGGGCGAGCAGCCGGAACAGGGTGCCGATGTCGCGGGCTTGCAATGCGGCGCGCATGTCCTGGTGCGACCAGAGATCGTCGGGAATCCGAAGGTGATCGCGCAGCACAGCGCCCCCAGCGTCGTCACGTGACTACCCATGGTGCTCAGCCCGGAGCCTAGGGCCGCTGTCCGTGCAGGTCGAGCCCGCTCATGTCACCGTGACATGGCCGGCTGACATGGCTGCCGAGCCACGGCCGGCGGGATCGTCGCGGACATGTTCCTCGACGCCGAAAGCCCGCCGATCGAGCCACGCCACGACTGCTGTGGCGCTCGTCCCGTCCGTCGCGGGAAGACCATCACCCGCCACCACAGACGCATGGCGGGGTGACGATGGGCGCCACTCACGGCTCGAAGGCCCTCATCGAGTACGCCCAGGCCCAGGTCGACGCCGCCGACGTGATCCTCACCCATCACGACGAGGTAGGGCTGGGCCTGTGCCGGTGCGGCCGGCTCCACCCCTGTCCAGAGCGACAGCAGTGGATTCAGAAGCGGGCGCACTACGTACCCCTGCTCGGTGGTCCACGATGACCACCCACGGCCCGGTGTTGCCGATCTGGAGCTGCGGTGGGTGCGGCGCGCCCTGGCCCTGCCGGACCCGCCGTCACGAGCTACAGGCGGAGTTCGCGGACGCACCGATGTCACTGGCGCTGTACATGGGTGCGCAGTTCGTCCGCGCCGCCGAGGATCTGACCTGGGCTCCGGCCGGCACCCTGCACCGACGCTTCCTCGGCTGGGTCCGGTGAGCATCCTGCGGCCCGGCGACGAGAAGTTCCACTACAGCGATGGCTCGCACAGGTGGATCCCGCCGGACCCGGACTACGACCAGGAGGTCTGGGACGAGCAGGTCCGCCAGCACAAGCTGGGCCACCTGAGGAATGAGCAGCCCAGGGTGCGCATCCAACGCCTCGTCTGACCCCAGCAGTGCCGGCGGCTCCCCTCCGGGATCAGGCCGGCGTGGCGGCGAGGGAAGCCAGCACCGCGTCGGCCACCCGGCCCCGGCCCAGGCCGTCCACGGTGGACCAGGCGCGGGCGGAGAGTGCGGCGCGGCGCTCCGGGGAGGCGAGCAGCCCGGTGAGGGTCCGGGCGGCGGCGGCCCGCGCCGCCCGCCCCGGCACCCCGGCGGCGGCCAGCTCGGGCAGCTCGCCGAGGCCGGCGACGAGACCGTGCGCGACCACCCGCTGGTACGACTCCCGCTGGTTGTCCACCACGCAGACCAGCGCGGACGGCGCGCCGAGGCAGCACAGCTCCCACGTCGACGTGCCGGCCGCGCTCACCACCAGGTCCGCCGCGCCGATCAGCGCGGGCAACTCGTCGGTGGGCGGCACCGGGCGCAGCGACTGCCCCCGCCCCGGCGGCACCGCCGCCAGTTCCGCCTCCACCTCGGGCCGGCCGACCACGACGGTGAGGTCCATCGGGTGCCCGGTGGCGAGCAGCACCCGGGTCAGCACCGGGGCCGCGCCGACCGCGTCGGTGCCGCCGAAGAACGCCAGCACCCGGGGCCGCCCCACCGCCGTCGCGGGCCGGGGCGCCGGCGGCCGGGCGGCCACGACCGAGTCCCGCAGCAGGGCGTACGCGGTGCCGGCGAGCAGCCGCCCGGCCGGCGCGACGGTCGCCGCGCCGAAGTTCTGGTCCAGGTAGAGGTCGGCGTCCTGCCCCCGGGTGTCGCCGTCGACGACGGCCAGGGTCAGCACGCCCGCCGCGCGCAACGCGCCCGCGCCGGCCGGGTCCAGTTCGTAGGAGTCGAGCACCATGACGTCCAGCGCGTGCCGGCGCGCGGTCGCCACCAACTCCTGCGGGGTCTCCGGGCCGGGGTGCAGCGGGATGCCGCGGGCGGCCAGTTGGGCGCCCGCCCAGCCGACCCGTTCGACGGTGCCGAACACCTCGACCGAGGCCCCCCGGGCGAGGAACTCCTCGCCGAGGGCGAGGCAGCGGACCAGGTGCCCGACGCCGCGCCGCGGCCCGGCGTCGCAGCGCAGTCCGACGCGTACGGTGCTCAGGACTCCTCCAGCCGCTTCTGTCGTACGCCGGCGTTGACGGCGCGCAGCGCCGGTTGCCCGTCGAGCCAGTCGGCGAGCTTGGCCAGCGGCACGCTGACGTCCCCGAAATGGTCGGTCACCGCCCGCACCAGGGTCCAGTCGGCCTCGGTGTCGAGCGTGAGCCGCAGGTCCGAGCGGTCCGGGGTGAGCGTCACCCCGAGCACCCGGAACAGCTCCGGGCGAGAGTACGCGTACGAGGTCACGTGCACCCGGTGGTGGTCGGTGGCGAGTCGGTCCAGCGTCCGCAGCGTGTCCGCCCGGACGATCTCGACGTCCAGGCCCCGGGGGAGGGTGCGGGCGATGGACGTGCTGGCGTAGTCGAGCCCGGGCACCGCGCGCCAGACCGCCGCGACCAGCGTGATGATCTCGGGGTCGAGCAGCGGGCAGTCGGCGGTGAAGCGCATCACCGCGTCGCCGGGGTGGGCGTCCAGCGCGCCGACGAAGCGGGTGAGCACGTCGTCTACGGGGCCCCGGTGCCACGCCACGCCCAGCCGGTCGCACTCGGCCACCACCGCGTCGTCGGCGGGCTCGGTGCTGGTGGCGACCACCAGGTCGGCGAGGACGGCGCTCTCCCGCGCGGCCCGCACCACCCGACCGAGGACGCTGCGCCCGGCGAGCGGCCGGAGCACCTTGCCGGGCAGCCGGGACGAGCCCATCCGGGCCTGCACGACGCCCACGATCCGCGGGCCGGCCCCGGTCTCGCCCGCCGTCGACGGGGAGGCGGTGCCGGTGGGGCCGGGCGCCGCCGGGATGCCGGCGGCCGGTGCGTCGCTCACCGGATCACCGCCAGGATGCCCCGTCCTTCAGGGCGGGGAGGAACGGCCGACGCGTTGTCAACCATGTCCGTCCTTTCTGGTATGACTGGTCGTGTGCGGACGGCGTACAGGTGTCGGGCGTACCCGACCCTGGAGCAGGCGGCGGTGCTGAACCGCACGTTCGGGTGTGTACGTGTCGTCTGGAACCGCACCCTCGCGGCCCGCCATGCTCGTTACCACGCTGAGGGCAGATCCACCTCGTACGCGGAGACGGATCGGGCGTTGACGGAGATGAAGAAGCAGCCCGATCTGGCGTTTCTGGGTGAGGTGTCGTCGGTGCCGTTGCAGCAGACCGTGCGCCACCAGCACACCGCCATGACCGCCTTCTTCCAGAAACGAGCCCGGTACCCGCGCTACAAGTCCCGGCACGGCCGTCAGTCCGCCTCCTACACTCGGTCGGCGTTCCGCATGCGTGGCGGGAACCTGACGCTGGGAAAGACGCCCGGTGCGCTGCGGTTCGTGTGGTCGTGGCCGGACGTGGACGTGGCGGGGCTGGATCCGACGATGGTGACGGTGTCGCGTGACCCGGACGGCCGCTGGTTCGTGACCTTCGCCGTCGACGTCGAGACACCCACCGCACCCGAACCGACGGGCGAGGTGGTGGGTGTGGACCTCGGCCTGAGCGACTTCGCGGTGTTGTCCACCGGCGAGCGCATCCCGCACCCGAAACACATGGAGCGGCGTGAACGCCGACTCAAGCGGTATCAGCGGATGATGGCCCGCCGACAGAAGGGCTCCGCCAACCGCGCCAAAGCCAAGCAACGGGTGGCCCGGGCGCATTCGCGGGTACGCGACGCCCGTCGGGACTTCCTCCATCAGCAGTCGACCGCCCTGGTGCGCCGGTTCGCCGCCATCGCGGTGGAGGATCTGGCGGTGGCGAACATGGTCCGCAACCGCTGCCTGGCCAGATCCATCTCGCGTACCGGTTGGGCTGAGTTCCGCACTTTGCTCGCCTACAAGGCGCACCGCGACGGCCGTACCCTCGCTGTCGTGGATCGCTGGTTTCCGTCGTCGAAGACGTGTTCGGTGTGCGGGCACCTGCTCGCCCAGCTTTCCCTCGGCACACGGCATTGGTCGTGTCCGGGTTGCGGCACCCGGCATGACCGGGACGTCAACGCCGCCCAGAACATCGCTGTCGCGGCCGGGCTGGTCGAGACGCAAAACGCCTGCGGAGCGGACGTCAGACACGAGGGGCAACCTTCCGTGCGGTCTGCGGTGAACCAGGAACCCCAACCCGTGAGGGTGGGAATCCCTCGCCTTTAGGCGGGGGAGGATGTCAATGCGTCTCCTCCGGCTTCGGGGCGAGGGCCTGTCGGGCCCGGCGCATGGCCGCCCGGGCGCCCCGCTTCGCGATCCGCGCCGGGGCGATGGCCAGCCGGCCCACGCGGTAGCTGAGCGAGCCGCTGAGCAGGTGGATCGTCGCGTCGGCGCGGCGCAGCGCCCGCTCCCGCGAGGTGAGCAGTTCCTCGGTCCACTTGAGCAGCGCGGCCAGCCGGGTCAGCTCCTCGCGCTGGCGCAGCCACGCCTCCCGCAACTGCTGGTAGCTGCGACTGCCGATCGGTGGGTCGGTCGGCTCGACGGCCCGCAGCTCGGTGGCGAGGGCGACGCGCCCGTCGGCGTCCAGCCCGTGCAGGGCGGCGGCGATGGCCGCCTCGGCCTCCACGGCCGCGGCGACGGTCGGCCGGTCCAGGTCGTGGCCGGCGACGCCGCCGAGCACCACGGTCAGGCCCGCCACGTCCAGCGTGGACGTCCACGGGTGGGCGTACCCGCCGGTGAGCAGCTCGGCGGCGAAGCGCCACAGGCTCCGGGCGAGCACCACGTCCACGGCGAGCGGTTCGGCGGCCCGCCAGCTCGGGTCGAGCACCGCGTAGGCGTCCCCGGCCACGACGACGTTGTCCACGCTGGCCAGCCCGAACGGGCCGGCGAGCCGGCCGTCGGCGTCGACCTGCCCGGCGAGCCAGCGCGCGTACCCGCGCAGGAGCCGGCGCAGCGCGTCCGTGTCCCGCCGCAGGCAGCCGTCCAGCAGCAGGGTGCGCAGCAGGCGCCCGTCCGGCACCGGCCCGGTGAGCGCCCCCGGGTCCCGGTACGCGGCCAGCCGGCTGGCGAACGGCGCCGCCGCCGGCCCGCCCCGGGTCTCCGCCCTGGCGGCCCGCCACCGCCAGCCGTCCGGGCCGTCGACCACCTCGACCACGCCGGCCCCGGGCGGCCCGGTCTGCACCAGCGCCACGGGCAGGTCGGCGCGCCCCCGGGCGGCCGGGTCCGCGGTCGCCGGGCCTGCGGCGGCCGGGTCCGCGCCGGCGTGGACCGCGCCGGCCGGGTCCGTGGTCGCCGGGCCTGCGGCGGCCGGGGCGTCGGACTTGTGGGCGAGCACCAGCCAGGCCGGCGCCAGCTCGCCCGCCCGGCCGGCGTGCAGTGCGTCGACCGCGAGCCGGGCCGGGTCCTGGAGCACCGTGCCCCGGGCGACGACGCGGGAACACGCGCCGTGCAGCGCCGCGTCGAGGAACCCGGACGTGGTCCGCCGAGCCAGGGCGCCCGTGTCGACCAGCGCGGTCGGCGCCGTCGGGTGCGGGTACGCGGCGAAGCAGGCGTCCGCGCGCAGGCCCCGGGCGCCCAGCCGCCCGCGCAACTGCTCCAGGTTGGCCGGGCGGTCCGCGTCGAGCACCCCGCCGATCAGCCAGGCGGAGTCGTCCCGCCCGGCGTACCAGGGAGAGGTGGCGACGAGCCGGTGCAGGCCGAGCGGGTTGTCCAGGCGTAGCAGCAGCACGCCGCCGGGGCGCAGCGCCGCCGTCAGCCGGTCGAGCACGCCGGCCCAGCCGAGCCGCGTCCCCTCCACCGACTCGACCGCGTCCAGGCCGGCGCCGGCGATCACCACGTCGAACCGCTCGCCCGCCGGCAGCCCGGCCGGGCCGGCCACCACGACCTGCGCGGCGCGCTCGGCGAGGGCGACCCCGTCGGGGTGGCTGCGCAGCAGGCAGGTCACCTCGGCGTGGGCCAGCCGGTCGAGCAGCGCGGGGTCGTGCGGCCCGGCCAGCAGCACCCGCGCGCCGGCGGGCACCACGTGGGCGGCCAGCGCCGCCAGCGGCCCGCCCTCGGCCAGGCGCTCCGCCGGCAGGTCGGACCAGGCCAGCATCTCTCCGCCCGGCAGCGCGATCCGCGGCGCCGTCTCAGTCGTCACTCTTCTCCTCCTGGAGGTTCGCCCACCCGAGCAGCTCGCGCAGCTCGGCCGGCGTGCAGCGGTGGTCGGTGCCCAGCTCGGCGCGGGCGATCGAGACGGCAGTGGACAGGTCCACCTGTTCGCCGTGCAGCTCCGGCCACTGGCGGCGGATCCGGGCGGTGCCGCCGAAGGTGGGGTCCTCGTCCGCGAGCACCATCGGGTCGCCGTACACGGCCGGCTCGCAGCCGGCGGCGATGCCGTAGAAGATGGCGCTGGTCAGCCGGTTCGACGCCACCCGCCGGTGCCGGCGCAGCTCGGTGAGCTGCTTGTCGAGGAAGAGCGGGTCGGTGTCCTTCCACCAGTGGCCGCGGTAGCCGTGGCAGATCACCCGGAAGCCGGCGTTCTCGTAGAGCCGGCGCACGCGGCGCATGCCGTACTCGTGCCAGTAGAGGCAGACGGTGACCGGGCCGGGCTCGGTGTCCCGGATGCGGGCGATCAGCTCCCGGTGGTCGCCCCGCACGTGCTGACCCTCCCAGCCGTGGAACGGGTACCAGATGGTGCCCTCCCGCTCCGACTCCGGCGGGTCCTCCGGTCGCATGGCCAGCAGGTACGCGAAGGGCGCCCCGATGACGGTCACGTTGCGCCGCCCCACCGACCAGGCCCGCCGTCGGGTCTGCTCCGACCACAGCAGGCTCGGGGTCCGCTCGGCGTACGGGTGGCCGGGGGCGAGGCCGTCGCCGATGTTCCAGCCGTGCTGGACGTACCCGTTGATCCGGGGCGGATGGCCGTCGCCCAGCCCGGCGTAGCGGGCCAGCACGTGGGCGTGGCCGTAGAAGTGGTTCGCGTGGTGCATCGGGTCCCCTCAGGCGGCGGAACGCGCCGTGGCGGCGCGCAGCGCCGTGCCGAGGGCGTCGATGACGCGGTCCTGGTCGGCCTCGGTGAGGTCCGGGAACAGCGGCAGGGACAGCTGCTGCTCGTAGAACGACTCGGCCACCGGGCAGGACCCGCGCCGGTAGCCCAGGTCGGCGAAGACCGGGTGCCAGTGCACGGGGATGTAGTTGACCTGCACCCCGATGCCGGCGGAGCGCATCCGGTCGTACACCTCGCGGCGGCGTCCGTCGAGCACCCGGATCGGGTAGAGGTGCCACGCCGGGGCGGCCCAGGACCGCCGGCCCGGGGTCAGCACGCCGGGCAGGTCGGCCAGCGCCTCGTCGTAGCGGGCGACCAGGCGGGCCCGGCGGGCCAGGAAGTCGCCGAGCCGGCGCAACTGGCTGCGGCCCAGCGCGCAGAGCACGTCGGGCAGCCGGTAGTTCAGCCCGAACTCGTGCACCTCCTGGTGCCAGCCGCCCTCGTCCGGCCAGCGCTGCTCGTCACGCTCCCGGACCAGGCCGATGTTGCGGAACCGGCGCGCCCGCTTCAGCAGGTGCTGGTCGGTGGCGGCGACCGCGCCGCCCTCGGCGGTGGTGAGGTTCTTCGTCGGGAAGAACGAGAACGTGGTCAGGTCCGCCAGCGAGCCGACCGGCCGCCCCCGGTAGGTGGCGCCGATCGAGTGCGCGGCGTCGGCGAGCAGCAGCGCGTCCGTGCCGGCCGTCGCGGCGCGCAGCGCGTCGTAGTCGGCCGGGTGGCCGGCGTAGTCGACCGCGGACACCACCCGGGTCCGGCTGGTCGTCGCCGCGGCGACCGCCGCCGGGTCGAGGGTGAACGTCTCGTCCTCGACGTCGGCGAAGACGATCTTCGCGCCGAGGGCGACCGCGCTGCTGGCGGTCGCCACGAACGTCATGGGCGGCACGACCACCTCGTCGCCGGGACCGACCCCGGCCGCCGCGTACGCCACGTGCAGCGCCGCCGTGCCGTTGGAGACCGCCGCGCAGCCGGCGCCGCCGGTCCACGCCGCCAGGTCGGCCTCGAACCCGTCGACCTGTGGGCCGGTGGTGAGCCAGTCGCTGCGCAGGGCGGCGACCACGGCGGCGACGTCGTCCCCGGTCACCGACTGCCGGCCGTACGGGAGCAGCCCCGTCATGCGGCGATGCCGAGCATGTCGCGCAGGTGCTCCACGCTGAGCCACTCGTCGTTGCTGTCCGACTGGTACGCGAACCCGTCCGGCACCGGCTCGCAGCCGACTGGCGGCTGGTAGCCCCAGGTGGCGATGGTCGGCTGCACGATGTAGCGGTCCTTCGCGCGCAGGGTCCGGCGGCTGTCGTCCGGCGCGATCATCTCCTCGTGCAGCTTCTCGCCGGGGCGGATGCCGACCTCGTGCGTGGTGGCCTCCGGGGCGACCGCCTCGACCAGGTCGAGGATGCGCATGCTGGGAATCCGCGGGACGAACAGCTCGCCGCCCTGCATCTGGTCGAACGAGTCCATGACGAACTGGACCGCCTGGTCGAGGGTGATCCAGAATCGGGTCATCCGCTTGTCGGTCACCGGCAGGCTCTTGCCCTCGGCGGCCAGCCGGCGGAACAGCGGGACGACCGAGCCCCGGCTGCCGACCACGTTGCCGTAGCGGACGACCGCGAACCGGGTCGGGTGCTGCGCGGCGTAGTGGTTGGCCGAGACGAACAGCTTGTCGCCGACCAGCTTCGTCGCGCCGTACAGGTTGATCGGGCTGGACGCCTTGTCGGTGGAGAGCGCGATGACCTTCTTCACGCCGGCCTCGATCGCCGCGTCCACGACGTGCTGGGAGCCGGTGATGTTGGTGGCGATGAACTCCGACGGGTTGTACTCGGCGGTGTCCACCTGCTTGAGCGCGGCGGCGTGCACCACGTGGTCCACCCCGTGCATCGCGCGGGTCAGCCGGTGCCGGTCCCGGACGTCACCGATGAACCAGCGCAGCCGTGGGTCGTCGCCGAGCTGCTGGCGCAGCTCGTACTGCTTGAGTTCGTCGCGGGAGAACACCACCACCCGGGCCGGGTCGGCCTCGGTGAGGACGTGCCGGAGGAACGTCTTCCCGAAGGAACCGGTACCGCCGGTGATCAGAATGGAAGACCCATTCAACTCGCTCAATTGGTGCTCCCGTGGTCGTGGTTGTTTCCGCGGCGACCTTGCCCGGTCGACCGGATCGAGACGCTAGACCCGGCGGGTTAACACCTCGACGCCCTTCGGTGAACGGTCGCCGCGCCTGAAGTGAATGCGGAACACCTTGCAGGCAAACACTTTTCGCCAGTTCAGGGCCAGGTTGAGGGGCCTTCGGCCTCGGCTACACTCGGCCCGCACGTCGAGGCGTGCGGACCAGTTACGGAGGAAATCGCGGTGGAACTTCAGCGACTGAGGGTCGTCTTCCGCGCGGCGTTGGAGCTTTCCGACAACGCCGTCGTGGACAGTCTCGAATATCGCGGAATCGAGAAATGGGATTCGCTCGCGCACATGTCGTTGGTGGCCGCCATCGAGGACGAGTTCGGCGTCATGCTGGACACCGACGAAGTGATCGACCTCAGTTCCTTCGACCGCGCGCGGCTGATCCTGGAGAAGCACGGTGTCGTCCTCACCGACTGACACCGGCACGGCCGCCGCGTCCGGGCCGGGCGTCGGCCGGGACGCGCCCGCCCGTCGGGTCCTGGTCACCGGGTCGACCCGGGGCATCGGCCGCGCCGTCGCCCGGCGGCTCGCCGCGCAGGGCTGCGCGGTCGTGGTGCACGGCCGGCTGCCCGGCTCCGCCGACGAGGTGGCCGCCGAACTGCCCGGCGGACCGCACCTCGCGGTGCACGGCGACGTGGCGGAGCCCGACCAGGTCCGGGCGGCGATGCGTACCGTCTTCGCGCGGTGGCGGGGGCTGGACGCGCTGGTCGTCAACGCCGGGGTGCACGAGGCGGGGCTGCTGGGTTCGGTGCCGGACGAGACGGTGACCCGGCTGTTCGCGGTCAATGCGGCCGGTGCCGCGCACACGCTGCAACAGGGATCGCGCCTGCTGCGCCGGGGCGACCGGCCGGCGGTGGTGCTCACCGCCTCGCTGGTCGGTTCGGCCGGAGCGGCCGGCCAGGCCGTCTACGCGGCCAGCAAGGCCGCCGTCGAGGGGCTCACCCGGGCCGCCGCGAAGGAGCTCGGTCCGGCCGGGATCCGGGTGAACGCGGTCGCGCCGGGCTTCATCCGCACCGACCTGCTGGCCGACCTCGACGAGCCGGGCCGGCGGGCCCGCGTGGACGCCACGCCGCTGCGCCGGCTCGGCGAGCCGGAGGAGGTGGCCGAGGTGGTCGCGTTCCTGCTCTCCCCGGCCGCCGCCTTCGTCACCGGCCAGGTGCTCGGCGTGGACGGCGGGCTGACCCTGTGACCGGTCTGCCGCACCCCGACGCGGCCGCTCTGCCGCACCCCGACGCGGCCGGTCTGCCGCACCCCGACGCGGCCGGTCTGCCGCACCCCGACGCCCGGCTGGTGGACGCGGCGACCGGCCGGCAGGTCGGGGGCGCCGAACTCGCCGCCCGGGTCGCCGACCTCGCCGCGCTGCTCGACCGGGAACCACCGGGCGTGGTGTTCGCCGCCGCCCCCGCCGAGATCGACGCGGTGCTGCGGATCCTCGCGGCCTGGCAGGCCGGTCGCGCGGTCGCGCTGCTCGACCCGCAGGTCACGCCGGGCGCGTTGCGCGAGCTGGTCGACCGGTTCCGTCCCGCCGTACTGCTCACCGGCCCCGAGCCGGTCGACGGCTACGAGCCGGGCCCGGTCGGCCTCGGCCCGGCCTGGCGGCGCACCGGGCCCGCCGGACCCGCGCCCCACCCCGACCTGGCGCTGCTGCTGACCACCTCCGGCTCGACCGGCAACCCGAAGCTCGTGCGGCTCTCCGGCGCGGCGGTGCGGGCCAACGCGGCGGCCATCGCCACCGCGCTCGGCATCGACGGCGACGAGGTGGCCCCCACCACCCTGCCGCTGCACTACACGTACGGGCTGTCGGTGCTCACCAGCCACCTGCACGCCGGCGCCACCGTGCTGCTGGAGCGCTCCGGCCTCACCTCCCGCGAGTTCTGGACCGCCGTCGACCGGCACCGGGTCACCTCCCTGGCCGCCGTGCCTTACCAGTACGAGATGCTGCGCCGGCTGCGCTTCGCGCCCGCCCGGCACGAACGGCTGCGGACGCTCACCCAGGCCGGCGGCCGGCTGCACCCGGAGCTGGTGGCGGACTTCCACGGCCGGATGGCCGAGGTGGCCGGCCGCCTCTTCGTCATGTACGGGCAGACCGAGGCGACCGCCCGGATGACGGTGCTGCCGCCCGACCGGCTGCCGGAGAAGCTCGGCTCGGTGGGACTGCCGGTGCCCGGCGGGGCGCTGTCGGTGCGCGCCGACGACGGCACGGAGACGACCGCGCCCGACCGGACCGGCGAGATCGTCTACCGGGGGCCCAACGTGATGATGGGCTACGCCGAGACGGCGGCCGACCTGGCCCGCCCCGACGAACTGGGCGGCGTGCTCGCCACCGGCGACCTGGGCCGGCTCGACGCCGACGGGTTCCTGCACGTCACCGGCCGGATCAAGCGGATCGCCAAGGTGTTCGGGGTCCGGGTCAACCTCGACGACGTGGAACGGTCCCTCGGCCACCACGGGCCGGTCGCCGCCATCGCGGGCGCGGACCGGCTGGTGGTGGTGGCCGAGGGCGCCGACGCCGACCGGCTCGCCCGGATCCGCGCCGAGGTGGCGGAGGCGCTGGGCACCCACTCGTCCGGCGTCCAGGTGCGTGGCGTGGACGCCCTCCCGCTGACCCCGACGGGCAAGCCCGACTACCGCGCGCTGGAGGCACAGTGCTGACCGACGTGTTCACGCTCACCCAGCCCGAGAAGGAACACCGGCTCCGCGCCGAACTGCTCGGGCTGCTGGCCCACCACCGGCGCCACTGCCCGCCGTACGCGCGGATCCTGGACGCCCTGGGCGGCGCGGACGGCGACGTCGCGACGCTGGCCGACCTGCCCTGGCTGCCGGTGCGGCTGTTCAAGACCCGCAAGCTGGCCAGCGTGCCGGACGACGAGGTGATCCGGGTGCTCACCTCCAGCGGCACCACCGGCGAGGTCAGCCGGATCCACCTGGACCGGGAGGCGGCGGCCACCCAGTCCCGGATGCTGGCCCGCACGCTGGGCGCCGTGCTCGGCCCGCGCCGGCTGCCGATGGTGGTGGTGGACCGGGCCGGCGTGGTCGGCGACCGGCGCTCCTACTCGGCGCGCGGCGCCGGGGCGCTCGGCATGGTCAACTTCGGCCGCGACCACCTGTGGCTGCTCGACGCCGACGACCGGCCGGACGTCGCGGCGCTCAAGGACTTCCTGGCCCGGCACGGCGATGCGCCGTTCCTGGTCTTCGGCTTCACCTTCATGGTCTGGCGCTACCTCTACGAGGTGGCCCGCGACCACGGACTCGACCTGTCGAACGGGATCCTGGTGCACTCCGGCGGCTGGAAGAAGCTCGCCGACCAGGCGGTGGACAACGCCGAGTTCCGCCGCCGGCTCGGCGCGGACACCGGCCTGGAGCGGATCCACAACTTCTACGGGATGGTCGAGCAGATCGGCACGGTCTTCCTGGAGGGGCCCGACGGCGGCTCCCTCTACTGCCCGGACTTCGCCGACGTCATCGTCCGCGACCCGGTCACCTGGCGGGAGGCGCCGATCGGCACGCCCGGCGTGATCGAGGTGCTCAGCACCCTGCCCACCTCCTACCCGGGCAACGTGCTGCTCACCGAGGACCTCGGGGTGGTGCACGGCGTCGACGACGGGCACTGGCCGGGCAAGCGGTTCAGCGTGCTGGGCCGGCTGCCGCGCGCCGAGGCCCGGGGTTGCAGCGACACCTACGTCGGAGGTCAGGCATGACGGTACGGATGAGGTTCCCCGCCGGGCCGGAGGTGCCGGTGGACGACCTGCTGCCCCCGGCCGCCGACCCGCCGCTGACCGTCGGCGACGAGCGGATCGTGGACTTCCTGACCTCGGTCTCCCGGCGGCTGCTGGCCCCGGCGCTGGCCCGCCGCCATCCGGAGCTGGGCTCGCTCGGGTTCTTCCTGCGCCGCCGGGAGTTGCTGCGCGGCGTGGAGCGGCTGCACGCCGGGCTCGACGACGGGGTGCTCGCCTTCCCCCGGGGCGTGGTGTTCCACATCCCGCCCGCCAACGTGGACACCATCTTCGTCTACTCCTGGGCGCTGTCCGCGCTGGCCGGCAACACCAACGTCGTCCGGGTGTCGCCCCGCTCGGCGGCGGCGGCCGACGCGATCCTGGACGTGCTCAACGACAGCCTGGACGCCGCCGACCCGGTCGTGGGCGGTACCCAGCGCATGGTCACGTACGGCCACGACGACGCGGTGACCGGCCGGCTCAGCGCCGGCTGCGACGTCCGGGTCATCTGGGGCGGCGACCGGGCGGTGACCGCCGTGCGTCGGCACCCGCTGGCCCCCGCGGCGCGGGACCTCACCTTCCCCGACCGCTCGTCGTTCGCGGTGCTCTCGGTGGCCGGCTGGGAGGCCGCCCCGCTCGCCGCCCGGCGGGACGCCGTGGCGCGGTTCGCCAACGACGCCTACTGGTTCGACCAGGCGGCCTGCGCGTCGCCCCGGGCGGTGTTCCTGGTCGGCGACGCCCGGCGCGCCGACGCCGTCCGGGCCGAGTTCGTGGCCCTGCTCGGCGTGGCCGTGCGGGAGCGGGGTTGGGACGTGGACGCGGCGATGGCCGTCGAGAAGCGGGTCGGCGCGTACGGGTTGGCCGCCGACGGGGGAGTGGCCCGGATGGTGTTCCACGACAACCTCGTCACCACGCTGGAGCTGGACGGGCCGGCGGCGGCGCCCCGGGAGTGGCTCGGCGCGGGGACGTTCGGCTTCGTCACCCTGGGAGAACTGGCGGAGCTGGCGCCGTTCGTGCGCCGGCGGGACCAGACGCTGACCCACTTCGGGTTCACCCGGTCCGAACTGGTCGACTTCGCCCGGCGGCTCGGCGGCCGGGGCATCGACCGGATCGTGCCGTTCGGCGCGGCGCTGACCTTCGCGCCGGTCTGGGACGGCCACGACCTGCTCCGCGAGTTCGTCCGGCTGGTCACGGTCGCCGACTGACTCCACCCCGGCGGTCGCACGAGGAGGCCGGCGCCCGTCCCGGGCGGTCGCACGAGAAGGGGGGCGCCCGTCCCGGGCGGTCGCACGAGAAAGGGGGCCCGGGCCGCGCGGCCCGGCCCCCCTTCTCGGTGCGGGTGGCCTCAGACGAGGTCCCAGCTCAGCGGCGTCCCCTTCGGCACGTCCCGGGTGAAGGCGCGGCCGAGCACCCGGTCGAGGTCGGCCGGGGGGAGCCCGCCGGCCGGCCGGATCGAGCGCACGACCGCCGCGGTGACCGGGTCGCCGGCCCGGACGTCCTCGACCACCCAGAGGGACCGGCGGAACCGCAGCCCCTCCCGCTCGGTCGGGGTGGGCCCGATCGCGGTGCCGCCCAGCGCCGCCCACGCCCGCTCCGACTCGACGGTGAGGGCGGTCAGCTCCGCCGGCTCCAGCGAGAAGTCCGAGTCGACGCCCCCGTCGGCGCGGCGCAGCGTCACGTGCTTCTCGATCAGGCAGGCGCCGAACGCCACCGAGGCGACCGGGACGCCGATGCCCGGCGTGTGGTCGGACAGGCCCACCGGCAGGCCGAACGTGTCGGCCAGCACGGGCAGCCGGCGCAGGTTGCTGTCCTGCGGGGGCGCCGGGTAGGACGCCGTGCAGGCGAGCAGCACGATGCCGCCGGCGCCGCCCTCCCGGGCGGCGCGGACGGCCGCGTCGATCTCGCCGACGGTGGCCATCCCGGTGGAGATGACCAGCGGCTTGCCGGTGGCCGCGACGAGCCGGATCAGCGGCAGGTCCACCAGCTCCGACGACGCGATCTTGTACGCGGGCGCGTCCAGCTCCTCCAGCAGCTCCACCGCCGTCGCGTCGAACGGCGAGGAGAACACCGTCAGACCGTGCCGGCGGGCCCGCTCGAAGATCGGCGCGTGCCACTCGTACGGGGTGTGGGCGCGCTCGAAGAGCTGCCAGAGGCGCTCGCCGCCCCACAGGTCGTGCCCGTCGGAGAGACGGAACGCGGGGGCGTCCACGTCGATGGTGATGGTGTCCGGCCGGTACGTCTGGAGCTTGAGCGCGTGCGCCCCGCTGGCCGCCACCGCGTCGACGATGGCGAGTGCCCGGTCCAGGCTGCCGTTGTGGTTGCCGGACATCTCCGCGACCACGAGGGGCCGCTCGCCGGGGCCGACCGTGTACGGGCCGATCTTGACTGTCGCCGTCATCTTCCTCTGCTCTTCTCCGTCCACACCACCTGGTGCGGCGTGCCGTCGATGTCCCGCTCGTAGCGCCGGACCTCGCGAAATCCGAAGCGCCGGTGCAGGGCCAGCACCGGCTTGTTGGCGGCGAGCGTCTCGCCGCCCAGCGTCTCCGCCCCGAGGGTGTCGAAGGCGTACGCGATGGCGGCCCGCTCCAGCGACAGCCACGCGGGCAGCAGCTGCCCCCGGGCGTCCAGGCCGTCGACGTCGAGGTAGAAGCCCCAGGTCAGGGCCCGGTCCGGGGCGGTGACCCCGGAGAACGTGACGATGCCGGACGGCACCTCGTCGTGCAGGTGCACCAGCACCCGCCGGTCCGGGTCGACCCGGACCCTCGCCCACCAGGCGGTGTGCTCGACCAGGCCGATCTCGTGGCTGGTCAGGCTCACCGCGCGCACCTGCGGGTGGTTGCGCCAGAGCAGCATCCGGTGCAGGTCGCCGCCGTCTGCCGGCCGCAGCGGCCCGGCCACCGGAGGCTCGGTCGTCGGAAGCCCGGTCATCGGCGGCTCGCCATCGCGGTGGTCTGGTCCGCCGCCGTCCCGGCCTCCGGGGCCTGCCCGGCCTCCGCCTGGCCGGCCTCCGGCGAGGGGAGGGCCGGCGGGACGGGCCGGGCGCCCCGCACCCGGCCCGCCGCCCGGTGGGCCCGGCGCAGCGCCGCGTACGCGAGGTAGCTGTTCCGCCCGACCAGGCGATGCTTGAGCCCCGCGACTCCGGCGGGGCGGGAGTAGCCCACGTCGGGCAGGTAGCGGCGGTAGTGCTCGGCGACCCGGCGGAAGAACGCGCGGCGCAGCCGCGGGTGCAGCCGGCCGTCGTTGCCCGCCACCACCAGGTAGTGGCTGATCATCAGGGTGAACAGCTCGGCCCGCAGCCGCTCGTCCGGGGCGTGCCGGTCCAGCCAGTCGAAGAGCCGCTCGTACTGGTCGAAGGCGTCGAAGTGCCGGCGGCTGCGGGTGGAGGTGATCGCGCCGAGCCGGCCCTGCCGGTAGAGGTAGCAGACCCGGTTTAGCACGGAGATCCGCTCCGCGCCGATCAGCAGCGGGTGGCTGAACGGGATGTCCTCGTACCAGCCGGGGAAGAAGCGCAGCTCCAGCTCGGCCATGAATCCGCGGCGGACCACCTTGTTCCAGGCGGTGTGCTGCACCTTCAGCAGTTGCGGCCGGTCGGCGAGGCGGACCACGCCCGGCACCCCGCGCAGCAGGTGGCTGCTCGCGTCGACCTCCCGCCGGCCGCCCTCGTGCACCCGCAGGTGGTCCAGCATCAGCACGTCGGGCCGGTCCCTGCGCAACCGGTCCAGCACCGCCGGGATCGTGCCCGGCGGCAGCCAGTCGTCGCTGTCGACGAACCAGACGTACGCGCCGGTGGCCTCGTCGAGACCGGCGTTGCGGGCCAGGCCGAGGCCGACGTTGTCGGTCAGGTGGACGGTGCGGATGCCGACCCGCCCGGCCGCGTACGACCGCAGCATCTCCCCGCAGCGGTCCGGGGAGGCGTCGTCCACCGCGATCAGCTCCACCGCGCCCGCCTCGCCGGCCGGGATGTCGGCGCGGATCGACTCGAGGCACTGGTACAGGTACGGCTCGACGCCGTACACGGGCACGACGATGCTCAGCAGCGGTGCTTGCGTCGGCTCAATGACCACGCCGACACCATCGACCGCGCGGATGGACGGCCCCGGAACCTCACGTTGCCGGCGAAGGTGGAGTCCCTGAACAGCCGCCCAGCGCCGGGTTAACGGTTCAGGATGCGCTTCACCGGGCCGCCCACCACCCGCTTGACCCGGGTGCGCAGGCGCTGCTCCCGCAGCGTCTCCGCGTCCTGGTGCAGCGCCGCGTTGCGGTCCCGCAGCCACTGGATCCGCTCCAGCAGCACGTCCGGCGCGGTCGCGGTGGCCGGCCGCACGGCGGGCGGGTAGGTGGTGGCCTGCACCCGCGCGTCGAACCGGGCGGCGCTGTCGCCGTCGGCGAAGGCGTTGCCCAGGTCGTGCTTGGCGAGGAAGGCGAGCATGGTCTCGTAGCGTGCCTTGTGGCCGTCGTTGAGCGCCGTGTAGTCCGCCTCGTCGTAGAGCTGGGCGGCGTCGACGTCGGCCGGCACCTCCTTCATCACCCGGTGCGGGATGTCGAAGTACCGGGCCAGCTCCAGGGTGCGCGAGTCGTGCGCGAAGAGGTAGCCGGGCGTGCCGGCGACCAGCGCGGTGATGGTGCCGTGGATCCGGGTGCCGAAGGCGAACTCGAACCCGGAGAGGTAGTCCATCCAGGTCCAGGGGTCGACGAACATGCGCACCTTGTCCTCGGTGAACAGCGGGTGCGAGGTGTGGATCGGGATCGCGCTGGACTTGCCCCGGTCGTCGGGGGCGTCGCCGTAGAGCAGGGTGCCGAGCGTTTTGAGGTCCTGCGGCAGGTAACGCAGGTTCGGGTACCGCTCGTGGTGCCGGGCGATGATCTTCGCCATCGACTTCACGTACGGCGAGACGGTCAGCGCGAGCCGGTCGTCGGGCGCCAGCGTCGCCTTCCGCTTCTCCACCCGCAGGCTGTCGCCGTGCAGGAACATCGACGGGCACCCGATCACGTCGACGGCGGAGAAGCCCAGCGTGCGCAGGTAGCCCTCGGTGATCTCACCCCGTACGCCGATGCTGTGCGACCGGTCGAGCACGGCCCGGACGAAGCGGGTGACGGCGTCGTCGATCGGGCGCAGGTACTCCCGGTCGCCCTTGACGTCGGTCTGCACGCCCACCCCGAGCACCACCACCGGGATCTTCAGCCGTTCGACGAGCTTCGTCATGAGTTCGATGCGGTGGGCATAGCTGCGCCGGAAGGCGTTGGCGAGCGGGACGACGTAGACGTCGTACCGCTCGTTGATCATGTCGGCGTCGCGCGGGTTGACCTTGAACTCGGTCGGGGTGATCTCGGTGGTGCTGGTCTGCAGCAGCTTGTGCGCGGCGTGGCTGAAGACGAGGTTGCCGTTGTTCTCGCCGATCCAGTTCCCCTCGAAGGCCTCCTCGGGGGAGTAGACGTCGAACGGGCCCTTCTTCGCCCGCATCAGGATCCGCTGGTGCATCCGTCCCCGCCTCTCGTCACCTTCGGGTCACGGAATATTAGGCCACCGGCCGACCCCG
Source organism: Micromonospora sp. NPDC047730 (assembly GCF_043204765.1). NCBI lineage: Bacteria > Bacillati > Actinomycetota > Actinomycetes > Micromonosporales > Micromonosporaceae > Micromonospora > Micromonospora sp. NPDC047730. The sequence goes on along the minus strand of NZ_JBIDCU010000014.1, from coordinate 114,272 downwards.
GCACAGACGCGCGTCACTCCGCCACGCGGAGGGACGGAACCGTCACGCGGTGGACGGGGACGCAGGGGGACATCCGGGGCGGCGGGTAGGGTGCCCGGCGGCGGCGCCTACCGGAGGCCGCCGCGGGCCGTCCTGCGCCGCCCGCCGACGGCCGAGGAGGAGACGTACGTGCTGGTGACCCTGCGGACCGCCGGGCCGCCGGCATGACGGGGGCCGCGACCGTCGCGCCGGAGGCCCGGCCCGCGCCCCCGGCCGGTCGGCTGCCCTCGCTGACCGGGCTGCGCTGGGTGGCGGCCCTGCTCGTCTTCGGCTTCCACGCCGGCACGATGGGGATCATCGCCGAGCCGGACCACCGGGCAGTGGTGAACTGGGTCTTCACCCTGGGCCTGTCCGGCGTGCAGTTCTTCTTCATCCTCAGCGGTTTCGTGCTGGTGTGGTCGGCCCGGCCGACCGACTCCCGCCGGGCGTTCTGGCGTCGCCGGATCGCCAAGATCTGGCCCAGCCACGTGGCGCTGTGGGCGCTCGCCCTGCTGGTCGCGGCCTGGTTCGCCGACCCGGTGGACCGCGGCGTCGCGGTGGAGAACCTCTTCCTGCTCCAGGCGTGGGACCCTCGGCCGGGCGCGTTCTACAGCATCAACACGGTCAGTTGGTCGCTGTCCTGCGAGTTCTTCTTCTACCTCTGCCTGCCGCTGGCGCTGCCGCTGCTCCGCCGGGCCCGGCCGTGGGCACTGTGGACCGTGGTCGTCGCGGTGCCGCTGCTGATCCTGGCGCTCTGGCCGGCCCAGGCCCTGGTGCCCGAGGAGAGCCGTTGGTGGTTCACCCAGATCTTCCCGCCCGTCCGGTCCCTGGAGTTCTGGATGGGCGTGGCCGCCGCCGAGCTGATGCGGCGCGGCCGGTGGCGGGGGCCGGGCCTGCCGGTGGCGAGCCTGGTCTTTGTGGCCACCTGGGTGGTCGCCGCGCAGTGGGTGCGCGCCGAGCTGTGGGCGGCCCTGCTCGCGGTGGCGTACATCCTGGTCATCACCGCGGCGGCGGACGCGGACGTGCGCGGGCGGCGGTCGCCGTGGCGGTCCCGGCCGATGGTCTGGCTCGGCGAGGTCTCCTTCGCCTTCTACCTGGTGCACGTGCTGGTGATGGTGACCGTGCTCCGGCTCACCGGCGACTGGGGCGTCGGGTACCGCGGCTGGTGGGGGCTGGCCGCGGTGCTCGGCTTCCTGCTGGCCAACCTGGCCCTCGCCGGAGCGTTGCACCGCTTCGTCGAGACGCCGATGATGCGGCTGCTCGGCCCGCGCCGCCCGGCCCGGGCGACGCCGCCGGTCGAAGGTGTGGCCGCCCCGCGGCAGCGACCAGGGGAGCGAGCGCCGGCCGTGCCGGGGGAGCGGGGACGCGTCGTGCCGCGCCCCCGGCACGCCGAGCCGGAGGCGGACCGCCGACCGGCGTACGTCGAGTCCCGTGCGACGGCCGGCCGGCCGCGCCCCCGGGCGTAGGACGATCGCGTCCACTGACACAGGTCGACCCACTGGGGCGGCCGGACCACCCGTCCACCCTGGCCCGTGCGGTCCTCCGGTGGACGGCCGGGCGCGCAGTGCACCGGTCCGGAGGGCCGCCGAGACCGCCGCAGACGGGACACGCCGGGCGGCGATGCGGACCGGCGGCATCGGCGGTAGCGTGGTCGCGTGCTTCCCGTCGCGCTCACCTGTCCCCTGTGGTGGGTGGCGCGGTGGGCCGCGCGGCTGCTGACCGGCCTCGCCGTCGCGGTCGCGTTCGCCGTCGGCGCCGGGGCCCTTTCCGCCGCCGCCTCGGCCCAGGCCGGAGTTTCCGCGACCGACACCTGGGCGCCCCCGGCTGACGCCTGGGCGCCCCCGGCCCCGGCGTTCCCCGTCACGCTGGCACCCGCCGACCCGCCCGTGGCGGTCGCCGACCACCGCGTCCTCTCCGACGGTGCCGCCGTCGACCGGGCCGCTGCCGTCGACCGGGCCGCCGCTGGCCCCGGCCACCCCGCCGCTCCGGCCGACCCGGGTGAGGCCGCCGGGGCCGTCACCCCCGGCCCGGCCCCCGCGCCGGGCGGGCACACCCCCGGCGCGGCCGGCCCCCGGGGCCCGCCGCACGTTTGATCCGCACCATCCCGCGGGGCACGCGCGCCCCGCGACCACGCCCGCCGCACGGCGTAGGAAGGGCTCCTTCCGCTATCGCAGGCGTTGACAGGTGCCCGTCCTCCGCTCTCCACCACCCGCGCCCGTCCCGGCGGCGGGGCGTGGCACCGCCACGCCCCGCCACCCGGGCGCCGCGTGCGACCCGCTGACGCACTCGCTCCCCGTGAGGTGCCGACCATGGAGACCGTCGTCTACCAGTTCCTGATCGAGGTGCCGCGGGCCGCCGCCATCTGGTCCGCCCTGCTCCTGCTGGCCCTGACCGTGCTCGCCGTGCTGGTCGCCCGCCCCGAGCGGCTTTGTCCGGCCGACGAGCCGGTCGCCCCGCCCGCGGTCGACCCCGTGGCGGAGGCGGCCGACCTGCGCCGCTACGCCGAGGAGGTGGCCGTCGCGGCGGGCCGGGCCGCCCGCACCGCCCGGCGGTGGCGGGCCGACTGGCTCGCCGCCCAGGAGGAGGCCGACCGGGCCTGGCGGGCGTACGACGAGGCGGAGACCGCCGCCCGCCGCTTCACCGGGGCCGCCGCCCTGCCCGCCCCGCGCACCCCGCGCACGCCCGCCGAGTACGCCGCCCGCGAGCGCTGGCTGCACCACGCGGCGGTGGCGGCCCACTGGCGCGGCGACCTCTCCACCCGCCAACTCCGCGAGGTGTTCGGCCGCCGGGTCGGCTGGGATCCCCGCCGGCACCCGGTCGAGCAGGAGATCGCGCTGGCCCGGGCGGTACGCGACGCGAAGCGGGCCGCCCACCGGGCCGCCGCCGAGCGGGAACGGGCGGCGTGGCGGGACGCCGACCTGGCCGCCGAGGCGGCGCGGGCCCTGGCCGGGGAGGCGTACGCCGCAGCGGTCCGGCTCCGGCCGGGCCGGCTCCCGGCGGCCCGGCCGGTCTCCGCCGGGCGTCGGCCCGCGCTCGCCGCGCGCTGGCGGCCCGCGCGGGTGGGCTGACACCGCCGGGGGTCGGCCCGCGCTCGCCGCGCGCTGGCGGCCCGCGCGGGTGGGCTGACACCGCCGGGGGTCGGCCCGCGCTCGCCGCGCGCTGGCGGACCGCGCGGGTGGGCTGACACCGCCGGGCAATTTCGTGACGCCGGTCATAGCGGCGCCGAACCGGTCATCCGGCGCGGCCCGGCCGATTCCCGCCGACGATTCCGCGCCGATGTCCGCCGCTCGTCCGGTTGTCGACGCAAGGTGCGTCAGGAAACGGTCGTCCCATTGAGTCGCGTCAGTGCCGAGCTGACCGCAAAAAAAGTCCGGAGATCAAGGTTTAGGCAGGTGGGAGCGGGTTGGCAGGGCGCGGGCCGGCCAGTAGTGTCGGCCCGTCCGGTGCGGTAACCGATCGCAAGAGGCGACGCCGCGCCGACCCGCCTAATCGTGAACAGGCGAGCCGGGGACCCAGTGCAACATCGGGGTGAATCCGCGGGCCACGGCCCGCGGTAGGGCGTTCTTCCCGCCCGAATCCGTCAGCTAACCCGGTCGGCGGCGTCGGAAGGAGTTCCATCCCCGTGCAGCACCCACCCGCCCCCCGGTCGTTCCGGCGCCTCCACGGCGCCGCGGTGCCCGCGCTCGCCCGTCCGCACGCCGCGAGCTGACCCACCGGTCACCGCCCGTCGCCCGGCATCCCGGGCGCATCCCCTGAGTGGTCCACCACCGCCGGACGCCGTCCGCGCGGTCGGTCCCCCCTGCGCGGACCGGCGGCCGCTCACCCCCCGAGCCCGTGGAGGAAACCGTGAAGCACCACCTCAAGCGTCAGCTCCGTCGCCTCACGTCCGAGCGTCCGTACCAGGTGGCCGCCGCGTCGGCCGCGGCGCTCGTGCTCGCGTCGGGCACCGGCGCGTTGCTGGCCGGCACCGACGAGGCACCCGCCGCCGCACAGGCCCCGGTGGCCGTGAGCGAGCTGCGGGACGGCAGCGTCGCCTCGCGCGGCGACGCCCGCGTCGCGACCGCCCCGTCGACCGGCGCCCCGGCCGCGTCCAGCGCCGCTCCGTCGGCCAGCGCCACCAGCGCCGCCCCGAACCCGGACCTGACCCGCAAGCCGGAGCCGCCGAAGCCGCCGAAGGCGAAGTCCCTGGACTACGACTACCAGGCCCAGACCACCTTCTACAACTGCGGTCCGGCCGCCGTCCGGCACGCCCTCAGCGCCGCCGGCATCGCGCGCAGCCAGGACGCCCTCGGCGCCCAGCTGGGCACCGACGAGATGGGCACCGACTCGGCCGAGGACACCACCCGGGTGCTGAACGCGACGGTGAAGGGTGACCCGTACCGGACCCGGATGATCCCGGGCGGTGCCGCGACCCCGGCGCAGATGGACCAGCTCCAGGCCGACGTGGTCGCCGCCATCACGGACGGGCGGGGTGTCGTGGTGAACGTCGCCGGCAGCGCCACCGACACCGACGGCGGCTGGCACTCGTTCCCCGGCGGCCACTACATCGCCGTCGTGGGCTACCAGGACGAGGGCCGGCAGGTGAAGATCGCCGACTCGGCGAACCCGGCGACCGCGTCGTACTGGATGTCCACCATCGCCCTGGCGAACTGGGCCGCCACCCGCGGCTACTCCGCCTGAGAAAGACACCCGTCGGGCGTCGGCTCCCCACCCCGGGAGCCGGCGCCCGATGTCGTCTCCGGGTCACGGCCCTCGCCGGGGCGTACGGCGGGTGGCACACTGCGGCCTATGGCCGACGAATCGGGTGACCGGGACGGCCGGCGCGTCCTGCTGCTGCTGCACGGCATGGGCGCGACCGGGGACGTGTGGCTGCCCTGGGCGCCGCTGCTGGAGCGCCGGTGGGCGGGGCGGTGGCTGGCGCCGGACCTCGCCGGCCACGGCTGGTCGCCGCCGCTGTCGGCGTACTCGTTCGCCGGGCTGGCCGACCGGGTCGCCGCGGGGCTCGCGGCGGGGGACCGGCTCGTCGTGCTGGGGCACTCCCTCGGCGGCGTGGTCGGGCTGGCGCTGGCCGCCCGCCGCGCCGGGCTGCCGGTCGACGCCGTGGTCGGGCTCGGCATCAAGGCCGTCTGGTCCCCGGCCGAGCTGGCGAAGGCCGGGGAGCTGGCCGCCCGACCGGTGACCTGGTTCGCCAGCCGGGACGAGGCGGCCCGCCGGTACCTGCGGGTGGCCGGCCTGACCGGGCTCTTCGCGCCGGACCACCCGGTGGTCGAGGCCGGGCTGCGGCAGGTCGACGGCCGCTGGCGGCTGGCGATGGACCCCGCCGCGTTCGGGGTGGGGGAGCCGGACCTGCGGGCCCTGCTGGCGGCGACGGACGTGCCGGTGCTGCTGGCCCGCGGCGAGCACGACCCCATGGTCACCGACGCCCAGCTCAAGGAGCTGGGCGTGCCGGTCGCCACCCTGCCCGGCCTGGGCCACAACGCCCACGTCGAGGCCCCCGAGGCCGTCCTGGAGCTGGTCGACCCGTACCGCTGACCCGCGAGGTGCCGGCCGGTCAGGTGGTGGGGGAGAGGGTCGCCTCGTCCGGCTCGACCGGCAGGCCGGTCCCGCCGACGGCGCGCGGCGTCGGCGGGTTCCAGTCCGCGTCGAGCAGCCGCCGCGCGGCGCCCAGGAACGCCTCGGCGTACGACTCGGCCGGGAAGTCGCCCAGGTAGCGGCTCCGGGTGGCCCAGCGGGCGGCGGCGAGCGGGTCGGTGTCGAGCAGCGCGGCCAGCACCTCGTCCACGTTGGACATGTCGCGACGCAGCACGTAGCCCGAGCCGGCCAGCGGGAACCGCTCGGCGAACCGGTCGCCCTCGTCGCCCATGTCGGTGACCGCGTACGGCTTGCCGGAGTAGAGGTAGTCGGAGATCACCCCGGACACGTCGGAGACCAGCGCGTCCGAGCGGTTCACGCACTCTGTCAGGGTCAGCTCGCGGGCGGCGGCGCCGAAGGCGTGCTGCCGGCCACTCCGGGCCCGGTCCGCGGCCAGCAGCTCCGTGAGCCGGCCGAGCTGCCGCGCCGAGGCCGGGTTCTGCGAGGTGTACGGGTGGGCCCGCAGGATCACCGTCGCGCCCCGCGCCAGCAGCCCGCGCAGCAGCGCCTCGGCCACCGGCAGGGAGCAGTAGTTGGCGTCCGCGTGGTGGCCCGTCCAGGTCGGCGTGTAGAGCACCGTGGGGTTCGGCAGGCCGCGCACCGGCTCCGGGCGGACCTCGATCGACTCGACCTGCGGCCGGCCGACCACCACGAACTTCTCCGCCGGGATGTCCACGCCCGCGCGGGCGTACCGGTCGACGGCGGCCTGACCGGCGACGAAGATCCGGTCGAAGATGGCGGAGACCGGGTTGGCGCTGGGCGCCTTGTCGCTGTCGCCGTGGTGCAGCTGGACGTGGGTGAGCTGGGTGAAGCGGATGCAGTGGCTGTTCTTCGCGCCGTGGTTGACGTAGAACGCCACCCGCAGGCTCGGCACCAGCGCCTCGTCCATCGCCTTGGTGGTGGGGCAGTAGACCACCGGCGCGGTGGTGGCCGCGGCGACGGTGGGCAGGAACTCCGGCTCCCGCACCATGACCAGGAACGGCCGGCCGATCCGCTCCAGGTACGGCAGCCACATGGTGACCTGGTATTCCGAGCCGGGCGGGGCGGAGAAGTGGAGCAGGAACTCGGGCTGGTGGCGGCGCAGCGCGCGGGAGACCGCCGACCCGCCGGCCCCCGGCCGGAACCGCCGCCGGGCCAGGTCCAGCCCGACGGCCCCGGCGCCGGCGGCGACCAGCGCGACGGCGCCCAGCGCCACCCCGGCCGGCAGGGTCGCCGCGGCGGCCGCCGCCACCAGGGCGAGCAGCCCCAGCAGGGCGTCGCCGAGGCGCGCGGCGACCAGGGGCGTCCAGGTGCGCACCGGCAGGTTCGCGGCGCGCACCTCCAGGCCGCCGGCGTCCCGCAGCGGCCCGACGAGCAGCACCAGCCCCAGCAGGACCAGCGCCGTCGCGGCCAGCGCGGGGTCGAAACCGGCGTCGAGGCGCCGGGCGTACCCGACCAGGACCGCCGCCGCGACCAGCGCGGTCTCGGCGACGCTGTCGGCGCCCGGGCGGACCCGCCGTTCCCAGGCGGCCGCCGCGAGGGCGGCCACCGCCAGCCCCAGCCCCCAGCCGGTCGCGCCGGTCAGCGCGACGACGAGGAACGCCAGCACCGCCAGGCCGGTGGCCAGGGCGCGGGCGATCAGCTTCCGGACCAGGTCACCACGCATGTCGGCTCCGTTCCCCGCCGTGGCCCGAGACCCGCGTCAGCCGGCGCTGGCCGGGCTGGCGGCCCGCTCGGCCTGCCCCGGCACCGGCTGGGCCGGCACCTCGCCCGGCGCGCGGCGCACGTCGATGACCTGGCCGGTCAGCTCCGAGATCAGCACGTCCAGCGAGGCCTGGGCGACGGTCTCGGCGGCGAGCAGGGTGTGCTCCGGCTCCTCGCCGAACGCCTTCGTGCGCATGGGGGTCGCGGTGCGCTCGGGGTTGATGCAGTTGACCCGTACGCCGAACTCGGCCCACTCGTCGGAGAGCGCCTGGGTGAGGTTGACCAGGGCCGCCTTGGTGGAGGAGTAGAGGGCGTACTGGGCGCGACCCCGGGTGTAGGAGCTGGACGTGTAGAGCAGCAGCTGGCCCTTGGTCTGCTGGAGGTACGGCAGCGACTGGCGGGCGGCGATGACCGGCCCGACGAAGTTGACCTGGAGCACCCGGTCCATGGTCTCCTCGTCCATCTCGACGAGGGCGCCCTTCTCCAGGATGCCGGCGGTGACCACCACGTGGTCGATCCGGCCGGTGGCCTCGAAGGCGGTCTTCAGCGCCGCCTCGACGTCCGCGGCGCGCTCCACGTGGGTGCCGGTGCTGGAACGGCTGAACGGGAAGACCTGCGCGCCGTAGCGGCGGGCCAGCTCGGCCAGGTCGTGGCCGATGCCGTAGCTGCCGCCGAAGATGACGATGGTCCGGCCGGTCAGCTCCTCGGTGTAGCTGCGGTGGTCGGTGACCCGGGGGGCCTGCGCGGCGGCGAGCTGGAACAGCTTGTCCGCGAGGTGCACGTCGACCGGGTGGGTGACCTTGATGTTCTCGTCGGAGCCGTCGATGACCTTGATCGGCGTGCCCGGCAGGTAGCGCAGCACGACGCCGCAGTCGTCGGTGGCGGCGAAGTGGGGGTCGCCCTCGGCGATCCGGTACGCCTCGCGGATCGTGCCCGAGCGGAACGCCTGCGGGGTCTGGCCGCGGCGCAGCGACGAGCGCACCGGGATGTCGGTGATGCAGTCGTCCTCGTCGACCTGGATGATCGTGTCGGCCGACGGGATGGCCACGTCGACCGCGGAGTACGTCCAGAGCGCGTTCACGCACTCCCGGACGATCCGGCCGCTGACCAGGGGCCGCACCGCGTCGTGGAAGAGGATGTTGCAGTCGCCCTCGCCGACCGCGTCCAGCGCGATCCGGGTGGTGGCGTTACGGGTGTCGCCGCCCTCGATGACCTTGGTGACCTTGCGGAAGCCGGCCTTGTCGACGATCTGCTGGGCCTCGGCGACGTGGCCGGTGGCCATCAGCACGATGATCTCGTCGATCTCGGGGGCGGCCTCGAAGACCGCCAGGGTGTGCTCGATGATCGGCTTGCCGGCGATCTTCAGCAGCTGCTTCGGGATGCCGAGACCCAGCCGGGTCCCGGTGCCGCCGGCCAGCACCACCGCCACCGTCCGCGAGGGCCGCCACGGCGCCGGGGTCTCCGGTGTGGCGTCCGGGCCAGTGGTGTGGTCCTGCGTCATTGCCGAATCCTCACTCTCAGGGGTGCGTGAACAGACGGTTCCGCCCGCGCGGCGACCGGATGAACCTTAACGCGCCGACCGCGCCGCCCCAACGGGACGACGCGGTCCGCCGGCATCTCCGTCGATGCCGTCCGGCGCGCTACTTGCCGTTGGCGAACGCCTCGTACGCCCGCAGGACCTCGTCGGTCGGGCCGTCCATGCGCAGGACGCCCGATTCCAGCCAGATCGTCCGCTCGCAGGTGTCCCTGATCGAGGAGAGCTGGTGGCTGACGAGGAACACCGTGCCCGCGCTCTCCCGCAGCTCCCGCACCCGCTGCTCGCTGCGCTTGCGGAAGCCCTTGTCGCCGGTGGCGAGCGCCTCGTCGATGAGCAGCACGTCGTGCTTCTTGGCCGCGGCGATGGAGAAGCGCAGCCGGGCCGCCATGCCGGAGGAGTAGGTGCGCATCGGCAGCGAGGCGAAGTCGCCCCGTTGGTTGATCCCGGAGAACTCGATGATCTCCGGGGTCTGCCGCTGCACCTCCGCCGGCGGCATCCCCATGGCCAGGCAGCCCAGCACCACGTTGCGCTCGCCGGAGAGGTCGTTGAGCAGGGCCGCGTTCACGCCGAGCAGCGAGGGCTGTCCCTGGGTGTAGACCGCGCCGCGGTTGACCGGCAGCAGGCCGGCGATCGCCCGCAGCATGGTCGACTTGCCCGAGCCGTTGCTGCCGATCAGCCCGATCGCCTCGCCCCGGTACGCGGTGAAGCTGACCCCCTTGACCGCGTGCACCTCCCGGATGTTCGGCGCCGAGGTGCGGCTGACCATCCGCTTGAGCGCGCCGACCGGGCCGCCGCCCCCGCCGCCGCCCTTGTGTACCCGGTAGATCACGTGCGCGTCGTCGACCACCACGGTCGGCACCCGGTCCTGGACCCGGGGCAGCGTCACCGTCACGTCGTTGGACGACTCGAACTGCTCAACCACGGCCGTACTCCTGTTCGCCCCGCCAGAAGTAGATGAAACCCCCGACGCCCATCACGATCGCCCAGCCCACCGCGGCCAGCCAGAGCTGGAGCACGGAGGAGCTGAGCAGCGGCGCCTGCTCCAGCAGCGCGACGCGGGCCAGCTCGATGTAGACCAGCGCCGGGTTGAACTCGACCAGCCGGGAGGCCCAGCCGGGCAGCTGCTCCTCGAAGAGCGCCACGCTGTAGAGCACGCCGGAGCCGTACATCCAGGTGCGCAGGACGAAGGGCATGACCTGCTTGAGGTCCGCCAGCTTCGCGCCCATCCGGGCCACGGTCATGGTGAGCCCGGCGTTGAAGACCGCCTGGAGGATGATCGCCGGGACCAGCAGCAGCCAGGCGAAGGTGATCGGCTCGCCGGTCACCAGCACGATGGCGATGAGCACCACCATCGAGCCGAGGAGCTGCTGGAACTGGGTGACCGTGACGGCCAGCGGCAGGCAGGCCCGGGGGAAGTGCAGCGCCCGGATCAGGCCCAGGTTGCCGGTGATCGACTGGGTGCCGCTCTGCACGGCGGTCTGGGTGAAGTTGAAGATGAACAGACCGGTGCAGAGGTAGGCGATGAAGTTCGGGATGCTGTCCTGCTTCAGCACCACGCCGAAGATCAGGTAGTAGACCGCCGCGTTGGTCAGCGGGGTGAGCACCTGCCACAGCTGCCCGAGCCGGGCGTTGCTGAACGACGCGACGAGCTTCGCGTTGGCGTACGCGGCGATGAAGTGCCGGTAGCGCCAGAGCCGCCGGGCGTACTCGGCCAGGGGCGGCCGCTCACCGGCGACCCGGAGCCCGTGGCGGGCGGCCAGCTGCGCCTGCGTTAGGCCGGAGTCGGGGTCGGCCAGCGCGGTGTTGGCCATGGGATGGGCGCTCCGATCTTTCGTGACGACGGATGAGGCGCGACGATGGAACCAAGCGGGGAGCGCCGCCTCGCCGCTGCGTGGACAGTAGTCCGAAACACGTCGGGACGCAACCGTACCGTCGTTGCGCTACATTGTTCCTCGTGACAGCCGAGACGAGCTCCAGGTGACGACCGGGAAGAGGCGGGCGCCGGCCGGCGCGGCGGTGCTGCGGGACGACATCACCACGGCGATCCGCCGCGCGCTGATGCAGGAGCTCGCCGCGGTCGGCTACGGCCGGCTCTCCATCGAGGCGGTGGCCCGGCGGGCCGGGGTGAGCAAGACCGCGATCTACCGGCGCTGGAGCTCGAAGCTCGAACTGGTGCTGGAGATCGTCGCCGCGGCGGCCACCGGCAAGCTGCCGGCGCTGGACACCGGCACCCTGCGCGGCGACCTCCAACTGCTCTTCCAGGTCGTGGCGCACGCGCTGCGGCACCCGCTGGCCTCGCAGATCATCCCCGACCTGCTCGCCGAGGCGGCCCGCAACCCGACCATCGACCAGACCCTCCAGCAGCTGCTGCGAACGCGGCAGCAGGAGATCGGCGGCCGGCTGATCGGCCGCGCCGTGCAGCGCGGCGAGCTGCCGCCCGACACCGACCCCGAGGCGGCCGTCGACCTGATCGTCGGCCCGCTCTACTGGCGGCTGGCGATCGCGCGGACCCCGCTCACCGACGCGTACCTGGACACGCTGGTCGAGGCGGTGGCCACCGGGCTCGGCGCCGGCACCGCCGTGCCCCGGCCCCGCGCGGCGGCCACCGACGCCACGCCCGCCTGACCGGCCGCCCCGGCGCGTGTCCTGGGCCGGCGCCGCCGGGCGGGCCCCGGGAACTCGCCGTCCCGAACCCGTGCGGCCCCGGAACCCACCGCCCGACCGGTGTGTGCCCGGGGCCGGCGCAGCCCGCCCCGGGCCCGTCGGGTCAGCGCGGCGCGTCGACCGGCAGCCGGGAGACGATGTGCCGGGCGATCTCCAACGAGCTGGTCGCGGCGGGGGAGGGCGCGTTGAGCACGTGCACCTGCCGGTCCGCCTCGACGATGAGGAAGTCGTCCACCAGCCCGCCGTCGGGCAGGATCGCCTGGGCGCGGACGCCGGCGCCGGCCCGGACGATGTCCGCCGGGGTCAGCTCCGGCACCAACCGGGCCAGGCTCGCCGCGAACCGCTTCTTCGACAGCGACCGGGCCACCTCGGTCAGCCCGTAGCGGTAGTGCCGGCGGCCCAGCGCCCACAGGCCCCGGTAGGTCAGCTCGTCCCAGATGTCGCGCGGGCTGATCCGGCCCCAGGAGTAGCCCTCCCGGGCGGTCGCCAGCACGGCGTTCGGGCCGGCGTGCACGCTGCCGTCGATCATCTTGGTCAGGTGCACCCCGAGGAACGGGAACTGCGGGTCCGGCACCGGGTAGATCAGCCCCCGCACCAGGCCCTGCCGCTGCGGCACCAACTCGTAGTACTCGCCGCGGAACGGCACGATCCGCACCGGCGTGGGCACCCCGGCCAGCCGGGAGATGCGGTCGGCGTGCAGACCGGCGCAGTTGACCAGGACGTCCGCGACGACCTCGCCCCTGGTGGTGCTGACCACCACGCCCTCGGGCCGGGTGGCCACGCCGGTGACCTCGGTCTCGGTGCGCAGCTCCGCCCCGCCCGCCGCGAGCAGCTCGGCGAGCTTGCGGCAGACCGCCCCGAAGTCGACGATGCCGGTCGAGGCGACGTGCAGCGCGGCGACGGCCGCGACGTGCGGCTCGTACTCGGCCGCCTCGGCGGCCTCGATCAGCCGCGCCGGCAGGCCGTTGGCCGTGGCCCGCTCGTGCAGGGCGTGCAGCCGGGGCAGCTCCTCCGGGTCGGTGGCGACGATCAGCTTCCCGCAGATGTCGTACGCGAGCCCGTGCCGCTCGCAGAACTCGACCATCGACGCGCTGCCGGCCTTGCACATGGTGGCCTTCAGGCTGCCCGGCTTGTAGTAGACGCCGGCGTGGATGACGCCCGAGTTGTGCCCCGTCTGGTGGGCCGCCCAGCCGGCCTCCTTCTCCAGCACGGTGACCTGGTCCCCGGGCCGGTCGGTCATCAGCCGGTGTGCCACGGCGAGCCCGACGATGCCGCCACCCACCACCACGAACCTGGTCATCTCATCTCCCCTGCCGACGCCGCGACCGATGGTAACCAAGCCGTCCCGCGTGCCCGACTCGCGGACGACCCGCCCGGTTGGCCTAGACTGCTCCGGGTCCATCACTCTGGGGGTCACATGTCTGAGGTCATCGCGCTCGGCCAGCCCACGGTCGGCGAGGCGGAGCTCGCGGCCATCGCCGAGGTCTTCGCCTCCGGCTGGCTCGCCGGCTCCGGGCCCACCTGCCGCCGCTTCGAGGAGCGCTTCGCCGCCACCGCCGGCACCCGGCACGCCCTCGCCACCAGCAACTGCGGCTCGGCGCTGCACCTGGCGCTGCTCACTCTCGGTGTCAAGCCGGGCGACGAGGTGATCGTCGGCGACTACACCTTCCCGGCCACCGGGCACTCGGTGATGTGGGCCGGCGCCACGCCGGTCTTCGCCGACGTGCGGCCGGACACCTGGACGGTCGACCCGGCCGCCGTCGAGGCCGCGATCACCCCGCGCACCGTCGGCATCATCGCCGTCGACGCGTTCGGGCAGCCCGCCGACTACGACGAGCTGCGCGCCATCGCCGACAAGCACGGCCTGTTCCTGGTCGAGGACGCCGCCTGCTCCGCCGGCGCCACCTACAAGGGCCGGCCGGCCGGCAGCCTGGCCGACGTCGCCACCTTCAGCTTCCACGGCCGCAAGGGCATCACCGCCGGCGAGGGCGGGGCGTACGTCACCGACCGCGATGACCTCGCCGCCCACGCCCGCAAGTTGCACACGTACGGGGTGGAGGGGGCGCTCACCCGCGCCGAGCTGTCGCACCTGCCGATCCCGACCTTCACCGAGCTGGGCTACAACTACCGGCTCTCGGACATCTCCGCGGCGATCATGCTCGCCCAGCTCGACCGGCTGCCGGACCTGCTGGCCGCGAAGCGCCGCACCGCGGCCCGCTACGGCGAGCTGCTCAAGGACCACGAGCTGATCACCACCCCGTACGAGGCGCCCGACCGCGAGCACCCCTGGCAGTCGTACGTCGTCACGCTGGCGCCCTCCGTCGACCGGGGCGCGGTGGCGCTGGCGCTGCGGCAGCGCGGCGTGCAGTGCACCTTCGGCACGTACGCCTCACACGTCCAGCCGCTCTACGGCCAGACCACGCCCTGCCCGGTCTCGGCGGACCTGTTCGCCCGGCACCTGGCCATCCCGATGCACGCCAACCTCACCGACGCCCAGGTCGAGACCGTCGCGGCCACGCTGGTGGACGTCGTCAACACCGCGGCCACCAGCCGCTGACTCCCCAAGGAAGGACACGCTCCGCCATGTCGAAGCAGACCGTCTTCATCACCGGAGGCGCGGGTTTCATCGGCCTGCACGTGGTGCCGATGCTGTTGGAGAAGGGCTACAAGGTCCGCATCTTCGACAACATGTTCCGCGGTGACCGGGACCGCGTCGCGGAGCTGGTGGCCACCGGCGACGTCGAGCTGATCGACCAGGACGTCCGCTACGGCGGCGCCGTGCACGCGGCCATGAAGGGCTGCGACTACGTGATCCACCTGGCCGCGGTCTCGATCAACAAGAGCCAGGCCGACCCGTACGAGTCGATCGACATCAACATGGTCGGCAACCACAACGTGTTCGCCGCCGCCGCCGACCACGGTGTCAAGCGGCTGGTCTTCGCGTCGTCGGCGTCGGTCTACGGCGACCCGAAGAAGCTGCCGATGCACGAGGACGACCGGCTCGACCCGCTCACCCCGTACTGCATCTCGAAGCGGGCCGGCGAGGACCTGCTCGGCTTCTACCAGCGCAGCAAGGGCCTGAACTGGATCGCCCTGCGGTTCTTCAACGTCTACGGCCCGGGTCAGAAGCCGACCGCCTACTACACCTCGGTGATCAACCACTTCGTGAAGCGGCTCAAGAACGGCGAGCCGCCGGTCATCGACGGCAAGGGCGAGCAGTCGATGGACTTCATCCACGTCCACGACATCGCCCGCTCGGTGGTCGCGGCGATGGAGGCCGAGCAGGGCAACGTGCCGGTCAACATCGGCACCGGCATCGACACCTCGATCGCGACCCTCGCCGAGATCCTGATCAAGGCTGTCGGCGTCGACGTGCAGCCGCAGTTCAACCCGCGCGAGGTGCTGGTCAGCCGGCGCGCCGCCGACATCACCCGGGCCCGCGAGGTGCTCGGCTGGGAGCCCACCATCGCCGTCGAGGACGGGATGACCGACCTCATCAAGACCGAGGTCGCGTGACCCAGTCGCCGTCCGCCGGGGGTCCGTCGTCGCACGGGCTCCCGGCGAACCCGTACAACCCGCACGCGTGGGTGATCGGCGAGCCGGTGATCGGCGCGGGCACGTGGATCGGCGCGTTCACCGTCATCGACGGCTCCGGTGGGCTGACCATCGGAGCCGGCTGCGACATCAGCTGCGGCGCGCAGATCTACACCCATTCCACCGCCCGGCGTTGCGTGTCGGGGCGTGCCCATGCTTCCGTGGACCGGGCGCCGGTGGCGATCGGCGACCGGGTGTTCATCGGGGCGAACGCGACCGTGATGATGGGTGTCACCATCGGTGACGGTGCGGTCGTCGGCGCGGGGGCCGTGGTCACCAGAGACGTGCCACCGGGGGCGGTCGTGACGGGGGTCCCCGCCCGGGTGGTCTCCACAGTCGAGTTGGACGGCGGCGATGTCCGGTTCGTCCCTGTAGCGGAGAGCTAGGAGCACCCCTCCCGTGCGTATCGCAGTGGTCAACAACTTCTTCCCGCCGCGCGCGGGCGGAAGCTCGCACCTGTCCGAGTCGCTCGCCAAGGGCTACGCCGCCGAGGGGCACGACGTGCTGGTGCTCACGGCCGCCTACCAGGACGCCCCGGCGGTCGAGGAACGCGACGGGCTGCGGATCGTCCGGCTGCCGGCGTGGATGCTGCCGCAGACCCGGCTGGCGGTGAGCTTCGACATCTCGTTCACCACCCGGCCCAGCCTGCTGCGCCGGGTCCGCAAGCTGCTCGACGAGTTCCGGCCGGACGTCATCCACCAGCACGGCCAGTTCTTCGACCTGACCTGGGCGACCGCGCTCTACGCGCGCAAGCGCGGGGTGCCGGCGCTGCTGTCCATCCACACCCGGCTGGAGAACCCGCAGGCCCGCTACGCGAAGGTGTTCCGCGGGCTGGACGCGACCATGGTCAAGCCGTTCATGTGGCGGTCCAAGCCGCGGCTCGTGGTGATGGACGTGCTCATGCAGGAGTACATCGAGGCCCGCTACGGGGGCGCGCACTCCGGCCTGGTGCCGATCCCGGTCGGGGTGGACCCGGACTGGGTGGTCGGCGGCAACGCCCAGCGGGTCCGCGAGCGGCACGACCTGGGCACCTCGCCGGTGATCCTGTCGGTGGGGCACGTGATCCCGCTGCGCGACCGCATCGCGCTGGTCGAGGCGCTGCCCGAGGTGCTGGCCAAGGTGCCGGACGCGAAACTGCTCATCTGCGGCCAGGTCTACTACGGGGTGTTCGCGGAGCGGGCCCGGGCGCTCGGCGTCGAGCACGCCGTCATCGCGGCCGGCAAGGTGGCCAAGAGCGAGATCCCCGACTACCTGGCCGCCGCGACGGTGGAGTCGCACGAGCAGGGGCTCGGCCTCGGCACGGCGACCCTGGAGGCGATGGCGGCGGGCGTGCCCGTGGTGGCGCCCGCACGGGCGGACAACTTCCCCGGCATCTCGCTGCGCGACGGCGAGAACGTCCTGCTCTGCCGGCCCGGCGACGTGTCGGGCCTGGCCGAGCGGCTGATCGCCGCGCTGACCGACCCGGCCCTGGCCAAGCAGATCGGCGTCAACGGCCAGTCGCTCATCCGGGAGCGCTTCAGCCTCGACCGGGTGCTGCACCGGCACCTGGAGGTGCTCGGCGAGATGGCGGCGGCCCGCCGCCGCTGACCGTACGACGAGAAGGTGCCCCCGACCACGAGCGTGGTCGGGGGCACCGGCGCTTCGCGGGACGGTGTCCGCCGGGTACGGGCCGGCGTCAGCGGGTGGTGACCGGCGCGGCGGCCTGGTCGGCGGCGGAGCGGGGCGTCGGAACCTGCTCGACGGCGACCGCCTCGTCGGCCTCGTCGGGCGTCCCCCGACGGAGCTGCCGCACCCCGGACAGGGCGGCGATGCCGGCGGCGAGGAGGTCGGCCACCGTGAAGATCAGCCGGGAGGCGAGGGCGATGCCCGTCGCCGCCCCGATGCCCCCGGCGTCGGCGAGGAAGGGCGCCATGGTGGCGACCAGCACGGCCTCCCGGACGCCGAGCCCGGAGGGGGAGAGGAAGGCGAACATCCCGACGGTCATCGCGATGGCGAACGAGCCGATGCTGCGCAGCAGGCCGCCGACGCCGGGAGCGGCCTGGGCGTTGGCCAGCAGCCACAGGTGCACGCCGAACAGCGTGTAGCCCAGGGCGCTCCAGCCGACCACCCGCAGCACACCGGGCAGCGTCAGCCGGTGCTGTAGCGGCGGTCGGCGCAGCACCTTGAGGACGATCTGGATCAGCCGGGTGAGCACCGCCGGGATCGCGCAGATCAGGGCGATCGGGAACAGCACGGCGACGATGTAGAGCGCCACCCGGACCGGCTCGGCGTACTCGGCCCCGGTCTCGGCGGTCGCGTCCAGCAGCGAGGGCAGGCTCAGCAGGCCGACGCCGAGCGCGGCGACCACGCCGAGCCCCAGCGCGACCAGCGTGGCCAGGAAGGCCCGCGCGCGCGGCAGCCCGGCCCGCCGGCCCAACTCCATCTGCAGGACGTACGCCCACACGCTGCCCGGGATGTACTTGCCGAGCTGCCCGACCATGCAGATCCGCAGGGCGGCGGGAACGGACACCCGGTGCTCCAGGTCCTCCGCCGCGGCCCGCCACGCCATCGAGTTGGCGAACATCCCGGCGAGTACCGCCAGCACGGCGAGCACCACCGAGGGCCACGCCAGGTCGAGCCAGGTCTGCCGGACGTCCGGCCACTGGCTGACGACGCTCCAGGTCATGCCCGCCGCGATCGCCGCGATCACCACGACCCGTACGCCCAACGAGAGCCAGCGGGACGGACCCTTCGCCGCGCCGGCCCCCTCGGCCGGTGCGGTCACCGTTTCGACCTGCGTCGCGGTCTCTGCCACGGCCGTCCTGCCTCCGCGTCGCCCTGACCCGTTGGGGTCGCCTGCACAATTCGCCGAGACTAGCGCAGCGCGGGGCGTACCACGAACCCAGCCCGGTCGGCGAGTCGGGCCCCTCGCCGGGCGTGCGCGGATTCTCGCCGGGGCGGTCCAGATGTGCCGGGGTCCTCCCGCGCTGCTACGGTCTGCACGCTGCCCCACACCCCAAGGAGAGCTCCTGTGATCCCGATTTCCGTCGTCAAGCTGGACGAGGCGGCCGAACGGTTGGCGGTCGAGGTGATCCGTTCGGGCGTCATCGCGCAGGGACCGATGGTGGCCCGTCTGGAGCGCGAGTTCGCCGACCTGGTCGGCGTCGAGCACGCGGTGGCCGTCAACAACGGCACCACCGCGCTCGTGGCCGCGCTCCAGGTGCTCGACCTCCAGCCTGGCGACGAGGTCGTCACCAGCCCCTTCACCTTCGTCGCGACCCTCAACGCGATCCTCGAGGCGGGCGCCACCGCCCGGTTCGCCGACATCCGCGAGGACGACTTCTGCGTCGACCCGGAGGCCCTCGCCGCCGCCGTCGGCCCGCGCACCAAGGTGCTCATGCCGGTCCACCTGTACGGCCAGCCCGCCGACATGGACGCGATCGCCCCGCTGGCGCGGCAGCACGGCCTCGGGCTCGTCGAGGACACCGCCCAGTCGCTCGGTGCCACGATCTCCGGGCGCGGCGCCGGCAGCTTCGGGCTCGGCACCTTCTCGCTGTACGCCACCAAGAACCTCACCACGGGTGAGGGCGGCATGATCACCACCGACGACGCCGGCCTCGCCGACCGGCTGCGGGTGCTGCGCAACCAGGGCATGCGGCAGCGCTACCAGTACGAGGTGGCCGGGCACAACTACCGCCTCACCGACCTGCAGGCCGCGCTGGGCATCCCGCAGATCGCCGCGTACGGCGAGAACGTCAAGCGCCGCAAGGACAACGCCGCCCGGCTCTCCGCCGGCCTGGCCGACGTCCCCGGGCTGCGCCTGCCGACCGAGCTGCCCGGCCGCTCGCACGTCTGGCACCAGTACACGGTGCTGGTCACCGACGAGGCCCCGGTGAGCCGCGACGAGGTGATCACCCGGCTGACCGAGCGCGGCGTGGGCTGCGGCATCTACTACCCGAAGACCGTCTACGACTACGACTGCTACCGGGACCACCCCCGCGTGGTCGCCGACCCGGCGCCGGTGGCCGACCGGGTCGTGCGCCAGTGCGTCTCGCTGCCGGTGCACCACCACCTCTCCGACAGCGACGTCGACCAGGTGGTCGAGGCCGTCCGCGCGGCGGTGGGCGCATGACCGCCAAGGTGCGTTTCGCCCTGGTCGGCACCGGGATGATGGGCTCGCTGCACGCCCGGGTGATCGCCCAGTCCGACCGGGCGGAGCTGGCCCGGGTGATCGAGCCCCGGCGCTCCGTCGGCCAGCAGATCGCCGAGCGGTACGGGGCCGGCTGGGCCCCGAACGCCGACGACCTCTCCGACGTCGACGCCGTGGTGATCGCCGCGCCGACCGAGTTCCACCACGGCCTCGCCGACCAGGTGCTCGCCGCCGACAAGCCGCTGCTGATCGAGAAGCCGGTCTGCGGCAGCCTCGCCGAGACCGAGGAGATCGTGGCCACCGCCGGCAAGCGCGGCGTGCCGCTGCTGTGCGGCCTGCTGGAGCGGTTCAACCCGGCGGTGCTGACGGCCCTCGCCCTGGTCGACCGCCCGGTGCACCTGACCGCCACCCGGCACTCGCCGTACGCGCCGCGGATCCGCACCGGGGTCGCCTGGGACCTGCTCATCCACGACGTCGACCTGGCGATCCAGGCGTTCGGCGGCGAGGAGCCGGTGGGGGTCCGGGGCACCTTCGGCCACTTCCACCCGGACTCGCTCGCCGAGGCGGAAGACGTGGCGGAGACGGTGCTGAACTTCGGCAGCGGCGCCCTGGCCAACGTCTCGGCCAGCCGGATCGGGCAGCGCAAGGTCCGGACGCTGGTGATCAGCGAGGTCGACCGGCTGATCGAGGCGGACCTGATCCGCAAGGACGTGACCATCTACCGGCACGTCTCGTCGGACGCGGCCACGCCGGACGGGCGCGGGTACCGGCAGCAGAGCATCATAGAGGTCCCGGAGCTGCTCACCAACCGGGAGCCGCTCGCCGCCCAGCTCGACCACTTCCTGGACATCGTCGCCGGCACGGCCGACGCCGACGTGGAGCGGCAGCGCATCCTGCCCGCGCACCGGGTGGTCGGCCGGCTCTTCGCCGACAACGGGCGCTGACGGACCGACACGCGAAGGGGCGGGGCGACCACGGTCGCCCCGCCCCTTCGTCGTCTCCCGGCCGTCGCGCTCAGCCCCCGGTGGCGCAGCTCCGGCCGGCCTCGGTGACCCGGTAGATGTTGATCCGGCCGATCGTGTGGGCCAGCTCCAGCCGGTCGCTGGTCTCCAGCCGCTCGCGCTCGTAGTGCTTGTCCCAGGCGCCGGGCATGTTCCGCTTTCCGACCACCACGTACGAGATGTTGAACTGGCGCACCTCGCACCCGGCGGGCCGGGCGTCGGCGTTGTTCACCAGCCAGTTCCACGCGTCCCACCGCCGCTCGTAGTTCTCCGCCGGCAGGCCGGGCAGCGGCGGGATGCCGAACAGCAGCGGCACCTCGTAGTCGGCGTAGGCCCAGGTGATGAACTCGTGGTGTCGGTCGTAGGCGACGGTGGCGCCGGGCGGGTTGTTCTCCGCCAGCCACTCGAACGTCTTCTCGTAGGAGGCGCCGACCGGCGCCCGGCCCTTGAGTGCGCCGCGCAGCGGCTGCCAGCTCGCCGGCACCGCGGCGAGGCCGAGCAGCACCGCCACCAGTACCCCCGCGGCGACCGCCGTCGGCGCCTCCGACCCGCGCAGCGCCCCGGCCTTCGCGGCGACGCGGGTCAGCAGCCACTGCACGGCCAGCCCCAGCACCACCGCGCCGGCGACCGCCAGCAGCCCGTACACCGGGAAGATCATCGAGCGGACCCGCTCCCGGACGCCGTACCACAGGCTGGAGAGCGTCATCGCGGCCGTCGAGTCGGACGCGGTGGTCCACACCCCGATCGCCGTCCAGACCACGCCGGCGGCGAACCACGGCCGGGCCCACCGCAGCCGCGGCAGCACCAGGCAGAGCGGGGAGAGCAGCAGGCACGGGATGACCAGCCAGAGGCCGACCTGGATCGTCGGCTCGCTGAGCTGGAAGTCCTGACCGCCGACGCCCGGGTAGGCGAACAGGACGTACCGCTGCGGGTCGGTGACCCAGTACTCGAACGATTCGCCGTACCTGCCGAGCAGGGCGGGCGGGTTCGACAGCCGCTCGCCGTTGGCGCCGGCCAGCACCCCGAGCAGGGGCAGCAGCGGCACCAGCCCGGCCACCACCATCGCGCCGGCCGCCGCGGCGACCCGGCGCAGCACCCACCGGCCGCGTACGGCCAGCAACATGCCGATCGCCAGGACGGCGATGAACAGCACGTCGTACGTGTGCGTCATGACGATCCCGGCGCCGCACAGGCCGGCGAGCAGGCCCAGCCGGACCGGGTGGGCGCCGCGCGCGGCGAGCGCGATCAGCAGCGCGATCGCCCCGGCCATGCAGGGGGCGGTCTGCTCGGTGATCCGACCCGTGATCACCGACATCCACATCGGGCCGAGCACGGCCGGCGCGGCGGCGGCGCTGGCGGCCACCACCGGCCTGCCGCCGAGGGCCCGGACGCAGGCGTAGACGGCCGCCACCAGCGCGAGCGGCCCGACGAGGATCGACCAGGCGCTCAGCACCGTGCTGATCCGCCCGCCGGAGATCTCCGCCGCCTGGGCCCAGGCCACGTTGGCCGCGAGCGGGTAGAAGGAGCAGGACAGCGCCGGATCGGTGGAACCGCTGGTGCAGGCCGAGGAGATCAGCACGCTGTCGGTTTCCATGATCCGCCGGGTGAGGAAGCCGTGGTTCATGGCGTCCCACCCGGGCGGGGCGACGAGCCGACCCAGCATCAGCCAGCCGAAGGCGACGCTGACCACGGCGGGCACGGCGATCCCGAGGACGTCGGCGCGGCCGGGGCGTACCGCCGGCAGCCGCAGCCGGGTGATCCGCCCCCGCCACCCGGCGTCGGTCGGCCGCCCGGCGGCGTCGCCGTCGACGGTGGCGGTGCGGTCGGCGGCGTCGGGGTCGACCAGGCCGCGGGTCACCAGCCGGGACGCGAGCACCGCGAGGCCGGCGAGCAGCACCTCGGCGGCGAGCACCGCCAGCGGACCGTCCGGCAGCCCGAGTTTCGGCAGCCATGTCATGGCGAGGGTGACCAGGCCCAGGGTCAACGCCGGGGCGGCGGCCCAGGTGGCCCACCGGTAGCGGCCCGGGGGCAGCGCGAATCCGAGCAGCGCGCCGGGCACGATGGCGACGGCGAGCGCGATGAGGCTGGTCAAACCGTGGATCCTTTCCAACGGAACTCGCGGTTGCCCCGCGGCGGCTGGTGCGCGGAGCCGAGGTGCGGCCGCCCGTGCGGCCACCCGGTCGGCGAGCGGCCGGACCAGTATAGGAACGGGAGCCGGCCGCGCTGACCCGGCGAACCGGCCATCGGCGACGCGTCGTCACCGGCGTCGTTTTTGCGGTGGATCATCCCCCCGGAGTGGCGACTGTGGCCCGGAGGGACCAAATCGTCCCGGTGTGGCGGTACCCGAGCGATACCGGCGCGTTCCTTCGCGTTAAGGTCACACCGGCGTGGTGGCGGGGTGGCCGCGGGCGCCGGTGCCGTCGCTGGTCAGCGACGATGGACGGACAGGCGGGTCGCCGCGACCGCTGTCCCGTCCCGTCGCGTTCCGTCGGGGCGCGCCGGTGGCGTCCGGGCGCCGACGGTCGCCGAAGCGGGGAACGCTGCCGTCACGGCGCCAGTGACGGTCGGTGAGCCAGTCGTCGATCTCGTAGGGAGCTAGTCCTTGTTCGGCAAGTTGATGGGACCGGCGGGAGTCGCCGCCCGCGGCGCGCTGCTGCTGCTGGCCTACCTGGTGATGCTCGCCGCCGGCGCGCTCGGTTGGATCGGCGTCTTCGCCGTCGCCGGGCTGGCCGCGCTCGCCGGCGAGTACGCGCTCGCCCGCTGGTCGCCCGCCACACACACACTGCTCGAGAAGGTCGGCCTGCGGGGCGACTACCGGCAGCTCGCCCGCGACCTCGCGGTCGTCCTGCTGGTGGTCGCCGAGGTCCGGCCGAGCGCGTGGGAACTCAGCCTGGTCCTGGTGCTGCCGTCGACCGTCTGGCTGATCTCGGTCTTCGCCGGCGCGCTCGCCACGATGATCGACCGGCGCAACCCCCTGTCGGCGTTGGTGCGCAACATCGACCTCGGCCCGATGCGGGCCGCGCCCCGCCCGCCGGACTGGGCGGCCTGGCTCGCCGGCGACCGGCTGGCCCTGGTCAACGTGGTGCTGGCGCCGGCCGCCGTGTTCGCGGCGGTGCTCGACAACGCCGCCCCGGTGATCGGCGCGGGAGTGGTGGCCGTGTTCGCCGCCGCGCTGGTGGGCGGGATCGTCGCGCTGACCTGGCTGCGCGGGCGCGGGATGGGCCAGAGCCCGCTGCTGCCCGCCGTCCAGCGCTGGCTGGACAGCTACCGGCCGGAGGTGGCCCTCTACTTCGCGGGGCCGGCGAAGGACGTCTACCAGGCCAACATGTGGCTCGCCCCGACCGAGGCGCTCGACCAGCGCGGCGTGGTGCTGCTGCGCAACAAGGAGGCGTTCCTCGAACTGGCCGACACCCGGCTGCCGGTGATCTGCGTGCCGGCCGGCGTGGACTTCATGAACCTCGAACTGGGCAGCGTGCGCGCCGCGCTCTACGCCGCGAACGTCGGCGCGAACATCCACATGCTCCGCGAGCCCGGCATGAAGCACGTCTTCGTCGGGCACGGCGACAGCGACAAGCAGGCCAGCGTCAACCCGTACAGCAAGGTGTACGACGAGGTGTGGGTCGCCGGCCTCGCCGGGCGCGAGCGGTACGCCCGGGCCGGGGTGGGCGTGCTCGACTCCGACATCGTCGAGATCGGACGGCCGCAGCTCGCCGGGGTGCACACGTTCGGCGCGGAGTCCGTCGACCGGCCGTTCACGGTGCTCTACGCCCCGACCTGGGAGGGGTGGCTGGACGACGACCCGTACCACACCTCGCTGGTGCTGATGGGGGAGCGGATCGTCAAGGGGCTGCTGGCCACCGCGCCGGCGGTCCGGCTCATCTACAAGCCGCACCCGCTGACCGGCTCCCGCGCCAAGGAGGCGAAGACGGTGCACGAGCGGATCGTGGAGCGGATCCGCGCGGCGGGCGGCAACCCGGACGCGACCTCCCTGGACGGCACGCGGCACCTCGTGGTCACCGGCCGGACGCCGGCGCTGTTCGACTGCTTCAACCAGACCGACCTGCTGATCAGCGACGTGTCCAGTGTGGTCTCGGACTTCGTCCAGAGCCAGCGGCCGTACGTGGTGGCGAACCCAGGCGGCCTGCCGGAGGACGAGTTCCGCCGGGAATACCCAACGTCGCGGGCGGCGTACCTGCTCTCCCGGGACTGCGGCGAGCTGGAGAAGATCGTGTCCGTCACCCGGGCCGGCGACGACCCGATGACCGACGCCCGGCGGGAGCTGAAGACCTACCTGCTCGGCCCGGCCGAGGCGAACCCCATGGAGCGGTTCCGGGAGGAGATCGCGCGGCTCTGCCGCTGAGCACCGGCGCGTACGACGACGGCGGTGGACGGGAGCGCCCGTCCACCGCCGTTTGCTCGTCGGAGGGTCAGCCCTGCCGCTGCGGCGGGGTGTCCACGTCCCGGGAAACGACCTCGCCCCGCTCGTCGACCCAGCCCTTCGGCCGCGCCGGGTTGCCCGCCACGAGCTGGTACGGCGCCACGTCCCTGGTCACCACGGAACCCGCCGCGATCATCGCGTACTCGCCGACCTCGATGCCGCAGACGAGGGTCGCGTTCGCGCCGATCGAGGCGCCCCGGCGGACCACCGTCGGGGTGATCTTCCAGTCCGGGTTCTGCGCGCGGGGCCGGAAGTCGTTGGTGAAGACGGCGCACGGCCCGACGAACACCTCGTCCTCCAGGGTCACCCCCTGGTAGACGGAGACGTTGTTCTGGATCTTGACCAGGTCGCCGACCGTCACACCGGCGTCGACGTACACGTTGCGGCCGATGACGCAGCCGGCGCCCACCTGGGCGGAGGACCGGATGTGGGCCAGGTGCCAGACCTTGGTGCCGTCGCCGACCCGGGCACCCTCCTCGACGTCGGCCGTCGGGTGGACGAAGACCGAGGGGGACGGGGAACTGCTGTCAGTCATCCTTCAACTCGCATGGGTCGCAGGGCGCGCCGGGCGCCGTCGGTGACCCGCGTTCGGCGTACGCCGGGAGGGGCGGCCGCCCGCGCGGGTCCGGGCTGCCGCGCCGGCCCCGGGCACGGAGAGTGAGGCCGGGGCGCGCGGACTCGGCGTAGCATATCGACCCCTCAGCCCAGCAACGCCGCCACGGCTTCGGCGACCGGCATGTCCGCCGGCAGGGCGTCGGCGGCCACCACCGCCGGCACCGGCAGCGGCCCGTAGAGGTGGGGGAAGAGGGCACCGCCGCGCGACGGTTCCCAACGCAGCGCGTCGCCCAGCCGGGCCGGGTCCACGGTGAGCAGGGTCAGCCCGGTGGCGCCGGTGAAGTGCCGGCGGGCCGTCTCGACCACCTGGTCGGGCCCGGAGAGGTGCATGAACCCGGACTGCGCGTCCGTGGCGGTGCCGACGAAGTGCCCCGCGGCCAGGGCGTCGTTCCACTCGACGGTGGTCAGCAGCTTGTAGATCACCCCGGCAGCCTACGCAGAACCGGCCCGGTTCTCCGCGGTCCCGCCCGCGCCGCCGCCGCTCTCGGTGGGGGTGTCCGGGTTCCGACCCGGGCCCGCCGCCCGCTCCCGGCGGGGCCGGAGAGGGGCCGGGCCGCCGTCCGCACGGCGGTCGACGCGGGGCCTACCCTCCCGCTCCCGGCCGGCTTCTGTCACCATTCGGGGTCGACACGCCGACGAATGGGGGCCCCGGGTGCGCATCCTGCTGGTCGAGGACGACCGTCGGGTGGCCGCCGCGCTCTCCTCCGCCCTCACCCGCCGGGGGTACGAGGTGGAGCACGCGGCGACCGTCGCCGCCGCCCTCTCCGCCGCCCCCTGCGACCTGGTGCTGCTCGACCTGACCCTGCCGGACGGGGACGGCACCGACCTGTGCCGCGAGCTGCGCCGGCGCAGCAGCCAGCTCGGCATCATCGCGGTGACCGCCCGGGGCGAGGAGCGGGACCGGGTGCTCGGCCTGCGGCTGGGCGCGGACGACTACGTGGTCAAGCCCTTCTCCATGACCGAGCTCCAGGCCCGCATCGAGGCGGTGCTGCGCCGTGCGGCGCACACGGTGCCCGAGCGCAACCTGATCGAGGCCGGGCCCGTCCGCATCGACGTGGCCGCGCGGACGGTCGCCGTGGCCGGCCGGCCGGTGGCGCTGACCCGCAAGGAGTTCGACGTCCTGCTCTCCCTGGCCCGGCAGCCCGGGGTCGCGGTTGCCCGGGACCGGATCCTGCTCGACGCCTGGGGCACCACCTGGGGCGACGGGCACACCGTCGAGGTGCACGTCGGGTCGCTGCGCGGCAAGCTGGGCGACCCCGGCCTGGTGGAGACCGTACGCGGGGTCGGCTACCGGCTGCGCGGCGAGTGAGGTGACGCCGTGCGACGTCGACTGGTGATCAGCTACCTGCTGCTGATGGTGCTGGTGCTGATCGCGCTGGAGACCCCGCTGGCGATAACCCTGGCGACCCGGGAGACCGACCGGGTACGCGCCGACCGGCTCGCCGACGCCACCCGGTTCGCCTCGCTGGCCGGTCCGGCGCTGCGCGGCGGGACCCCCGGCCCGCTCGACAACGAGCTGCGCAGCTACGACGACCTGTACGGGATCGGCGCGGCGGTGGTCGATCGGGACCGCCGGACGGTGGCGGCCTCCGACAGTTGGCGGCCGGCCGCGGGGACCCGCGAGGCGCTGGACACCGCGCTCTCGGGCCAGCAGGCCAGTGGGCCGGAGTCGGTCTGGCCGTGGGTCGACCGGCCGATCGTGGTGGCGGTGCCCATCAACGACGGCGGTGAGGTGCTCGGGGCGGTGGTCACCGCCACCCCGACCGACTCGGTCCGGCGCGCGGTCACCGTCTGGTGGCTGGTGCTGGCCGGGACGGGGCTGCTCGCCGTCCTGGCCTGCGTGCTCACCGCGTTCGGGCTGGCCGGCTGGGTGCTGCGCCCGGTCACCGAGCTGGACGCGGTCACCCACGAGATCGCCGAGGGAGACCGCGGCGCCCGCGTGCAGCACCGGCTCGGCCCGCCGGAGCTGCGCCGGCTGGCGACCAGCTTCAACCACATGGCCGACGTCGTCTCCGACGTGATGGACCGGCAGCGCGCCTTCGTGGCGCACGCCAGCCACCAGCTGCGCAACCCGCTGACCGCGCTGCGCCTGCGGGTGGAGGAGCTGGGGCTGGGCCTGACCGACCCGGACGGCCAGGCCGAGCACCGGCTGGCCCTGGAGGAGACCGACCGGCTGGCCCTGGTGCTGGACGCGCTGCTGACCCTGGCCCGCGCCGAGCGGCGGGAGAACCAGCGGGTCACCGTCGACGCGGCGGCCGTGGCCGCGTCCCGGGTCGCCGCGTGGGAGCCGCTCGCCCGGCACCGGTCGGTCACCCTCCGGCTCGCGGCGGAGGACTCCCCGGCGTACGCGCGGACCGTGCCGACCGCCATCGACCAGGCCCTGGACGCGCTGATCGACAACGCCGTGAAGTTCAGCGGTGCCGGCGGGGCGGTGACGGTGACCGTGCGGCACCACGAGGGCGGGACGGCGCTGGAGGTCCGGGACACCGGCCCGGGCATGACGGAGAGCCAGCTCGGCCAGGCGACCGAGCGGTTCTGGCGGGCGCCGGAGGTGCAGAACGTCGACGGCGCCGGGCTGGGCCTCACCATCGTCGCCGTGCTGGTCGACGCCTCGGACGGGCGGCTCACCATGCGCCGGGGCGAGCCGCGCGGCCTGGTCGCCGGCCTCTGGTTCCCGGCCTCGACCCCGGCGGATCCGGCAGACCCGAGGGACCCGACGGATCCGGCCGAGCCGGTCCCCGCCGGCGCTCCCGCACCGCCCGTCGACGCGCCCGCCGCACCGGTCCCCGCCGCACCGGGGCACGCCGCACCGGGGCACGCCGCGACCGGGGTGACGCCCCGCCCGGGTGACGTCGCCGCCGTCCGACCGAGGTCCTCCTGATCGCCCGTGACCGCCGCCGGCCGGCGGTCGGCCGCCAGGGTCAGGGCTTGGCGGCGCGGTACCAGCCGGCGGCGCCGGGGTGCAGCGGCAGCGGGGAGGTGGCGATGGCCGAGCGCGGGCTCATCCGGCCGGCGGCCGGATGCGCCGCGGCCAGCTCCTGCCGGCGTTCCATCAGCAACCGGGTCACCTCCCGGACCAGCGCTTCCGGCAGGTCGGCCCGGACGATCAAGAAGTTCGGGTTGGCCACGGTGGTGACCGGGTCCGTGCCGTACACCGAGCGGGGGACGTCCCGGGAGACGTAGACCTGGGGGTTGCTGCCGCGCAGCAGCTCGGTCCACTCGCCGAGGTCGACGATCCGGGTCGCGCTGTCGTCGGCGAGCCGCTTCACCGCGCTGACCGGCAGCCCGCCGGAGAAGAAGAATGCGTCGATCGTGCCGGCCCGCAGCGCCGCCACCGAGTCGTCGAGGCCGAGCCGCTCCCGGTGCACCCGGTCGCCGCCCAGGCGCGCCACCTCCAGCAGCCGGGAGGCGGTGATCTCGGTGCCGGAGCCGGGAGCGCCCACGGAGACCCGCCGCCCACGCAGGTCGGCCAGCGTGCGGACCGGCCCGCCGGCGGTGGTGACCAGGTGCAGCAGGTCGTCGTAGACCCGGGCGACCGCGACGACCGACGGGTGCGTCGCCGGCGCGGCCGGCAGCACGTCGGCCTGGGTG
This sequence comes from Micromonospora sp. NPDC047730, assembly GCF_043204765.1. Classification (NCBI taxonomy): domain Bacteria; kingdom Bacillati; phylum Actinomycetota; class Actinomycetes; order Micromonosporales; family Micromonosporaceae; genus Micromonospora; species Micromonospora sp. NPDC047730. The sequence goes on along the minus strand of NZ_JBIDCU010000014.1, from coordinate 85,371 downwards.
AATCCCAGCTCGGCCTCGCCCGAGCCGACCAGCCGGACGTTCTCCGCCGAGGCGGCGGTGACCACCACGCTGGCCTCGACGTTCGGCATCTCCCGGTTGAGGATGTCGGCCAGCGACCGGCCGAAGGCGTGGTAGACCGCCGTCGGGCTGCCGGTCGCGATCCGGATCCGCACCGGCGGCTCGGGGGAGTCCTGGCAGCCGGCGAGGCCGGGCAGCGTCACCACCAGCAGCAGCGACAGCAGCGCCGCCGGGCGGCCGGCGCGCGGGCGGCCAGGTCGGAACCAGGACGACGGGCGCGCGGCGCGGGCGCGGCAGGACCGGGTTCGACTCACGGGCTGCACTCTGCGCCGCGCGGGCCGTCACCGCAACCCGGGGCCCACCGGTCGGACTACGGCCCCGGCGCCGGGTCGACGGTGGGGATCAGTTCGCTGCGGTTCGCGACCGGGGTCGGAACGGTGGCCCCGGGCGGCCCGCCGGTGCCCCGCCAGACGCGGACCGCGCGGTGGTCGCGGTCATCCGGCCGTCATGCCGGCTCGGCCGCCCGGGCGGGTTCCAGCGCGGCGCTGTGCAGGATCCGCTCGCGGTCCGGGCCGTCGGCGACGCAGACCAGGAAGCACCCGGTGCCGGGGCGCAGCAGCGCCGGCACGTCCAGCAGAGCGGCCCCGCGCACCAGGACGGCGGCCAGTTCCCGGTCGGTGAGCCGGACGCCGAGGATGTGCCGGCGCACGTGCCGCCCCCCGGCGAGCAGGGCGGCCCGCCAGGCCGCCGCGGCCAGCCGGGGCCGCCACACCCGCCGCGCCGTCGACGCGCCGGGGACCGGGCCGCCCAGCAGCTCGCGCCGGCCCTGCCGCCAGCCGGCCTCCAGCGTCCGCGCGTACGCCGGCCGGTCCGCCGGGGGCACCGAGAGCCGGTGCAGCTCGTACCGGCGGCGCAGCCCGCCGACGGTCACCTCGTGCTCGATCGGGACGTCCAACCGGCCGAGCAGTTGCCGGAACCGCAGGGCGGCCTCCTCCCGGTTGAACTCGACGGTCGCCGGGCGGTGGTGCGGCACCGGGCGGCGGGCGCCGGCGACGGCCGGCGGGGGCATGCAGCGCAGCAGGCAGGCGGCCTCGAACGCGTCGGCCAGGGTCAGCCAGTCCAGCGGCGGCGGGGTCGACGGGAGGCGCGGCCGGTCGAGCAGGATCGGTTCGGGAGCCAACTCAGGCACTCCTTGTCGGCGTCGGGGTCCCCCTACGGTGGCCCGAAGACGCCGACGGGGAAACCGATCCGCCCCAGCCTTGAGGAAATCTTGCGGCAGCCCTACAGCTCGGTGACGACCAGGTCGACCTGGCGTGGCCGGTGGGACGGCCCGGGCTGCTCCAGCACCGTGTACTTCAGGTCGCGCAGCGCGGCCACCAGCCCGTCGGCCGAGCGCGGCCGGGCGCCCGCGGTCAGCAGGTCCCGCACCAGCCGACCCTTGGTCGCCTTGTTGAAGTGGCTCACCACCGACCGGACGGGCACTCCGTCGACCTCCCGCTCGTGCAGCACCCGCACCGTCACGGTGCGGGCGGCCACCTCGCCGCGGGGCGCCCAGGTGGCCGCGTACGCGCCGGAGCGCAGGTCGAGCACCGGCCCGGCGTTGGCCGCGGCGTCCATCGCCGGCGCGAGGGCCCGCCGCCAGTACGCCGACAGCGCGCCCACTCCCGGCAGCCGCGCCCCGACCGGGCAGCGGTAGGGCGGGATCCGGTCGGTGAGGCGTACCGCGCCCCAGAGGCCCGAGCTGATCAGCACCGACCGGCGGGCCGCCCGCTGCGCGGCCGGCGGGAGCGAGGCGAGGTCGAGCGCCTCGTAGAGCACGCCGGTGTAGAGCCGCTCGGCGGGGGCGGTGGCCGCCACCCGCAGCCGGGCGTTGCGCCGCAGCTCGCCGCGCTGGCCCTCGCTGAGCCCCAGCGCCGCCCGGGCCGCCTCCTCGTCGCCGCCGTCGCTGAGCGCCACCAGCGCGGCCAGCACCTCCTCCCGGGCGCCGGTCAGCTCCGGCAGGGAGAGCCGGGTGAGGTCCAGCCGCCGGCCGGTGCCGGCGTCGGCCTTCCCCTCGGAGGGCGGCAGCAGGATGAGCATCGGGGACTCCTCGCCTCGGCGCGGCGCCCGCGCGCCGGCCCGGCCAGCGTACGGCCCGTCCCTACCGCCACGGCCGCACCGGCGTCTCCGGGTGGTACACGCGATACCCGCCCACCTCGGCGAGCAGCGCCGCGTCGGCCCGGTCGCCGAGCAGCCGGCGCAGCCGCCGCTCCGCCGCCGAGTCGGCCGCCAGCACGTACCCGGGCCGGTCGGCCCGCCCCACCTGCCGCCAGTACGCGGAATAGCGGTTCTGCCCGGGGGTGAGTTCGCCGTCGAGCACCGCGCACACCACCGACTCGTCGGTGTTGAAGATCAGCCGGTTGCAGGTCCAGTAGTCCCCGTACACCTCGTGCGGGCCGCCCGCGCGGAGCCGGTCGGCCAACTCGCGGGCCTGCCGCTCCTCGACCCGGGACGCCTCGGTGCCGGTGGCGGCGAACTGCACGGTGACCACCAGCACGGTCGCGGTCAGCGCGGCGAGCACGGCGGTGGCGAGTGCCCCGGCCAGCCGGCCGAGCGCCCCGACCGTGCCCCGCCAGCAGGCGACCGCCGCCAGCCAGAGCGGCCACAGCACCGCCGGCAGGGAGAGCTGGAGGACCGACAGGTACCGGGCGTTGTCCAGCGGGCTGGTGGCGGCCAGCGGGCTACGCACGTACGACAGCAGGGTCAGCGCCGCGCCCACGACCAGCGCGAGGTGCACCACCGGGCCGACCCGGCGGCCGGGTGGGGTGCCCGCGGCCCGGCGGTACGCGACCACGGCGAGCGCGGCGGCGACCACCAGCAGCAGCGGGTAGAGCAGACCGAACCACCCCTGCCAGCGGGAGCAGCCGTCCACCGGGCAGAGGCCGCCGGCGAGCGGCACCCCCTCCAGCAGCCCGCCGTCGAGCCGCCGGCTCCACGGCGGCGTCGGCCCGGCCCGGGTGCTGACCTCGCGCAACACCGACAGCGAGTCCTCGCCGGGCGGGGCGACCAGGTTGTCCCGGACCATCGGCGCGATCCCGACGGCGAACCCGGCCAGCAGCAGCACCCCGGCCCAGCCGAGCAGCTCCCGGCGGGCCACCCAGAGCAGCGCCAGCGCGACCGCCCCCAGGTAGGGCAGGATCAGCCAGTCCGACCAGGCGGCCACCCCGGCGAGCAGGCCGAAGAGCCCGACGGCCAGCCGGCGGTGCCGCACGGTGCCCCGGGCGAGTCCCACCACGACCAGCAGCATCAGCAGCACGGCGACCTTGACCTCCGGCCGGCCGCCGACCACCGTCAACTGGTCCCGGACCACCCGCTCCCCGCCGAGGGCGAGCAGCCCGACGACGAAGGTGGCGAACCAGGGCGAGCAGATCCGCCGGGTCAGCCGGTAAATCAGCCAGAGGAAGACGGCGTAGAGCACCAGCAGCGGCAGGCGCAGCAGCGGCCAGCTCGGCCCGGCGACCGCGATCAGCGGCGCCGCCAGATAGGACTCCAACACGCCCATGTAGCGCTGGCCGTAGAGGAAGACGGGCAGCTCGCGGCCCTGCGCGATGTGCATCGCGGCCAGCCCGAAGGTGGCCTCGTCGCTGTTGGAGACGGGCACCGTGTGCAGGGTCAGCACCAGCCGGTAGCCGACCCCGGCGAGCCCCAACAGCAGCGCGACGAGCGCCGGCCGGTCGAGCTGCGGGCGCCACCGCCCACGCTTGCGTACTGGTTGCGACACGACCAACGCCCCCGTCGTCGTCCCGACCGGAGTGTTACACGCCGCCGGGGCCGGGCGGGGCGGATCGGAGCAGCCGGCGGCCGGCGAAGATCGCCTCGCGTGGCCGAGGTCGCCGGGTTGTGGCAGGGTTGCTGACGTGCCACCCACTCCCGCTGGCCAGTTGGCCGTACCGAACCTGCACCGGGCCGCGCGGATCGAGGACGCCGTGCACGCGTTGGTCGAGCGTCGGCTGCGGCGCACCGGCTGGCGGACCAACATCATCGCGTACGCCGGTTACGGCGCGCCCGGTTGGGTGCGGGTGATGTGCCGGGTGCTGCTGGGGCGGCCGGACACCCGCCAGCGGGGCCGGCTGGAGAAGGTCCGCGGCTGGCGCAGCTTCACCACGCTGCCGGCCAAGCACGTGACGGTGACCGTCGAGGCCGGCGGGGTGTGCCACGAGGCGCAGGCCGACCGCAGCGGCTTCGTCGACACCGTGGTCGAGGCGGACCTGTCGCCGGGGTGGGGCGCGGTGCGGATCAGCCTGCCGGACGCCGAGCCGGTCGAGGCGCCGGTGCGCATCCTCGACCCGGCGGTGCGTTTCGGCATCGTCTCCGACATCGACGACACGGTGATGGTGACCGCGCTGCCCCGCCCGCTGCTCGCGGCCTGGAACACCTTCGTCCTCGACGAGCACGCCCGGACGGCGGTGCCCGGCATGGCGGTGCTCTACGAGCGGCTGGCCACCGCGCACCCCGGCGCCCCGGTCTTCTACCTGTCGACCGGCGCCTGGAACGTCGCGCCGACGCTGACCCGGTTCCTGTCCCGGCACCTCTACCCGGCCGGGCCGCTGCTGCTGACCGACTGGGGGCCGACCGCGGACCGCTGGTTCCGCAGCGGCCGGGAGCACAAGCGGGCCACCCTGGCCCGGCTGGCCAAGGAGTTCCCCGACGTGAAGTGGCTGCTGGTCGGCGACGACGGGCAGCACGACCCGGAGATCTACCGCGAGTTCGCGGCCGCCCACCCGCAGAACGTGGCGGGGGTGGCGATCCGCCGGCTCTCGCCCACCCAGGCGGTGCTGGCCGGTAGCCTGCCCGCCCCGGCCGGCAGCTCCTCCGCGGGGCCGGTGGGGCAGAAGTGGCTCTCCGCGCCCGACGGCGCCGGCCTGTGGAAGCTGCTGCGCGACGCCGGCCTGGTCTGATTCCCTGACGGCGACCCGGGCCGGGCCGGGCGCTCAGTCGTGGCGGAGCCAGAGCACGCCGAGCGGCGGCACCTGGAGCGCGGCGGACGCCGGCAGGCCGTGCCACGGCACGTCCTCGGCGTGCACCTCGCCCAGGTTGCCCACCCCCGACCCGCCGTAGTGGAGGGAGTCGGTGTTGAGCACCTCCGCCCAGGTGCCGCCGGCGGGCAGCCCGACGCGGTAGTCCGTCAGCGGCCGGGCGGAGAAGTTCGCCACGCAGACCAGGGTCGCGCCGTCGGGGGCGATCCGCACGAACGAGACGGTGTTGTTGGCGACGTCGTCGCCCGCGATCCAGCGGAAGCCGGCCGGCTCCGTGTCCTGCGCCCACAGCGCGGGGGTGTCCCGGTAGACCGCGTTCAGGTCGCCGACGAGGCGCTGCACGCCGGCGCGGGCCGGGTCGTGCAGCAGGTGCCAGTCGAGCCCCCGCTCCTCGCTCCACTCCCGGTCGTCGGCCAGCTCGCAGCCCATGAAGAGCAGCTGCTTGCCCGGGTGCGCCCACATGTACGCCAGCAGGGCGCGGACGGTGGCCAGCCGCTGCCAGGTGTCGCCGGGCATCTTGCCCGCGAGGGAACCCTTGCCGTGCACCACCTCGTCGTGGCTGATCGGCAGCACGTAGTTCTCGCTCCAGGCGTACGCCAGGGAGAACGTGAGCTGGTGGTGGTGGTGCTGCCGGTAGATCGGGTCCTTCGAGGTGTAGAGCAGGGTGTCGTGCATCCAGCCCATGTTCCACTTGAAACCGAAGCCGAGCCCGCCGGCGTCGGTGGAGCGGGTGACCCCCGGCCAGGCGGTGGACTCCTCGGCGATCATCACCACCCCGGCGTGGTGCTTGTAGACCGTCGCGTTCACCTCCTGCATGAACGCGATCGCCTCCAGGTTCTCCCGCCCGCCGTACCGGTTCGGGACCCACTGCCCCTCGGGGCGGGAGTAGTCCAGGTAGAGCATCGAGGCCACGGCATCCACCCGCAGCCCGTCGACGTGGAACTGCTCGCACCAGTAGAGCGCGTTGGCGACCAGGAAGTTGCGCACCTCGCGGCGGCCGAAGTCGAAGACGTACGTGCCCCAGTCCGGGTGCTCGCCCCGGCGCGGGTCGGGGTGCTCGTAGAGGGGGGTGCCGTCGAAGCGGGCGAGGGCCCACTCGTCCTTGGGAAAGTGCGCCGGCACCCAGTCCAGGAGCACGCCGACGCCGGCGGCGTGCAGGCGGTCCACCAGGTAACGGAAGTCGTCCGGGTCGCCGAACCGGGACGTCGGCGCGAAGTAGCCGGTGACCTGGTAGCCCCAGGAGCCGCCGAACGGGTGCTCCATCACGGGCAGGAACTCCACATGCGTGAAGCCCAGCCCGGTGACGTACGCGGTCAGCTCCTCGGCCAGCTCCCGGTAGCCCAGCCCGGGCCGCCAGGAGCCCAGGTGCACCTCGTAGACGCTCATCGGCTCCTGGTGCGGCTGCCGTCGGGCCCGCCGCTCCAGCCAGGCGGCGTCGCCCCACTCGTACGTGGACCGGTGCACCACCGACGCGGTGGCCGGCGGCACCTCGGCGTACGCCGCCAGGGGGTCGGCCTTGTCCCGCCAGTGCCCGTCGGCGCCGAGGATCCGGTACTTGTAGCGGGCGCCGGCCGAGGCACCCGGGACGAAGACCTCCCACACCCCGCTGGCGCCGAGCGAGCGCATCGGCCAGCCGTCGTCCGGGGCCCAGCCGGTGAAGTCGCCGACGACCCGGACGCCGCGCGCGTTCGGCGCCCAGACGGCGAACGCGACGCCCCCGTCGAGGACCCGGGCGCCGAGGGCCTCCCAGAGCCGCTCGTGCCGGCCCTCGCCGATCAGGTGCAGGTCCAGCTCGCCGACGGTGGGCGGGTGGCGGTACGGGTCGTCGTGCACCCGGCCGTCGACCTCGATCCGGTAGTCGAGCACCTCGCCCGGCACCGTGGTCTCGAACACGCCGACGTCGTGCACCCGACGCATCGGGTGCCGCCGGCCGTCGACGAGGACGGCGACGTCGGCGGCGCCCCGGCGCAGCGTGCGGACGACCGTCCGCCCGCCGGCCGGGTGGGCGCCGAGGACGGCGTGCGGGTCGTGCGTCGCGCCGGCGATCAACTCGTCCATCGGGGGTCGTCCTCCTGCGCGAAAGCGGTGGGGGCGGTGCCGCCCGAGAGGTCGTCGGGAACGTTCTCGACGGTCAGGCCCTGCGCCGCCGGCCCGGCCGGGGGAGCGGGCCGCCGCACGGTCAGCACGTGCGCGGGTTGCAGGTACGGGTCGAGACGCACCGCGTTGTGCTGCCCCCAGTCGTAACTGGCGCCGGTCAGCTCGTCGTGCACCGTGAACCGGTCGTGCCAGTCGAAGCCGAGCGCCGGCATGTCCAGCGTGGTGTTGCCCCACTGCACGCCCTGCGCGTCGAACGAGCAGACCACGACGACCGTGTTGCCGGTGTCCGGGTCGTGTTTGGACCAGCAGAGCAGCGCCCTGTTGTCGATCTCGTGGAAGACGAGGTTGCGGAGCTGGTGCAGGGCCGGGTTCTCCCGGCGTACCCGGTTGAGGGTGGCGATGAACGGCGCCAGGGAGCGGCCCTGCGCCTGCGCGCCCGCCCAGTCCCTCGGGCGCAGCTCGTACTTCTCGTTGTCGAGGTACTCCTCGGCGCCGGGGCGGGCCACGTGCTCGAACAGCTCGTAGCCGGCGTACATGCCCCAGGAGGGGGAGAGCAGCGCGGCCAGCACGGCCCGGATCTTGAACATGGGCGGGCCGCCGTGCTGCAACGAGGAGTGCAGGATGTCCGGCGTGTTCGGCCAGAAGTTGGGTCGCATGTGGTCGGCCGCCGCGACCAGCTCCTCGCAGTACGCCCGCATCTCGGCCGCCGAGGTGCGCCACGTGAAGTACGTGTACGACTGGGTGAAGCCGATCTTGCCCAGGCCGTGCATGATCGCCGGTCGGGTGAACGCCTCGGCGAGGAAGAGCACGTCCGGCTCGACCTTCTTCACCTCGCCGATCAGCCAGTGCCAGAAGTCGAACGGCTTCGTGTGCGGGTTGTCCACCCGGAAGATCCGGATGCCCTCGCCCACCCAGTGCAGCACCACCCGCAGGATCTCCGCCCGGATGCCCTCCGGGTCGTTGTCGAAGTTCAGCGGGTAGATGTCCTGGTACTTCTTCGGCGGGTTCTCCGCGTACGCGATGCTGCCGTCGGCCCGGGTGGTGAACCATTCCGGGTGCTCCGTCACCCACGGGTGGTCCGGCGCGCACTGCAACGCCAGGTCCATCGCCACCTCCAGGCCCTGCTCGGCGGCGGCGGCGACGAAGTCCCGGAAGTCCTCCGGCGTACCCAGGTCGGGGTGGATGGCGTCGTGGCCACCCTCGGCGGCGCCGATCGCCCACGGCGAGCCGACGTCGTCCGGCCCCGCGGTGAGCGAGTTGTTGCGGCCCTTGCGGTTGACCCGGCCGATCGGGTGGATCGGCGGCAGGTAGAGCACGTCGAAGCCCATCGCGGCGACGCCCGGCAGGCGCTCGGTGGCGGTGGCGAACGTGCCGGAGCGGGCCGGCGCGTCGACGGTGGCCGGGACGGCCCCCTCCGAGCGGGGGAAGAACTCGTACCAGGCCGAGAAGAGCGCGCGGGGGCGGTCCACCCAGAGCCGGTGCTCCGCGCCGGTGGTGACCAGCTCCCGGACCGGGTGTGCCCAGAGCAGGCCGGCCAGCTCCAGCGCCGGGGCGACCCGCCGGGGCAACGGCAGCCGGTCGTCGCGCAGCGCCGCCACCGCAGCCGACACCCGGTCGACGTCGCCCGCCGGCACCAGCGCGGCGGCGGCCGTCAGCACCCGGGCGCCCTCGGCGAGGTCGTTGGCCAGTTCCGCCGGCCCCTGGCCGGCGGCGAGCTTCTTGGTGACCGCGTTCTGCCAGGTCAGGTAGGGATCCTGGAACGCCTCGACGGTGAACACCCACTCGCCGACCGCGTCCGGGCGGATGACCGCGTGCCAGCGGTCCTGGCCGGGCTCGCCGGGGCGCATCCGGGTGAAGGGCCGGGCCCGTCCGTCGGGGCCCAGCCACACCACGTTGCAGCCGAGCGCGTCGTGCCCCTCGCGGTAGGCGCGGGCCGACACCGGCACGGGCTCGCCCACCACCGCCTTGGCCGGGTAGCGACCGCAGGAGACGACGGGGGAGACGTCTTCGATCGGAAACCGTCCAGTCACCCCGCCAACCTACTGCGCGAGATCGATTCCCGCGCGGCGTCAGCCGGCGGCGCCCACCGACCGGTACACCTCCAGCGTCCGCCGCGCCACGGCGTCCCAGGAGAACTGCTCGACGGCCCGGCGCCGGCCGGCGAGCCCGAACTCCGTGGCGCGCCCCGGGTCGGCCAGCGCCTCGTTGACCCTGGCCGCGAGGTCGGCGACGAACCGGTCCGGGTCCAGCGGCCGGCCGGAGCCGTCGGCGGCCTGCTCGATCGGCACCAGCAGCCCGGTCCCGCCGTCGACGACCACCTCCGGGATGCCGCCGGTCGCGGTGGCCACCACCGCCGTCTCGCAGGCCATCGCCTCCAGGTTCACGATGCCCATCGGCTCGTAGACCGACGGGCAGACGAAGACCGTGGCGTGCGTGAGCACCTGGATCACCTCGTGCTTGGGCAGCATCTCGGCCACCCAGACGACGCCTGAGCGGCCCGCCCGCAGCTCGGCCACCAGGCCCTCCACCTCGGCGGCGATCTCCGGGGTGTCCGGCGCTCCGGCCAGCAGCACCAGCTGGGCGTCGGCGGGCAGGTCGCGCGCCGCGCGCAGCAGGTAGGGCAGCCCCTTCTGCCGGGTGATCCGCCCGACGTACACCACGCTCGGGCGGGCCGGGTCGATGCCGAGCCGGTCCACCACGTCGGTGCCGTGGTCCGGGGAGTACTCGTCGGTGTCGATGCCGTTGTAGACCACCCGGACCCGGTCCGGGTCCACCGCCGGGTAAGCGGTCAGCACGTCGCGCCGCATCCCCTCGCTGACCGCGATGACCGCGTCGGCGGCTTCGAAGGCCGTGCGCTCGCACCAGGACGAGAGCGCGTAGCCGCCGCCGAGCTGCTCGGCCTTCCACGGCCGCAGCGGCTCCAGGCTGTGCGCGGTCACCACGTGCGGCACGCCGTGCAGCAGCTTCGCGGTGTGCCCGGCCAGGTTGGCGTACCAGGTGTGGCTGTGCACCACGTCGGTGCCGGCGCACGCCGCCGCCATCTCCAGATCCACGCCCATCGTCCGCAGCGCGGCGTTCGCGCCGCCCAGGCCCGCCGGTTCGGCGTACGCGGTGACGCCCGGCTCGGTGCGCGGCGCGCCGAAGCAGTGCACCCGCACGTCGGCGAGCCGGCGCAGCTCACGGGCCAGGTACTCCACGTGCACCCCGGCGCCGCCATACACCTCGGGCGGGTACTCCCGGGTCAACAGGTCGACGCGAAGCTGTGCGGAGTCCGTCATTCCCGGCACCCTAGTGCAGAAGTGTGCCCGTACGAGTGGTGAAGTCCCCGGCGGATGGTTAGCGTCGGAACATGGCTGCCAAGGTGCTCGCGATCGTCCTGGCCGGCGGAGAGGGCAAGCGCCTGATGCCGCTCACCACGGACCGGGCCAAGCCGGCCGTCCCGTTCGGCGGGATGTACCGCATGGTCGACTTCGTCCTCTCCAACCTGGCGAACGCCGGCTATCTGAAGATCGTCGTGCTGACCCAGTACAAGTCGCACTCGCTGGACCGGCACATCACCAAGACGTGGCGGATGTCGACGCTGCTCGGCAACTACGTCACCCCCGTGCCGGCGCAGCAGCGGCGCGGCCCGTGGTGGTTCGCCGGCTCCGCCGACGCGATCTACCAGAGCTTCAACCTGATCAACGACGAGCAGCCGGACCACGTGATCGTCTTCGGCGCCGACCACATCTACCGGATGGACCCGCGGCAGATGGTGGAGGACCACATCGCCTCCGGCGCCGGGGTCACCGTGGCCGGCATCCGGCAGCCGCTGTCGACGGCCGACCAGTTCGGCGTGATCGAGGTCGGCGAGGACGGCCGGCGGATCCGGGCGTTCCGCGAGAAGCCCACCGACGCGGTCGGCCTGCCCGACGCCCCCGACCAGATCTACGCCTCGATGGGCAACTACGTGTTCAGCACGAAGGCGCTGTGCGAGGCGGTCGAGCGCGACGCGGAGGACAAGACCAGCAAGCACGACATGGGCGGCAGCATCATCCCGATGCTGGTCGAGCGGGGCGAGGCCAACGTCTACGACTTCCGCGACAACGAGGTGCCGGGCAGCACCGACCGGGACCGCGGCTACTGGCGCGACGTGGGGACGCTCGACTCCTTCTACGACGCCCACATGGATCTGATCAACGTGCACCCGGTGTTCAACCTCTACAACTTCGAGTGGCCGATCTACACCGAGCAGCCGCCGTACCCGCCGGCGAAGTTCGTGCACCAGTGGGGCGAGCGGGTCGGCCGGGCGGTCGGCTCGATGGTCTCGCCCGGCGCGGTGATCTCCGGCTCGCTCGTGGAGAACTCGGTCGTGTCGCCGAAGGTGAAGGTGCACTCCTGGGCGCACGTGGACGGCGCGGTGCTGATGGAGGGGGTGGACATCGGCCGGCACGCGGTGGTCCGCCGGGCCATCCTCGACAAGAACGTGGTCGTGCCCGAGGGAGCCGAGATCGGCGTCGACCTGGAGAAGGACCGGCAGCGCTACACCGTCTCGGACAACGGCATCGTGGTGATCGGCAAGGGACAGAAGGTGGAACCGTGAGCAGTCATCCCCGGGCCGGCAAGCCCGCCCAGCCCGCCGACCTGGTCGACGTGCCGCGGCTGGTCACCGCCTACTACGCCGAGCACCCCGACCCGCAGGACCCGGCGCAGCAGGTCTCCTTCGGCACGTCCGGGCACCGCGGGTCGAGCCTGCGCAACGCGTTCAACTCCGACCACATCCTCGCGGTCACCCAGGCGCTCTGCGACTACCGGCGGGAGCGGGGCCTGGACGGCCCGCTGTTCGTCGGCCGCGACACCCACGCCCTCTCCGCCCCGGCCGCGGTGGACGCGCTGGAGGTGCTCGCCGCCAACGAGGTCACCGTGCTGCTGGACAGCCGGGACGGCTACACGCCCACCCCGGCGGTGTCGCACGCCATCCTCACCCACAACCGGGGGCGCACCAGCGGGCTGGCCGACGGCATCGTGATCACCCCGTCGCACAACCCGCCCGACGACGGCGGCTTCAAGTACAACCCCACCCACGGCGGGCCGGCGGACACCGACGTCACGAAGTGGATCCAGGACCGGGCCAACGCCATCCTGGCCGACGGGCTGAAGGAGGTCCGCCGGATCCCCTACGCGCGGGCCCGCGCCGCCGACACCACCGGGTCGTACGACTTCCTCGCCGGCTACGTCGACGACCTGCCGGCGGCGATCGACGTCGACGCGATCCGCGACGCCGGGGTGCGCATCGGCGCGGACCCGCTCGGCGGGGCGAGCGTCGCCTACTGGGGCGAGATCGCCGAGCGGCACCGGCTGGACCTGACCGTGGTCAACCCGACCGTCGACCCCACCTGGCGGTTCATGACCCTCGACGGCGACGGCAAGATCCGGATGGACTGCTCGTCGCCGAACGCGATGGCCTCGCTGATCGCGGCCCGCGCCGACTACCAGGTCTCCACCGGCAACGACGCCGACGCCGACCGGCACGGCATCGTCACCCCCGACGGCGGCCTGATGAACCCCAACCACTACCTCGCGGTGGCGATCGCCCACCTGTTCCGCACCCGGACGAACTGGGGCCCGGCCGCCGCGGTCGGCAAGACCCTGGTCTCCTCCTCGATGATCGACCGGGTCGCCGCCGACCTGGGCCGCCCGCTGCTGGAGGTGCCGGTCGGCTTCAAGTGGTTCGTCCCCGGGCTGCTCGACGGCGCGGTCGGCTTCGGCGGCGAGGAGAGCGCCGGCGCGTCATTCCTGCGCCGCGACGGGGGCACCTGGACCACCGACAAGGACGGCATCCTGCTCTGCCTCCTCGCCGCCGAGATCATCGCCACCACCGGCCGCACGCCGAGCCAGCACTGGGCGGAGCTGGCCGAGCGCTTCGGCGCGCCCGCGTACGCCCGGATCGACGCGCCGGCGACCCGGGAGCAGAAGGCCGTGCTCGGCAAGCTCTCGCCGGAGCAGGTGACCGCCACCGAGCTGGCCGGCGAGCCGATCACCGCGACCCTCACCGCCGCACCGGGCAACGGCGCGCCGATCGGCGGGCTCAAGGTCACCACCGACTCCGGCTGGTTCGCCGCCCGGCCGTCGGGCACCGAGGACGTCTACAAGATCTACGCCGAGTCGTTCCAGGGGCCGAAGCACCTGGAACGCATCCAGCAGGAGGCGAAGGACCTGGTCTCCGAGGTCCTCGCGAAGGCCTGACCGGGCGGCTCACATCACCCAACTCCGCGCGGGTCGTTAGCTCTGGTGTTCACACCGGGCTCCGAGCCGAGGGAGAGCAGTGTCCATACCTCTTCGCACCGCTGCCCGGATGATCCGGCGCCGGTGGGTCGCCGCCCGAGATCCGCAGGCCTATGCCCGGATGATCGGCGTCAACCTCAAGGGCCGGGTGACGTTCTACGGCATGAGCCTGGGCATGTTCGGCTCCGAACCCTGGCTGATAACGCTCGGCGACAACGTCCACATCACGGCCGGCGTGCAGTTCGTCACCCATGACGGCGGGACGCTCATCCTTCGTAAGGAACATCCCGACCTGGAGTGGACCGCCCCGATCACCGTTGGCGACGACGTCTACATCGGGATGCGGTCGCTCATCCTCCCGGGGGTCGGTATCGGCGACCGGTGTGTGATTGGCGCGGGCTCCGTCGTCACCACCGACATACCCGACAACACCGTGGCGGTGGGCGTCCCAGCCCGGCCGATCCGTACCACCGACGAGTACCTCGATCGGCTCAAGGCGAAGTCCCTGCGGGTCGGTCATCTGCCGGCGCAGGCGAAGGCCGAGGCGATCAAGAAGATCTACGGCATCGTGACCGGCTGACGGATCTGACGGCGCGGTCAGCGAGGCGGGGGAAGCTCCCGGCGGTTGAGCTGCTCGCGCATCCCTTCGGGGAGCAGCTCGCGCAGCTGGTCGGGCAGCAGCGGCAGGTCCAGCAGACTGAGCTTGAGCTGATTGCGCTCCTGGTACCGGCGCGGGTCCAGGCGGACCACCAGCCCCGCCTCCCGGCGGTAGCTGACGTCGATCGCACCCTCAGTGGCCGCCTCCCGGATCACCAGGCCGTCCATCTCCACCGCCACGGGAGCGGAGTCGGGCGTCAGCTCCAGCCGGATCCGTTCCTCCGGGGACAGCACCAGCGAACGGGAGATGCCGGCCATCGGCGCCGACGGGGTGACCACCACGGCCTGGGTGGCCGGGGACACCAGCGGGCCGCCAGCGGCGTAGCTGTATGCGGTCGATCCGGTCGGAGTGCTGACCACGAGCGCGTCGCAGCGGTAGTAGCCGTACTGCTGGCCGTCCACGGCGAGGGAGGCCGTGACGAAGCCGGAGCCGGGTTGGCGGACGAGCGCGACGTCGTTGAACGCCACGACGTCGTCCCCGCAGACATCGCAGACCAGGCAGCTGTGTGCCTCCACCGTGAAGTCGCGGTTGGCCAGCCGGTCGAGCGCCTCCGGCAGCTCGTGCGGCTCGACCTCGACCAAGAACCCGAGCCGGCCCAGGTGCACCCCGAGCACCGGTTTCGGATCGCGAACCAGCGACCGGAGCGCGCCGAGCATGGTGCCGTCCCCGCCGACGCTGATCAGCGCGCTCACGCGCGCAGCCAGTTCGGCGGCGGGAACCGCCTGCACCGTCGGCGGCACCCGGTGCTGGTCCTCGAGACGCACGGCGACGTCGGTGCGGTGCCGAGCCGCCCAGTCGGCGATGATCTCGACGATATCGGAGGCGTCCCGCGTGGGGTGGAGCACCAGCCCGAGCAGGGTGCGGTCCATGCGTACAGCTCATCACACCGGTGCGCCGATCGGTGGGTGTACCGGGAGGTGACCGCGTCTTTCAGGAGCTGCCCGGTTGCCCAGCGTCCCCGCCGTGACCTGCGCAGACCCTGTTCGTTGTCTCCAGGAGACGGACCCGGCGCTCCGGGTCGACACGACGCGGGTAGGCGAGGAGAACATCGTTGAAGGTAGTCGTGACGGGGGGCGCTGGCTTCATCGGCGCCAATCTGCTCCATACGCTGGTCGACAACCCGCTGATGGACGAGTTGGTGGCCGTCGACGACCTCTCGACCGGGTCGCTGGACAACCTCACCGACCTGCCGGTCCGGTTGCTGCGTGGCACCGTTCTGGACGCGAAGGTGCTGGACGCAGCGCTGGCCGGCGCGGACTGCGTCGTGCACCTGGGCGCGTTGGGGTCAGTGCCGCGGTCGATCGACAATCCGCTGGCCAGTCACCATGCCAACGCGACCGGCACCCTGATGGTGTTGGAGGCGGTGCGGCGGCACGATGTTCCGCACGTCATCGTCGCCTCGTCGTCGTCCGTCTACGGCGCCAACCCCGTTCTGCCCCGGCAGGAAGCGCTCCGGCCGATGCCGGTGAGCCCGTACGCCGTGTCGAAGCTGGCGACAGAGGCCTACGCCCTCGCCCACGCCTCCTGCTACGACCAAGCGGTACTGGCGTTCCGCTTCTTCAATGTCTTCGGCCCCCGGCAGGCCGCGTACCATGCGTATGCCGCAGTGGTGCCGAGATTCGTGTCGGCGGCGCTGGTCGGCGAACCGGTGCGGATTCACGGCGATGGCCGGCAGACCCGCGACTTCACCTATGTCGGCAGCGTCACCTCGGTTATCGCGGATGCGATTGTCCGGCGGGTCTCGGCGCCCGACGTGGTGAACCTGGCCTTCGGGGAGCGGGTCTCACTACTCGACCTGGTTGCGGAACTGGAGTCCGTGCTGGGGCGCCCGCTCGACCGGGTGCACGAGCCACCGCGTTCGGGAGACGTGCGTGACTCCCAGGCCGACTCGACCCGCCTGCGTGAGCTCTTCCCTTCCCCCCGTCGGTACACCATGCGGGAAGGACTCCAGGCGACGGTCGACTGGATGTCCGACCGCGTTCTGGTCCGTCACTGAACTTGGCCATGCTCCCCACACCCCCCAGGACCCTCGACCGCGACGTCCCGACCGGCGAGCCACCGAACCCGTCCTCTGCGGACCGGGACGGCGCGGCCCGGAGTCGCCGTCTCGCCTCCGGAATCGCCACCGCCGTTCTCGGCCGGGCCATCGGGGTCGTCGTCCCGTTGCTGCTGATCCCCGTCACCCTCTCCTACCTGGGATCGGAGCGTTACGGCCTGTGGTCCGCCGTGCTGGCGCTGGCTGGCATGGCCGCCTTCGCGGACTTGGGCCTCGGCAACGGCCTGATGACGAAGCTGACCCTGTGCCACGGCACCGGCGACAGCGAAGGTGCGCGCCGCTACCTCTCCAGCGCGTACCTCCTCATCCTGGCGGTGGCGGCTGCGCTGTGTGCGTTGCTCTGGCTGACGGCTCCGGCCCTGCCGTGGTCGTCCCTGCTCGGGCTGCCGGGGAACATGAGTCCTGGAGAGGTTCGCGGCATGGTCCTGGTGGGCCTGACCGCCATCCTGCTGAACATCCCCTTGTCGCTGATAACCCGCGTCCAGTACGCCTTTCAGCAGGTGTCGGCGAGCAACATGTGGCAGGCGGCGGGCAGCGTGCTGGCCCTGCCGCTTGTGTTGCTCGCGGTGTGGTCCGGGCAGCCGCCCGTCGTGGTGGTCGGGGCGGCAGTCATCGGTCCGCTCCTGACGAACCTCGCCAACTCCGTGTGGGTGTACGGATACCGGATGCCGGAGATCCGCCCCCGGTTCAGCCTCGTGGACCGGCGTCTCGCCCGGGGCCTGCTCGGACTCAGTGGGATGTTCTTCGTGCTGACTGTCGTGATGTCGGCGGCCAACAACGCGGACACCCTGATCATCGCGCGGACACTGGGGCTGGAGCAGGTCACGGCGTACGCCGTGCCCGCCAAGGTTCTGGCGCAGGCCGGAATGCTGGTCGGGCTGGTGAACGTGCCGCTGTGGCCGGCCAACGGCGAAGCCCTCGCCCGGCGCGACCTGGCCTGGGTCTACCGGACCGTACGTCGGATGACGTTGATCTCCACGGCCGTCACGCTGGTGCCCTCGGTCGGTCTGGTGATCGTCGGCGGCCCGTTCTTCTCCGCCTGGCTCTCCGTTCCTCTGGGCGGGGACCGGTGGCTCCTCGGTGGTCTGGCGCTGTGGTGGGTGCTGCTTGCCGGCATTTCGCCCCGATTCATGGTGCAGAACGCGATGGGCCTGGTCCGACCGCAACTGCTCGGCTGGGTGGCGTATCTGGTCGTCTCCCTGGTCGGGAAGTGGTGGGCCGCGACCCGGTGGGGGATCACGGCGCTGCCGTACGTTGCCGTGGCCACCTATCTGGTCACGGTGCTGCCCGCCGCCATCTACGGCTACCGAAAGGCACTGAGAATGTCCAGCTCGCCGATGGCAGACCTGGAGGTGGCGCGTGCGGCTCGATGACGACTACCCACGAGTGCTGGTGGTGGGAGCAAAACCGTTCAGTCGATCGACGAACGAGGGGATCACCCTGTCGAACCTCTTCCAGGGATGGCCCGTCGACCGGCTCGCTCAGGTGCACACCGTCGAGGGAGTCCGCTCCGCGGACGTATGCGCGTCGTTCTACCACTTCGGGCTGCGGAACTTCCCCGTCGACCACGCGTTGCGCAGGGTGCTCGGCGCGGTCGGCGGGCCGACCGGCGCCGTCGCGGCGTCAGGCGGGACGGCAGCCGCGCGTCGAGGCAGCACCTCTCGGCTCATGACTCAGCTGCGGGCCGCGGCGGACCTGACCCCGAGCCGGTTCCCCGACGACCTGGCACCGTGGCTGCGCCGGCATCGGCCCGACCTGGTCTACTCGCTGTTGGGCAGCGTCCGTGTGAACAGGCTGGCCGTGCGGATCGCCCGTGATCTCGGGGTTCCCCTCGTACCACACTTCATGGACGACTGGCCGAGCACCAACTACGGCTCCGGTGAGTTGTTCGGGCTGGCCCGGGCGTCGCTGCTGCGCACGCTGCGCGCCGCGATGCGGATGGCGCCCCGCGGCATGTGCATCAGCCAGCCGATGGCAGATGAATACCAACGCCAGTACGGCATTCCCTTTGGCGCCTTCGCCAACTGCGTCGACGACACCGCTTTCGCGGACGGCCCGCCGGACGACACCGGGCGGCCGTCGTCCTGGCCGGTGGAGTTGGTCTACGTCGGCGGACTGCATCTGGGCCGCTGGCAGACGCTGGCGCGGATCGCCGAGGTGCTGGACCGGTCGGCCCAAGAGGAGCCGCCCGTGCTCCGGCTTACCGTGTACGCGCCGGAGCACGACCTGTCGCAGTTCAGGGAGGCGTTCGGCGGACGTCGGTCGGTGCGCCTCGACCGATGGCTGCACAGCGACGAGGTGCCCAAGGTCCTGCACACGGCGGACGTGCTCGTGCACGTCGAGTCTTTCGCGCCCGCCCACCGGCGGTACACGCGGCTTTCGCTGTCCACGAAGATCCCGCAGTACCTGGCTGCGGGGCGGCCGATCCTCGGCTTCGGGCCCGCCGAGGTCGCCTCCATGCGGCACATCGCCGACGCGCAGGCCGGTGTCGTGGTGGGGAAGGACGACCCGGAGCCGTTGTCGCGGGCCCTGCGCCAACTCAGGGACGCCGGCCTGCGCCACACCTGGGGACGTAACGGCCTGGATCACGCCCGCCGGCACCACCGCCGGGAGACGCTGAGCAGACGGTTCGCCGAGTTCCTGGGCGAGGCCAGCGGTACGGGCGCGGGCGCCGGCAAGGATCCGACCGACCGGGAGGGCCACGATGGGTGAGTCCACGGTTCGCCGGCGGGACTGGGTGGCGTACGTCGGCCCGTTCCAGTTTCCCTGGGGACAGCCCGGATCCCGGCGTGTCTTCGGTATCGCCGGCTCCCTCGCCAGCGCGGGATACCACGTGGTGGTCGCGAGCGGTGAGGAGAGCCCTCGAGTGGTCACCATGCTGGAGGGCGTTGACGGGCCTGGCTCCGTCTCGTACCTCGGGCTCGGGGAGACGACCTCGGCTGGCGGCTCGCTCCTGGCCCGGACCGTGCACTTCGCCGTGCGGCTCGGCCGGCGTACCGTGGACTGGCTGGACACCCAGCCGACGCCTCCCTCGCACGTGGTCGTCTATGGCGGCGCGGCGCAGTACATGCTTCACCTGCGCCGCTGGTGCCGGCGGCACGCGGTCCCGCTGCTGGCCGACGTGGTCGAGTGGTACGACCCCCGGCACCTGCGGGGCGGTTTCCTCGGCCCGCTGCACCTCAGTTCAGAGACGGCCATGCGGTACTTCTACCCGCGCTGCGCCGGGATCATCGCGATCAGCTCCTATCTCGAGGACTACTACCGGCAGCTCGGCACGAATGTCGTCCGGGTGCCGCCGACGCTCGACGTGCGCACCCTGCGGGTCGGCCCGGCGGCCCCTCGGAAGCGGGTCGACCTGTCCCTGGTCTACTCCGGTACGCCAGGCCGAAAGGACCTGCTGGGCACGATGGTCCGCGCGGTCGACCGGCTCGAGCGAAGGGGCGCGGCGATCGAACTGCGGGTCTACGGCCCTACCGTGACGCAGGTCCGGGACCTGGCGGGCCTCGGCCGCCTCCCGCAGGGAGTCGACGTACGGGGTCGGCTGGCCCAGCAGGAGGTACCGCTGGCCCTACGGGACGCCGATTTCAGCGTGATTCTGCGTCGACCCGAGCGGTTCGCGCAGGCTGGGTTCCCCACCAAGTTCTGTGAGAGCCTCGCCAACGGCACACCGGTGATCGCCAACCTGACCAGTGATCTTGGCACCTATCTGCGTCACGGCGTCGAGGGCCTGGTGTGCGACGGCTGGTCGGAAGCGGAACTGGCCACTGCGCTACACGCCGCGCTGGAGCTGACCCGGACGCAGCGGGAGGCCATGCGAGAAGCCGCCCGGGTGCAGGCGCTGGATTCGTTCGACTACCGCGCCTACGCTCCTCGGCTCGCCACTCTCCTGGAGTCGGCCCGCCCCTGACGGCGGAAGTGGTCACCAAACCGCGCGGGCAGCCGATGTCGCGGGTCGTCCGCCCGGCTCCGAGCCGGCCAGGTCTCCGTCAGTGGCGCGTCGGAGAACGATTCACGCTTGGCGGGCGGTGCCTGCCGCGAACTGTCCCCGAGCCGTCGGAGACCGATGCCGCCCGAGTTTCCGCCCGGTTCTATTTGTCGCGATCGCCACGGAGGAGAGCAGCGCGAGCACCAGCCACGAGCCCTGCGCGTACTCCCAGTGGCCGCTCATCCAGATCGGCAGCAGGCTCATCGCGAAGAGGCCGGCCGCTATCCTGCCGACGTGTCCGGCTTGTCGGGCGGCTGCGGCGAGGGCTGCGGCGACGGCTGAGCCGTAGAGGAGAACACCGACCAGACCGAGGTCGGTGCCTACGGCGAGAAGCAGATTGTGCGGGCCGATCTGAAACGGGTTGACCATGCGGAAGACTCCGGGGCCGAGCCCCGTGAAGGGTTGCTCCATCCACGCCGATACGCCGAGCGGCCACACCTCGAGTCTGCCGGACAGGTCACCGGTCTCGCGGCCGAAGAGGGTGTCGAGCCGTTGCGCGATTGCGCTGAATCTGCTGGCGGCCGTGAACGGAACCAGGAGGATCAGCACGGGAACGCAAACGCGTGCCACCGCCCACGCCAGCGGCGAGCTGATCGCTGTCAGGGCGAGGAACGACGCGCCCAGGATGAGCCCGAGCGTGGCGCCTTTGGATCCCGTCAGCAGAACGCCGTACACGAATACCAGGAGGGCTCCGACAAGCGTTGCTCGTATGACGTGCGACCGCAGACCGACCCGAAGAAGGACGACTGCGAGCACTGCCCCCGTCACGAACGTGTACGAGGTGTAGTTGATGTTGATGCCGTCCACGCCGTAGCGGATGTTGTAGTCGAGGAGCGCATCGCGGTGGTCGGCGTTGCTGCGGGCGCCGAGGATCAACGTGACAGATGTGGCGGCGCAACCGGCCAGGTGGGCGAAGGCCACGGTAAGAAGGTGGGTCCTGTTGGTAACGACGTGTCGGACTGCGATGAAGACCAGGCACGCGGAGGCGTACAGGTAGGCGAGCCACCAGGTGATCGAGGGGTCGACCGTGCCGAGCATCGTGCTGGCAAGGGCCCACACGGCGGTGAGACCTGCCAGGACATCGGCGAGGTGGAGGCGCGGCAGACGGCAACTGACCAGGATTGCGATCACTGCGGCTGCGCCACCGTAGGTGGCGGCCAGCTTCGGCGACCAGGCGGCAACGAAGGCCACCGCACAGATCAACACCAGTCCCGGGAGTTCTCTGGCGGGAAACAGCCCGTTCGGTCGTCGCCCGGTGCCGGCGCCGTTTTCGCGTCGCTGAGAAGCGTGATGCGGAAAGGGGGAAGGGAAGGTTCGTCGTTGGTCCTCCGTCACAAGGGCAGTGGGACCGAACGTCGGAGGAATCGTCATCAGACTACTTCCCCTTCGAGGTGGACACCGTCGACGCGCCGCGACGCGAGGTCTCGCGGGTGCGGCGCTGGTCCGACGAGCCGTGACCGTTGGCGGTGGTGTCGCGCAGGGATCGGTAGAAGACGTCGCGCCGTCGCCTGAGAGCCTCCTCGGAGAAGTCGCGGGCGCGAGTGAGGTTGCGGGCAGATGCCTGGGCTCGCCGTGCTGGTTCGTTGAGCAGACGCCCTATCGCATCCGCCAAGGCGACGTGGTCGTCCGGAACAACGATGTCCTGACTCGCGAGCAGCTCGGGGATGCCTCCCACCGAGGATCCGACGGCGGGTAGACCCCGAGCCATCGCCTCGACCAATGCCTTGGGAAGCCCCTCGGTGCGCGACGGCATCGCGAACAGGTCGGCTTGGTCGAGGTATCGCCGGACCTGCGCTCCCGCGGGAACGGATCCGACGAACTCGATCCGGTGACGCACGCCGAGCTGAGTGGCCAGTTGCTCCAACCGGGCCTGTTGCCGGCCTGTTCCCAGATGGACGCACCGCACCGGCAAGCCGGCCGCGACGAGTCGAGCAAGAGCCATTATCAGGGTGTCGATGCCCTTGTAGAGCATCTCCAACGAGCCGACCGAGACGACGACGTACTCATCGCGTTGCACGAGCTGAGGAGGCTCGGTCACGAAGGCGTCCGGTGGCAACTCCACGCTCGAGTACGCCGCGGTCACGGCGTTCTTCCCGGCCGGATACCGTCGTTGCAGGTACCGCTCCGTTACGTAGGAGACTCCGACCGCGGTGCGGCACTGGTGCCGCAACAACGTCGTGTGACGCCACCTCAACCACGGCCGGAGGGGATGGCTGACGACGCCCGGTGCGTAGACCGTGTACGGGTCCGCCATGACCTCGACGGCATAGGGCAGACCCGAGCGCTCCCGCGCCGCAGCCAGGAGCGAGCCCAGTACCGTGGGCGCACGCAGTATGAGGACCGCATGCGGGTCGTCGGCGTCGCGCAGTGCGCGAACGACTGCCGCTCGACGGCGGACGTACTGCCAGGGCCCGAGGTAGTGAGGTATCGGCCGCACGAGCACGCGGTGCCCGTCCACTCGATGTGAGTCCGGCGGCATGGAGGGCACCTCCGCCACGCGCGCGAGCACCACCACCTCGGCGAATGCGGAAAGGTAGCGGGTGAAGAAGCCGTACCCCGGCCCTTCTCGCGTCCAGATCGCGCCATCCGGCGTCCGGGCGAACCGTGCTTCGACGGCGATCAGAGCTTTCATGTCGAGTCGTCCACCCGGCTCGTACGGCTCGTCCAAGGGCGGGAAGCCCGCCTTTGTCGGTGCTGGCTCGGGACTGCTGTCGAGCATGGTGCTCCTATGTCTGGCGAGGCTGTCGGGGTGCGGCGACGTGCACCGATGGGGCGCCAACAGAGACCACAAATGCGTGGGAAAGACGCTGTCTGAGTCCTACCAGGTTCTGTAGTGCCGATTGGGACTTTCACGAATTTCGTACTGTCACTGTCTCGCATGGCCGGGGAGCGAGGGCTGCGGCAACCTTCTTGGGCTTGACGGTGCTTCTTTGAGTGTTTTGGGCGTTTCTGCGGCTGCCTGGACTCGTTGCCCGTGGTGTGGCCGGCGGGCCGGCTGACCTGCCGCACCGGCAACAAGATCTGCTACGAGCCAGACGGGGAGCAACCAGTGACGTATTCGACCACCGGCCGCCGGGTCCTCATCACCGGCGGCACGGGTTCCTTCGGCAAGACGATGGTGCGCAGGCTCCTCGACCGCGGCGTCGGTGAGGTCCGGGTGCTCAGCCGCGACGAGGCCAAACAGGACGACATGCGCCGGCTGCTCGGCGACGACCGGGTCCGCTACCACGTCGGGGACGTGCGCGACTACGACTCGGTCCTGCGGGCCAGTCGGGGCATCGACTACATCTTCCACGCGGCGGCCCTGAAGCAGGTCCCGTCGTGCGAGTTCTTCCCGCTGGAGGCGGTGCGTACCAACGTCCTGGGCAGCGCCAACGTCATCGAGGCGGCGGAGCGCAACGGGGTCGGCTCGGTGGTCGTGCTGAGCACCGACAAGGCCGTCTACCCGGTCAATGCGATGGGCATGAGCAAGGCCCTGATGGAGAAGGTGGCGCAGGCGCACGCCCGGAACAACCCGAACAGCGCCACCACGGTCTCGTGCGTCCGGTACGGCAACGTCATGTACTCGCGCGGCTCGGTCATCCCGCTCTTCATCGAGCAGATCAAGGCGGGCCGGGCACCCACGGTGACGGACCCGGGAATGACCCGGTTCCTGATGTCGCTGGCCGACTCGGTGGAGCTCGTCGAGCACGCCTTCCAGCACGCCCGGCCCGGCGACATCTTCATCCGCAAGGCCGCCGCCTGCACCATCGGCGACCTCGCCGAGGCGGTCTGCGAGCTGTTCGACGTGCCCGCCAAGCTCGACGTGATCGGCGTACGGCACGGCGAGAAGCAGGACGAGACGCTGGCGAGCCGGGAGGAACTCGCCCAGGCCGACGACTTCGGCGACTTCCTCCGGGTGCCGCTGGACGCGCGCGACCTGAACTACGCGCTCTACGTGGACGAGGGCGAGCTGGGTGCGGGGCCGACGGAGGACTTCAACTCGGCGAACGCGCCGCGGATGGGCGTACCGGAGATCATCGAGCTGCTGAAGACGCTGCCGGCGGTCCGCGCGGAGCTGGCCCTGCGGGACCCGGTGCTGGCATGCTGAGGCTCGCGGTCACCGGAGCCGGCGGCTTCCTGGGCTGGCACGTACGGGTGCTGCTGCGCGTCCTCGGCTGGCCGGAGCCGGTCGTCGTCACCCGGGCAGAACTGGCCGACCCGCAGCGGGTCGCGGCGAAGGTCGGCGGGGTCGACCGGGTGCTGCACCTGGCCGGGGTCAACCGGGGCGAACCGGCGGACGTGTCCGCCGGCAACGTGCAGCTCGCGGCCCAGCTCGCGCAGGGTCTCAAGCACTGCCCGACGCCGCCCGGGACGGTGGTCTTCGCCAACTCGGTGCAGGCCGGCAACGGCACGCCCTACGGCGACGCGAAAGCCGCCGCCGCCGGCATCCTGGCCGACACGGGCCTGCCGGTCGACGACGTCCTGCTGCCGAACCTGTACGGGGAGCACGGGCGGCCGTTCTACAACTCCGCGGTCGCGACCTTCTGTCGGCTGCTCGCCGAGGGCGGCCGGCCGGAGGTGCACGCCGACCGGGAGCTGAGCCTGGTGCACGTCACCGACGCGGCGGCCCGACTCGTCGGCGTTCCGGCCGGGGGATCGTGGGATCCGGCCATGCCGGCGCTGCGGATCGGCGTGCGGGCCCTCGCCGACCGGCTCGCCGACGTCGCCGCCACCTACCGGACGGGGGAGATCCCGGCTCTGCTGGACCGGCACGACGTCCGGCTGTTCAACACGTACCGGTCGCACTGCTTCCCCGCGCACTATCCGCTGGCGCTGCCGCGTCGGGCCGACACCAGGGGCGAGCTGGTCGAGACGGTCAAGGCGCACGGTGGAGGCGGCCAGACCTTCTGCTCCACGACCCGTCCCGGCATCACCCGGGGCGAGCACTTCCACCTGGCCAAGATGGAGCGGTTCGTCGTGCTGCACGGCACGGCCGAGATTAGCCTGCGCAGGGTCGGCGACACCGAGGTGGTGCGGTTTCCCGTCTCCGGCGACGAGCCGGTGCTGGTGGACATGCCCACCATGTGGGTGCACAAGCTGGTCAACACCGGATCGGACGAGCTGGTCACCATGTTCTGGACGAACGAGGTGTTCGACCCGGGCCGGCCGGACACCTGGCCCGAGCCGGTGGAGGGTCCCCGGTCGGAGCAGCCGGTGGTCGACGCGTGAGGATCGGCCTGGTCAGCCAGTGGTATCCGCCGGAAGGGGTGTTCATCCCCGGCAACCTGGCGCGCCAGCTGGCGGAGCGGGGCCACGAGGTGCGGGTGCTCACCACCTTTCCGAGCTACCCGCACGGCCGCATCTACCCGGGCTGGCGGCAACGCTGGCGGCACACCGAGGCTGACGGCCCGGTCACCGTCCGGCGGGTCCCCGCCTACCCCAGCCACGACACGTCCGCCGCCCGGCGCGCGCTGAGCCACCTCTCCTTCGGGGCCAGCAGCGCGCTGGGCGGCGTCCGTTGGTTGGCCGGCGCCGACGTCACCTACGTCTACCACCCGCCGCCCACCTCGTTCGCCGCGGCGGCGATCGCCCGCGTGGCCCGGCGTACGCCGATCGTGCTCCACGTGCAGGACCTGTGGCCGGAGTCCGTGCTCGGGTCGGGCATGGCGCCGACCGGCCGGGCCGGCCGGACATTGCAGCGGGGGATCGCCGCGCTGATGCGCGCGACGTACCGCATGGCCAGCGCCGTCGTGGTGATCTCGCCGGCGATGGCCGATCTGGTGGTGGCCCGTGGCGCGGACCCGGCCCGGGTCCGGGTGGTGTGGAACTGGACCGACGACGCGCTGTTCCGGCCGGTGCCGGCCACCGACGCGGCCCGCGCGGCGCTCGGCCACCGTGGACGCTGCACGGTGATGTTCGCCGGCAACATCGGCCTGTTGCAGGGCATCGAGACCGCGATCCGGGCGGCGGCCGCTGCCCGCGACCGGATCGACCTGGTGCTGGTCGGCTCCGGCGCGGACGAGGACGCCGCCCGACGGCTCGCCGCAGACCTCGGTGCCGACAACGTCCGCTTCGTCGGCCGGCGCCCGGCCGAGCAGATGGCCGAGCTGTACGCCGCCGCGGACTGGCAGCTCGTCTGCCTGCGCGACCTGCCCGCGTTGCGCGGCAGCATCCCCTCGAAGCTGCAGGCCGCCCTGGCCTGCGGCGCCCCGGTGATCGCCTCCGTGGGCGGCGACGCCGCGGCCCTGGTCCGCTCGACCGGCGTCGGTCTGGTCTCCCCGCCGGGGGACTGGCAGGCGCTCGCGGCGCGGTTCTCCGTCGCGGCGGCCGAGTCCCCGGCGGCGCGGGCGGAGCTGGGTCTGCGGGCCCGGCGCGTCTATCAGGAGCGCATGTCGCTGCGGGTAGGCGTGGACCAGTTCGAGGACATCATGAGCAAGCTGGCAGCAGAGAGAGGACGGGCATGACCCGGATCATGACGGTGGTCGGCACCCGACCCGAGATCATCCGGTTGTCCCGGGTGATCGCCCGGCTCGACGACACGGTGGAGCACCTGCTGGTGCACACGGGGCAGAACTGGGACAGCACGCTCTCCGACGTCTTCTTCAAGGAGCTGCGGCTGCGCGAGCCGGACCGGTTCCTGCGGGTGGACACCTCGTCGCTCGGTCGCGTGCTGGGCGGCGTGCTGGTCGGTATGGAGGCGGTCGTCGCCGAGACGCGGCCGGACGCGCTGCTCGTGCTCGGCGACACCAACAGCTGCATCGCCGCACTGATGGCCCGGCGGATGCGGGTGCCGGTCTACCACATGGAGGCCGGCAACCGCTGCTTCGACCTGAACGTCCCGGAGGAGACGAACCGGCGGCTGGTCGACCACGTCGCCGACTTCAACCTGGTCTACACCGAGCACGCCCGGCGCAACCTGCTGGCCGAGGGGCTGCACCCGCGCCGGATCCTGCACACCGGCTCGCCCATGCGGGAGGTGCTGGAGCACTACCGGTCGGACATCGGCGCGTCGGCCGTCCTGCGGCAGCTCGACCTCGCGCCCGGCCGGTACTTCGTGGTCAGCGCGCACCGCGAGGAGAACGTCGACCAGCCGGCCCGCCTCCAGCGTCTGCTCGACTGCCTCCGGGCGGTCCGTGACCGGTGGGGGTATCCGGTGCTGGTCTCCACGCACCCGCGCACCCGCAAGCGGTTGGAGGCGTTGGCGCCGGACGCGACCGCCCTGGAGGGGATCGCGTTCCACGAGCCGTTCGGCCTCTTCGACTACGTGCACCTCCAGACCAGGGCCTACTGCACGCTCTCCGACAGCGGCACGATCAGCGAGGAGGCCGCGATCCTCGGCTTCCCTGCCGTGACGCTGCGCGAGTCGATCGAGCGTCCCGAGGCGTTGGACGCCGGCGGGATCATCATGACCGGGCTCGACCCGCAGGGCGTGGTCGAGGCGGTCGAGGTGACCGTGGACCAGGTCGCCGCCCAGGGGGTGCCGTGCCCGGTCGACTACCGGGTCCCGGACACCTCCCGTCGGGTGGTCGACTTCATCCTCTCCACCGTTCGGCGGCACCACGACTGGGCGGGCATCCGCCGCTGAGGTACGACAGGGCCGGCGACCGGAGCTCCGGTCGCCGGCCTTCTCGTGCCCCGTGCCGACAGGACCCGCCGCGCCTGGCGCGTAGACCCGGGGCGTGTGGACGCCGCCGACCCGGCGGGCCGGCGGCGTCCACGGGGAGACTTCAGCGGGACAACGGAACCTGCACCGGGGCGGCGTGGACAGGTCCGGTCGGGTGGGAACAGAGCTGGGCGAGCTGGGCGACGACCTTCTCGGGGTCGTCGTACGGGTCGAGGCCGCTGACCTCCATCGGGTCCAGCGCGGGCACCGCCACGTGCGAGACCAGCGGGTGCAGGGGCCGGGTGTCGACCTCCCCGGCACCGAAGAGGTCCTCGTGCAGCTTCTCGCCGGGCCGCAGCCCCGTGTAGACGATCGGCACGCTGCTGTCCGCCTGCTCGGCCATCTGCTGCGCCAGGTCGGCGATGCGGACCGGCTCGCCCATGTCCAGTACCAGCGCCTCCCCGTCCCGGCCGATCTCGGCGGCCTGCAACACCAGGTGCACCGCCTCCTGCACCGTCATCAGGTAGCGGGTCACCTCGGGGTGCGTGACGGTGAGCGGTCGGCCCAGCTCGATCTGCCGTTGGAACGCCGTCACCACCGAACCGCGGCTGCTCAACACGTTGCCGAAGCGGACGCTGAGGAAGGTGCCGGGGAAGCGGGAGGCGGCGTGCGCGGTCAGCCGTTCGGTGATCCGCTTCGAGTAGCCGAGGACGCTGATCGGGTCGGCCGCCTTGTCGGTGGAGATGTTGACGAACCGGGCGACGTCGCGGCAGGCGTCGAGCACGGAGAGCGTGCCCCAGACGTTCGTCTTCACCGCCTCGCCGGGGTGCCGCTGGAGCAGCGTGAGGTGCTTCAGCGCGGCGGCGTGGAAGATGACCTCCGGCCGGCGCTCGCGGATGATCCGTCGGATCCCCTCGTCGTCCCGAAGGTCGGCGAGGATCAGCTCGGGGCCGTCCAGCAGGGCCCGGCCGGCCAGTGACATCTGGAGGGCGTGCAGGGCCGACTCGTCGCGGTCGAGCATCATCAGCTCGCCCGGGTCCGCCTTCATCACCTGCCGGCACAGCTCCGAGCCGATGGAGCCGCCGGCGCCGGTGACCAGGATCCGTCGGCCGGTGAGCCCGCTGGTGCTCATCGCCATGTCGGCCACCACCTGCCGGCGTCCGAGCAGGTCGCCGATCTGCACGTCGCGGACGTCGGTGACGGTGATCCGGTGGTCGACGAGGTCCCGGACGGGGGGCAGCACCTTGAACGCCGCCCCGGTACGCAGCGTGGCCTCCCGGATCTGCCGGATCAGCGCGGCGTCGGCGTTCGCGACGGAGAAGATCACGGTCGTCGCACCGGTACGCCGGACGGCCTCCGCGACGTCCCGCCGGCCGCCGAGCACGCGTACTCCGCCGATGCGCAGGTCCCGCTTGTCGGGGTCGTCGTCGAGGGCGCCCACGGGCCGGTAACGCCCGCGCGGGTCGCTGAGCATGGCCCGCAGCAGCCCCTGCCCGGCGTCGCCGAGCCCGAACAGCAGCACCGGGTTCGAGGACCGGACGTCCGGTCGCATGGCGAGGTCCCGGCGATGCCGGTAGGTGAACCGGGCGGCGAGCATGAACAGCAGCGCCAGGGCGCCCCCGACCAGCGGGGCGCTCGCCGGCACCGGCCGCACGCCGGCCGGGAGCAGCCCGACCAGCAGGATCGCGGCGGTGGTGGCCGCGGTGCCGGCGACCCCCTGCACCTCCTGGAGGCTGCCCAGCGGGTGGCGTCCGGAGTAGATCCGGCGCACCGCCGCGACGGCCACGTGCACGACGGCGGCGAGGGCGCCGCAGGCGACGGCGCGCGCGAGCTGCTCGGGCGTCAGGTCGAACTCGTAACGGAACCAGACCGCGGCGACGAACCCGCAAACCCAGGCGGTGCTGTCGGTGGCGAGAAATCCGATGGTCCGGCGGCGCGCCCTGGACCGGTGTGACCCCTGCTCGCTGAGTCGGGTCGTCTCTGTCTCCGGCGGCATATGTGCTCCCTGTCCGTCTCCGACCGCTTCCGCCGCAGGGCGGAAAGAGCTTTGGGCTCATTTACTTGATACATGCCCGAAAGCGATGTTTGAGAGTTTTCAGGCTTAGTGACCGAATTTTGCCCGAGGGGTCGAGACCGTGTCGGTTCAACGGGCGGGTACGCCCTTGACGACCACGCCGTCCGGCACGTCCCGGACGACGCAGGCGCCAGCTCCGACGGTGCTGTGCCGGCCTACCCGCAGGCCCTGCAAAACGGCTGCGGTCGTGCCGACGAGCACCCCCTCCGCCAGGTGGCAGTCGCCGGAGACGGCGGCGAGTGGGTTGACCGACACGAAGTCGGCGAGGGTGCAGTCGTGGCCGACGGTGGCGTTCTGGTTGAGGTGCACGTGCCGGCCGACGGTGACGTTCGTGGTGACGCGGGCCCCGGCGAAGGCGACGAAACCGGGACCGTGCACGGTGTCCGGCCCGATCGTCGCCGCCGGGTGCACGAGGCTCGCCGCCGGCACGCCGTACGCGTCGACGCGCCCCGCCACGGCCCGCCGGACGCGCGGGTCGCCGATGCCGATGACGTGGTGCGTTTCCGGGGGTGCGTCGCGCAGCCAGGCGACTCCGCCGAGGTAGGGGACGTCGAGCCGCTGCACCCGCTTCAGGTTCTCCTCGGACGGGCGGTCGTCGACGAACCCGAGGAGGTGCCAGCGCCGCCGGCCGGCTGCGGCGTCCGTGGCCCGGGCGATCGTCAGGACCTCCCGGCCGTGGCCACCGCAGCCGACGACCACCAGGGGAGTCGTCACGCCGTCGACGCCCCCGCCCGCACCGTCAGGAACTCGTCCACGGCGGCGAGGACGCGGCCGATCTGCGCCTCGTCCAGGACACTGCCGCTCGGCAGGGCCAGCCCGTCGGCGAACAACCGCTCCGCCGCGCCGGTGACGAGACGCTCGGCGTCGGCGTACGCCGGTTGCAGGTGCATCGGTTTCCAGACCGGTCGGGTCTCGATGTCCCGCAGGGCCAGGTGGGCCGCCAGGTCGGCGGCCCGCCACCCGGACCGCTTCGGATCGACCACGATCGTCGTCAGCCAGCAGTTGGAGCCCGCGTCCTCCACGCCGACCAGGCGTACGCCGGGGACCGGGGCGAAGAGCTTGGCGTACCGGTCGCGGAGCTGCCGGCGCCGGGCGATCATCCCGTCCAGCCGGACGAGTTGGGCGCGGCCGAGCGCGGCGAGCAGGTTGCTCAGCCGGTAGTTGTAGCCCGTCTCGCGGTGCTCGTAGTGCGGCGTCGGTTCGCGGGCCTGGGTGGCGAGGTGACGGGCCCGGGCCAGCAGGGCCGTGTCGTCGGAGACGAGCATGCCGCCGCCCGACGTGGTCATGATCTTGTTGCCGTTGAAGGAGAGGATGCCCGCCCGGCCGAAGGAGCCGGCGGGCCGGCCGCGATGGGTGGCGCCGAGGGCCTCGGCGGCGTCCTCGACGATCGGGGCGCCCGCCGCGTCGCAGACCGGCAGCAGCGCGGTGTAGTCGACGCAACTGCCGAAGAGGTCCACCGGAACGACCGCCCCGACACGCTGGCCCCGGAAGGTCAGGTTTCGGATCAGCTCGGCGACGAGGGTGACGTCGACGTTGCCGGTGTGCGGGTCGCAGTCGACGAAGACCGGTCGTGCGCCGGCGTACCGGACCGCGTTCGCGGTCGCCACGAACGTCAGCGTCGGCACGATGACGGCATCCCCGGGCCCGACTCCCACCCCGAGCAGCGCCAGGTGCAGCGCGGCCGTGCCGGAACTCACGGCCACGGCCCCGCGGGTGCCCACCCGCGCGGCGACCTCGCACTCGAACGCGTCGAGGTCCGGCCCGACGGGCGCGACCCAGCCGGACCGCAGGGCCGCGACGACGTACGACTCCTCCAGCGGCCCGACGTCGGGCGGGGACAGGTGGATGGTCCGGCTCATCGGCCACCTCCGGCGGGAACGGTCAGGTTGGCCTCCCGGACCGGCACGGCGGGAACGGGCGAGGGCGTGCCGAGGAACTCGGGCGCGGTGGCCGAGCCCGCCGCGGAGATCCCCTCGCGGCGCAGCACGGTGCGGACGGTCGCGGCGAGGATCGACAGGTCCAGCCGCAGGCTGCGATGGTCGACGTACCAGACGTCAAGGTCCAGCTTCTCCTCCCAGCCCAGGCTGTTGCGTCCCCGTATCTGGGCCAGTCCGGTGACGCCCGGCCTGACCTCGTGCCGGCGGGCCTGGGTGGGGGAGTAGCGCGGCAGGTACTGGGTGAGCAGGGGACGGGGGCCGACCAGGCTCATGTCGCCGCGCAGCACGTTCCACAGCGTCGGCAGCTCGTCCAGGCTGGTGGAGCGCAGGAACCGTCCCAGCGGCGTCAGCCGGTCCCCGTCGCGCACCCGTCCCCGCCGCGGATCGGGCGGGAGCATGGTGCGGAACTTGACCAGCTCGAACACCCGGCCGTGCCGGCCGGCGCGCGGCTGCCGGAACAGCACCGGCCGGCCGAGCCCCGCGGCCACCAGCGCCGCCACCACGAGGACGAGCGGCGCGGTCAGCACCAGCAGCACCACGGCTGCCGCCAGGTCGATGGCCCGCTTGAGGCCCTCCGGTCGGGCCCGCTCCGCCAGATCCCCCGGCGCGTTCACGGAACCATGCACGGTGTCGACCTCCCAGCCAATCGAGTCATCATGGAACAGACAGGTTGTATCAGGCATGAAAGCGTCAAGAGGGCGGAATCGCGACACCAGGTCCTGATCCCGACAGGTCAACCGCCCAACCGTCCGTCAGGACTCGGCCGGCTACCAAGACGTGACCTTCCATCCGGCCCGACCGGCAGTAGAGTGCTCGACCGTCGACAGGGCGAGGGGGAGGGCCGTGCTGCACCTGAGGGTGATCGCTCCACCGGACCAGTCCGCCGCGGTGGCCGAGCTGCTGGCCGCCGACCCCGGGGTGACCCATCTCGCCGTGCTCGCCGGCGCCGCCCGCCAGCCCGAGGGCGACCTCATCCTCTGCGACGTGGTCCGGGAGAGCGCCGACGGCGTGCTGCGCGACCTGCGGCAGCTCGGCGTGGAGGCACGCGGGGCCATCGCGGCCGACGACGTGGAGCTGGCCATCTCCGCGGCGGCGGACCGGGCGGCCCGGACGGCGCCCGGCAGCGGCGCGGACGCGGTGGTCTGGGACGAGATCGCCGCCAAGACCGGCGAGCAGACGGAACTGTCCGCCACCTACCTCGTGCTGATCACCGTCGCCACCATGCTCGCCGGCATCGGCGTCCTGCTCGACCAGCCGATCCTCATCGTCGGCGCGATGGTCGTCGGCCCCGAGTTCGGCCCCCTGGCCGCGCTCTGCGTGGCGCTGCTGCGTCGCAGGCCACCGGCCATCGCCCGGTCGGTGCAGGCGCTGGTGGTCGGTTTCCTCGTCGCCATGGTGGTCACCGTGCTCAGCACCTGGGCGCTGACCGCCGCCGGGCTGGTCGACCGCGGGATGCTGTTGGCCGATCGCCCGCTCACGGACTTCATCTGGCGGCCGGACGCGCTCTCCTGGGTGGTCGGCCTGCTCGCCGGTGTGGCCGGCATGCTCTCGCTGACCTCGAAGAAGTCCGGCAGCCTGGTCGGGGTGCTGATCTCGGTGACCACGGTGCCGGCCGCCGCGAACGTGGCTGTCGCCGCCGCGTACGGCGTCTGGCCCGAGGCGGCCGGCTCGGGCCTCCAGTTGGTGATCAACCTCTGCGCGATCGTGCTCGCCGGCCTGGTCACGCTGGTGGTGCAGCAGTCATGGTGGTGGTACCTGGCCCGGCGCGGCCCCGGGCACGGGCCAGACCGGGCCCGTCGCTGACCCCCCGTCAGGGCCCCTCGTCACCGCCGTCCAGCCGGCGGGTGAGCAGCGTTCGCAGCGGGATGGACTCGCCGTCCCGGCCACCCGCGCCGACGATCAGCGGCGGCGGGCTGGGCTGCGGCTCGGCCCCGAGCAGTCGGGCGCGCAGGCTGCCCGACACGGTCAGCAGGTGGAAGCGCCCGTCCACGTCGACCGCCCGGGTCCGGGCCCGGTCGACGTACCAGCCGCGCAGCCGCGTCCGGTAGCGGCCGCGACCGTCGTAGGCCCGGGCCGTGAGCCGTTCCGTGGGCAGCCCGCGCCGGATCGCCTCGGCGACGAACCAGGCCACGAGCTCCGCCGCCTCCGCCTGCTCGGCCGCCCGGCGCCGCTCGTCGGCCGCCGCGTGCGCCCGCACCGCCCGTCGCTGCCGCTCCCGCCACTCCAGGCCGTCACCCTCGTCCACGACCGCGACGGTACGCCGCGCCGCCCGCCCCCGGTACCTGTGGCTCCCGCGCCGCCCGCTCCGCTATCCGTGGCGCCCGCTCCGCTATCCGTGGCGCCCGCCGCCGATTCGTGGTGCGGGGCGGCCCGACGCCGTTCTGGTGCCGGCCCGTCGCCCGGGTTCTTGCCGGCTCTGTCCCCGGCGCCGGCCGCCGGCCGTCCGCTGATCTCGGGCAGCGGTCGCCACCGGCTGCACCCGCCGGCCGCGGGCCCGCCGGGCGGTGCGCGTTCGCGCCCGCCCGGCGGGGTGTCCTCAGGCCAGGCCGGCCCGGCGCAGCGCGTCGGCCATGGCGCTGTTGGCCGCTGCCGGCGCGGCGCCGCCCCGGCCGCCCTGCCGCTGCGGCGATCCGCCGCGCCCGCCCTGCCCGCCGCCGTCCCGGCCGCCCTGCCCGCCGCGGTCCCGGCCGCCCTGCCCGCCGCCGTGACCGCCGCCCCGGCTGCCCCGGTCGCCGCGCGGCCCGCCCTGCCCGCCGCGCTCGCGGCGGCCACCCTCCGGACCGCCGCGCCCGGCGCCGGCCTCCGCGTCGTCCTCGAGCCGCAGGGTGAGCGAGATCCGCTTGCGGGGCACGTCGACGTCGAGCACCTTGACCCGGACCACGTCGCCGGACTTGACCACCTCGCGCGGGTCCTTCACGAACGTCCGGGACATGGCCGAGACGTGCACGAGGCCGTCCTGGTGGACCCCGACGTCCACGAACGCGCCGAACGCGGCCACGTTGGTGACCACGCCCTCCAGCACCATCCCCGGCGTCAGGTCGCTGATCTTCTCCACGCCCTCCACGAAGGTGGCGGTGCGGAACTCCGGCCGGGGGTCGCGGCCCGGCTTCTCCAGCTCGGCGAGGATGTCCGTGACGGTGGGCAGGCCGAAGGTGTCGTCGACGAAGTCGGTGGCCCGCAGCCCGCGCAGGATCGTGCTCCTGCCGATCAGGGAGCGCACGTCCTGCCCGGTGCTGGCCAGGATCCGGCGCACCACCGGGTACGCCTCCGGGTGCACGCTGGACGAGTCCAGCGGGTCGTCGCCGCCCGGGATGCGCAGGAAGCCCGCGCACTGTTCGAACGCCTTCGGCCCGAGCCGGGGGACCTTCTTCAGCTCGGCCCGGGTGCGGAACGGCCCGTTGGCGTCGCGGTGCAGCACGATGTTCTCCGCCAGCCCGGCGCCGATGCCCGACACCCGGGTCAGCAGCGGCGCGGAGGCGGTGTTGACGTCGACCCCGACCGCGTTGACGCAGTCCTCGACCACCGCGTCCAGCGACCGGGAGAGCTTCACCTCCGACAGGTCGTGCTGGTACTGGCCGACGCCGATCGACCGCGGGTCGATCTTGACCAGCTCGGCGAGCGGGTCCTGCAGGCGGCGCGCGATGGAGACCGCGCCGCGCAGCGAGACGTCCAGCCCGGGCAGCTCCTGGGCGGCGTACGCGGACGCGGAGTAGACCGACGCCCCTGCCTCGGAGACCACCACCTTGGTCAGGTTGAGCTGCGGGTGCCGCTTGATCAGCTCCCCGGCCAGCTTGTCCGTCTCCCGGCTCGCGGTGCCGTTGCCGATGGCGACCAGCTCGACGCCGTGCGCGCCGGCGAGCCGGGCCAGGGTCTCGATCGAGGCGTCCCACTGGCGGCGCGGCTCGTGCGGGTAGATCGTGTCGGTGGCGACCACCTTGCCGGTGGCGTCCACCACGGCGACCTTCACGCCGGTGCGCAGGCCCGGGTCCAGCCCCATCGTGGGCCGGGTGCCGGCGGGCGCCGCGAGCAGCAGGTCGCGCAGGTTGGTGGCGAAGACGCGCACCGCCTCCTCCTCGGCCGCCTGCCACAGCCGCATCCGCAGGTCGGCGCCGAGGTGGATGAGGATCCGGGTGCGCCAGGCCCAGCGCACCGTGTCGGCCAGCCACCGGTCGGCCGGCCGGCCCTTGTCGGTGACGCCGAACCGGCCGGCGATCGCCGCCTCGTAGCGGCTCGGCCCGGTGGGCGCCGCGTCGGCCTCGCCGCCCTCCTCGGGCTCCATGGTCAGGTCGAGCACGCCCTCCTTCTCGCCCCGGAACATGGCGAGGATCCGGTGCGAGGGCAGCTTCGGGTACGGCTCGGCGAAGTCGAAGTAGTCGGCGAACTTCGCGCCGGCCGACTCCTGCCCGTCGCGTACCCGCGAGACGAGCCGGCCCCGCGACCACATCTGCTCGCGCAGCGTGCCGATCAGGTCGGCGTCCTCGGCGAACCGCTCGATGAGGATGGCCCGGGCGCCCTCCAGGGCGGCGGCGGGGTCCGCGACCCCCCTGTCGGCGTCGACGTAGCCGGCAGCGGCCTCGCGGGGGTCCCGGGACGGGTCGGCCAGCAGCGACTCGGCGAGCGGCTCCAGCCCCGCCTCGCGGGCGATCTGCGCCCGGGTCCGCCGCTTGGGCTTGTAGGGCAGGTAGATGTCCTCCAGGCGGGACTTCGAGTCGGCCGCCATGATCTGCGCTTCCAGGGCCTCGTCGAGCTTGCCCTGGCCGCGGATCGACTCCAGCACCGCCGCGCGCCGCTCGTCCAGCTCGCGCAGGTAGCGCAGCCGCTCCTCGAGGGTGCGCAGCTGGGTGTCGTCGAGCAGGCCGGTGGCCTCCTTGCGGTAGCGGGCGATGAACGGCACGGTGGCGCCGCCGTCGAGCAGCTCCACGGCCGCCCGTACCTGACGCTCGGCGACGCCGAGCTCCTCGGCGATCCGCTGATGAACAGAGAGGGTCACGATCTCGATCCGCCTTCGGTGTGGGTTCCGCTGAGCATTCTGCCGGCCCCCACCGACTGCCGTCGCCGCCCCCGCCCCGGCGCGTCGGGTGTAAGGAAGGGCACCTTGTTATCGCCTGGGGTAGAGGAAGGGGCCCTTCCTTACACCCGCCTCGCCCGCGACGCCGTGGCCGGTGCGCCGCCGGCTACCGAACCGGCGGGCGTGCGCCGTTCCGGCCCACGCTGCGCTAGCGTGGCGATCATGGAACCTCCCGCGGACCCGCGGGCCCGGCGGCTCTTCGGCGGCAGCGCCCGGGCCCTCGGCGACCTCGCCGCTAGCCCGTTCCGGGCCGACCGGGACCGGATCGTGGCCTCGCCGTTCTTCGCCCGGCTGAACGGTGTGACCCAGGTGGTCAGCCCCGGCGGCTCCGGCCTGCTGGTGCACAACCGGCTGACCCACAGCCTCAAGGTCGCCCAGGTGGCACGCGCGATCGCCGAGCGGCTCACGGCCGACGGCGAGCACCGCGACCTGCTGGAGAAGCTCGGCGGCTGCGACCCGGACGTGGTGGAGGCCGCCGCCCTCGCGCACGACCTCGGCCACCCGCCGTTCGGGCACCTGGGGGAGCGGGTGCTGGACCGGCTGGCCCGGCAGCGGCTCGGGCTCACCGACGGCTTCGAGGGCAACGCCCAGTCGTACCGGATCGTCACCAGCACCGAGATCCGCGGCGCGGCGACCACCGGCCTGGACCTCACGGCGGCGGTGCGGGCGGCCATGCTGAAGTACCCGTGGACGCGCCTGGACCACCCGGACCCGCACCCCCGGCTGCTGGACCCGCCGCCGCGCGGCGCCACCCCGCCGCCCGACGACCCCGGCAGCGGCTCCTCGAAGTTCGGCGCGTACCGGACGGAGGTCGACGACCTGCGGCAGGCACGGGAGCCGTTCGTCGGCCGGATTCCGGACTGGCAGCAGACCGTCGAGGCGTCGGTGATGGACACGGCGGACGACATCGCGTACGCGATCCACGACGTGGAGGACTTCTACCGCGTCGGGGTGCTCCAGCAGGGCGCGGTCTCCGCCGAGCTGATGGCCTGGCAGCGCGAGAGCGGGCACTTCCGGGCCATCACCGACGCGGCCCTGACCGCCGCGGCCCGCCGGCCCGGCTCGGCGATCGAGCGGCTGCGCCGGCAACTGCACCGCAAGGACGCCTGGATCGCCGACGACGAGGCGTTCGCCGCCGCCGTCGAGCACGTCCGCGAGGAGCTGGTGGAGGGGCTGCTGGCGATGCCCTTCGACGGCTCCATCGAGGCGGAGCAGTACGTGGCCCGCTTCTCCGCCCGCTGGACCACCCGCTTCGTCGACGCGATCACGGTGGTCGAGCAGCCCTCGGTCCGCTCCGGCCACGTGCTGCTCGCCCCGGCGCAGTGGCACGAGGTGCAGGTGCTCAAGTTCGTCCACCACCGGTTCGTGCTGGCCCGGCCCGACCTGGCCCTGCACCAGCGCGGGCAGGCCCGGCTGCTGGGCACCCTGGTGGAGGCACTGCTGGACTGGCTGCTCGACCCCGAGGAGGAGTCCCGGCTGCCGCGCCGCCTGCACGACCTGGTGGAGCTGGCCGAGGCGGAGCTGCACCCGCGTACGCCGGACCGGCTCGGCAAGGCCCGCGGCCGGGCGATCGTCGACTTCGTCGCCCAGCTCACCGACAGCCAGGCGGTCGCCATGCTGGACTCCCTGTCGGGCCGCTCCGGCGCGCTCTGGACCGACGCGTTCGTCCTCTGAGGACGCTCAGGCGACGGCCTGCCACCAGCCGTCGACGGCCGGCGGTTCGTCCACCACCACCCGCTCGCCGGGGCGGGGCACGGCGAGCCGCACGTCGCGGGCCTTCGCCTCGGCCCAGATCCGGTCCACCGGCTCCGACCAGTCGTGCAGGGCGAGGTTGAACGTCGCCCAGTGCACGGGGAGGAGCAGCCCGCCGCGCAGGTCGAGGTGGGCGGCGACGGCCTCCTCGGGGAACATGTGGATGCTCGGCCAGGCCCGGTCGTACGCGCCGATCTGCATCAGCGTGACGTCGAACGGCCCGTGCTCCGCGCCGATCGCCGCGTAGCCGTCGAAGTAGCCGGAGTCGCCGGTGTAGAAGACCTTCCGGTGCGCGCCGGCCACCACCCAGGAGCCCCACAGCGTGCCGTCGCGGCGCAGGCCCCGGCCGGAGAAGTGTTGGGCGGCGGTGGCGGTGATCTCCAGCCCGGCCACCCGGTGGCTCTCGGACCAGTCCAGCTCGACGATCCGCGCCGCCGGGACGCCCCAGCGGTCCAGGTGCGCGCCCACCCCGAGCGGCACCAGGAACGGCGCCGACTGGAGGTCGGTCAGCGCCCGCACGGTCGCCATGTCGAGGTGGTCGTAGTGGTCGTGCGAGATCAGGATCGCGTCGACCGGGGGCAGCTCGTCGAGGCGGACCGGCATCTCGTGCAGGCGGCGGGGGCCGACCCGGGCCGATGGCGAGCACCGCTCGCTCCACACCGGGTCGAGCAGCACCTTGCGGCCCTCGATCTCGATCAGCGCGGAGGCGTGGCCGTACCAGACGACGTTCAGCTCGCGCGTGACGTCGGTGGCCGGGGCGGCGCCCGGGCGCAGCAGCGGCACGGGAGCGCTCGGGCGGCGCTTCTGCTTGCCGAAGATCAACTCACGGATCAGGCCCCGATCGGGCGCGCCGGCCATCGAGCGGGTGCCGCCGGGGTTGTGGAAGGTGCCGTCGCGGAACTGCGGCGAGCGCGCCGCCCGCTCCGCCCGCGCGCCGGTGAGCCGGCCGCCGAGCGCCGCCGGCACGTCCCGGGCCACCCACGCCAGCCCGGCCAGCGCGGCCAGCCCGGCCGCCCCGCGCAGCTGGCGCCCCAACGCCTGGTCGAGTCCCGCGCGTTCCGCTGGTGCGCCCATCGCCGTCCCTCCGCCGTGTCCCGTCGTACACGGTAGCCGGGTCTCCGGCGGGTCTGCGGGCGGTCAGGGTGGCCCCCGCCGGGGCCACCCGCGCCGCGCGGCGGCTCAGCCGCCGTTGCTGGGCCGCTGCACGGCCGGACGGTGGGTCGCGCCCGCGCCGGTGAGGCGGTCGACCGCGGCGAGGAAACGCCGGCCCATGCGGGCCCGGGCCTCGACGGCGGGATGGGTGGCGCCGTAGTCGTCGGCGCCGGCCTGCCCGTCGGCGAAGAGGGCGTACGTCAGCAGGGGCGCACCGGCCGCGTCGAAGATCACCCCGGCCTCGTGCCGGGCGTCGGCGAACCAGCCGGCCTTGGTGGCGATCCGGGCCCGCTCGGCCGAGGACATGACGCGCCGGACCCCGTCGGTGTACGCGACGGGGGCGCGCAGCAGCCGCAGCACGAAGGCCGTGGCGGCCGGCGAGAGCAGGGTGCCGCCGACCAGGGCGCGCAGCAGGTCGTGGGTCTCCCGGGGGGTGCTGGTGCCGAGGAAGAACCGGTTCGGGTTGGCCACCGGCTGCACCTGCGTGTTCGGGAAGCCCTTGTCCCGCAGGATCTGGTTGAGTTCGGCGGCGGGGCAGACCAGGCCGCACAGCCGCACCGCCGTGTCGTCGGAGACGGTCAACAGGTTGGCCAGCGCGTGGCCGAGCGTCACCGAGCTGGGGTAGGCGCCGTCCAGGCTGAACATGCCGTCCCCGCCGGGCACCACGATCGCGGCGGTGACCTCGACCCGCTGGTCGAGCGTCAGCAGCCCCCGGTCGACCTTGTCCAGCACCGCCGTCGCCACCGCGATCTTGTTGACGCTGTACGCCTCGATCCGCCGGTCCGGCTCGTCGGCCACCGCCACCGCCGGCTCGCCGGCCGGATCGGCGACGCTGACGTACGCCTGCCAGTTGCCGCCGGCGCGGTCGGTCTCCCGCGCGTAACTCGCGGCGACCCGACGGGCGGCCTGCCGGGGTGTGGCCGGAGCCGGTTCGGTGACCTCGGGGGCGGCGGACGCCGGCGCGGCGGCGCCGAGCACCGTCCCGGCGGTGGCCACCGTGCCGAGTCCCAGCGCGGTCCTGCGGTTCACCCGGATGGTCAATCGTCTCTCCCGTCGTGGTGGTCGGCCGTGCTCTCCGGCCCACCACCCTAGGCGAAACGATCGACGCCGGTGATCCCACGACGCGCTCGCCCGGCCGATGCCGCTGGTCGCGCCGGTGACGACCACCGTCCGGCTCACGGCGCGAGCACGACCTTGACGCAGCCGTCCCGCTTCTTCTGGAACATCTCGTACGCCTGCGGCGCCCGCGCCAGCGGCACCCGGTGGGTGCGCAGGTCCGCCACGCCCAGCGGGTCGTCGTCGGAGAGGAGCGGGATGATCTCGTCGGTCCACCGACGCACGTGGCACTGGCCCATCCGCACCTGGATGCCCCGGTCGAACATCTCCATCAGCGGCATCGGGTCCACCTCGCCGCCGTACACCCCGGAGATGGAGACGGTGCCACCGCGCCGGACCGCCTTGAGCGTCGCCTTGAGCACGACGAGCCGGTCGACGCCGACCTTGTCGGTCATGGCCTGGGCGAGTTTGTCGGGCAACAGCCCGGCGGCGGTCTGGGCGAGCTTGCCGAGGGGAGCACCGTGCGCCTCCATGCCGACGGCGTCGATCACCGCGTCGGGGCCGCGCCCGTCCACCAGGTCGATCAGCGCACCGGGCACGTCGTCCAGCTCGCGCACGTCGAGCACCTCGATGCCGTGCCGGCGCGCCATCGCCAGCCGCTCCGGAACCAGGTCCAGCCCGATCACCCGGTCGGCGCCGAGGTGCCGGCCGACGCGCGCGCAGAACTGGCCGACCGGGCCGAGCCCGAAGACGGCGAGGGTGCCGCCGCGCGGGGTGTCCGCGTACTTCACCGCCTGCCACGCCGTCGGCAGGATGTCGGACAGGTAGAGCCACCGCTCGTCGGGCCCGGTCTCCGGCACCTTGATCGGGCCGAACTGGGCGTGCGGCACCCGCAGGTACTCCGCCTGCCCGCCGGGCACCGAGCCGTAGAGCGAGGTGTAGCCGAACAGCGCGCCGCCCTTGCCCTCGGACGTCACCTGGGTGGTCTCGCACTGGGCGTAGAGCTGCCGCTGGCACATCCAGCAGGTGCCGCAGGAGATGTTGAACGGCACCACCACCCGGTCGCCCGGCTTGAGCCGGGTCACCCCCGGGCCGACCTCCTCGACGATGCCCATCGGCTCGTGGCCGAGGACGTCGCCGGGCTTGAGGTACGGCCCGAGCACCTCGTAGAGGTGCAGGTCGGAGCCGCAGATGGCGGTCGAGGTGATCCGGACGATCGCATCGGTCGGCTCCTCGATCCGTGGATCCGGCACCTTCTCGACCCGTACGTCCCGCTTGCCCTGCCAGGTCAGTGCCTTCATGTCCCGACGTCCCCTCTCGCGTCCTCCGGTGGACTGCTACCCGCCCACGCCGGCTTGAACCGGGGCTTGAGCCGGCGGGGGCCGTGGCTGGCGGTCGGACATGGACGCTGTCGAGCTGCCCCGCCGGGCGGGGCAGCGTGGCTGGCGGTGTTGGGCAGTGCGGTCGCTGTCGAACTGCGCCGGGGATGAGGCGGCCGGGCCGGATGCGACCGGGCGCCGGCGACGGAGCGCGCCGGTGTCGGGGCGTGACGACGGGCGGCCTGGCGGGGTGTTGCCGGCGTGGCGGCGGGGGCACCGGCGCTGTTGCTGCGGGCGTGGCGGTGGGTGTCGGTAGTGGGGCTGCGGGCGTGACGTCGGCGGGGCTCGGCAGTGGTGTTGTGGCCGGGACGGCGGCCGGGACGGCGGCGGTCCTATGGACGGGGCAGCTCGACAGTGCCGGCGAGGTTGCCCATCCGGCCGAACCGGCTCGATGGAACCGGCCCGGCGCTGAAGGCGGTCGACGGGCGTCCCGCCGTCGGCGAGGGGCGTTGGCGGCTCGGGGGCGATCGCCGGGCCGGGCCGGCGGGCCGACGGGACCGGCCGCGAGGCGGGCTGACGGACCGACCACGAGGGAACGGCTGCGCGGGGACGGGCTGCGCGGGGACGGGCCGCGAGGGGACGGGCCGCGAGGGGGTGTCGGGCAGGCGAGCGCCGGAGAGGGACGGGCCGCCGCACCCGCAGGGGTGCGACGGCCCGCCGTCGGCGTGCTGCCGGAAGGGTCAGGCTCCGGGGGTGTTGTCGCCCCGCTTCGAGGTGGCCATCAGGTAGTCGCGGTTGAGTCGGCCGATCGTGTTCAGCGGGATGCCCTTCGGGCAGACCACGGTGCACTCACCGGCGTTGGTGCAGCCGCCGAAGCCGGCCTCGTCGTGCGCGTCGACCATGCCGATCACCCGGGTGTAGCGCTCCGGCTGGCCCTGCGGCAGCAGCGAGAGCTGGGTGATCTTGGCGGCGGTGAAGAGCATGCCGGAGCCGTTGGGGCAGGCGGCCACGCAGGCGCCGCAACCGATGCACTCGGCCGCCTCGAAGGCGGCGTCGGCGTTGGCCTTGGCGACCGGGGTGGAGTGTGCCTCGGGGGCGCTGCCGGTCGGCGCGGTGATGTAGCCGCCGGCCGCGATGATCTTGTCGAACGCGCCCCGGTTGACCACCAGGTCCTTGATGACCGGGAACGCCCGGGCCCGCCACGGCTCGATGTCGATCGTGTCGCCGTCGGAGAACTGCCGCATGTGCAGCTGGCAGGCGGTGGTGCCGCGCTGCGGCCCGTGCGCGTTGCCGTTGATCATCAGGCCGCACATGCCGCAGATGCCCTCGCGGCAGTCGTGGTCGAACGCCACCGGCTCCTCGCCGGCGAGGATCAGCCGCTCGTTGAGTACGTCGAGCATCTCCAGGAACGACATGTCCGGGGAGACGTCGTCGACCTTGTAGGTCACCATCCGACCCTTGTCCTCGGGGCCGGACTGGCGCCAGATGCGCAGGGTCAGGTTCACTTGTAGCTCCGCTGCGTGGGGTGGACGTATTCGAACTTCAGGTCTTCCTTGTGCAGCACCGAGGGCTCGCCGGTGGCGGTGAACTCCCAGGCCGCGACGTACGCGAACCGCTCGTCGTCGCGTTCCGCCTCGCCGTCGGGCGTCTGGTGCTCGGCCCGGAAGTGGCCGCCGCAGGACTCCTCGCGGTGCAGGGCGTCGATGCACATCAGCTCGGCCAGCTCGAAGAAGTCGGCCACCCGGCCGGCCTTCTCCAGCGACTGGTTGAGCCCCTCGCCGTTGCCCGGCACCCGGACCCGCTGCCAGAACTGGTCGCGCAGGGCGCGGATCTCGTCGATCGCCTTGCGCAGCCCGGTCGCGCTGCGCTCCATGCCGCAGTGCTCCCACATGATCTGGCCCAGCTCGCGGTGGAACGAGTCGACGGTCCGGTCGCCGTCGACCGCCAGCAGCCGCTGGATGCGGTCCTCGACGTCGGCACGCGCCTGCACGGCCGCCGGGTGGCTGGCGTCGACCTTGTCGAACGGCCCGGCCGCCAGGTAGTTGGCGATGGTGTTCGGCAGCACGAAGTAGCCGTCGGCCAGGCCCTGCATCAGCGCCGAGGCGCCGAGCCGGTTCGCGCCGTGGTCGGAGAAGTTCGCCTCGCCGACCACGAACAGGCCCGGGATGGTCGACTGGAGGTCGTAGTCGACCCAGAGGCCGCCCATCGTGTAGTGCACGGCGGGGTAGATCCGCATCGGGACCTCGTACGGGTCCTCGCCGGTGATCCGCTCGTACATCTCGAAGAGGTTGCCGTACTTGGCCTCGATGGCCTTGCGGCCGAGCCGGTTGATCGCGTCGGCGAAGTCCAGGTAGACGCCGAGCCCCGTCTGGCCGACGCCGCGTCCCTCGTCGCACACGTTCTTGGCGGCGCGGGAGGCGATGTCCCGGGGGACCAGGTTGCCGAAGGAGGGGTAGATCCGCTCCAGGTAGTAGTCCCGCTCGTCCTCGGGGATGTCCTTCGGGCTGCGGGTGTCGCCCTTGGCCTTGGGCACCCAGACCCGGCCGTCGTT
The DNA here is from genome assembly GCF_043204765.1 of Micromonospora sp. NPDC047730. Classification (NCBI taxonomy): domain Bacteria; kingdom Bacillati; phylum Actinomycetota; class Actinomycetes; order Micromonosporales; family Micromonosporaceae; genus Micromonospora; species Micromonospora sp. NPDC047730. The sequence goes on along the minus strand of NZ_JBIDCU010000014.1, from coordinate 40,784 downwards.
GCGCAGCGACTCGCTCATCAGGGTCAGCTTCGACTGGTGGTCGCCGGAGACCGGGATGCAGGTCGGGTGGATCTGCGTGTAGCAGGGGTTGGCGAAGTACGCGCCCTTGCGGTGTGCCCGCCAGGTGGCGGTGACGTTGCAGCCCTTGGCGTTGGTGGAGAGGTAGAAGACGTTGCCGTAGCCGCCGGAGGCGAGCACGACCGCGTCCGCGAACTCCGTGGTGATCTCGCCGGTGACCATGTCCCGGACGACGATGCCCCGGGCCTTGCCGTCGACGACGATCAGCTCCAGCATCTCGTGCCGGGCGTTCATCTCGACGTTGCCGAGGCCGATCTGCCGCTCCAGCGCCTGGTACGCGCCGAGCAGCAGCTGCTGACCCGTCTGGCCCCGGGCGTAGAAGGTGCGCTGCACCTGCGCGCCGCCGAAGGAGCGGGTGTCCAGCAGGCCGCCGTACTCGCGGGCGAACGGGACGCCCTGGGCGACGCACTGGTCGATGATGTTGACCGAGACCTCGGCCAGCCGGTGCACGTTCGACTCCCGGGACCGGAAGTCGCCGCCCTTGACGGTGTCGTAGAAGAGCCGGTGCACGGAGTCGCCGTCGTTGCGGTAGTTCTTGGCGGCGTTGATGCCGCCCTGCGCGGCGATGGAGTGCGCCCGGCGTGGGCTGTCCTGGTAGCAGTAGGACTTGACCCGGTAGCCCTGCTCGGCGAGCGTGGCGGCGGCCGAGCCGCCGGCCAGGCCGGTGCCGACCACGATCACGGTCATCTTCCGGCGGTTGGCCGGGTTGACCAGCTTGGCCTCGAAGCGGCGGCGGTCCCAGCGGGTCTCGATCGGGCCCTCGGGAGCCTTGGTGTCGGCGATCGGGTCGCCCTCGGTGTAGAGATCCATGTCAGGACACCAATCCGGTGAGTACGGCGAACGGGACCACCAGGAAGCCGGCGCAGAGCGCGACGGCGAAGACCAGCGCGGCGGTGCGCGCCCGGCGCTCGCCCTTCGGGGTCTGCTGCCCCAGGCTGCGGAACGCGCTGAACGCCCCGTGCCGCAGGTGGAAGCCCAGCGCGACGATCGCCAGGGTGTAGAAGAGCGTGACGTACCAGCGCTCCGGCGCGAAGTCGGCGACGACGTTGGCGTACGGCTTCGTCGGGTCGCCGACCGGGTTCAGGTGGCCGGTGGTCAGGTCGAGCAGGTGGTAGATCACGAAGAGCAGGATGATCACCCCGCCCCAGCGCATGGTGCGGGCCGCGTAGCTGCCCTGGACCTTCGGGCGGTGCGCGTACCGGACGGGGCGGGCGGCGCGGGAGCGCCGGGCCAGGGCGGTGGCGGCGGCGATGTGCGCCACGACGGCGACGGTCAGCGCGCCGCGCTGGATCCACAGGAACCAGACGCCCGGCAGCATCGGCTTGCCGATGTCGCGCAGCCAATGCGCGTAGTGGTCGAACGAGGTCTCCCCCGTGAACACCTTCAGGTTGCCGAGCATGTGCAGGATGAGGAACAGCACCAGGATGATGCCCGTCACCGCCATGACGGCCTTGAGGCCGACGTTGGAGCGGATGGGCGACCGAGTTCTCGTGACTACCACCCGATCGACGCTAGGAGCACATGGATCAGTCGTCCAATGCATCGACCTCGCAGTCTTGATAGCTATAGGCTATGTAGATGCAGCTCCATCAGCTGAAGTACTTCGTCGCGGTCGCCGAAGTCCGACATTTCACCCAAGCTGCCGATCTGGTGGGCATCACGCAACCCTCCTTGAGTAAGCAAATTCACGCCCTGGAGGACGCCCTCGGCGCCCCCCTCTTCGAACGGGTAAGGGGCAACATCGCGCTGACCGCGGCGGGGGAGGTGCTGCTTCCGCTGGCCAAGCGGATCCTCGCCGACGTGGACACGGCGACCCGCGAGGTGCAGGAGCTGGTCGGCCTGCGGCGCGGCCGGGTCCGGCTCGGCGCCACCCCCAGCCTGGCCACCTCGCTCGCCCCGCCGGTGCTGCGCCGGTTCCGCGACGCCCACCCCACCGTCGACCTGCGGGTGGAGGAGAGCGGCTCGCAGGACCTGGTCCGCGACCTGCTCCGCGGCGACCTCGACCTGGCGCTGATCATCATGCCGGCGCAGGGCACCGATCCCGGGCTGCGCGCGGACCCGATCCTGCGGGAGAGCCTGGTGGTCGCCTCGGTGGAGGAGCTGCCGGTCGCCCCCGACGCCGGCCAGCTGCGCATCGGCGACCTGCGCGACCAGCCGATGGTGATGTTCCGGGAGGGCTACGACCTGCGCGACGCCACCATCCAGGCCTGCCGGGAGGCCGGCTTCGAGCCCACCATCGCGGTCGACGGCGGCGAGATGGACGCCGTGCTGAGCTTCGTCGAGGCCGGGCTGGGCATCGCGCTGGTGCCCGGGATCGTGGTGGCCCGCCGGACCGGCGTCCGGGTCACCCGGCTGGCCCCGCCGGGCGTCCGGCGGACCATCGCGGTCGCCCGGCGCCGCGACGTGGTGCCCACCCACGCCGGCCGGGAGCTGCGCCGGATACTGCTGGAGTACGTCCGCGACGCCACCGCCGACGGCGACCTGCCGCCCGGCGTCGAGCCGCTCTGACCCGCCGGGACAACCCGTCGGCAAGACGACCTCGGGTGCGCAAGGCGGAAGGCGAATCCCGGCCGGCGGTCGACCTACGCTGCCCGCATGGCAACCGGCAGCGCCGTGGTGATCGGCGCCAGCATGGGCGGCCTGCTGGTCGCCCGCGCACTCACCGAGGCGTACGACCGGGTCACCCTCGTCGACCGCGATGTGCTGCCCGAGCGGGCGGCCAGCCGCCGGGGCGTGCCGCAGGGGCGGCAGTTGCACGTCCTGCTGGCCCGGGGCCGGCAGGCGTTCGAGGAACTGCTGCCCGGCATCACCGCCGAGCTGACCGCGAACGGCGTGCCCACGGTCGACCTGCACGAGCAGGTCCACTGGTACAACGACGGCCACCGGATGCGGCGCGCGCCGTCGCCGCTGCTCGGCTTCGGGGTCAGCCGGCCGCTGCTGGAACAGGTGGTCCGGCGGCGGGTCGCCGCCCTGCCCGGGGTCCGGATCGTGTCGGGCTGCGAGGCGGAGGGGCTCACCACCACCGCCGACCGGCGCCGGGTCACCGGCGTGCGGCTGCGCCCCCGCGACGGGGAGCCGCACACCGTCGAGGCCGACCTGGTGGTGGACGCCGGCGGCCGGGGCAGCCGCAGCCCCGTGTGGCTGGCCGAGCTGGGCTACCGGCCGGCGCCCGAGGACCGGGTCCGGATCGGGGTCACCTACGTCACCCGCACCTACCGGCGTGAGCCGCACCACCTGGAGGGGCTGCTCGGCGCGCTCACCAACGCCGTGCCCGGCCAGCCGTGGGGCGGCATCGTCGCTGTGCAGGAACAGGACCGGTTCGCGGTGGCGCTCAGCGGCATGCTCGGCGAGGAGCCGCCGGCCGACGACGAGGGGATGGCCGCCTTCGCCGACCGCCTCGCCGCCCCGCAGATCGCCGAGCTGCTACGTACGGCGCGGCCGGCGAGCCCGCCGGTGACGATGCGGTACCCGGCCAGCGTGCGGCGCCGCTACGAGCGGCTGCGCCGCTTCCCGGCCGGCTACCTCGTGGTGGCCGACGCGTTGTGCAGCTTCAACCCGGTCTACGGGCAGGGGATGACCGTGGCCGCGCTGGAGGCGCTGTTGCTGCGCCGGCTGGTCCGGCGGCGGCCGGACCGGCTCGCCCGGGGCTTCTTCCGGGGCGCGGGTCGCCTGATCGACGGGCCGTGGTCCATCGCGGTCGGCACCGACCTGCGCTTCCCCGAGGTGCCCGGTCGGCGTTCGCCGCGGGTGCGCCTGGTCAACGCGTACGTCGGCCGGCTGCACGCCGCGGCGGCCCGGGACGCGGCGCTGGGCGCGGCGTTCCTGCGGGTGCTCAACCTCGTCGACCCGCCGGCGCGGCTGCTCTCCCCGCCGGTGCTGCTGCGGGTGCTGCGCGGTGCGTCCGCGTCGGCGCGCTGACCCGCCCGGCTCAGCCGCGCCCGGCGGGCCGCCCACGTCGGCGCGCTGCCCCCGCCGGGCTCACCCGGCGGCCGTCGCGGAGACGAACACCGGCGTCGCCCGATCGCACGGGGACTACCTGCCCTCGGCGTCGTCCATCGCGCGGTAGATCCGCTGCTCCGACACCGGGTACGGGGTGCCCAGGGCCTGGGCGAAGACGTTCACCCGCAGCTCCTCGATCATCCAGCGGATCTGCCGGACCGCCGCCGACTGCCGTCGGCTCGGCGGCAGCGCGGCGAGCATGTCCCGGTATTCCTTCTGCACCACCGCGATCCGGTCCTGCTGCTGCTTGTCGCGCTGCGGGTTGCCGGGCAGCCGGTCCAGCCGCCGCTCGACCGCCGTGAGGTAGCGCAGCAGGTCGGGCAGGCGCGCGTACCCGGTCTCGGTGACGAAGCCGGCGTGCACCAGGCCGGTGAGCTGGGCCCGGATGTCGGCCAGCGCCGCCACCACGGCCAGGTTCTGGGTCTTGCCGAGCCGCTGCTCCACCGCGTGCGCGGCGGCGAGCACCCGGCGCACCCGGTCCATCACCTCGACCACGGTGTCCACCAGGTCGGCGCGGACCTTCTCGCGCAGGGCGGCGAAGCCCTCGGCGTCCCAGGCCGGCCCGCCGGCGTCGCCGATCAGCTTGTCGATCGCCGCCCCGGCGGCATCGTCGATGAGCTGCTGCACACCCCCGTGCGGGTTGCGGCTCAGGGCCAGCTTCGCCTCGTTGCTCAGCCGCCCCTGGAGGAACCTCGCCGGCGACGGCACGGTCAGCCGGAGCAGCCGCCGGGTGCCCGCCCAGTGCGCGGCCTCCTGCTCGGCCGGCGAGTCGAACACCTTCACCCCGACCGTGGCGCCCTCGTCCACCAGCGCCGGGTACGCCGTCACCGCGTACCCGGCCCGGACCTGCTCGATGGTGCGCGGCAGCGTGCCGATGCCCCAGTCGGTCAGCCCGGTGCGGGCCACGTCCGGCGCGGCGGCGGCCACCACCTGGCGTACCTCCGCCTTGAGCTGGCGTTGCAGGGCCGGCAGGTCCTTGCCCTCGGCGACCGGCTTGTTCTCCTCGTCGAGCACCCGGAAGCTCACCCGCAGGTGCGCGGGGAGCCGGTCGAGGTCCCAGGCGTCGCGGGGCACGGTGACGCCGGTCATCCGGCGCAACTGCCGGGTCAGCGCGTCCAGCAGCGGCTCCTCGCCGGCCGGCATCGCGGCGAGCGCCGCGCGGGCGTAGTCCGGCACCGGGACGAAGTTGCGGCGCACCGCCTTGGGCAGCGAGCGGATCAGCGCGACCACCAGTTCCTCGCGCAGCCCGGGGACCTGCCAGTCGAAGCTCTCCGCCGGCACCTGGTTGAGCAGCGGCAGCGGGATGTCGACGGTCACGCCGTCGGTCGCGGTGCCCGGCTCGAACCGGTAGGTCAGCGGCAGGGTCACCCCGTCGGCCGACCACTCGTCGGGGTAGTCGGCCTCGTCCACCCCGCCGCGGCCGGCGTTGACCAGCAGCTCCCGGGTGAAGGTGAGCAGGTCCGGCTGCTCGCGGCGGGTCTTCTTCCACCAGGCGTCGAAGTGCCGCCCGGAGACCACGTCCGCCGGGACGCGGGCGTCGTAGAAGTCGAAGACGGTCTGGTCGTCGACGAGGATGTCGCGGCGGCGGGCCCGGTTCTCCAGCTCCTCGATCTCCGCCAGCAGCCGCTGGTTGTCCCGCCAGAAGTGGTGGTGGGTCTGCCAGTCGCCCTCCACCAGGGCGTGCCGGATGAACAGCTCGCGGGACAGCGCCGGGTCGATCCGGCCGAAGTTGACCTTGCGCGAGGTGACCAGCGGGACGCCGTAGAGCGTCACCTTCTCGTACGCCATCACGGCCGCCTGCTTCTTCTCCCAGTGCGGCTCGCTGTAGCTGCGCTTGACCAGGTGCTGGGCGAGGGGCTCGACCCACTCCGGCTCGACCCGGCCGTTCACCCGGCCCCAGAGCCGGGAGGTCTCCACCAGCTCGGCGGCCATCACCCACCGCGGCGGCTTCCTGAACAGCGCCGAGCCGGGGAAGAGCGCGAACTTGGCGCCCCGCGCGCCCAGGTACTCGTGCTTCTGGGCGTCCTTGAGCCCGATGTGCGACAGCAGGCCGGCCAGCAGCGACTGGTGCACCCTGGGGGTGTCGATCTCCTCCGGCAGGTCCGCGCCGCCCCGGCGCCGGCCGCCGCCGTCGGCGTCCCGCGCCGGTCGCCCTTCCTCGGGGGTACGCAGCACCTGGCGCAACTGGCTGACGATGTCCTGCCACTCGCGTACCCGCAGGTAGTTGAGGAACTCCGCCTTGCACATCCGGCGGAACGCGCTGGAGGACAGCTCGCGCTGCTGCTCGCGCAGGTGCCGCCACAGGTTGAGCAGCGTCACGAAGTCCGACTCGCGGTCGGTGAACCGGGCGTGCGCCTGGTCGGCCTGGGCCTGCCGGTCCGCGGGCCGTTCGCGGGGATCCTGGATCGACAGCGCGGCGGCGATCACCATCACCTCGGTGGCGCAGCCGTTGCGCTCACCCTCGACGACCATCCGGGCCAGCCGCGGGTCGACGGGGAGCTGGGCGAGCCGCCGGCCGAGCGGGGTGAGCCGCTTCGCCGGGTCGGTCTCGGCCGGGTCCAGCGCGCCCAGCTCGTGCAGCAGGTTGACGCCGTCGGCGATGTTGCGCCGGTCCGGCGGGTCGATGAACGGGAACGCGGCGATGTCGCCGAGCCCGATCGAGGTCATCTGGAGGATGACCGAGGCGAGGTTGGTGCGCAGGATCTCGGGGTCGGTGAACTCGGGGCGGGACAGGAAGTCCTGCTCGTCGTAGAGGCGGATGCAGATGCCGTCCGAGGTGCGCCCGCAGCGCCCCTTGCGCTGGTTGGCGGAGGCCTGCGAGACCGGCTCGATCGGCAGCCGCTGCACCTTGAGCCGGCTGCTGTAGCGGGAGATGCGGGCCGTGCCCGGGTCCACCACGTACTTGATGCCGGGCACGGTGAGCGAGGTCTCCGCGACGTTGGTCGCGAGCACCACCCGGCGCCCGGCGTGCGGGGCGAAGACCCGGTGCTGCTCGGCGGTGGAGAGCCGGGCGTAGAGCGGCAGGATCTCCGTGCCGCGCAGCGCCGGCTTCTTCTCCACCAGCTTGCCCAGCGCGTCGGCGGTGTCCCGGATCTCCCGCTCGCCGCTGAGGAAGACCAGGACGTCGCCGGGCCCCTCGGCGGCCAGCTCCTCGACGGCGTCGCCGATGGCCTGGATCTGGTCCCGGACGTTCTCCTCGTCGTCCCCGTCGTCCTCGCCCTCGGCGAGGGCGACCAGCGGCCGGTAGCGCACCTCGACCGGGTACGTGCGCCCGGACACCTCGACCACCGGCGCCGGGACGCCGTCCGGCGCGTCGTCGGTGGGCGGCCCGGCGAAGTGCCGGGCGAACCGCTCGGTCTCGATGGTCGCCGAGGTGATGATCACCTTGAGGTCGGGGCGGCGGGGGAGGAGCTGCCGGAGGTAGCCGAGGATGAAGTCGATGTTGAGGCTGCGCTCGTGTGCCTCGTCGATGATCAGGGTGTCGTACTGGCGCAGCATCCGGTCGGTCTGCAACTCGGCGAGCAGGATGCCGTCGGTCATCAACTTGACCAGGCTCCGGTCGCTCACCTGGTCGGTGAAGCGCACCTTGTAGCCGACCACGTCGCCCAGCTCGGTGCCGAGCTCCTCGGCGATCCGGTCCGCCACCGTACGCGCGGCCAGCCGGCGCGGCTGGGTGTGCCCGATCAGCCCGTTGATCCCGCGCCCCAGCTCCAGGCAGATCTTGGGCAACTGGGTGGTCTTGCCGGAGCCGGTCTCGCCGGCCACGATCACCACCTGGTGGTCGCGGATCGCGGCGGCGATGTCGTCCTTGCGCTCGCTGACCGGCAGCTGGGCCGGGTAGGTGACCACCGGCACGGCGGCGCGCCGGCTCTCCAGCCGCGCCTCGGCCCGCGCGACGTCGGCGGCGATCTCGGCGAGCGCCTCGTCGCGCCGCTGCGGGTCCCTGAGCCTGCGCACCCCGTCCAGCCGCCGTTGCAGGCGACGCTGGTCGCGGAACATCAGGGGGCGGAGGCGGCGGTGCAGCTCGCGAGCGGGATCGGTCGCGGCGGGTGCGGCTGGATTCTGCATGTCGTCGCCAAGGATAGGCAGCCGGCGGCCGGATCGCTCCCGGGTTACCGGTCCGCCCGCGTGCGTCCGCCCGCGCGGGCGCCGGCGGGTCTAGAGTTGACCGCCGACCGACGTCGAACCACGGGGATGCGCGATGACGATGCGGGACACCGACCGGGCCCTGGTGCAGGCCGCCACGGCGGTCGCCAAGCTGCGCTGCCGCAGCGAGAACCACACGGTCGCCGCCGCCGCGCGGACCACCGACGGTCGGGTCTTCACCGGGGTGAACGTCTACCACTTCACCGGCGGCCCCTGCGCGGAGGTGGTCGCGGTCGGCGCCGCCGCCACCCAGGGCGTCACCGAGCTGGAGACGATCGTCGCGGTGGGCGACCGGGGGCGCGGGGTGATCGCGCCCTGCGGGCGCTGCCGGCAGGTGCTGCGCGACTACTTCCCCACCATCCGGGTCATCGTCGGGCCGATGGACGCGCTGCGCGTGGTGCCGGTCGCCGAGCTGCTGCCCGAGACCTACGTCTGGGCCGACCACCAGCTCGACGGCCCCTCGCTGCCGGCGGCCCGCACCGGCGGCGAGGGCTGACGGCTCAGTCGCCCGCCGCCGCCTCCAGCATGGACCGGGGGACCGGCACGCTCTCGAACCGTACGTTGCCCTCCGGCACCATCCAGCTCATCACCTGCACGGCCAGCCGCCCGGCCCGCACGGCCGGGTCGTTGTGGTACAGCTCGCGGGCCTCCTCGGGGCTGATCGAGAGCACGACGAATCCGCGCAGCCGGTCGTCGTCGGCCGCCACGAAGGGCCCCGCCGCCAGGACGAGACCCTGGTCCACCAGCCCCGCCTGGTGGGCCAGGTGGGCGTCCTGCAACCGGTCGGCCGCATCCAGCGGCAACTCCGGGGCGTCCGGCGGGCGCACCAGGAGCACCACCGTGTGCTGGTCGAATCGCATCCCCCCAGCGTAGGGCCGGGACGCGCCGCCGGGCGGCGGCGCGGCGGATCGACCACCGCTGGTTAGGCGGCCCTAACCGGGTGAGCTAAGGTAAGGCGAACCTAAGCGCAGCTTGCGGGAGACTCGTGACCACCCTCGCCACCCCACCGGCCCCGGCCGGCACCCGGCCCCGCGCGCATGGCGGCCGCCGGGCGGCGGTCGCCGTCGCCGCCGCGCTGGTGCTGCTGTTGGCCGTGCTGGCGAGCTTCGCGCTCGGCAGCCGGTCGCTCGCCGTCGACGAGGTGTGGCGCGCCCTGGTCGCCCCGGACGGCGGCGAGGCCACCACCATCGTCCGGGAGCTGCGGATGCCGCGCACCGCCCTCGGCCTCGCCGTCGGGCTGGCGCTCGCCGTCGCCGGGGTGCTCTTCCAGGCGCTGACCCGCAACCCGCTCGCGGAGCCGCGCATCCTCGGGATCAGCGCCGGCGCGTCGTTCGGCGTGGTGCTCGCCATCTCCGTCTTCGGCGTCGGCAGCCTCGCCGGCTACGTCTGGTTCGGCATCGGCGGCGCGCTCCTCGCCGGCCTGCTGGTCTTCGCCGTCGCCACCCGCGCCCGCGAGGGCGCCAGCCCGGTCACCCTCGCGCTGGTCGGCGCGGCCCTCGACGCCAGTCTCGCCTCCGTGGTGTACGCGCTGCTCAGCATCGACGCCCGCACGTTCGAGGACTACCGGTTCTGGGTGGTCGGCGGGCTCACCGGGCGGGATCTCTCGGTGGCCGCCCAGGTGCTGCCGTTCGTGCTCGCCGGGCTGGTGCTGGCCGCCCTCGTCGCCCGCGGCCTGGACGCCCTCGCCCTCGGCGACGACGTGGCCCGGGGCCTCGGGCACCGGATCGGGCTGGTCCGCCTCGGCGGCGGCGTCGCCGCCGTGCTCCTCACCGGGGCGGCCGTCGCCGCCGCCGGCCCGATCGCCTTCGTCGGGCTCGCCGTGCCGCACCTGGCCCGCGCCCTGGTCGGCGCCGACCACCGCTGGACCCTGTTGGTCTCCGCGCTGCTCGGGCCCGCGCTGCTGCTCGGCGCCGACGTCGTCGGCCGGCTGGTCGCCCCGCCCGGGGAGGTGCCGGCGGGCATCGTCACCGCCCTCGTCGGCGCCCCGCTGCTGGCCTGGCTGGTCCGGCGCGCGAAGGTGGTGACGGCGTGATCGGCCTCGCCCTGGTCGGCGCTCTGCCGCCCGCCCTGCTCGTTCCCCGCGCGAAGGTGGTGACGGCGTGATCGGCCTCGCCCTGGTCGGCGCTCTGCCGCCCGCCTTGCTCGTTCCCCGCGCGAAGGTGGTGACGGCGTGACCGCCCCCGCCCGCCCCGCCGCCCGGAAGCCGGCCGACCGGTCGACGGGCCGCCCCCGTGCCGGAGTCGTCGCGCTGCCCGGGCGCTCCCTGGTGCGCGTCGGTCCGGTCAGCGTGCAGATCCGCCGCCGCTCGGTGCTGGTCGCCGCCACGCTGGTCGTGCTGCTGCTGGGCGCCGGGGTGCTCAGCCTCTCCCTCGGCACCCCGTACGTCGCCCCGGTCGACGTGCTGCGCGCCCTCTCCGGCGCCGGCACCCCGTACGACCTGGTCGTCTTCGACCTGCGGCTGCCCCGGCTGGCGCTGGCCGCGGTGGCCGGCGCGGCCTTCGGGGTCGCCGGCACGCTGATCCAGAGCGTGGCCCGCAACCCGCTCGCCAGCCCGGACGTCGTCGGCATCACCCAGGGCGCCGGCCTCGCTGCCACGGTGGCCCTGACCGGCGGGGCCGCCGCGGTGATCGTGGCGCCGGCGGCGCTGGCCGGCGGCCTGGCCGCCGCCGCGCTGCTGTTCGCCCTCGGCGCCCGGCACGGGCTGGCCGCCCAGCGGTTCGTGCTCGCCGGCGTGGCGGTCGCCTTCGCGCTGCGGGCCCTGACCGAGGTGGTCATGCTCACCGCCGACCCGATCGACGGGCTGCGCGCGCAGATCTGGCTGATCGGCACGCTCGCCGGCAAGGGCTGGACCGAGGCCCTCTGGATCGCCGCCACCCTCGTCGCGCTCCTGCCCGTGCTCGCCTGGGCCGGCTGGGCGCTGAACAGCACCGCGCTGGACGACGACACCGCCCGGGGGATCGGCCTGCGCCCGGTGGCCCGCCGGGTCGGCCTCGCCGGCACCGGGGTGCTGGCCGCCGCGATGGTCACCGCCCAGGTGGGCGCGGTCGACTTCGTCGCCCTGGTCGCCCCGCAACTGGCCCGGCGGCTGGTCCGCGCGGAGCGACCCCCGCTGGTCTGCGCCGCCCTGCTCGGGGCGCTGCTGCTGGTGCTGGCCGACCTGGCCGGCCGGCGGCTCTTCGCCCCCACCCAGCTGCCCGCAGGGGTGCTGACCGCCGCCATCGGCGGCCCGTACCTGATCTTCCTGCTGGTCCGCGGCCGCCGGCGTTCCTCGTGATGTCCCACCCTGGCAAGGAGGCATGATGCTCTCCACCCGCGACCTGGTCGCCGGCTACGACGAGCGGACGGTGCTGGACGGGCTCGACCTGGAGCTGCCCGCCGACGCGTTCACCGTGATCGTCGGGCCCAACGCCTGCGGCAAGTCCACCCTGCTGCGCACCATGGCCCGCCTGCTCACACCCCGGCGGGGCGCGGTGCTGCTCGACGGCGCCGCCATCCGGGACCTGCCGACCCGCGAGGTCGCCCGCCGGCTCGGCGTGCTGCCGCAGAGCCCGCTGGTGCCGGAGGGGGTCACCGTCGCCGACCTGGTCGGCCGGGGCCGGCAGCCGTACCAACGGTGGTGGCGGCAGTGGTCGGAGGAGGACAGCGCCGCCGTCGACCGGGCCATGGCGCTCGCCGACGTGGCCGGGTTGGCCGGCCGGGCCGTGGACACCCTCTCCGGCGGTCAACGGCAGCGCGTCTGGATCGCCATGACCCTCGCCCAGGACACCGAGGCGCTGCTGCTCGACGAGCCGACCACCTTCCTCGACCTCGCCCACCAGGTGGAGGTGCTGGACCTGCTGCACCGGCTGCGCGCCGAGCGGGGCCGGACGGTGGTGGCCGTGCTGCACGACCTCAACCAGGCCGCCCGGTACGCCGACCACCTGGTCGCGATGCGGTCCGGCGCCGTGGTGGCCGCCGGGCCGCCCCGGGAGATCCTCACCGCCGACCTGGTCCGGGACGTCTTCGGGCTCGACTGCGTGGTCGTGCCCTGCCCGGTGACCGGGGCGCCCCTCGTGGTGCCCGCGCTCACCACTCCCTCGCTGACCCGGCCGTCCGACGTGGCCGACCTGGTCGGCTCATCTCCGGCGGGACCGCCGCCCCCGGCGGCCCGCCCCCCGGCCGAGGACGCGCTCACCCCGCGCACCGGCTCGTACCCCTCGAAAGGAATCTGATGCGTCGTCTCGCCGCCGCTCTCACCGTGGCGCTGGCCCTCGGCGTCGGCCTCACCGCCTGCGGTGAGAGCGACCCGGTCGCCGGCACCACCACCGGGGAGACCCGGGAGATCACCCACGCCATGGGCACCACCAAGGTGCCGGCCGACCCGAAGCGGGTCGTGGTGCTCGACACCGACAAGATCGATACCGCGCTGTCCCTCGGCGTCACGCCGGTCGGCGCCGCCACCGCGGGCGAGGCGAAGAGCTGGCCGACCTACTTCGGCGAGGAGAAGCTCGCCGGCATCAAGGAGGTCGGGGTGCTCACCGAGCCCGACCTGGAGGCGATCAACGCCCTCAAGCCGGACCTGATCCTGGGCAGCAAGTTCCGCCAGGAGAAGTTCTACGACGAGCTGAAGGCCATCGCGCCGACCGTGTTCACCGAGAAGGTCGGCGTCACCTGGAAGGAGAACTTCCTCCTCGACGGCAAGGCGCTCGGCAAGGAGCAGCAGGCCAAGGACCTGCTCACCGCGTACGAGACCCGGGCCAAGGAGTTCGGCGCCAAGCTGGGCGACGCCGCCGACCGCAAGGTGTCCATCGTCCGCTTCATGCCGACCGAGATCCGGGTGTACGGGCCGGACTCGTTCTCCGGCATCGTGATCGGCGACACCGGCCTGGGCCGCCCCGAGCGGCAGCTGCTGACCGGCAAGGAGGACCGGCGGATGGACCGGGTGAGCCCGGAGCGCATCGGCGAGGTCGACGGTGACGTCATCTTCGTGACCGCGTACGGCGAGAAGGCCGCCGCCGAGCAGGCCAAGGTCACCGGCGGGACGCTGTGGAAGGCGCTGCCGGCGGTCAAGGCGGGCAAGGCGCACGTCGTCTCCGACGAGATCTGGATGACCGGCATCGGCGTCGGCGCCGCCAACAAGATCGTCGACGACCTGGAGAGGTACCTCACCGCCTGACCCATGTCCGCCCGGCCCGTCGGGCAACCGCCAGTGGTGGCCGCACCGTCCCCGGTGCGGCCACCACTGTGTTGTGCGGGTCAGGCCCGGCCGGCGGGGGCCGGTTCGGCGGCCCGGCGGCGGCCGGTCAGCAGGTGGTCGACGCTGAGCCGGCCGGCCCCGACCGCCGCCAGCAGCAGGCTCGCCGCGCCGAGGGCGAGGACCAGCTCGTAGCCGCCCTTGTCCACGAACAGGCCGTTGCCGGCGTGCACGAAGACGAACGCGCCGAGCATGTCCAGCGCGAGCAGGACGCCGGCGATCGGGACGACCGCGCCGAGGATCAGCGCCGCGCCGCCGAGCAGCTCGACGCCCGTGGCGAACCACGCGGACAGGGTCGGCAGGGGTACGCCGGCCTGGTCGAAGAAGGCGGCGGTCCCGTCGACGCCGTTGGTGACCAGCTTCTGCCAGCCGTGGGCGAAGAAGACGATGCCGACGCCGATCCGGGCGAGCAGCATCGCGACGTCACGGACGGTGGTGGGCAGGGTCATGGTTCTGCTCCTCATGCTGGGTGGACTGCCGAACGGCCGGTCGGGTCGACGCGCGCCGTGTCGTGGGCGGCCGGCCGCGACGCGACCGGCCGACGGAACACCTCGCCGGCCCGGATCTCGGTCCGCCGGGCCTGTCGGGTGCCGCCTGGGGACCACCGTACCGGCAGATTGTTGAAGGCTCAATGATTGACAGGGAAAGTGATTGTCGCCGCGCCCGCCGATCGCCGTCCGAGCTGCGCGGTCGTGCCCGGAGAAAGTGGCCTCGGGGTCGCCGCCCGGGCGCGGTGGGCCGCCGGAACGGCGAACGCGCCACCCTCCGGGCGGTGTCGCCGGCTCCGGAAGGTGGCGCGTGTCGTGGCCCGGGGGCCCGTCGGAAGGGTGGGTGGGCGGTGGACGGGTCAGGCGGCCGTGGTCCAGATCGCCTGGAAGGCCGCCGCCTCGCCGGCCAGCCAGCGCTCGATCTGCTCGGGCCGGGCGTCGGCGGGCATGTGGTGGGCCTCGCCCCGGCGGACGTCCACCAGGACGGGCTCGGCGTGCGGGAGCACCGCGTCCATGTGCCGGGCCATCAGGTGCAGGGTGGCGAGCACCGCCTCCGGGCTGGGCGGGGCCTCGTCGAAGTGCAGGCGGACGGCCTCGGTGCGGCCGTCGGCGTGGCGTACGCCGAACTGGGGGTTGATCTTGACGGGCAGGTCGCCGAGCATGGCGAGCGCGTCGCGGGTCTGGGCGAGGTCGACGGCCCTCGGCTCGCCGAGGGAGTGCAGCCAGGCCTTCGCGCCGGGGACGAGGGCCTCGTAGAGCGGCCGCCAGCGGGGCTTGACCACGTCGACCACCTGTTCGAGGTGGGTGCCGCCGGTGTGGAAGGCGATGTCGGCCTTGAGCGCCTTGACGAACTGGCCGTGCGGGTTGAACCCGGAGCGGCTGGCCCGCTGCTTGCGCAGGCCTCCGACGAAGGTGGCCTTGGTCGGGCCGGTGCGGTCGACGTAGCGGGTGAAGCCGAGCAGGGTGGCGTAGGGGGTGAGTGGGGCGGAGGCGGGCGTGTTCACGGACGTCCTCCCAGGTCAGGACTTCGATTAGTACATACATTCTAATCGACGGGTGTGACATCGCCCAGGGAGCAAAAGGGGCCGCCCGGGCATCCCGGACGGCCCCTTCGAAACAAATCTAGAGCTGGCCCACCGAGGTGATCCGGACCACCGCGGCGCCCGCCTCGTCGGAGGCGGCGAGGTCGACCTCGGCGCTGATGCCCCAGTCGTGGTCGCCCTCCGGGTCGTCCAGGATCTGCCGGACCGTCCACTTCTCCCGGCCCTGCTCGATCATGAGCAGCGCCGGCCCGCGCGCGTCCGGCCCCACCCCGACCGAGTCGTACGCCTCGAAGTACGGCTCCAGCGCGTCGGCCCAGGCGTCCGCGTCCCAGCCCGACGCGCCGTCCAGCTCGCCGAGGTCGTACCAGCGGCGCAGCGCGGCCAGCTCGACCCGGCGGAACAGGGCGTTGCGCACCAGCACCCGGAAGGCGCGGGCGTTGCGGGTGACCGCCGGGACGCGGTCGTCCAGCGCCTCGGCCGCCTCGGCGGCGTCGGTGGGGTTGCGCAGCCGCTCCCACTCGTCGATCAGGCTGGAGTCGACCTGGCGGACCAGCTCGCCGAGCCACTCGATGAGGTCGACCAGCTCGTCGGTCTTCGCGTCCTCGGGCACGGTCTGCCGCAGCGTCTTGTACGCGTCCGCGAGGTAGCGCAGCACGAGGCCCTCGGAGCGGGACAGCCCGTAGAACTGGACGTACTCCGTGAAGGTCATCGCCCGCTCGTACATGTCCCGCACCACGGACTTGGGGGAGAGCTGGTGGTCGGCCACCCACGGGTGGCCCTGCCGGTACATCTCGTACGCCGACTCCAGCAGCTCCGCGAGGGGCTTGGGCCAGGTCACCTCGTCGAGCAGTTCGAGCCGGGCCTCGTACTCGATCCCCTCGGCCTTCATCGCGGCGACCGCCTCGCCGCGGGCCTTGAACTGCTGCGCGGAGAGCACCTGGCGCGGGTCGTCGAGGATCGACTCGATCACCGAGAGGACGTCGAGGGCGTACGCGGGGGAGTCGACGTCGAGCAGCTCGATCGCCGCGAGGGCCAGCGGTGACAGCGGCTGGTTGAGGGCGAAGTCGAGCTGGAGGTCGACAGTGAGACGGACCCGCCGGCCGGTCTCGTCCGGCTCGTCGAGCTGCTCGACCACCCCGCCGGCGCGCAGCGCCCGGTAGATCGCGATGGCACGCCGGATGTGCCGGCGCTGGGCAGCCCGGTCCTCGTGGTTGTCGGTGAGCAGGTGCCGCATCGCCGCGAACGCGTCGCCGGGGCGGCCGATCACGTTGAGCAGCATCGAGTGGCTGACCTGGAAGCTGGACGTGAGCGGCTCGGGCTCGGCCTCGACCAGGCGCTCGAAGGTGGGCTTGCCCCAGCCGATCGACCCCTCCGGCGGCTTCTTGCGCACCACCTTGCGCCGCTTCTTCGGGTCGTCGCCGGCCTTGGCCAGGGCCTTCTCGTTGTCGATGACGTGCTCCGGGGCCTGCACCACCACCCGGCCGATGGTGTCGAAGCCGGCCCGACCGGCCCGCCCGGCGATCTGGTGGAACTCGCGGGCCTTGAGCAGCCGGGTGCGCACGCCGTCGTACTTGGACAGGCCGGTGAACAGCACGGTGCGGATCGGCACGTTGATCCCGACGCCGAGGGTGTCCGTGCCGCAGATGACCTTGAGCAGGCCGGCCTGGGCGAGGGTCTCCACCAGTCGGCGGTACTTGGGCAGCATGCCGGCGTGGTGCACGCCGATGCCGTGCCGGACCAGCCGGGACAGGGTCTTGCCGAAGCCGGAGGTGAACCGGAAGTTCCCGATCGCCTGGGCGATCATGTCCTTCTCGGCCCGGGTGCAGACGTTCACGCTCATCAGGGCCTGGGCGCGTTCCAGGGCGGCGGCCTGGGTGAAGTGCACGACGTAGACCGGCGCCTGCTTCGTCTCCAGCAACTCCTCCAGGGTCTCGTGCAGCGGCGTCATCGCGTACGAGAAGAGGAGCGGGACCGGCCGCTCGGCCGAGCGGACGACGGCGGTGGGCCGGCCGGTGCGTCGGGTCAGGTCGTCGACGAAGCGGGTGGTGTCGCCGAGCGTGGCCGACATGAGGACGAACTGGGCCTGCGGCAGCTCGATCAGCGGCACCTGCCACGCCCAGCCGCGGTCCGGCTCGGCGTAGAAGTGGAACTCGTCCATGATCACCTGGCCGACGTCGGCCCGGTCGCCCTCGCGCAGCGCCAGGTTGGCCAGGATCTCGGCGGTGCAGCAGATGATCGGGGCGTCGGCGTTGACGCTGGCGTCGCCGGTCAGCATGCCGACGTTGTCGGCGCCGAAGACCTCGCAGAGGGCGAAGAACTTCTCCGACACCAGGGCCTTGATCGGGGCGGTGTAGAAGGTGGTCCGGTCGTCGGCCAGGGCCGCGAAGTGCGCCGCGATCGCCACCAGGCTCTTGCCGGAGCCGGTCGGCGTATTCATGATCACGTTGGCGCCGGAGACGATCTCGATGACCGCCTCCTCCTGGTGGGGGTAGAGGTCGAGGCCGCGCTCCTTCGCCCAGCCGGCGAACGCGTCGTAGAGGGTGTCGGGGTCGGCGCTGGTCGGCAGCGCGGCGGTGAGCGTCATAGCGGGTCCCATGGTGCCTGGATCATGCCCCCGCGCGCCAACCGGCCCCGGCGGCGGTGGTGTTAGGAAGGGCCCCTTCTACAACAAAATCCGCTAGTAGGGGGCCCTTCCTTTCACCTTCGACGGTAGATCAGGTCGAAGACCGGCCGGCCGGCCGTCAGGGCCCGGCGCTCGAACTTGGTGACCGGGCGGTGTGGCGGGCGGGGGGCGAAGCCGTCGTGCGCGTTGACCAGCCCCGGGTCGGCGTCCAGGGTCTCCCGCATCGCCTCGGCGTACTCGGCCCAGTCGGTGGCGCAGTGCAGGGTGCCGCCGGGCGTCAGCCGGGAGCGCAGCAGCGCGACGTGGGCCGGCTGGATGATCCGCCGCTTGTGGTGCCGCGACTTGGGCCACGGGTCCGGGAAGAAGACGTGCACCGCGTCCAGCGACGCCGCCGGCAGGCCCGCCACCAGGTCCAGCGCGTCGCCCTGCGCCACCCGCACGTTGCGCAGGCCGTGCCGGTCCACCAGGTCCAGCAGGTTGGCGATTCCGGGCGTGTGCACCTCGACCGCCAGATAGTCTCGATCCGGGTCGGCGGCGGCCATCGCGGCGGTGGTGTCGCCCATCCCGGACCCGATCTCCACCACCACCGGGGCCCGACGGCCGAACAGGCCGGCCAGGTCCACCGGCGTGCCGGGCTCGTCCGGGACGAGCAGGCCGTGGACCGGCCAGAGCCGGTCCAACGCCTCCGTCTGGCGGCTGCTCATCCGGCCGCGGCGCGGATGGAAGGTGCGGATCGTCCGGGCGGCGGGCGGCGCGGGCGCGGCGGCGGGAGAGTCGATGGAGGTCACAACGACCCGAGCGTACGCGACGACCGCGCCGGATCGGATGTGATGTTCGCCCGGGGATGAGAGGATCCATCCCGTACGGCAGACCGGGCTCCTGGTGTTGCCCGGCACTGCCTCAACGCGCCGGGAGGTGGCGTCGTGTCGGTGCACCGCGGTGGTCTGGCGCTGGCGATCGCGACCGCGCTCACCGGCCCGCTGCTCGCGGCCCTGCCGGCCGGGGCCGCCCCGCCGGCCACCGCCCTCCCCGCTGCCACCAACTTCCCCGTTGCCGCGAAAGTTCCCGCCGCCGGATTGCGGGCGGAGCCCGCGCCGGGGGGCCCGCCGCAGCCGAAGCCGCCGGAGCCCGCCGTCTTCGTCGAGGTCAGCCCGAGCACCGTGCAGCCGGGCTTCCTCGTCGGCATCCGGGCCAGTTGCCGGGACAACTCGATCCCCGCGATCGTGGTCTCGGACGCCTTCGGCCGGGTGCAGGTGCAGCCGCAGTTCGGGCTGCTGACCGCCGCGCCGATGGTGCGCGAGCGCACCCGGCCCGGCAACTACCGGGTCAAGCTGGAGTGCCCCGACGGGGAGACCGCCTCGACCATGCTCCAGGTGGTCAAGGCGGTGAAGCCCAGTCGCGGCCCGGCGACGGGCTTCGGCGGAGGCGGCGGCGGGTTCACCGGCGGGCTGCTGCTTCCCGGTGGCCTCGCGCTGACCGTGGCCGGCATCGTCCTCGCGGTGGTCGCGGCGCGCCGCCCGCGCTCCGTCCGTGGCGCCGCCCGGCGCTGAGCCCGCCCATGGCCACCTCGCCCGCCCCCCAGCCGCCCGCCGCAGCGGCCCGCCGGCGTCCGCCGCCCGGACGCCGCCCCTGGTCGGTGCCGCTGGCCGTGGTGCTGGTGCTGGTCGGGGTCTTCGCCACCGGGGCGGGGCTGGGGCGGACGGCCGGGCCGTTCGACTGGGCCGCCGGCGCGGGGGAGTCACGTCCGGCCCGCGGCGAGAGCGGCGCCCTGTCGGCCAGCCGGCCCGTACGCCTGTCGATCCCCTCGATCGAGGTGGCCGCGCCGGTGGCGCCCGTGGGCGAGGCCCGGGACGGCTCGATCGCCGTCCCGCCGCTGGACCGGGCCGACGAGACCGGCTGGTACGACCGGGGCCCGACCCCGGGCGAGCCGGGCCCGGCGGTCATCGTGGGGCACGTGGACACCAAGAGCGGCCCGTCGGTCTTCTACGACCTGCACAGGCTGCGCCCGGGTGACACGGTCGAGGTGACCCGGGCGGACCGCTCGGTCGTGGTGTTCCGGGTCGACTCGGTGGAGCACTTCCCGAAGGAGCGGCTGCCGGCGGAGCGGGTCTACGGCGACGAGGGCCCGCCGGGTCTGCGCCTGATCACCTGCGGCGGCGACTGGCTCGGCGGCCGGACGGGCTACGCCGACAACATCATCGCCTTCGCCACCCTGCTCTCCTCCCGCCCCGCCTGAGCCTTCCGCGACGGGTTCAGGGGCGGGGCGGGACCTGCTGGACGACCTCGAACTCCAGGAGGCTGGCGCCCGAGGCGACCGGGGGGCGCCGCTCGCCCGTGCCGGCGTGGGCGGCGCGGGAGGGGCCGGCGGCCCACGCCTGGTAGGCCTCCTCGCTCTCCCAGCGCGTGTAGACGAAGTAGCGGTTCTCCCCGGCGACCGGGCGGAGCAGCTCGAAGCCGAGGAACCCGGGGGAGTTCTCCACGGCGCCGGCCCGGGCGGCGAACCGCTTCTCCAGCTCCTCGCCCGCGCCGGGAGGGACGTCGATCGCGTTGATCTTCACGACTGCCATGGCTCCACCCTAGTCACGCCGTCGGGGCTCAGAACGACTCGACCGCCGGAACCAGGTCGGCGTCCACCACGATCGGGGCGTGGTCGGACGGGCCCTTGCCCTTGCGGGCCTCCCGGTCCACGTACGCCGAGCGGACCGCCCGCGTGAACGGCGCCGAGGCGTACACGAGGTCGATCCGCATGCCCTTGTTCTGGTGGAACATCCCCGCCCGGTAGTCCCAGTAGGTGAACGGGTGGGGGCCCTTCATCGGGGTGGGCACCACGTCGGAGAGCCCGAGGTCGCGCAGCGCCGCGAGGGCCGCCCGCTCGGCCGGGGTGACGTGCGTGGAGTGGGTGAACACCGCCGGGTCCCAGACGTCGGCGTCGGTCGGGGCGACGTTGAAGTCACCGCAGACGGCCAGCGGCACCCCGCTCGCCAACTCCGTCTCCAGGGCGTCCCGCAGCGCCGCGAACCAGGACAACTTGTACGCGTAGTGCGGGTCGTCCGGCGTGCGGCCGTTCGGCACGTACACCGACCAGACCCGCACCCCGTCGCAGGTCGCGGAGATGGCCCGGGCCTCCGGCTCGGGGAACCCCGGCTCGCCCGGGAACCCCACCACCACGTCGGCCAGGCCGACCCGGGACAGGATCGCCACCCCGTTCCACCGGCCGTCGCTGTGGCTGGCCACGTGGTAGCCCAGCTCGCCGACCTCGGCCACCGGGAAGGCCCCGTCCGGGCACTTCGTCTCCTGCAGGCAGACGACGTCCGGCCCGGTGCCGGCCAGCCACTCCAGCAGCCGGGGCAGGCGGGCCTTCACCGAGTTCACGTTCCAGGTCGCCAGGCGCATGGGTCCAGCCTGCCCCATCCGCGCCCGCGCCGCCGCGTCAGCTCCCGGGTGTCGCGCCGGCGGCCCGTCAGGTGTTCGGGGTGTCGCCCGGGCGGGTCTGCTCGGCCAGGAACCGCTCCAGCTCGGCGCCCAGCTCGTCGGCGGTCGGCAGCGGCCCCGTCTCCTTGGCGAGCAGGCTCCGCTCGCCCCGGCCGCGCGCGAACGCGTCGTACTGCTCCTCGAGGGCCTGCACGAGCTGGGCGGCCTCGTCGGTCTGCGCGACCTGCCGGTCGATCTCCAGCCGGACCACCTCGGCGGCCGAGCGCAGCCCGTCGCGGGGCAGCAGCAACCCGGTGCTGCGGGACACGGAGGCGAGCAGCACCTCGGCGGCGGCCGGGTACTCGGTCTGCGCCACGTAGTGCGGCACGTGGGCGGCGAATCCCAGGGCGTCGCGGCCCAGCTCGCCGAGGCGGAACTCCAGCAGGTGCCCGACGCTGCCCGGCACCTGCACCCGCTGCAACCACGGCTCGTAGCCGGCGATCAGCTCGCGCCGGGTGGCGTGCGCGGTCACCCCGGCGGGCCGGGTGTGCGGCACGGCCATCGGGATCGCGTTGAGCCCCACGGTGAGCCGGACGTCCAGCCGCGCGGTGAGCGCGCCGACGGCGGCCACGAAGCGCTCCCACTGCAGGTCCGGTTCCGGGCCGGTGAGCAGCAGGAAGGGCGTCTCGTCGTCGTCGCGCAGCACGTGCAGCTCCAACGCCGGGGCGTCGTACGACTCCCAGTGGTCCTCGACGAAGGTCATCACCGGCCGGCGCGAGCGGTAGTCGAAGAGCTGGTCGACGTCGAACCGGGCGATCGGGCGGGCGTCCAGCGAGGTGAGCAGCTGCTCCCTGGCCAGTCGGGTGGCGCTGCCGGCGTCGACGAACCCGGTGAGGGCCTGGATCAGGACGGGCTGACCGAGGTCGGGCAGCTCGTCGATGAGTTCGTAGAGCTCGTGTGGGTCGAGCACCGGTGCGGACCTCCCTGGTCGTGCGTACGGGTCGCCGTGCGGGGACGGCACCCGTTCGGGGAACGTACCCGCCATCCTCGTGCATTCCTGCCGGCGGCTCCTCGGGGGCCGTCGCGTGATCAGCAATCAGGGCGTATCCCCGCAACTCCACCGTCGGGCGCCCAGCGATGACCGTGAGGTGGACCGGCCTGTCGGCCGAAAGGGTGAACTGGGGGATCATGTACTCGGCGTCGACGCTTCGTCCCCCTTCCGTGCGGCCAGGGGGCGCGCGGGCGCCGCCGCGAGGTGTGCCCGCTACGCGAGGTGCGTCCCCGGCCCGCCCCGGAACGGTCGGGCCGTCCTGCGGGTGGGGGTGCTTTCGTGAAAAATGCCACGAGATCACCCGGGGTGATTGGAGTTTGCGTCTGCCTAGCCTCGGCTGATGCGTGACGACCGCACCCTCGACCATCAGATCACCCCCGGTGACCCGATCGACCGTTCGGACGATACCCCCTCGCACGATCGGCCGGCTGGCCTCCGTTCCGTCGGGACGTACGCCCGGATGCTGCTGCCCGCGCCGGCCCGGGCCCGGGTCGCCCTCGCCGCCGGCGTGCTGTGCTGCCTCGGCCTGACCGCCGTCGCCCAGGGCGCCCGGGACGACTCCGCCCCCAACCCGGCCCCCGTCGCCGCCCCCTCCGCGCTCGCCGAGCGCGCCGAGGCGGACGCTGCCTCCCGCGGCCTGGAACGCGCCCCCGCCGCCACCCCCGCCAGCCCCACCCCCGCCGCCGACCCGGACACCGCCACCCCCGCCCCGAAGAAGACCAAGCGCAAGCCCGTCGACCCCGCCCCCGTGGCCGGTCTCGACAACGCCCAGATGGAGAACGCCGAGGTGATCGTGCGGACGGGGCGGAAGATGGACATGCCCCGGCGCGCGTTCGTCATCGCGGTCGCCACCGCGATGCAGGAGAGCAACCTCTACAACGTCGCCAGCGGGGTGCTCCCCGAGTCCCAGAACTACCCCCACCAGGGCATCGGTTGGGACCACGACTCGGTCGGGCTGTTCCAGCAGCGTTCCAGCAGCGGGTGGGGCGAGGTGGGGCAGCTGATGGATCCGGAGTTCGCCACCCGGCAGTTCCTCGCCGCGCTGGCGCAGGTGCCCGGCTGGCAGCAGATGCGGCTGACCGACGCCGCCCAGGCGGTGCAGATCTCGGCCTACCCGGAGCACTACGCCAAGCACGAGTGGCGGGCCACGGAGGTCGTCGAGGCGATCCTGGAGGCCGGCCAGTAGTCTTCCGCCGACCACAGTGGACGGTTGCGGTTCGGGTGTCCGGGGTACGGATGTTGTCGTTCCGAGGTACACATGGAAGAGGCACCACCGACAGGAGGACGACATGTCTCTGATGCAGCGGATCAGCACCTTCCTGCGCTCGCCGAAGGGCCAGCAACTGGTCGACCGTGGCCGGCGTGAGCTGGCCAAGCCCGGCACCCAGCAGAAGCTGAAGGGCCTCGCGGCCAAGCTCCAGAACCGCCGCTGACCCCCCGACGACCTCTCCGACCCCCGGGAGAACCCGTGACCGATTCCGCGCCCGCCGACGGCCAGCCCGCCCAGCCCGCCGCGGGAGCGCCCCAGCCGCCTGCGGTGGTGCCGGCGCCTCCGCAGGAGGTCCCGGAGGCGCCGCCGCTCAAGCTCTGGGATCGGATGCGGGAGGATCCGCAGTACGCCCCGGAGCACCTCGCCCTGGAGGCCGTGCGCCGGCTGGGGCCGGAGGCGGCGCAGTGGGCCGCGCGGGCCCGGGCCGAGCAGCCCGGGGCCTCCGTCGAGGCCCTGGCGGAGCAGGCCGTACGCAAGTTCGTCAACCACGCCCGGCTCTCCGGTGCCGTCTCCGGGGCGGCCGGGCTGCCCGGTGCCGTGATCGACGTGGGCGTGCTGGCCTGGACCCAGGCCCGGATGGTGCTGCACGTCGCCGCCGCGTACGGCGTCGACCCGCGGCACCCCGATCGGGCCACCGACCTGCTCGTGCTGCAGAAGGTGCACAAGGTGGCCGAGAGCGCCCGGCTCGCGCTCGGGGTGGCCGCCGGGCGGGAGCGCGCCGGCGCCCTGTTCGGCAGCGGCGGGCAGAACCCGCTCGGCAGGGTGATGCTGCGCCTGGGCGTACGCCTGGCCCAGATGGCCGGGGTGCGCGCGGCGAAGCGGCTCTTCGCCAAGGTGGTGCCCGGGGCGGCGATCATCCTCGGCACCTGGGCCAACTCGTCGGCCACCAAGGACCTGGCCGTGCGTTCCCGCGCCCTCTACCGCCACTACGGCACCTTCGCCGTCCCCGAACCCCGCCGACCCTGAGCCCTCGGGTCGGCTCTCCGTCCGTGCCGGCGACGACCGGTCCGTGCCGGCTTCCCGACCGGTCCGCCCCGGCGACGACCCGGTCCGGGCCGGTCAGGAGGCGAGGCCCGAGGCGCGCCAGGCCACGTCGGCCAGGCGGTCCTGGCCGGCGGCGTTGGGGTGGAACCAGTCCAGCGGGTTGACGAGGTCCAGGTCGAACCGCACCCGGTGCACCGCCCCGCCGTCGTAGCGGCAGCGTGAGCCGTACGCCTTGCAGGCGGCGGCGAGCTGGGCGTTGTAGTCGTCGATCCGCTCCCGGACGGCCGCACGGCGGGCCCGGTCCAGCGGGTCCGTCGAGGCCGGGTCGGCCAGCAGCGCCGGGCATACGCCCCGCTTCCAGGCCCGGACCGCCCGGGCGTCGGTGTGCCCGACCTCCCAGAGCCGGTACAGGTCCGGGATGCTCACCACCAGCACCCGCGCCTTCGGCCGGCCCTGCCGCAGCACCCGCAGGCCCCGGTCCACCTCCGCGCGGAACCGCGTCACGGGCGTCATCGCCTCGATGCCGCCCCGGCACACGTCGTTGGCCCCGATCAGCACGGTCACGTGGTCGACGCGGTCGCGTACCGCCTGCTGGGCCTGTCCCTCCAGCGACGCCGCGCGCGCTCCCGGGCGGGCGTGGTTGTAGGCCCGGCCGCGGATGGCGGGGGTGCGGTCGAGCAGCCGGCGGTAGAGGCTGTCCACGCGCAGCCCGTCCCCGGTGGACCACGAGTTGCGCTGGCACGAGGTGAGCACCAGGCAGGAGCCGAAGCCGGTGCTGATCGAGTCGCCGAGCGCCGCGATGCCGCCGGACGCGCCCGGCGACGGTGTCTCGCGCGGCGGGCGGGAGCCGGAGTCCCCGCCGCCCTCGCAGGCGAGGGCGACCAGTGCCAGCAGACAGGCGATGGCGGCGACCCAGCGTCGAGGCATCTCTTCCCCAGTCCCGCAGCGGAGAGCAACAGCGCGGTAACTGTACGCGCGGGTCGGGGTGCGGTCACCCGCTGCTGTCGGCTATGCGGCACAGCCCTGTTCCGCCGCGCCTCGACCTGCTATTGGCAGCCCGCGTGCGAGGCGGGCGACGGGGTGTCAGCGGGCCGGGCGCCACGGCGGGCGCTGCCCGTGCAGCCACCAGTGCAGGGACGCCGTGATCCGGGGCAGCACCAGGTAGGTCATCAGCGGGGTCAGCGTGAGGGTCATCAGCAGCACCCGGGCGGCCAGCGGCACGTCGGGGAGGAGCCGGCTGGTCAGCAGCGTCGCGGTGAGGCTGAGCGGGAAGAAGGCCAACCAGATCGTCACGGCCTGCTTCCAGCGCGGCGGGGACGGCGGCGGCCCGGTGGGATCGGCGCTGACCGGCACCGTCTCGACGGCGTGCTCCCGCGGCGGGTCGAACCAGCCCTCGATCCCGGTGCGCCGCTCCACCCGGGTGTGCTCCACGATGCCCTGCGCCGAGGACAGCCACCAGTGCCGCTGCGGCGACTCCTCCCACCGGCGCAGCGTCTCGTGGTCGGCGAAGCGGTAGATGATGTGCCACTCGCCGGAGCCGGGCGCGCTGCGTACCCAGCCCGAGCCGAGGAACCCCGGGAACGCCTCGGCCAGCGCCGTGCCGGCCCGCATCCAGGCCACCATCTCGCTGGTCCGGGCGGGATCGGTGCGCCGCGCGACGGCGACGGTCACCGGCAGGGCGTGGGTCATGGTCATGCCGACCATCCTCCCCGGCCACGGCGGGATCCGGCGGCTCATGGCACACGGGTGTAACGCACCTTACCGGCGGCGTGACGCGGCCCACGTGGCCCGCAGCCCGGGCCCGGGAGGCCGCGGAGCGGGTTAAGCCGGCCGATCGGGGGTAGGTCCGTGCAATGACGAGATCGCAGCCCCGGCGCGCCCGTGGCACGGTCGGCCACGCCTACAGCGCGCTCAACATGCGGCTCCTGCTCGCCGGGTTCGGGCTGGTCACCATGGCCGTGTTCGCGGTGCTGGCGTTCCGCGCCGACCTGGTGTGGCTGGGGGTCCTCTGCGTGGTCTTCGCGGTGGTCGCCGTGGTCGACCTGATCATCATCCAGCGCCGCCGTGCCGCCCGCCGCCGGGAGGAGCCGGGCGCCCGCCACTCACTCTTCGAGTGACAGGAGTACGAGATGCCCATCGCGACCACCAACCCCGCCACGGGGCAGGTGCTCAAGAGCTACGACCCGATGACGGCCGAGCAGATCGACGCCGCCATCGAGCGCGCCGACCTGGCGTACCGCCAGCTGCGGGGCACCACGATCGTGCAGCGCGAGCGGTGGCTGACCGCGGCGGCCGACCTGCTGGAGGCCGAACGCGACGAGACCGCCCGGCTCATGACCACCGAGATGGGCAAGACGTACGCGTCGGCCAAGGCCGAGGTCACCAAGTGCGCCACCGCCTGCCGCTTCTACGCGGCGAAGGCCGCCGAGTTCCTCGCCGACGAGCCCGCCGACGCGACGGCGGTCAAGGCCACCCGGGCGTTCGTCCGCTACCAGCCGATCGGGCCGGTGCTCGCGGTGATGCCCTGGAACTTCCCGCTCTGGCAGGTGATGCGCTTCGCCGCGCCGGCGCTGATGGCCGGCAACACCGGCCTGCTCAAGCACGCCTCCAACGTGCCGCAGACCGCGCTGCTGCTGGAGGACCTCTTCCGCCGTGCCGGCTTCCCGGAGGGGGCGTTCACCACGCTGCTGGTCGGCTCGGCCGAGGTCGACCGGGTGCTCAGCGACCCCCGCGTACGCGCGGCGACGCTGACCGGCAGCGAGCGCGCCGGCCGCTCGATCGCCCAGATCGCCGGCCGGGAGCTGAAGAAGACGGTGCTGGAACTGGGCGGGAGCGACCCGTTCGTGGTGATGCCCTCGGCGGACCTCGACCGGGCCGCCGAGGTCGCGACCACCGCCCGCTGCCAGAACAACGGCCAGTCCTGCATCGCCGCCAAGCGGTTCATCGTGCACGCCGACGTGTTCGACGCCTTCGCCGGGAAGTTCGCCGCGCACATGTCGGCCCTGCGGGTCGGGGACCCGATGGACCCCGACACCGACGTCGGCCCGCTGGCCAGCGAGGGCGGGCGCGACGAGATCCACGCCCAGGTGCGGGACGCGGTCGACAGGGGCGCCACGGTGCTCTGCGGCGGCGAGCCGCCCGCCGGCCCCGGCTGGTTCTACCCGCCGACCGTGGTGACCGACCTGAGGCCGGAGATGCGGATGTGGTCCGAGGAGGTCTTCGGCCCCGTCGCCGGCCTCTACCGCGTGTCGTCGTACGACGAGGCGATCGAGGTGGCCAACGGCACCGCCTTCGGGCTCGGGTCGAACGCCTGGACCCGGGACCCCGACGAGCAGGAGCGCTTCGCCACCGACCTGGACGCCGGCAACGTGTTCGTCAACGGGATGACCACGTCGTACCCGGAACTGCCCTTCGGCGGGGTGAAGAACTCCGGCTACGGCCGGGAACTCTCCGCGCTGGGCATGCGCGAGTTCTGCAACACCAAGACCGTCTGGGTGGGCGAGGGGGCCGCCACGGCCGGCGCGGGCGCGCACGCCGAGTAGCAGCGCGAGCGGGGGACAGCTTTAGCCGGACACCGTCATGGGTACGGAGTGACGCCATGACGGTGTTCGGCTTCCACGCGTCCCACGAGCAGATCCATCCCCGCGCCCTGCTGGACACGGTGGTCCACGCCGAGCGGGCCGGCTTCGACGCCGCCATGTCCTCGGACCACTTCTCGCCCTGGAGCGAGCGGCAGGGCCAGTCCGGCTTCGCCTGGTCCTGGCTCGGCGCGGCCCTCCAGGCCACCAACCTGCCCTTCGGCGTGGTCAACGCGCCCGGCCAGCGCTACCACCCGGCGATCATCGCGCAGGCGATCGGCACCCTCGCGGCGATGTACCCGGGCCGGTTCTGGGCGGCGTTGGGCACCGGCGAGGCGAGCAACGAGCACATCACCGGCGACGGCTGGCCGCGTAAGGACGTCCGCAACGCGCGGCTGCGGGAGTGCGTGGACGTGATCCGCGCACTGCTGGCCGGCGAGGAGGTCAGCCACGACGGCCTGGTCCGGGTCGACCGGGCGAAGCTGTGGACCAGGCCGGAGCAGCCGCCGGCGCTGATCGGCGCGGCGGTCAGCGTGGCCACCGCCCGCTGGTGCGCCGAGTGGGCGGACGGGCTGATCACCGTGAACGCGCCGACCGCGCACCTGCGGCAGATGATCGAGGCGTACCGGGGTGCCGGCGGGCGCGGGCCGCTGCACCTGCAGGTGCACCTGAGCTGGGCGCGGGAGCAGGCCGAGGCCGAGCGGCTCGCGTACGACCAGTGGCGCAGCAACGTCTTCGCGCCGCCGGTCTGCTGGGACCTGGACACGGCGGAGCACTTCGACGTGGTCTCGGAGCAGGTGCCGATGGAGCGGGTCCGCGAGGTCGTCAACGTCTCCGCCGACCCGGGCCGGCACGTCGGCTGGCTGGAGGAGTACCTGGACCTCGGTTTCGACCAGATCGCCCTGCACCACGTCGGGCAGGAGCAGCGGGCCTTCATCGACACGTTCGGGGCGGAGGTGCTGCCGAAGCTGCGCGGCGTCGGGTGAGCGGAGCCGGCCCCTAGGCTCGTACCCATGGAAGCCCTGTTCGACGTCGTCGTCTTCCTCGCGATCGCGACGCTGGGCGCGGCGCTGGCCCGGAAGCTCGGGCTGCTCGCGCCGATCCTGCTCGTGGTGCTCGGCCTCGCCCTCGCCTTCGTGCCGGGCTTCCCGCAGGTGCGGCTCGACCCCGAACTGGTGCTCGTGGGCATCCTGCCGCCCCTGCTCTACGTC
Source organism: Micromonospora sp. NPDC047730 (assembly GCF_043204765.1). Classification (NCBI taxonomy): domain Bacteria; kingdom Bacillati; phylum Actinomycetota; class Actinomycetes; order Micromonosporales; family Micromonosporaceae; genus Micromonospora; species Micromonospora sp. NPDC047730. Next base: position 11,669 of record NZ_JBIDCU010000014.1, on the reverse strand, counting down.
GCCGCGCTCGAGACCTCGGTGCCGGCGTTCCGGCTCAACCTGCGGCCGATCCTGCTGCTCGCCGTCGGGCTGGTGCTGTTCACCGCGTTCGCGGTCGGCCTCGTCGTGCATCTGATGCTGCCGGCGGTGCCGTTCGCGATCTGCCTGGCCCTCGGCGCGGTGGTGGCACCGCCCGACGCGGTCGCGGCCACCGCGGTGGCCCGGCGCATCGGGCTGCCCCGACGGGTCGTGACGATCCTCGAGGGGGAGAGCCTGCTCAACGACGCGACGGCGCTGGTGCTGCTGCGGGTCGCCACCCTGGCCAGCGTCGGTGCCGCCGTCGGCGTCACGGAGGTGGCCGTGGAGGTCGTCACGGCCACCGGCGGCGGCATCGTGGTCGGCGTGCTCGGCGCGGTCGTCTTCGGCTTCCTGCACCGGCACATCACCGACCCGCTGCTGGACAACGCGCTGTCGCTGATCATCCCGTTCGCGGTCGCCTTCGCCGCCGAGGAGATCCACGCCTCCGCGGTGGTCGCGGTGGTGGTCACGGGACTGGCGCTCGGGCACCGGCTGCCCCGGCTGATGTCGGCCGCGTCCCGACTCCAGGTCGGGGCGTTCTGGCGGTTGGCCCGGTTCCTGCTGGAGGGCCTGGTCTTCCTGCTGGTCGGCCTCCAACTGCCGGAGGTGCTGCGGGAACTCGACGAGCCGGCCGGATTCCTGGCCGCGATCACCGCGGCGGTGCTGCTCACCGTCTTCCTGACCCGGTTCGTCTGGCTCTTCCCGGCCACCTACCTGGCCCGGCTGGTGCCCAGGATCCGTCGCCGGGAGTCCCCGCCGTCGCCGCGCTACCCGATCGTGCTCGGCTGGGCCGGCATGCGCGGCGTGGTCACCCTGGCCGCCGCCCTCGCCCTGCCGCTCACCCTCGCCGACGATCGGTCCTACCCGCGCGCGCTGTTCATCTGGCTGGCCTTCGCGGTGATCGTGGTGACCCTGGTCGGCCAGGGCGCCACCCTGCCGTTGGTGGCTCGCCGGATGCAGCTGCCGCCCGACGACCCGGTGCAGGACGCGCTCTCGGCCGCGGGCGTGCAGCAGCAGGCCAGCCACGCGGCCCGGGAGCGCCTCGACGCGCTCGCCGACACCGCCCCCGCGCCCGTGGTGGAGCGGCTGCGCCGGGCGCTGGACGAGCGCACCAACCTGGCCTGGGAGCGCCTCGGCGGCACCGCGCGGGAGACGCCATCCCAGGCGTACGGTCGGCTGCGGCAGGAGATGATCGACGCAGAGCGGGAGGTGTTCCGGGACGCCCGGGACTCCGGCCGCATCCCCGAGGAGGTGCTGGTGCGCGCCTACCGGGAGCTGGACCTGGAAGAGTCGTTGCTGCGGCGGGAGGTCGTGGAGTGAGTTGTCAGCACCTGACCGGGGCGGGCGCCGCCGTGCCGGAGACCACCGACGTCTGCCCGGAGTGCGTGGCCATCGGCAACGAGCACTGGGTGCACCTGCGTTCCTGCCTCACCTGCGGGCACGTCGGCTGCTGCGACTCCTCGCCGTACCAGCACGCCTCGGCGCACTTCGCCGCCACGGAGCACCCGGTCATGCGGTCGATCCAGCCGGGGGAGACCTGGCGCTGGTGCTTCGTGGACGAGGAGATCGGCTGAGCCCGCCCGGAGTCAGGGCAGGCGGCGGGCGAGGACCTGGCCGGGCCACGGGTCGCGGCCCGGGCGCTCGACCGTGAACGGTTCGGTGGAAGTGAAGCCCTGCTGCTCGTACCAGCGGACCAGCGCGCCGTCCCCGCCCGCGTAGCAGTCGACCCGGAGCAGGCTGAGCCCGCGCCCCCGGGCCAACTCCGCGGCATGGGCGAGAAGCCGGCCACCGATACCCGAACCGCTGTGCGCCCTGTCGGTGACCAGCAGGTTGACGTACAACTCGGGCTCGGTGGCCGGCGGCACGTAGTCCGTCGCCGCGCCCACCACCAGCGCCCCGACCGGCCGGTCGCCGAGCGTCGCCAGCCACAGCCCGCCGCCCGCCGCCCAGGCGTCGGCCTGCGCGATCCGCCGCGGATCGGTCGACGCCGGCTCGGTGCCCCACTGGCCGCTGCGCCCCCGCGCCACCAGCCAGGCGGTCGCGTCGTCGAGCAGCCGCAGCACGGCTGGCGCGTCGGCGGGGCCGCCGGGACGCAGGGTGAGGCTCCGCCGCTCGGTCATGGTGGGCATCGTGCTACAGCGGTGAGCGTCGATTGCTGCCGCGGTCGTGCGTCGAGTGGCAGCCCGGTTGCGCGGTTCCGCGACCATCGCCCCTCCGTAGCCGCCCGGCGAACGCTGTCGAGCTGCCCCGTCCATGGGACCAACCGTGCCCACCCCTGCCCCATCTGTGCGGGCAGCTCGACAGTCCCGTATCACCTGCCCGGCCCCCGCGCTCGGCTCAGGGCCGCCGGGCGTCGGGGGCGTCGGCCCCGGCCGGGGCTCCGGGGCCGCCGGCCAGCGCGGCGAGCCGCTCGGTGGCCAGGCAGGAGATCAGGCAGCGTTCCTTGCGGTCGCCGGCAAGCTGGGCGGTCCAGTCCGTGAAGCCGCCGTCGCCGAGCTCGACCTCGTGCCCGCCGTCGCCCGCGGTGAGCCGCAGCGCGGCGTCCACGTAGTAGCCCCGGCCGCGCCGGCGCTCCGGCTCGTCCACCAGCGGCACGGTGGACGGGCCGAGCGCCGGCCGGACGGTGTCCGCGATCCGCTCGCCGACGACGGGGCTGTCGAGGACCGTCAGGCGTAGCCGCGCCGACGCCTGCGGCAGCAGGCTGGCGAGCACTGCCCGCCAGTACGCCAGGTGCAGCGTGAGCAGCCGCGCCTGGGTGCTGCCCGACCCGCTGTCACGGGCGCTCGAGACCAGCGCGAAGAGCCGGAAATGCGCCGAGAGTCCCGGCCCGAAGTCCTGCGCCCGCAGCACCCGGTGGCAGGCGGCCAGGTGCACCGTGCCGTCGGCGGGCTGTTCCCGGCGGCGCACCGCGGCCTCGATCGCGAGGGCGTTGGTGGGATCGCTCAGCACCTCGGTGAGCCGCAGGGTGGTGACGATCCGGTGCTGGCTCACCGGCGCGACCGCGGCGCAGGTCCCGAGCGGCGCGACGGGGGAGAGGTCGACGCCCGCGACGTCGGCGGGCAGCAGGTCCCACAGGCGGGCCTCGACCCCGGCCAGCACCCGCGGGTCGACCGCCGCCGGCCGGGTGAACCGGTCCGTCCGCCAGCGGCGGACCAGGTCCGCCGGGCGTACCGCCGCGGCCCGGTCCCGGGCCACCGCCAGCAGCAGCGTGCGCAGGTCCGCCGGGGCCAGGCGGGCCAGCGCGGCGCGGACGCCGTCCGGCAGCCGCCCCCACACCCGCCGCTCCGCGTCGTCCATGCCGGCCACCATCCCGTACGCCCCGGGCCCGGTCCACCGATATCGGCGCCGGCGTTCGGGACGCGGTGGCCTTCCGTCGTGCGGCGGCGCGCGACAGTGAGATTCGCCGCGCGACGCGCCGAGGTGCTGATCTCCTAGAGACAACTGCGCCCTCGGCCTGGCAGGCTGCCACCCATGACCCTGAAGCTGCGTTCCGTGGGAACGAGCGACCGTGGGCTGATCCGCAGTGGGAACCAGGACGCCCTGCACGCCGGCCCCTGGCTCGTCGCCGTCGCCGACGGCATGGGCGGGATGGCGGCCGGCGACCTGGCCAGCGCGATCGCCATCGAGGCGGTCGCTCCGCTGGACGTGGAGACCCCGGAGGACGCGCTGGTGGCCGCGTTGCAGAGCGGCATCGAGCTGGCCACCGCGCGGATCCGCCAGGCGGTCGCCGAGGACCCGGAGCGGCAGGGCATGGGCACCACGCTGACCGCCCTGCTCTTCGCCCGGACGGGCAGCTGCCTGGCCCTCGCCCACGTCGGCGACTCCCGTGCCTACCTGTTCCGGGAAGGGGTGCTCAAGCAGATCACCCGGGACGACACGTTCGTGCAGATGCTCGTCGACCAGGGGGTGATCACCCCCGACCAGGCCAGCAGCCACCCCCGCCGGGCCGTGGTCACCCAGGCCTTGCAGGGCGACGAGGTCTCCCCGGCGTACGCGACGATGGTGCCCTGGCCCGGCGACCGCTGGTTGCTGTGCAGCGACGGCCTGTCCAACGTGGTCCGCCCGGACACGCTCGCCGAGGTGCTCGCCGAGCACCCGGACCGCGCGGAGTGCGCCCGCAGGCTGATCGACCTGGCGCTGCGCGCCGGCGGGCCGGACAACGTCACGGTGGTCATCGCCGACGTGGTGGAGGAGTAGCCCGGCTCAGCGGCGGCGCGGGGTGGCGTGCCGGGTGGGCGCGGCCGTGGTCGGGTCCTCCGGCCACGGGTGGCGCGGGTAGCGGCCGCGCAGCTCCGCCCGCACCTGCGGATAGCCGGTGCGCCAGAACGACGCCAGGTCGGCGGTGACCGCCACCGGCCGCCCCGCCGGCGAGAGCAGGTGCAGCAGCACCGGCACCCGGCCGTCGGCGATCCGCGGCGCGTCCCGCCAGCCGAACGTCTCCTGGAGTTTCACCGCGAGGACCGGCGCCGCCGGGTCGGCGTAGTCGAGCCGGATCCGGGAACCGCTCGGCACGGTGATCCGCTCCGGCGCCACCTCGTCGAGCCGGGCCGCCAGCGCCCACGGCAGCAACCGGCGCAGCGCGCCGGCCACGTCGACCCGGGCCAGGTCGGCCCGGCGGCGGGCGGCGGCCAGCTCCGGGCCGAGCCAGGCCGGCGCGTCGGCGAGCAGCGCCTCGTCGCCCACGTCGGGCCAGTCGCCGCCGAGCGCGTGCCGGCAGAACGCCAGCCGCCCGCGCAGCGCCCGCGCCGCCGGGGTCCAGGTCAACAGCCCGAGACCGGTACGGCGCAGGCCCGTCAGCAGGGCCGCCGCCACCTCCTCCGCCCCGGGCCGGACCGGCCGCTCGGCCAGCTCGATGGCGCCCAGCCGCACCACCTCACGCGCCACCACGTCCTCGCCGGACCAGCCGACCTCCCGCTCGGCGCGCAGCAGCGGCCCGCCCGCCTCCCGGGCGGTCGCCTCGTCGAGCGGGGTCGCCAGCCGCACCCGGGCGGCCGGCGCGCCGGGGGAGCGGTCCGCCACCGCCACCGCCAGCCACCCGGCGCCCGCCAGCCCCGACCCGGGCGCCAGCTCCGCCGCGGTTCCGCCGCTCATCAGGTACGCCGAGCCGCCCGGCCGCCGCGCCCGGGACAGCCGCTCGGGGTGGGCCAGCCCGACCAGTAGCCCGGCGGCGAGGTCGTCGGTCAGGTGGTCCCGGCCGGGGTTTCCCGTCGGGCCGAGGTCGTCGGCCGGCCGCGCCCGGCCGGTGTCTCCGGCCGTCGCGGGGCGGTGGGTCGGGCGGCCCCGGCCGGTGCCGGCCGCCGGCGCCGGTCCCGAGGGGGCCGGGGGCAGGGCGGCGCGCAGGCGGCGTACCTCCGCCCGCCAGCGGGCCGTGGCGCCCGGGTCCGCGCCCGCGCGCAGCCGGCGCCACGCGGCGGTCAGGTCGTCGCCCGGCCCGGCGACGGTGTCCTCCGCGAGCAGCGCCACGACCTCGGCCGCCCGGTCCGCGCCCACCCGGGCGGCCCCGTCCAGCAGCGCCCGGGCCAGCCGGGGATGTGCCCCGACGGCGGCGATCGCCCGGCCCCGGTCGGTGATCCGGCCCTGCGCGTCGACCGCGCCGAGGGTGGTGAGGGCGTCCCGGGCCACCGTCATCCCCGCGGCCGGCGGCGGGTCCGGCAGGGCCAGCCCGGCGCCGTCGGGCGACCCCCAGGCGGCGAGTTCCAGGGCGAATCCGGTCAGGTCGGCGGTGGCGATCTCCGGCTCCGGTTGCGCGGCCAGCCGCTCGTGGGTGGCCGCCGACCAGCAGCGGTAGACGTGCCCGGGCGCCTCCCGGCCGGCCCGGCCGGCCCGCTGGGTCGCCGCCGCCCGGGACACCGGCACGGTGACCAGCGCGCCCAGCCCCCGGGCCAGGTCCGTCCGGGCCACCCGGGACAGCCCGGCGTCCACCACCACCCGGACCCCCGGCACCGTCAGGCTGCTCTCCGCCACCGAGGTCGCCAGCACCACCCGTCGCCGGTCGGCCGGCCGCAGCGCCGCGTCCTGGTCGGCGGCGCGCTGCCGGCCGTGCAGCGGGAGCACGGCGACCGTGTCGCGCAGGTCGGCCAGCCGGGCCGCGACGGCGGCGATCTCGCCGGCCCCGGGCAGGAAGACCAGCACGTCCCCGTCGTGTTCGCGCAGCGCCCGGCGCACCGTCGCCGCGACGTGGTCGAGCAGGCCCCGGTCGACCGGGCCGGCACCGGGCGCGGCCACCGGCCGGGGTGGCGGCGCCCAGATCCGCGTCACCGGGTGCAGGGCCGAGGAGGCCCGGACGACCGGCGCGGCGCCGCCCGCGCCGCCGAGCAGCGCGGCGAACCGGTCCGCCTCGGGGGTCGCCGACATCGCCAGCAGCCACAGGTCGGGGCGGAGCGCGGCCCGGGCCTCCACCGTGAAGGCGAGCGCCAGGTCGGCGTCGAGGTGCCGCTCGTGGCACTCGTCGAGGAGCACCGCGCCCACCCCGGCCAGCTCGGGGTCACGGTGCAGGCGGCGGACCAGCAGGCCGGTGGTGACCACCTCGACCCGGGTGCGCGAGCCGGACCGCCGCTCGCCGCGCACGGCGTACCCGACCCGTTCGCCGACGGGCTCACCGAGCAGGGCGGCCATCCGGCGTGCCGCCGCCCGGGCGGCCACCCGGCGCGGCTGGGCGACCAGCACCCGGCCCGTCACCTCGTCGGCCACGGCCAGCGGGGCGAGGGTGGTCTTGCCGGTGCCCGGCGGGGCCACCAGCACCCCGGCGCCGGCCGCGCGCAGCGCCGCGACCAGTTCCGGCAGCACCGGCCGCACGGGCAGGTCGAGGGGCACGTCCGAGAGCACGGCCCAGTCTCGCACCGCCCGCCGCGGCTCAGCCGGGGCGGGCGGTGGATCCCGGCGACGAAGGCCCACCAGGCCAGCACCGGCCCACGCCGGTCGTCGGTCGGTGCCGCGGGTTCGGACGCGGCGAGGGCCGGACCCACCGGCCCGGCCCTCGCCCACCATTTCCTAGTACGTGCCGTCGAGCTGTCCCCGCAGCTTGGTCAGCGCGCGGGCCAGCAGCCGGGAGACGTGCATCTGCGAGACGCCGATCTGCTCGGCGATCTGCGACTGCGTCAGGTTGCCGTAGAACCGCAGCGTGAGGATCTTCTGCTCCCGCTCGTCGAGGGTGGCCAGCGCCGGGCCGAGGGCGACCCGCAGCTCGGCCAGCTCGAACTCGCCGTCCTCGCCGCCGAGCATGTCGCCCAGCTCCGTCGCGCGGTCACCGTCGCCGGTGGGCGTGGAGAGCGAGACCGCGTTGTAGGCCCGCGCGCCCTCCAGGCCCTCCAGGACCTCTTCCTCGGTGAGCTTGAGGTGGGCGGCGATGTCGGCGACCGTCGGCGAGCGGCCGAGGGTCTGCAACAGCGAGCTGTTGGCGTCGGAGATGGCCAGCCGCAGCTCCTGGAGGCGGCGCGGCACCCGGATGTCCCAGGTGCGGTCGCGGAAGTGCCGCTTGAGCTCGCCGATGATGGTCGGGATGGCGTAGCCCGCGAAGTCGACGCCCCGCGACGGGTCGAACTTGTCGATCGCCTTGATCAGGCCGACGGCGGCGGTCTGGGCCAGGTCGTCGGTGGGCTCGCCGCGACCGCTGTAGCGGTGGGCGAGGTGGTTGGCGAGCGGCAGCCAGGCCTCGATCGCCTTGTCGCGCAGGGCGGCGCGGGACGGGTGGTTGGCCGGCAACGCGGCCATCGCGTTGAGCAGGTCGGCGGCGCTGTCGGTGAGCGCCCGCGGGTCGAGCTTCTCGGTGGTGCTCGGGGCCGCTGTGGTCGCCTGCTCGCTGATCGTTGGCGCGGTCATGGGTGGTCCTCCCTGCACCTCGTCCGCGGATAGAAAGACGTGACGCTTTGGTTCAGCTTCAGATGTCCGTTCGGAAGCCACCTTAGCCCGATCGGTCCGACGAAATCTAGCCGAAAGTACGATGTGCTTAAGTGATTTTCCTTCACTAAGGACGCAAAAGGGGCAAAGTCGCATCGGATTGTGAGTCGGCTTACGCGACGCGTACGGCCAGCCCGGCACCGGCCGAACATCGACGCATCGGCATCTGGTGGGCCACGCCGGTCGGCCGGGTGGCCCTGCGGGCGCGGATGACCGGCCGCCAATGTCGGCTTTCTGTCGTTGTCCTATGTACGGGACCGGCCGTAGCGTGCGGTTACATCCTTCCGGAGGTGCCGTGCTCGACCCCGTCGCTCCCCAGCTCGTCGTGAACAGCCGCACGCTGTTCTTCAGCTGGCTGCCGGCGGACCCGCAGGCGGTCGCGGCGCTGGTGCCCCCGGGGCTGACCCCGTGCCCGGACCGGCAGGTCTTCATCAACCAGTACGTCGTCGACGACGAGAGCCAGACCTCCGGCTTCGGTGCCCACTCGCTGACCTACCTCGGGGTGTGCCTGGCCGGCGTCGACGCCCCCGGCGGGGCCAGTCTCGGCGGCTGGTGGACGCACTACGTGACCTCCAGCGAACGGGTCCGCGACTACGCCACCGCGCGCGGCGCGCCCGCCGTCGTCGGCCGCACGAGCATCGCGCGCCGGGGCGAACACCTGGTCGCCGAGACGGCGATCGCCGGCACCCCGCTGATCCGCGCGCGCTGCCAGGTCGGTGAGACGGGCCAGACGATCAACAGCGGCCACCACCGGTACTTCACCGCCCGGGACGGGCAGCTGCTCAGCGCCGTGTACCCGTTCGTCGCCGAACCGGTCGACCCGTTCGTGATCGACTCGGTGGAGTTCCTGGACCCGGGGCACCCGCTCTACGCGCTACGCCCGGAGAACCCCCTCACGATCGGCTTCGGCTTCTACTCCCCGCGCGCCTCGTTCGCCTACCCCGGCGGCCTGACCGTCTACACCCCGGAGACCGACGGCACGTCCCGGGCCGCCGGGCCCGTACGCGCCCGGGCCGCCGTGGTCTCCGTGCCGGCGTAGCCCCTCACCAGGTGCCGGCCCGGCGCGCCCGCAGCGGCCGACCGTCGGGGTCGTAGACCAACCGGTACGCCGGCAGCGCCCACGCGCGGGTGTACCAGGGCAGCCGCTCCGGCCGGTGCGGCAGCAACCGGCCCGGCGGCCGGGGCCCGACCCGCCCGGAGTCGTGCCACCGCCGCAGCGCGTCGGCGGCGGCGGTGATCGCCGCCACGGCGTCGGCGGGGTCGATCAGGTCGGCGTCCTCGCCGCCCTCGGGGTCCCGGTCCAGGTGCTCGCGCCACAGGCGCAGCCGCAGCTCCCGGGCGAAGACCCGGGCCCCGTCGCCCAGGCCGCCCGGGTCCGTCGGCGCCCGCCCGTCCCGGGTGTCGTCCAGCACGGCGCAGGAGAGTTCGCTGTCGTGGGTCCAGGACCGGCGGTTGAAGTTGTCGCTGCCGACGCTGGCCCAGACGTCGTCGACCACGCACACCTTGGCGTGCACGTACACCGGCGTGCCGGCGTGGTTCTCCAGGTCGAAGACGTGCACCCGGTCCGGGGCCGCCCGCTCGCACAGCGACAGCGCCTGCTCGCGGCCGACGGAGTTGGGCGGCAGCGCCAGCCGGCCGTCCACGTCCGGATAGCGGGGGACCACCGCGACCAGGTGCAGGTCGGGGCTGTCCCGCAGCGCGCGGGCGAACAGGTCGGCCACCTCCGTGGACCACAGGTACTGGTCCTCCAGGTAGATCAGCCGGCGGGCCCGGCGGACCGCCTTGGTGTAGCCGCGGGCCACCGTACGCTCGCCGTCCGGGGCGAAGGAGTAGCGCGGGCGGACCACCGGGTAGGTGCGCAGCACCTGGACGTGGTGCGGGCCGCAGGGCGGCGGGTCGGCCGGCTGGTCCGGCAGCGGGTCGGGGCGCAGGTCCGAGCCGCGCAGCCGGTCCCGCAGGTAGGCCAGGGGGTTCTCCGAGTCCAGCGGCATCGGGTCGGTCCACCGTTCGCGGAAGGCGGTGTCCAGCGCACCCACCACCGGTCCCCGCACCGCGAGCTGCACGTCGTGCCAGGGCGGGCGCTGCCCGTATCGGGCGGACATCTGCACGACCTGCCGGTCGCCCCGGTGGCCGGCGTCGTCCCGCCGGCTGTGGCACAGGTCGATGCCGCCGGCGAAGGCGACGTCCCGCTCCGGCGCCCGCGGGTGACGCAGCACCACCAGCTTCTGGTGGTGCGAGCCGCCCCGGCGGACCCGCTGGTCGAGCAGCACCTCGCCGCCGGCGGCGGAGACCGTCTCGCTGAGGTTGCGGTTCTCCGCCTCGCTGTAGGCCAGCGCGTCGAGGTGGGAGCGCCAGATCAGGCCCTTGACCACCACGCCGCGCTGGGCGGCCTGGGCGAAGAGCTGGGCCACGGTCGGCCCGTCGGGGCGCAGCAGCTGGTCGGGGTCGCCCCGCCAGTCGGTGAAGAAGAGATGGTCGCCCGCCTCCAGCGCCGACACCTCGTCGACCAGCCGGTCGAAGTACGCGGCACCGTGAATTAACGGCTCCGCAAGGTTTCCGCCGGCCCAGACGGGTAACTCTGACACCGGGTTGGCGCGTTCCCGTGCGCTGAGGAACCAGTTGCGCGGTCCCACCGTTCCAGCCCCCAGAGGTCGACAACGTCCTCACGGTAGGACCCCTGTCGCGGGTCCGCATCCCGGCCGGCGCCCCCGGCGACCGGTCGGCCGACCCCCGACGCAACCGACACGACACGAGCAACCGAGGAGGCAACACCATGCCCGGCGAGACGACGAACTCCGTGCCCGAATACCGCGAGCAGGCGGTGGAGAGCGAACGGGGTGCGCTGGTGGCGGTGTTGCTCATGGTGATCCTGGGCGTCGCCGGCATCTTCGCCGTCTCCTGACCCCACGCGCCGCCGTCCGGTGACGGCGCCGCTCCCGACGCGCCGGTGGCGCCTCCGGTCGTCCGCCGGAGGCGCCACCGCCCGCGCCCGTGCTCAGGGCCGGGGCGCCTGGCCGTCGGTGTGTGGCAGCCGCTCGGCCGGGACGACGCCGAGCCGGCCGGCCTGGAAGTCCTCGACCGCCTTGAGCAGTTCGTCGCGGGTGTTCATGACGAACGGGCCGTAGTGCGCCACCGGCTCCCGGATCGGCTCGCCGCCCATGATGTAGAGGTCCAGCGCCGGGGTGTGGCTGTCCTGGCGGGCGTCCGCCGCGAAGGTCAGCGCGTCGCCCGGGCCGTGCACGGCGAGCTGACCCGTGTGCACCGGCCGCCCGTCGGTGCCGACGGTGCCGCGGCCACCCAGCACGTAGACCAGGGCGTTGAAGTCCGGCCGCCACGGCAGGTCGACGCGCGCGCCCGGCTGCACGGTCACGTGGGTGATGGTGATCGGGGTGTGGGTGGAACCCGGCCCCCGGTGCCCGGCGACCTCGCCGGCGATGACCCGGATCAGCGCGCCGCCGTCCGGCGTGGTGAGCAGCGCCGCCTCCTTGCCGCGGATGTCCTGATAGCGGGGCGGGCTCATCTTGGCGACCCGGGGCAGGTTGACCCAGAGCTGCGTGCCGTGGAACAGCCCGCCGCTCGTCACGAGGTGCTCCGGCGGCGCCTCGATGTGCAGCAGGCCGCTGCCCACGAAACTACCTTCAGACGCACATCTGAAGCCGGACATACCGGGGCGGGCCGGAACGCAAACGCCCCGCGCCCGGAGTCCGGGGCGGGGC
>NZ_JBIDCU010000013.1:0-185108 GCF_043204765.1 Micromonospora sp. NPDC047730 | reverse complement strand
ACCCCCCGGATCATCCGCACGACAGGGGCAGTAAGTCATACCGAGCCGGGCGACCGAGCAGTCCCCGGCTGGGGACGATCAAAAAGGTAACGGGGAGCGCGAGCCGGCATCTCGCGCTGCAGGTCGCTCCCTGCGGGCCGGCTGCGGCGCGTCAACCGCCGTGCCCGTACCGGCTCGGCCAACCCGCGTACCCCGCTCTCAGCAGCGCCATCACCGCCGTCGAGAGTGAGCCCCTACCGCCTCGTCCAAACGGACGACACTCGGCGTGTCACCAGCCCGGTGAACGTTCCGAAGTTGGCGTTGCTGGCGTTGACCGCTGAGGAGCGGGACGTGTTGCAGGGCTGGGCTCGTCGTGGGAAGACGGCGCAGGCGTTGGCGTTGCGGGCGCGGATCGTGTTGGCGTGTGCGGATGGCTTGTCCAACAGCGAGGTCTCACGGCAACTCGGGGCGTCGCTACCGACGGTCGGTAAGTGGCGCAAGCGGTTCATCACGCAGCGACTGGCGGGGTTGCAGGACGAGGCTCGTCCTGGTGCGCCGCGGAAGATCACCGACGCGCAGGTCGAGGCGGTCATCGTCAAGACCCTCGAAGAGACGCCGCCTAACCAGGATAGCCACTGGTCGACTCGGTCGATGGCGAAGGCGACTGGGCTCAACCAGACGGCCGTGTCGCGGATCTGGCGGGCGTTTGGGCTCAAGCCTCACCTGGTGGACACCTGGAAGCTGTCCACCGATCCGTTGTTCATCGACAAGGTCCGGGACGTGGTCGGGTTGTACCTCGATCCGCCGGACAAGGCGATGGTCCTCGCGGTCGACGAGAAGTCCCAGATGCAGGCCCTCGATCGCACCGCGCCGATACTGCCGATGATGCCGGGCGTGCCCGAGCGCCGTACCCATGACTACGTGCGCCACGGCACCACGAGCCTGTCCCGCACGATACCCGTCGCGGTCTCCCACGACTGCTCGGTGCCCACGCACTCGAGCACGCTCGTGGCACCGAGGCCGCCGGTCAGCTCCTTGACGTGTGCGACGGCCGCCTCGCCGCGTTTCGCGACGTGATCGGTGGCCCCAGAAGGCCGGGCGACTGCGGCCCGGTCCTGGTGCCGTCCCAGGCAATGATCCGCTCCGCCCCGAGCCGCTTGGCGGCAGCACCCCTCAGAGCCCCACGGCCCGATGGTCGAGCTCTATGCGGCCATCCGCCAGGAGCCCCGTACGGGGCCTCCGGGGCTGTCCGGACGAACGCTGCAGCGCGCAAGTCTGGACGCTGCCCGGTGCGACCACGCTGGAACAGGCGTACGGCGGGCAGGTTTACCCCGGTCCACGACGCCTGGCGGGCTGCCGCTCGCAAGACCCACGGCGACACCGCAGGAACATCGACCCTGCTCGGCGTCCTGCACTAATCCGACCGGACCAACGACACGAGCACGTCCACGACGAACGCCTCAAGCCCTTGCCGCACTACCGAAAGCTCTCGTGGGCCGATGAAGTATGAAGCAACCCGGACCACTCCGACCACCCACGACACGCCGACCGAACAGAGCACTACTACGCCCGTCTACGAGACAACACAGGTCGCCTGCGCAGGTGATCGTGGCGGCGCCAGGGCCGTAGCCGATGATTTCGGTAGACGATGCCGGATGGACGGGTAGCGGTTGTCGTGCGGACGGCCGAAAGATGCGATCCCCGTGTCCCGGCCGCCCGGGACAGCGGACCCTGTCGCTGGTACCCCCCGGGCCGACAGACTTGCGGGCGAGGTGGCCGGCAGACCCGCCGGAACCGTTGCGCGGCAACGGCTACGCCCGGCACAGCCCGTTCGCACCACACGGGGTGACGGACCGGCCGCCACGACATCCGGACCCACGTTCCCGTGCCGACACCGGCCGTCGGAGCGGCGTCCGCACGGGGAGGGAGAGGCATGCGACCACGTCGGCACCTGGCCCGGCGCTGCCGGTGTTACCGCGCCGCGATGCCCGGCGGCAAGCCGGCGTCGGGTCTCCGTCAGAGGAACGGACTGAGTGGACGCCCGGCCCGCCCGGACGGCTCGCCCCGCCCGTCGTGGATCCGGTGGTTGCCGAACGCCGGGACGGGTCTTCCGCACCGTTGCGCGGTAGGCGCGGCGGATCCCGGCGACTTCAATCGTCGTAGACACCGCGCGACTCCCACCGTCCCGTCGCTCGGCCATGGGCGAGGGGATGTGCGATGACGGCTCCGTCGAATCTGCCACTGGTGCTCAGCGGTCCCGTCGTACGTCGGGTCGACCCGACCGGCGTCACGGTGTTCGTCGCGCTGCGCGCGGAGTGCACGGTGACCCTGAACGTGTTCGCGGTCGGCGCGGCTCCCGGGTTCGCCCGCGGCGCCACGGTCGGCACCGCCAGCCGTACGACGGTGCGGCTCGGTGAGCGGTTGCACGTCGTCGCGGTCACCGCGAGCGGGGTCACCCTGCAACCGGGCGTCCTCTACGGCTACGACCTGGGGTTCTCCGGCGGCTCGACCGCCGGGAGCCTGTTCGACGCCGGCGTGGTCGCCGCCGACGCGGCGGCGGCGCGGGCGGCGCTGACGTATGTCGGGCACCCGCAGGCGCCGGCCGCCGTGCCCGCGTTCCCGACCTTCGCCACCCCGCCGGGTGACCCGAACCGGCTGCGGATCTTCCACGGGTCGTGCCGCAAGCCGCACGGCGAGGGCTACGACGCGTTCCCCGCCCTGGACCCGATCATCGCGGCTTCGGCGGGCGACCCGGCCCAGCGCCCGCACCAGCTGGTGCTCGGCGGGGACCAGATCTACGCCGACGACGTGGCCGACCCGCTGCTCGCGCTGATCCACGGCCACGACGCGCTGGCGGCGAACGGCAGCGACCCGGCGGTGCCCGCGTACCTGGGGGTGGCCGCCCGGCTGGGCCTGGCCGCCGAGGTGCTGCCGGTCGGGACGACCGATCAGCCGACGGACGCGCGGTACGCGCCGGGCAAGCGCGCCGACGCGATGGCGAAGGACGCGAAGTTCACCTCCGGCGCGGCGGACAGCCACCTGATGTCGCTGCGCGAGTACCTGTGCATGTACCTGCTGGTCTGGTCGGACGTGCTGTGGCCGGAGAGCTGGCCGAGGTTCGAGCACGTGCTGCCGGCGGACACCCGGGTCCTGAAGGACCCGCAGGACCGCCGCCCCGGCGAGACGGTGTACGACCTCATGCTGGCCGGGCGGGCGTACACGCCCAGCGCCCAGCAGAAGGAGATCATCGAGCGGTTCGAGCGGTGGCAGCGGCAGGCGCTCGCGCTGCGGATGTTCCGGCAGGGGCTGGGCGCGGTGCGCCGGCAGCTGGCGAACGTGGCGACGTACATGGTGGCCGACGACCACGAGGTCACCGACGACTGGAACATGACCAGCTCGTGGGTCACCGACGCGGTGGTCAACTCGCCGCTGGGGCGGCGGGTGGTGCGCAACGCGTTGGCCGCGTACGCGGTGTTCCAGGCGTGGGGGAACGCCCCGGAGCGGTACGCCGAGGCCGGGGCCGCCGGGGAGCCGGGCCGGGCGGCGCTGGCCGCGCTGCGCGGCTGGGTCGCCGCCCCCAACGACGGCGACGACCTGGCGTTGCGGACCCGGCTCGGGTTGCCCACGGCGGTCACCAGCGAGGGCCGGCTGGCCCGGCCGGCGGGCGCGCTGACCTACCACTGGACCGTCACCTGGCCGCGCTACCAGCTGGTCGCGTTGGACACCCGCACCTGGCGGCAGTACCCGGCCGGCGCCGGCAAGCCGGGCGGTCTGCTCTACGACGACCAGCCGCTCGACGAGATGATCAGCGGCGGCGGGGTGCTCGGCGACGACGCGGTCACCGTCGTCGCCCAGCCGGTCGCCCTGTTCGGCGTACCCGTCCTGGAGCAGCTCGCGCAGCCCCTCGCGAGGGTGTTCGCCGGGCGGTACGACGCCGACGCGGAGGACGCGTGGGTGACGAGCGACGCGGCCGTACACAAGATCCTGGCCCGGCTGTTCGCGGCGGCGCCACCCGGCGCCGACGGTGTCCGGCGGCGGCGGCTGGTCATGCTCGGCGGCGACATCCACTTCGGCTCCGCCGAGCGGATCCGCTACTCCGCCACCCTGCCGTACGCGTGCGGGCCCGACCCGGCGAAGCCGTTCGAGGGGGTCAACCGCACCGAGGGGGTGCTCGCCGGGTTCGTGTCCAGCGGGTTCCGCAACGAGGACGGCAAGACCCGGATCCTGCACGCGCTGGGGTACCTGCCGCTGCTGGACGGCACCGGCCGCATCGACCTGGTGGGTTGGGCCAACGAACTGCCCGACAAGGAGGGCCAGCGGATGCAGGCCGGCGTGCAGGTGACGCTGGCCGCCGACGACGTGACCGGCTGGTGGGTGTCCGGGCGGCCCTCGGTCAGCGACCTCGACGCGCTGAAGGTGCTGACCCGGCAGCCCGAGTGGAACGTGCACGTGCAGTTCGTCCGCCACGACGAGGCCGACCCGGAGGTCCGCCGCGACGGCACGCCGGAGTCGGTGGTGGACCCGGCGGGCCTGCCGCGCGACCAGGCGCTCGGGCAGTACCTGGCGGCGGCCCGCAACCTG
Organism: Micromonospora sp. NPDC047730; assembly: GCF_043204765.1. NCBI lineage: Bacteria > Bacillati > Actinomycetota > Actinomycetes > Micromonosporales > Micromonosporaceae > Micromonospora > Micromonospora sp. NPDC047730. The sequence goes on along the minus strand of NZ_JBIDCU010000013.1, from coordinate 180,548 downwards.
GACCACTACAAGGGGTCGTGGGGCAACGGCAAGGAGATCGTCGGCCGCAACAACCTCGGCGAGGTCACCTTCGACTGGCCGGACGGGGAGTGCAAGTCGGCGACGCAGAGGCTGTGGTGGCACCTGCCCGGCGAGAACCGGGCGGCCGCGCTGACCACGTTCACCGTGGACCTGTCCTTCGGCTGCTCGCTGGCCGTCACCCCGCCGTACGGCGGGTGGAACCTGCGCGCCGACGACCGGGACGCCACCGCGACGGCCAAGGCCCGCTACGACGGGCTGGAGCGGCCGGCGGATCTGGTCAAGGACCGCTGGGTGACCCGGTTGCAGCAGGACCTGGCCACGCTGGGCTTCCTGGCACCGGCCGAGGTCGACGGCGTGTACGGCCTGCTCACCTACTGGGCGGTGCTGGAGTTCCAGACGTACGCCCGCCGGGAGCGGGCCGCGGTCGAGCCGGCCGGCGCCACCGCGCCCCGCTACTCCGACCGGCTGCAACCGGTGGACGTGCCGGAGGCCGAACGGTACCTCGGGCCGGTCAGCGGCATGGCCGACCTGGCGACCCAGGTGGCGATCAAGCACTGGCTGGACAAGCGGTGGCGCTCCCCCGTCGTGGTCGAGGCGTGGCAGGTGGCGGGGGATGTCCCGCAGCGGCTGGACCAGCCGAACGTGTGGAACTTCGACGAGGTGACCGCCGCCGACCGGCGGGTGTACTCACGGGTCGTCACCGGGCGGCCGGCGGGGGCGGGCCGCGCCCCGGACGGGTACCCGGAGCTGATCCGGTTGGGCGCATACCGGGCGCACCCCACCGGGGCCGAGTGGAGCGGCCCGGTGCTCGACGCCGAGTCGGAGCTGCTGCCCGAGGCGGTGCTGCCGCGCCCGCAGGACCACGGCGGCGGCCCGTCGCTGGCCGCGCTGGTCGCGGCGATCGACGCCGGCGGGGACGCGGGCGCGCGGGCCGCCCGGCAGCTGTCCACCTTCAAGGTGCTGCGGGCCGTCGCCGAGAACCGGGTGCCGGACGCCGCCGGCGGCTACCTCGACGCCGTCGCCGCGGACGACCCGGCGGTGATCCGGTTCGGGCCGTTCGGTTGGCGGGCACACGGCCCGCTGGTCACGCCGACGTCGGTGCCGACCTTCCTCGACCTGAACTCCGAGCCGGGCGAGATGTGGGCGTACCTGGCGTTCCTGCGCGCCACCGACCGGGACGCCTACGACGCGCTGGGTGGGCTGGCGGGCGTCACCGCCGTGCCCGGGTGGGGGCGCGACGGCGGCGGGCTGCTCTTCACCGACCTGCGGGTGCTGCGGGCCCGCCCGGCGCGGACCGACGCGACCGGCGCCGCCCGCGAGGGCATCAGCACGACGCTGGAGCTGCTGGGGCTGCGGTCGTGGCACTGGATGCACCGCTACGCGCTCGCGCTGCGCGGCCACGACGGCGTCCGCCGGGGGATCTGGGCGTTCGCCCGGCAGCGGCTGCACGACCTGCTGGCCACCGACTGGGACTCCCCCGACCCGGACGTCTCCCCCACCGTGGCGAACGTGCCCGGGGCGGACGGCAACCCGCGGCGGGCCCGCGTCGGCGACGTGTTCACCTCCGAGCGGGCGGTGGCGCTGCTGGCCTGCTGGCAGCAGCACCGGGCGCACCAGCTCGTCGCCGTCGGGCCGCCGTCGGCGAACGCGGAGAAGCCGGAGTTCCGCACCCGGGCGCGCGCCGCCACCCCGCTGCACCTGGTGCTCACGAAGGCCAGGGCGCTGGGCGCGGACTTCAGCGGGGCGCCCACCGGCTGGACCGACGCGCACGAGACCGCGCTGATCACCGCCATCGGCCAGGTCGTCGCCGGCGACGCCGAGGTCGCCACCGCGCTGACCCGGCTCGCCGCCTGGCCGTCCTGGCCGACGGGGCGGCACTACACGCTGCCGCTCGACGCGCTGCCCGCCGCCGAGCGGGGCCTGTCGGCCGCCCGCGGGTCGCTGCGGCTCGACCTCGGCGACCTGCTGAGGGTGACCGCGTGAGCAGCACACGACCGGCGACGGACAGCGGCCGGCAGCACAAGGGACGGGATGGACGATGAGCGACGCCAAGAACGCGCTGGCACTGCTGTGGAACGAGATCCGGCTGCTGGCCGAGCCGGTGCTGGCCGCGTACGACCCGTGGCGGCGGGCCCGGCTGATGCGCGCGTTGGGCTGGGACCTGGAGGCGGTCAGCGGGTTCGACGCCGCCCGCTTCGAGGACTGGGTGAAGACGATCGGCCCGGCCCTCGACGCGCTCGGCGCGGCGGCCGAGGCGGAGCTGGACAGCCTGGAGGCGGTGAAGAAGCTCGGTGCCGCCGCCGGCGACGCGATCGGCAGGATCGGCGCTCTGCCGCCGACGCTGCAGGGGAAGCTGCCCGACGTGGCCGGCCTGCCCGAGGAACTCGCCGACGACCTGCTCGACCTGCTGATCCTGACGTACCTGCTGCGCCGGGCGCCGTGGATGGTGCCCGTGCTGGACCTGCTGGGCCTGGTCACCCCCGCCGCGGACGGCCTGCCCAGCGCGCCGATGCCGCCTGGCGACGCCCCGATCCGGCTGCCCCGTCGGCGCGACGAGCTGCACCTCGAACGTGTCGTCGACCTCGTCGCCGACCCCGGCGCCTACTTCCGCGGCCTGTACGCCCCGGCCGGCTGGGACACCCCGGAGGGCGTGGCGGAGCTGTCCGCCCGGCTGCTGCCCCGGCTGGCCCGGGCGCTGCGGGCCCTCGGCCTCGACGCCGACCAGGGCGTACGCCCCGGCGTCGGCCCCGACCAGGGCGAGGTGGGGCGACGGCTGGCGGACAGCCTGCTGCGGCTGCGGTTCACCGGGCTGCGCACCCCCGGCGGAGAACCCCCACCGACCGGCGGCGGGCTCGCGCCGTGGCAGCCCACCTTCGGCGTCGGCGTCACCCTCGGCCTGGCGAGCTGGGACGGCCGGTTCACCGTGATCCTCGCCCCGACCGGCGAGGCGCACCTGGAGGGGTCGATCGGCGCGTGGAACGTCGCCACCGACCTCAGCGGCGCCGGCCCCGCGATCGCCGTCAACAGCGACGGGGTCACGTTCAGCGGCGACGCGGCCGTCGTCAAGTGGGCCGCCGAGATCGCCCGGATCGCGCCGGCCGGCGAGCCCGGCTGGATCATCGGCGCACCGGAGGGCACCCACCTCGCCGTCGGGCAGCTCGTCGTCACCGGCCGGGCCAGCCTCGGCGCCGGGCGCGACGACGTCGAGCTGGGCGTGCAGGCCGGCCGCGCCGAGCTGGTCGTCCGCGCCGGCGACGGCGACGGACTGCTCGCCAAGCTGCTGCCCGCCGACGGACTGCGCCTCGGCCTCGACCTCGGCGCCGCCTGGTCGATGCGCACCGGCCTGCACCTGGCCGGGGCCGCCGCCCTGGTCGCCGAGTACCCGGTGCACCTGTCCTGGCACGGCATCGGCATCGAGGGGCTGCGCATCGCGTTGCAGGCCTCCACGCGGACCCGCGAGGTCAGCCTGCTGATCACGACCACCGTGCAGGCCACGCTGGGGCCGCTGCACGTCACGGTGGAGAACATCGGCGTCCGCGCCGACCTCACCTTCCCGCCCGCGCTGCCCGCCGGCAGCGGGGACGCCGCCCGCGGCGGCAACCTCGGCGTGGCCAACCTGGCCCCGGGGTTCAAGGCGCCCGACGGCGTCGCGCTGCGGATGGACAACGGCTTCGTCTCCGGCGGCGGCTACCTGTTCGTCGACGAGCCCCGCGGCATGTACGCCGGCGCCCTGCAGCTCGGCATGACCTCCACCACGCCGCTCGCCCCGATGAAGGGGTTCCGGCTCCAGGCCACCGCGATCGTCAACACCCGCAACCCCGACGGCAGCCGGCTGACCGAGGCCGACGGCGGGCACAGCTTCTCCCTGCTCCTCGCCGGCACGTACGAGTGGTTCCCCGGGCTGATGCTGTTCTGGGGCATCTCCATCACCGGCCTGGGCCTGGTCGTCGGGCACAACCGGCGCAGCAACCCCGAGGAGTTCCGCAACGCCGCCCGCTCCGGCACCCTCGACGCGCTGCTGTTCCCGCAGGACCCCGTCGCCAACGCCCCGGCCGTCATCGCCACCCTCAGCCGGCTGTTCCCGGTCGACACCACCGGCACCGTCCTCGGGGCGATGGTGCGGCTGAACTTCCTCGGTGGGCAGGTCGTCGCCGACCTGGGGGTGCTCGTCGAGTTCCCCGACCCGGTACGCATCCTGCTGCTCGGCAAGCTGGTGATCGACTTCTCCGACGCCGGCAGGTTCCGGCTGGACTCCTTCGGCATGGTCGACTTCGCCCGCCGCGAGATCAGCCTCGATGCCGCACTCATCGACTCGAAGCTGTTCGGCCGGCCCGTCTCCGGGGAGATGGCGCTGCGGGCCCGCTGGGGTGCCGGGCGTACCTTCGCCATGTCGATCGGCGGCTTCCACCCCCGCTACACACCCCCGCCCGGCTTCCCGCCGGTCAAACGCTTCAGCATCGCCCTGCAGAAGTCCGGCAAGGGCATCGACCTGCTGGCCTACCTGGCGGTCACCAGCAACACCGCCCAGTTCGGCGCCGAACTGAAGCTGCACTTCGAGGGCGGCGGCTTCGTCATCGACGGCCGCGCCTGGCTCGACGTGATGTTCCAGTTCAAGCCGTTCTGGTTCACCGCCGAGATCGGCGCCACCGTGTCGCTGAAGTACGGCGACAAGGAGCTGCTCGCGATCAACCTGCTCATCGGGGTCTCCGGCCCCGGCCCGTGGAAGGCCTGGGGCGAGGCCCGGATCAAGTTCCTGTTCTGGGAGGTGTCGGCGAAGTTCTCCTGGACCGACGGGGACACCGCCGCGGCCGACGAACCCACCCACGTCGACGCCGCCGAGACGCTGCGCGTGGCGCTGTCCGCACCCGAGGCGTGGGAGATCCGTCCCGCCATCGGCGCCGGCGAGCCGGTGACGCTGCGCGACCTGACCGGCTGGACCGGGCCGATGCTGCTGCAACCCGGTGCGCGACTGTCGGTGCGGGAGAACGTGCTGCCGCTGGACACCGACCTGCAGCGCGTCGGCACGTCCCGGATCAGCGGACCGAACCGGTTCACGCTGACCGGGGTGAGTGTCGGCACCGGCGACGACGCGCTGTCCGGCACCCTCGGCGACACCGTCGAGGACGACTTCGCGCCGGGGCAGTTCCGCGACCTGTCCCCCGTCGAGCAGCTCACCACCCCCGGGTTCGTGCGGCTGGCCGCCGGGCGGACCGTCGCGCTGCCGGAGGACACCACCCTGCCGCCGGCCGACCTGACCACGTTCGCCGAGTTGGCCGACGACTCCGCGTACGACCGGATCATCATCGACGACCCGGACGCCGCCGGCCGGCCCCTGCCCGCCCAGCCGGCGACGGCGCGGCTCGCCGCCCGCGGCGGTGACCTGCTGGCCCGGTTCGCGGCCACCGCGCCGGCCGCCTACGCGGGCAGCCGCCACGGCGGCGCCGCCCGCTTCACCGGCCCCACCCTGGACCTGGCCGCCACCGCGCCGGCCGCCCGCACGCCGCGCGCCGCCGCGACCGTGCCGGCGCAGCGGCGCGCGACCGCCGCCCCGGCGGCGCCGCGCCGCCCCCGCGTCCGGGTTCCCCACCCGAGGATCACGCCCGTCGAGCTGGAGGTCTGCTGACATGGGTGGCCTGCGTTTCCTGCCCTGGGTCCGCGACGGCGTCGCCCGCGTGGTCTCCCACACCGACACCCTCACCGGCGCGCTGCCGCGCCCCCGCGCCGAGGTGACCCTCACCGTCGCCGCGCTCGGCACCGACACCGCCACCGGCGACACCGAGCAGATCACCGGCACCTCGACGGCGCTGCTGCACGGGCCGGGCGACGTCGTCGGCGTCGACCCGCAGGAGATCATCCGCAGCTACCCGGCGCCCGGCGCGGAGAACGTCGAGGTGTCCCTGCTGGCCGCGGTCGAGTTCGACAACCCCGACCTGCCGTGGCGGTACACCCCGGCGCGGCCCGACGACAACGGCGCGCTGCGCCCGTGGCTGGTCCTCGTCGTGGTGCCGGTCGGCGAGGACGGCGCGGAGCTGCGCACGCAGCCGGGCCAGGCCCTGGCCCGGCTCGCCACCACGGTGCGGCACCTGCCGGTGCTGGCCGAGTCGTGGGCGTGGGCACACGCCCAGGTGCTGGTCACCGACGACGACGAGGACCTGTCCGCGGTGATCGCCTCCGCCCCGGAGCGCACCCTGTCGCGGCTGGTGTGCCCGCGCCGGCTCGCCGCCGGCACCGACTACCTGGCCGCCGTGGTGCCCGCCTTCGCCGCCGGGGTCCGCGCCGGGCTCGGCGAGACCGTCGACGACACCGGCCCGCTCGCCCCCGCCTGGGGTCCCGACTCGGCCCACCCCGGCCCCGACGATCCGGTGCTGCTGCCCGTCTACCACCACTGGACGTTCCGCACCGGGCCCGACGGGGACTTCGAGTCCCTGGCCCGCCGGCTGCGGGCCCGGGTCCTGCCCGACGACGTCGGCCGGCAGCCGGTCGACATCGCCGCGCCCGGCGGCGGCCTGCCCGCCGGCGACGACGAGGGCGTCGAGGGCCGGTCCGTGCTCGGCTTCGAAGGCGCCCTCGCCGCGCCCGGCATGACCCCGACCGTCTGGGCCGACGACGTCCGCCAGGCCTGGCAGGGCGCGCTCACCGACCTGCTGCGCCACGCCGACGACCGGCTGACCCCGCCGCTGTACGGCAACATCCACACCCAGCAGGGGCAGGTCCCCACCGGTGACGCGGAACCGCGCTGGCTGGCCGGACTCAACCTGGACCCCCGATACCGGGCCGCCGCCGCCCTCGGCACCCAGGTGGTGCAACGCCACCAGGAGGACCTGGCCGCCGCCGCGTGGGAACGGGCCGCCGAGCTGCGCGAGGCCAACGAGCAGCTCCGCCGCGGCCAGGCCGCCCGGGACACCGCCACCGCCCTGTTCGCCCGCCGGGTCGACCCGGACTCCCCCGGCACGCCGGTCGGCGACGACCAGCTCGTGGCCATGACCCAGCCGGTGCACGACCTCGTCGACGCGGGCTCCGGCGCCCGCCTCGCCGCCGCCGGCGACCCGCTCGACCGGCAGCTCGACGGCAACCCGGGCGCGCGGGCCGCCACCAGCGCGCCGCTGCGCCGGCTGCTGCGCCCCCGCGGGCCCCTCGCCCGCCGGGTCGACGCCGACGGCGGCCCGGCGGCGCTGGCCCGGCTGGCCGGCGGCGCCAGCGCGGTGCCCGCCGCGAAGGTGCCCGCCGGCGGCAAGGTGCTGGACACGCTGGTCACCGACGGCCGTGGGCTCGGCTCGCTGACCCGCGCCGTCATCGAGCAGGCCGCCCAGAACCCGTGGTGGCACACCACCAGCACGGCCGGCGTCACGGCGGGCGTCCAGGTGCTGGCCGCCGACGGCCGGGTCACCGCGACGGCGGGCGTGGGGGCGCTGGCCGCCGACGACCCGTTCACCACCGTGGCCACCAACGCCGGCGACCTGCTCGGCGCCGACCGGTTCTTCCTCGGCGCCGCCGACGGTCGGCTGTTCGAACGCCGCCGCGTCGGCGAGCAGTGGGTGTGGCGCGACCACGGCCTCCCGCCGGGCACCGCCGTGGCCACCTCCGGCGCCACCGTGGCACCCGACCGGGTGTTCGTCCGCACCCGCGACAGCCGCCTGTTCGAGCGGCGGTGGGACGGCGACCGGTGGGTGTGGCGCGACTGCGGCGCGCCGCCGCTCGGGGTACGCAGCCGCCCGGCGGCCGGCGGCAACCTCGTCTACCTGCTCGGCGGCGACGGCAACCTGTACCGCTACGACCCGGCGGCCGAGTCGTGGACGTCGCTGGGGACGCCGGCGATGTGGTCCACCGAACGGCTCTGGGGCACCCCCCGCCCGATCGGGACGACGGTGCTGGTCGCCACCAGCCACAACCGGCTGTTCGTCCACGGCGGGCAGTGGAGCCAGGTCGGCAACGACGCCATCCCGCCGGTGTGGGGCTCCCCGGCCAGCCAGCACCCGTCCGCGTACGGGTCCCGCTTCTCCTACCTCACCACGGACGGCTGGCTGGTCTCCCAGCTCTCCGACGGCTCCCTCTACCGGCACGACGCGACCCCCGAGGGGCGACGGCTCGTCTCGCTCGGGCAGCAGGCGGCCCAGATCGGCGAGGACGACGGAATGTCGATCATCGCCCTCGGCGCGCCCGACGCCAACCCGGCCGACGTGCGCCTGATGCGCCGCTACCGCTACTACCACGACGGGCACGAACGGGAGTACTGGGGCTGGGAAGTGATCGGGTCCGCGCCGGCCGGCGGTCTCGGCCGGCACCGCCCCGGCCCCGTGCTCGGCGAGTTCCGCAGCGGCGAGATCTTCGCCGTGACCCGCGACGGCCGGCTCACCTCGTGGCGGTGGGGCTACGCCCCGACCGGCTGGATCGACCACGGCACCCCCGCCGACCCGCGCGGCGCCGGCCCGGACACCGCGCCCGCCCCGGCGCACCTGCGGTTCGCCCCCCGGGTGGGGCTGCTCGCGTCGCTGCTGTTCACCCACACCGTCCCGGTGGGCACGGGCAGCCGCGCCCGGATGCAGATCGGGCACAACGTGGGCGACGACGGCGCGGTGCGGGAGAACGTCCTCACCGCCGCCGTGGACGGACCGGCCATCCCCGTGGCGGCCCGCGCCACCGCCACCACGATCGGCCCCCTCGCGCCGAACGGCCACCCGGCACTGGTCGCCGCCGCCCTGCTGCCCGGCCCGGACGGCACCTGCCGGATCAGCTACTGGATCGGCCGGGACGCCACCGCCACCGGCACCGCCGCCGCCGGGTGGACCGGCCCGTACGAGCTGCCCGACCCGGTCAGCGCCCACGCCACCGGCCTCGACGTCGCCCTCGCCGACCTCGACGGCGACGAGCAGCCCGAACTCGTCGTCGCGTACGGGGTGAGCCGCCCCGGCGGCACCGAGAACCGGGTGTACTACCGCGTCGGGTGGGGCCTGGACGCGGCCGGTGCGGTGACCCGCGGGTGGGGTGACTCGCAGCCCACCCCGCAGCAGCTCGACACCATCACCGCCGTCGGCGTCGACGTGGTCGACATGACCGGCGACCAGGTTCCCGACCTGCTGGTCTTCGCCGCCGGCTCGGTCGGCGCCGCCCCGGTGGCCCGCTACCTCACCGGGCTCGGGCTCAACCGGCGCGGCCGGATCGTCGGCGGTTGGACGGCCGCCCGCGCGGTGCCCGACGAGGCGGCCGTCGCCGGCGCCGCCGGGGCGGGCATCGCCGTGGCCGACGTGACCGGCACCCGCCGCCCCGACCTCGTCGTCGCCCGCCGCAACGGCACCACCATCACCTACCGCACCGCCTTCGACCTCGACCCCGCCGGCGTACCCGTCAGCTGGAGCCCCGCGGTCACCGTCACCGGGGCCGCCGACGCCGGCACCGCCCGCGGCTGCACGGTCGCGATCGCCGACCTGCGGGCCGACCTCGTCGCCGACCGGGCCCGGATGGGCGACGACTTCATGGCCGCCGCCGCGGCCCACCAAGGGCGGCTCGCCCCGGCGCAGTCGCTGGCCCGCAACCACCGGCCCGCGACGGTCGACCTCGCCACCGCCGCGGCGGCCGTACGCGACACGGTCCGCCCCGAGACCGCCGTGGCCGGGGAGGTGCTCGCCGGACTCAGCCTCGGCGACGGCGACCTGGTCGACGCCCTGCCCGACAGCGGCGACCCACTGCGTCGGCTGCTCGCCGGGGTCAGCTTCACCGTCCCCGCCTACGAGCTGCTGCGCGGCCTGTCCCAGGAGCACGTCGTGCCGAACCTGCCCGCGGTGGCGCCGGAGACGATGACCGCGCTGGCCGCCAACCCCCGGTTCATCGAGGCGTTCCTGGTCGGACTCAACCACGAGATGAGCCGGGAGATGCTGTGGCGGGAGTTCCCCGCCGACCCGCGGCAGACCTGGTTCCGGCAGTTCTGGGACGTCCGCGGCGCCCTCTCGGCCGGCGCGCCGCTCACCGACATCCCGCCGCTGACCGACGACGCCTGGCGCAACGGGCCGCTGGGCAGCCACCTCACCGCCGTCGGCGCCCCCGGCGAGCAGTCCCTCGTGCTGGTCATCCGCGGTGAGCTGCTGCGCCGCTACCCGTCCACCATCGTCACCATGCGTCAGGCCACGTGGACCGGCCCCGAGCAGCGGGAACCGGCCGGGCCGGACATCCTGCCCATCTTCCACGCGTGGCTGTCGCCCGACCTGCTGCTGTTCGGGTTCCCGTTCACCGCCGACGTCGCCCGCGGCGCCACCCGGCAGACCGCCGGCCCCGCCGGCTACTTCTTCCTGCTGCGCGAGCAGCCGGCCGCGCCCCGCTTCGGCGTCGACCTCACCGGCGACCCGCTGCCGCCGGACGCGGTCGTCTTCGCCGCCCGGCACGGCCGCAACGCCGCCGACACCGCCCTCGCCGTGCTGCAACGCCCCGTCCTGCTCGCCCGCCACGCCAGCGACCTGCTACCGACGCCGGAGAACCACTGATGACCACCTCGTCGTACGCCGCGAACCGGCCGCCGCTGGCCACCGTGCTGACGCAGACCCCGTGGACGCTGTCCGCGCTCGCCCCCGCGGTCATGCTGCCGGTGCGCCTGGAGACCCGGTTCGCCGGCGCGACCCTGAAGATCCGCGTCTACCCCGACCAGATCCACGTCGACGACCACGAGCCGGACCTCACCGCCGAGGAGATCGCCGCCGGCCGGGCGTACTGGGGCGAGGGCCGGCCCGGCGGCGTCACCGGCGCACCCGACGACGCGGCCTGGAACGACCTGGTCCGCCGCTTCGGCGCGCCCCGCGCCGCCTGGATCGCCCGGGTGATGGAACCCGTCGCCGGCGACTTCCCCGAGCCGCAGCCCCGCCCCGGCCCCTGGTGCGAACCGGCCCGGGCCCGGCTGCTGCCCACCCGCTGGTACGCCGTCGGCCGCACCGCCAGCGGCCGACTGTTCACCGGCACCTCCGGCACCGTCACCCCGGACCTGCCCGTCGGGCCCACCCCCGTGCCGGCCGGCGGCACCGGCACCATCGACCAGGTGCCCGCCGAGGCGCCGCCCGTGGACGCCGGGATGCGCTGGACCGTCGACTTCGCCACCGCCGAGGCCGCCGGCATGGCGCTGACCGTCACCGTCCCCACCGGCACCGACGGGAACCCGGAGACGGTGGAACGGCTGTTGGTGTTCGGGCTCGACACCGCCGCCGCGCCCGACGCCTCCGCGAAGGCCCTCGGGCGCCTGCTGGAGGCGCACGCCGCGACCGACGGGCTGGCGTTCCTCGCCCCCGACACCCCCACCAACAACACCGCCACCGCCACGCCGGCGGCGGCCCCCACCACCGCCGCGCCGAGCGCCGCCGACACCGCCACCGACGCCGAGGCGCCGGAGGCCGCCGCCGCACTGGTCGCCGCCGCCCTGGGCGTGTCGCTGACCGCCGAACCCGACGACGCGCTGACCGCCGCCCGGGGCACGCCGACCCGCGAGGGCGCGCCGACCGCGCTCGCCCGCGGCACCGGCGCCACCGTCGCCGACCGCCCCAGCGGCCGGCTGGTGCGCCGCCTGCTCTGGCCGGCCAGCTTCGGCGCCCTGCTGCGGGACCTGCTGCCCGTCGCCACCCCCGCCGAGCAGGCCGCGCTGCGCGAGCACTTCGTCGCCCACGTGCACGCCGACGGGCCGCTGCCCACGCTGCGCGTCGGCCGCCAGCCGTACGGGCTGCTGCCGGTGGCCAGCCTGCGGGACTGGCGCCCGGCCGGCGGCGGCGAGGCCCGGGCCGTCGGGCTGCTCACCAGGCTGTGGCAGCAGGTGTGGCTGCCCTCCCCCGTTTCCCGGATCGTCCCGGGCCTCGCCGACCCCGAGCGCACCCTGCTGGACATCCTGGCCACCGACGCGCGGGTGCTGGAGGTACGCGCCCGCAGCATGCTCGGCAACGAGTACGTCAGCTGGCTGTGGCGCTTCGCCCGCCTCGGCCTCGGCCCGGACTGGCGCGAGCAGGTGGTCGAACCGGCCCGGGACCTGCTCGCCGCCCTCGGGCTGGGCAGCCCCACCGACCCGCGGCTGTCCCTGGCCGTGTTCGCCAAGGAGGCGTACGCCCTCGGCACGCCCCTGCTCGACGGGCCCGGACAGCCGCGCGCCGACCGGATCCGCGCGTACCTCGACGCGCTCGCCGCCGTCGGCCTCGAGGGCGACGAGGTGCCGGCGAGCCCTGGTGACGGGCCGGTGCCGCTGTTCCACCGGCTGTTGCGCGCCGCCCTGATCGCCGAGCACTCCGCCGCCGCGCACGCGTTCGCCGGCGAGGCGTCCCTGCCCGCCGCGGCGGAGGTCCCGGAGCCGGAACTGGTCGACATCCGCCCGCACGACCGCACCCCGGTGCTGCGCCGCCGCCTCGCCGTGCCCGTGCCCGGCGCCCCCGGCGAAACCGTCGGCAGCTACCTCGCCAGTTCCCAGGTCGACCCCCGCCACGTCCGGGCCACCACCGACCTGCGCGCCTTCCGCGCCGCCCTGACCGACCTGGGCGACGCGCTCGACGACGGGCTGTCCCCCGCCGACCTGCACCGGCACGTCGCCGGCACCCTCGGCCTGGCCACGCACCGGCTGGACGCCTGGATCACCTCGCTGGCCACCCGCCGGCTGGCCCAGCTCACCGCCGGACCCCCGACCGGCGTGCACGTCGGCGGGTACGGCTGGCTGGTCGACCTGCGGCCGGCCGGGCCGCCCCGGCTGGTGCCCCGCCCCGCCGACGTGCCCGACACCGTGGCGCCGCCCACGCTGCCCGTCGCCCCCGACGGCGCGGGTCACGTGCACGCCCCCTCGCCGGCGCAGGCCGTCACCACCGCGGTGCTGCGCAGCGCGTGGCGCTCGCACCACGGCGGGGACCACCCGATGGCCGTCGACCTGTCCTCCCGCCGGGTCCGCCTCGCCGAGCAACTGCTCGACGGCGTCCGCGCCGGCCAGAGCCTCGGCGCCCTGCTCGGCTACCGCTTCGAGCGCGGCCTGCACGACCACCCCGACGGCCCGCTGGACCAGTTCCTGCCGTTGTTCCGCCGGCTCGCGCCGGTGCGCGCCCACCGCGTCGACGCCGACGACGACACCACCACGGTCACCGCGACCGTCGAGTCGGCGGCGACCGTCGACGGGCTGGAACTGCACCGGCTGCACCAGGCCAGGGCCATCGAGTCGCAGCTCGACGCGCTGCCCGGCGCGGCCCGCGGCGCCGTGCGGCAGGTCCTCGCCGACCTCGCCGACGCCACCGACGCCGTGGCCGACACGCTGCTCGCCGAGAGCGTCCACCAGCTCGCCCTGGGCGACACGAACCGGGCCGCGGCCGCCGTCGACGCCGCCTCCGGCGCCGCCACCAGCCCACCCCAGCTACACGTCACCCGCACGCCGGCCACCGGCGCGACCCTCACCCACCGGGTGCTGCTGCTGATCAACGTCGACGACCGGATGGACCCGCTGCGGCAGGACTGGCCGGCCGCCCGCGCCCAGCACCCGCGCATCATCGGCAGCCCCGCCGACGCGCTCACCTCCGTGCTGCTGCCGCCCTCGCCGCGGGTGTTCTGGCGCTACCGCTGGCACGCCCCCGACGGTGTCACAGCCGCGCCGTGGCGCGACGCGAGCCTGGACCGGCTGCAGACCCCGGCGATCGACCTGCTCGCCGCCCCACCGCACCCCGGCCGCCCCGACGACGCCGAACTGGACCGCCGCATCGCCCTCGTCACCTGGGCGAAGCTGCTGCCCGCCGAGGTGCGACCGGACTGGACGCTGGAGCTGGACTACGACCGCGACCCGGCCTGGGCCGCCGACAAGATCGGCCTGGCCGAGTTCCTGCACGCCGTGAACGTGCTGCGGGACCTGTTCGGCCGCTCCCGGCCGGTCCTCGCCGCCGACCTCGGCCTGGACCCCGACGCGCCCCCGCAGGTCGATCCGGTGACGAAGGCGCAGACCGACGAGCTGTGGCAGTCGGCGCGGAACGCCGCCGCCGCGCTGCGGGACGTCCCGGCCGCCGATGCGCCCGGCTGGGACGAGACGGCGGTCCGCCTGCTGCTGGACACCGCCGCCGGGTTCGGCGTCACCGGCGCGGTGCCCCCGCCGCCGGCCGCCGGCACCGCCGCCGCGGTCGCCGACGCCGCCCTGGTCGCCGGCCACGAGCTGGACCGCCGGCTGGCCGCCCACTGCCGGGTCGTCGCCGACCTGCACGACCGGGCGCCCTGCCCACCGTCGGCCTGCACCTGCGACCCGGCCACCGACTTCGACCGGCCGTCGGCACCCCCCGCGCGGCGGCGGGACGCCCAGATCGCCCGCGTCCGGGCGCTGCTCGGCCCCGACATGCCCGTCCTGACCGCCGCCGGCGCGCCCCAGCCGCAGCAACTGGCCACCGCGCTGGCCGCCAGCGACGCGCTGCAGGGCGGCTCCCCCCACCCGGTGCGCCGGTGGCTGTCCCGCTACGGCCGGGTCCGCCCCGCCGTCGGCCGCCTCCAGGAGGTGCTGACCACCGCGCAGGCCCTGGACGCCGGCGGCGTGGTGAAGCTGCCCGCGACCGTCCGGGTGGCGCAGCTGCCGTACGCGCCCGGCGACCGCTGGGTGGGCGAGGCCCCGCCGCGCGCGAACACCGAACCGGTCTCCCTGGTCGTCGTCGCCCCCGGTGGCATCGACCCGACCCGGCCGGTGCACGGCCTGCTGGTCGACGAGTGGACGGAGGTGGTGCCCGCCGGGCGGGTGCAGACCGGCCTCACGTTCGAGTACGACGCCCCCGGCGCCGCCGCGCCGCAGGCGGTCCTGCTGGGCCTCGCGCCCGACGGCGCCGCGACGTGGCAGCCGGCCACCCTCGCCAACGTCCTGGAGGAGGCCCTCGACCTGGCCGTCGCCCGCGCCGTCGACGTCGACTCCCTCGGCGCGGCCGGCCAGTTCCTGCCCGCCCTCTACTTCCCCACCAACGTCGCCGAGACCACGACCACCACCGACTTCGTCCCCGACGCGACGCTCACGCCGCAGGGCGGACAGGAGGTCCAATGACCACCGTCGAACCAACCCTGGCCGACACGCACACCCCGTCGGTCACCACCTGGACCCGCCTCGAACCGCGTACCCGCCGCGCCGACCTGGCCCCCGCCGTGGAGGCCCGCACCGCCGACCCGCTGTGGCTGCTCGCCCGGCAGTGGCAGCTCGGCGAGTTCACCGGCGAGGACACCGGCTCGCCGGTCAGCGCCCGGGTGCACGCCGAGGCCGCCCGGTTCACCCGCTACCGGCCCGGCACGGCCTCCGGCAGCACGGTCGGCCTGCCCGCCGCCACTCCCCTGGAGGCGGTGGTGGAACGGGAGTCCGCCACCAGCGCCGGCGACCTGCGCTTCGCCGTCGAGAGCGGCCAGCAGCTACTGCGGTCGCTCGCCGCCGCCGGTGCCGGCGCGCTGGCACCCCGGCTGTGCGCCAGGTATCCCGTCCCCGCCGAGCCGCCCGACGCCGCGTCGGCCGCGGACGCCGAGACCCTCGGCTACCTGCGCATCGCCGCCGGCCGCGTACCGCACGGCGACCTGGCCCTGCGCGCCTGCGCCGAGGGCCGGTTCGTCGCCGAGAACGAGGTGCCTTCCGCCCTGGTCGGCGCGGTCACCGCCGCGATCGCCGAGTGGATGGCCTGGCTGGGCGTGCCGCCCCGCCCCGCCGGCCCGCCGGACGGCTACCTGCTGCAACTGCCCGCCGTGCTGGCGCCGGGCGCGTCCCGGCCCGCCGCGCCGCCCTGGCCGCCCGAGGACTTCACGCCCCTGTTCAGCGCCCCCGGACAGGAGGGCTCCGCGTGGCGGCGCGAGCGGCTGGAGTACGACTTCGCCGTCGGCGCGCACGGCTCCGCCGGCGAACTGGTCCTCACCGCCCACGAGTACGACGGCGACCGGCTGGACTGGTACCACTTCGACCACGAGCCCAGGGTGACCCTCGACGCCGCCCCGGCGGTCGAGGACGTCGTCAAGGTGCTGCTGCCCACCCCGGTCGCGTACGCCGGCATGCCCTCGACCCGCTTCTGGGAGTTGGAGGACGCCCGGGTCAACCTGGCCGGCATCGGCGCCGGCGCCGGCGACCTGGCCCGGATGTTCCTGGTCGAGTACGGCCTCGTCTACGGCAACGACCACTTCCTGGTGCCGCTGGAGCTGCCCGTCGGGTCCGCCACCCGGATCCGGTCGCTGATCGTCACCGACACCTTCGGCATCCAGACGCTCGTGCCGGCCGCGCCCGACGACACCGCGCTGTTCCGCCCGTCCGGGGCGACCGCCGGCGGGCCGGCCGACGTGCTGGTCCTGCCCGCCACGGCCGCCACCACCCTCGACTCCGAGCCGGTGGAGGAGGTACGCCTCGGCCGCGACGAGATGGCGAACCTGGCGTGGGCCGTCGAACGGACCGTCACCGGCGCCACCGGCCGGCCGATCGACCGCGGCGCCCAGGTCGGCAGGGCGGCGCCGCCGCCGCGACCGCCGGTCGCCGACGCCGAGATGGTGCCCAGCCTGTCGTACGCCTTCGCCACGACCGTGCCGGACAACTGGGTGCCGCTGATCCCGGGGCCGACGCAGGACCGGCCCGACGTGGTCCGGCTGCGCCGGGTCCCGCTGCAACAGCCGTCCCGCGAGGGTCCGCCGGTCGCGGTCACCGGCCACAGCCGCCTGCTCGACTGGCGCTGGCGCGGCGACGACCTGGTCGAGCTGGCCATCCCCGAGGAGGAGGTGCCGCGCGCCGGCACCCGACTGCTGCGCCAGTGGCAGCTCGCCCGGTGGACCGACGGCTCGGTGCACCTGTGGCTGGGCCGCGCCCGCCACACCGGCACGGGCGAGCTGTCCAGCGGCCTGCGCTACGACACCGTCCAACCGCGCTGAACGACCCCGCCCGCGCACCGACCGAACCAGATCAGCGGAGACCACCATGACGATCACCTGGAAGAACGACCTGCCGCTGCCGATGGCCCGGCCCCGGTACTACGACCACCAGTACCTGCGCGCCGGGGACCTGACCCAGGCGCTGGACTACCTGCTGGCCCGACAGAACCTCGCCGCCCGGCTGCTGCAGCCCAGGGGCGTGGTCACCGGCCTCGACCTGACCGCCACCGGCGGCGACGTGACGATCGGGCAGGGCGTGGCGATCGACGGCGCCGGCCGGGTGATCGTGCTGGCGGAGAACACCCGCAAGACCCTGCCCGCCGAGGGCAGCAGCTGGCACGTGGTGATCCGCTACCACGAGTACCTCACCGAGCGGCGCGACGAGGGCGGGGTCGCCGGCGAGACCCGGTGGACCGAGGAGGGGCGCATCGAGTTCTCCGCCGCGGCCCCCACCGACCCGGCCCACGCCATCGTGCTCGGCACGGTCACCCGCGCCGGCGGCACGATCACCGTGCAGGGCACCGGGCGGGTGGCCGCGGGCCTCCGGGTCCCGGTCGGGGCCATCGTGCCGGCCGTCGGCGGCGGCGCCCAGTCCGGCATCACCTTTCCGAGCGACCCCGGCGGCGGCGCCGGCGACGAGGCGTACATCCGGTACTGGCCGTACAGCGGCGAGAACACCATCCTGCGCATCGCCAACAACAACGACGCCGACGACATCATCGCCTTCACCCAGCAGAACGCGGACCGGCTGCGCATCGCCGGCGGCATGCTGCACCTGGGCAGTATGGAGGGGGCGGCCGTCTCCCCAGGGCAGGTGGTCACCGGGCTCGGCTTCTGGGGCCCCGGCGTGCAGCACGCGCAGCTGTCGTTCCGGGCCGGCAAGGGCTTCGAACTGGTCGACCGCAGCAACGACGTGCCGGGGCTCGGCTACGGCGAGGGCAGCAAGCCGTACGCCGACCTGGCGGTCAAGGAGCTGCGGGCGGCGAGCCTACGCGGGCGCGGCGGGCTGTCGCTGACCGCCGAGGGCGGCTTCGCCGTGCGGGCCACCGGCGGGGTCACCGTGGTCAAGGACGCCAACGGCAACGGCGACCTGACGGTGCAGGGTGGCCTGTGGACGGGCGGGAACATCTCCATGCCGGCCTCCGGCTACCTCAGCGGCGCCCACCGGCTGCACATCAACGGCCCCGAACGGCTCTACCTGCTCAACAGCGCCGGCGTCTACATCGGCTACGGCGGCGGCACCGGCCCGGAGACCGGCTGCCTGTGGGTCGAGAAGCGCGGCTTCTTCGGCGGGAACGTCCAGATCAACGGCCAGCTCGGCGTCGCCGTCAGCCCGAACACGGTGCCCTCCTGGAGCGGCGGCGGCATCAGCACGTTCGACCTGTTCTCCTCCGGCGCGATCTATCTCGGCACGGAGTCGGGCGGCTACACGATCAGCCTGATGGCCAGCACCGGCGTGATCAAGGGCAAGTCCAAGCAGTTCGCCATCGACCACCCGCTGGACGCCCCCGACGCCACCGAACGCCGCCAGCTCATCCACGCCGCCATCGAGGGACCGGAGAACGGTGTCTACTACCGGGGTGAGGCGCGGCTCGACGGCGGCACCGCCACCGTCGAACTGCCCGCGTACTTCGAGGCGCTGACCCGGCCGGAGGGCCGGACCGTGCACCTGACGCCGGTCTTCGACGACGACGAGCCGGTCTCCGCGCTGGCCGCGAGCCGGGTGAAGGACGGGGCATTCCGCGTCCGCACCGTCGACGGGTCGCCGGCCTCGCACGCCTTCTACTGGGAGGTCAAGGCCGTCCGCGACGACCTGGAGCCGCTCGAGGTGGAGGTGCCGGCGACGCACTGACCTGCCCTCGGGGCCGGGCCACCCGCAAACGAACCCGGCCCCGAGGCCAGCACGTCCACTCGTCGGGCGGTCAGCCGTTCCCGCGCGGGCGCCAGCCGGCCGGCGGGTCCTCACCGACCAGTCCGTCCACCGCCTCGCGGAGCAGGTCGGCGTGGCCGGTGTGCCGGCCGTACTCCTCGACGAGGTCGCAGACGAGCCGGCGCAGGCTGGCGTGGCGGCCGTCGGGCGTGGCGGCGTGGACGAGTTGGTCGAGCCCGCCGTCGGCCAGGGCGGCGTCGAGCCTCGCGCGGGACCGTTCGACGGCGCCGTCCCACAGCGCGTAGAGCTGCTCGGGGGTGTCGGTGGCGGCGGAGGTGAACGGCCAGTCGTTGCCGCCGTCCCAGGCCGTGCCCTCCCACGGCGCGCCGACCGCCTGCCCGGTCAGCTTGGTCGTGAAGGTGCTGTCCTCCACCGCGGCGAGGTGCTTGAGCAGGCCGCCGAGGGTCAGCGAGGAGGCGCCGAAGCGGGTCCGCAGCGCGGCGGCGTCGAGGCCGTCGGCCTTCCAACGAAAGGTCGTTCGCAGCCGGTCGAGCGCGCCGACGAGATGCTCGACCTCGGTGCCGGCGAGGGGCGGCTCCCACGGGTACTCGCTGGTGGTCATCGCGCCACCGTAGCCCGCACCACCGACAACCCGCGTTCCGAACCCGGCAGGGCACCCTCGCGGCCGGTACGGCGCCGCGCCGGTGTTCGTCGGGTCCACGTTCGAGGTCGTGGCAACCGCCGACGGCCTGCGGCCAATGACCCACCTCAGTCTGAGGCGCGGACGCCATCGTCCGGACGCTTCGATCGGGCCGGACGTTTCAGTTCTTGCGGGCGACCGCGCACCAGGCCGGCGTGTCCGGGACTGGCTCGGCGCCCGGGTCCGGGCGCCAGTGTGGGTACTGGACGACCCCGGGTTCCAGGATCTCCAGCCCGTCGAGGAACCGGGCGATCTGGCCGCGGGACCGGAACGTAACAGGCTCGGCGAGCCTGGCGTTCAGTCCCGCGGCGCCCTTCTCGGCCTCGGCCTGGACGTCGCTGGCCGGCGCGCCGACAACCAGATAGCTGCCTGGCGGTACGGCCGCCATGATCTGGTTGACGATCGCCCAGGGATCGCCGTCGTCGGGGATGCAGTGCAGCACCCCGACCAGCATGACCGCGACCGGGCGGCTGAAGTCCAGGGCTTCGGCCGCTTCCTTGAGGATCTTCCCGGGATCCCGCAGGTCGGCATCGAGGTAGGCGGTCTTTCCCTCCGGGCTGCTAGTCAGCAACGCGCGCGCGTGCACGAGCACCAAGGGATCGTTGTCCACGTACACGACCCGGCTGTCGGGGGCTGCCTGCTGAGCAGTCTCATGGGTGTTGTTCGCCGTGGGCAGCCCCGTGCCGATGTCGAGGAACTGGCGGATGCCGGCCTCGGCGGCCAGGTACCGCACCACCCGGATCAGGAACGCGCGACACCCCCGGACAGCCGGCACGATGGACGGCAGGACCTTCACGAGTTCGCCGGCTGCCACGCGGTCGCTGGCGAAGTTGTCCTTGCCCCCGAGCAGGTAGTCGTAGACCCGCGCGATGTGCGCTACGCCGGTATCGAGCCGGGTGATCGCCTCGCCATCAACAGCCATCTCGGTCTGCTCATCCATCGAGTGGTCCTTCCGCTCTCAACACGCACGCGGGCGCCTTGCACCGGATGTACAGACTTCTTCCGAAGCCTACTCCAGGCGCATAGACCGCCTTCGACCGAAGGCCCGTCACCGTGGTCCGGGATCCTACGACCTGCCGCCCGTCACGATCGACACCCTCTTACCGGAGGTCTTGACAGACTGCCCGTACAGGACCGCCGCGCTGGGTTCGGCATCCCGGCCCGACGCCCGGACGGCTGTCCTGCCGCCACACCGTCCACAGCAGATCTTCTCAAACACCCTCTCACGCACATTGATCAGGATCGTCATATGTGATGCATTGAACACTCGCCCTGGGCGAACCTGCAGCCCTTTCTCGGCCCGGCGCAAACGGGCTGCAATCAAGGGGTAGCGCATCGCTTCCGGTCGTTGCATACTTGCCGCCGACGCACGGCTGATCCCGGCGTGCCGATCCGACCGAAAGGTTATTCCGTGAAGCGTGACCAGTCGCCTGTGCTGCCGGGCAGCGGCGCCACCGACTATGCACGCTATATGCGTACGGACGCGCTGCTCGACCTGCAACGGTCGCCGGCCGAGATGATCCACCGCGACGAACTGCTCTTCCAGGTGGTGCACCAGTCAGCCGAGCTGTGGCTCAAACTGGCGGCGGCCGAGTTGACCGAGGCGACCGCCCGGGTGGGCGCCGGGGACCCCGCGGTGGCCGAGGCGCTGCTGGCGCGGGCGACGCTCGCCGTGCGGCTGATCACCGACCAGCTGGAGATGTTCCGACACCTCTCCCCCGTGGACTTCCAGGCGATGCAGCCCGCGCTGGGCAACGGCTCCGGCGCCGAGTCGCCAGGCTGGCGGCAGGTCCAGGCGGCCAGCCGGCAACTCGGGCGCGCGTTCGCCGACTGCCTCGCCGACCGGGGGATCCCGGCGACGGCGTTGTGCCCGGCAGACCCGGCGGACCCCGTCCACCGGCTGGCGGAGGCGATGGTGGAGTGGGACGAGCGGGTGTCGCTGTGGCGCACGCGGCACTACCAGGTGGCCCTGCGGGTCGGCGGTCACGCTCCGGCCGGCACCCCGGGCAGCCCGGCCACCATGCTCGCCAAACTTGTCGGGCACCGGTTCTTTCCCGATTTGTGGCAGGCCCGACTCCAGCCCGCGGCCGACGATTCCGGTGCCGCCAAGCCCTGACATCCGCACTTGCCGGCGGTGACCGGCGTCCTCCCATTGTGGTGCCGATTCGGAAATGTCGAGGGGCGCTTCGTGCACGAATTGACGAGCTGGTTGTCCGGTACGGCCGACCCGCGCACTTTCCCCTACCCGGCGGTGCTGCGCGAATTCCATCGGGTCGGCAAACACTTCGTCGAAAAGGAACTCCTCGCCCTGCTCGACGAGACGCGGGCGAGAGTGGCCGGCGCGACGACGGCCGGCGACGACGAGGCGCGGCTGTTGAGCGACTTCCTCGACGTGACGCTCGACAAGTGGGACGGCCGCTACGACTACCGCAGCTACCTGGCCCTACGCGTGCTCCGGCTGCCCTGCGGCGCGGACGACCCGCCCCCGGCCGAGGACGACGCCACCGCCCGGCGCGCCCGTGACCGGCTGTTCGTCCGCCTGGTCGCCGACGCGTTGGCCTTCGAGTTGGCCGCCGCCGCCCACACCACCGACCTGCTCCCGCAGCAGCGTCCGGGGCCGCCGGTGGTGACCAAACGCTGCCGCCTCGGCGTCCGGGCCGCCCTGCCCCCGCTGGCCCGCCTCGGCCTGACCGGGGCGGTCGGCGACGGCGGTCCGACGACCACCGCCACCGCGCTGCACGCCGTCGCCGCCGACCTCGACGCCGACGGGGATCAAACGCTGCGGCTGAGCATGCTGCCGGTCCACGTGACCCACGACGAATACCTGTTCATCCGGGTGCTCCAGGCGTACGAGTGCCTCTTCGCCGGGGTCGCCGACGAGCTGCGCGCCGCCGTCGCCGCGCTGGCCGGGGCCGTGCCACGTGCGGCGGCCGACCGGCTGGGGTACGCCGGGGACCTGCTCGGCGCCGCCGGCCCGCTCTTCTCGCTGCTGGCCACCATGCAGACGGAGTCGTTCCGGACGTTCCGGCAGTACACCGAGGGGGCCAGCGCCATCCAGTCCCGCTCCTACAAGCTCGTGGAGTCGCTCTGCCGTACGCCGGAAGGAGACCGGCTGGACTCGGTGGCCTACCGGTCGGTGCCGGAGGTGCGGTCCCTGGTGCGGGCCGGCCAGCCGACGATCGACGAGGCGTACCGGTCGGCCGTGCGTGCGGGCCGGCTCGACGGCGCGGACCGCATGCTGGTGGCGCGGCGGATGGAGACGTTCGCCGGGGCCCTGTCGCAGTGGCGGCGCACGCACCACCGGATCGCCACCCGGATGCTCGGTCCCCGCTCCGGGACCGGCTACACGGAGGGCACCCCTTATCTGGCGGCGGTCCGCGACGTGCCGGTCTTCACGGCCGTCACCGCCGATTCCCACCCGGTCGACCCGATTGGAGGCGGCACCGCGTGAGTCGATCCCACCCCGCGCCCGGGCCTGACGCGCCCCGGTGCCTCGACGCCGCCGCGCAGGCCGCGCTGCGCGCCGAGTTCCCCCTGCTCGAGACCTGTGTCTACCTGAACAACAACTCCACCGGCGCGGTGCCGAGGGGCGCGGAGCGGGTGCTGCACGACTACTGGGAGACGCTGCGCACCTGGCGGGACGACGTGTGGCAGGGCTGGCACGTCGGCCTCGACCGGTACGCCGACTCGGTGGCCGCCCTGATCGGCGCACCGCCGGGCAGCGTGGTCACCGACGCGAACCTGAGCACCCTGCTCGCCCGGGTGGCGTCCTGCTTCGACTACCGCCCGCCGCGCTACCGGGTCGTCACCACCGACCTGGAGTACCCGACGGTGCCGTTCGTCTTCCGGGCGTTCGGCCGCTACGGCGCCCGCCTCGACGCGGTCGGCACCGGCGGTCCCCACCTCGACCAGGAGGCCCTGGAGGCGCGCCTCGACGAACGGACGCTGCTGGTGTGCGTGTCGCACGCCAGCTTCACCTCCGGCGCCACCGTCGACCTGCCCCGCCTGGTCGCCCGCGCCCACGACGTCGGCGCGCTGGTGGTGGTGGACGCCTTCCAGACCGTGGGGGTGGTGCCGATGGACGTCACCGCCCTCGGTGTCGACGTCGTCCTCGGCGGCGCGCACAAGTGGCTCTGCGGCGTCGGCACCGCCTTCCTCTACGTCCGCCCCGACCTGGTGCCGGAGCTGACGCCGGCCGCCACCGGCTGGCAGGCCGGCGACCGGGCGCTCACGTTCCAGCCGTCCACCGGCTGGGCGCCCGACGCCCGGCGGTTCGCCGGTGGCACGCCGTACCCGGTCACCTCCCTGGTCTCCCAGGTCGGCCTGGACCTGCTGGCCGGGATCGGCACCGAGGCCATCCGGCGGCAGTCGCTGGCCCTCACCCAGCGGGTCCTGGACCGGGCCGGCGAGGCCGGCATCGCGGTGGTCAGCCCCACCGCGCCGCACCGCCGCGGCGGCGTGGTGTGCCTGGACGTCCCCGACGGCGAGGCGGTGAAGCGACGACTCGCCGCCCGTGACCTGATCTGCAGTTGGCGCGGCTACCTGCGGATCGGTCCGCACGTCTACAACACCCTCGACGAGGTCGACGCGTTCATGGACGCGCTGGAGAAGGAGCTGCACCGGTGACCGTGACCCTCTCGCCGCGGGCGCTGATGAGCCTGCTCGCCAACGGTCCCAAGGCCATGGACGTGCTGGAGACGGCGTTCGGCATGGGCCTGCTCGACGCGCTGGAGCCCGGGCCCGTCCGTCTCGACGCGCTGGCCACCCGGTTCGGGGTACGCCCGCTACGGCTCTACAAGTTTCTCGACTGCCTGGAGAGCCTGGGCTTCCTGACGCGCGACGAGCCCGACGACGACATCGGCACGACCAGCTACCGGGCCGTGCCGGGGCTGCGCGACGCGGTCGCCGCGGTGGTCGGCCCCGGCGCGGTCGAGCGTGACCGGGACCGCTATCCCTGGCGGCGGCTGCACGGCCGGCTGCCCGAGAGCCTGCGCGGCCAGGTCAGCATCGGCGACGACGACTTCGCCTGGCCGCCGAAGACCGACGCGCAGACCGCCGAGTTCGAGCGCAGCATGGCCGTCGGGCTGGGACCGGTGATCGAAGCGGTGCGGCGGCACGCCGATCTGCTGTGGCCGGACCGGCGCCGCCTGCTGGAGGTGGGCGGCGGCGACGGGACGCTCGCCGCGCACGTCCTCGACACCGCGCCGGGCCTGCGGGCCGACGTCTACAACCTGCCGGCGGTGGCGCCGTTGGTGGCGGCCACCCGGGTCGCGCGGGGGCACACCGAGCGGCTGGGGTTCGTCGGCGGCGACTTCCTGACCGAGCCGCTGCCCAAGGGGTACGACGCGATGTCGTTCGTGCGGGTGCTGCACGACTGGCCGAACGAGGTGGCCCGTCACCTGGTGGAGCAGGCGTACGCGGCGCTGGAGCCGGGTGGGCTGCTGCTGATCTGCGAGGAGTTCCGCACTCCGGACCGGCTGGCCATGCAGTTCTTCTGGAGCTACTTCCTGATCGGCGTGGACAGCTGCGTCAGCCGGCTGCGCGAGGCGGAGTTCTACACCAAGCTGCTCGCGGAGGTCGGCTTCGAGCGGGTGGCGGTGCTGCCCGGCACCTGGGAGTTGGTCGTCGCGTACAAGCCGACCCTGGCCGACTGACGGGCCCCGCCTTCCGCCCTTCTTCGTCGCCTTGCGGCCCGGTCGAACAGCAAGGTCGGCCTCGTCGCGCCCGACCGCAGGGCCGTCCCAGGTCTCGACGCGCCCCTGCGCGGGGCGGATCACCCGGACCGGGTGGGGCAGGCTCACCCCGCTGCGGGACAGAGTGGTGACCCACGACAGCCAGGGAGGCACCATGACGCTCCGCTCCAAGGTCAACATCGCGCCGACCGACGACGTGCCGCTGAAGCCGGCGCATGGCTACCGACTGCGCCGGCAGCGGCATCCGATCGGTGTCCGGGGCGGGCCGCGCCGCGCCCCGCGCGGCTACCGACTGCCCGACGCGGAGCGGCGGCAGATCCGGGCCGCGTACGACCTGCGGGAGCGGCAACTGGTCCGGGCCCTGGTGACGGCCGCCGGGCAGCCCGGCGACGCGGCGGAGAACCTGGCCGGGCAGTTGGAGCAGCGGCTGGACGCGCTGGTGCACCGCGCCGGCTTCGCCCGCACCGTCGGCGAGGCCCGCAGCCTGGTCGAGCACAACACGTTCACCCTGGACGGCGGCAAGGTCAACCGCCCCTCGTACCTGGTCCAGCCGGGGCAGATCATCCAGGTACGCCCGGAGCGGCAGTGCCCCACACCGGCCGTGGTCGCCGCAGGCGGGTTCCGCGACGTCGAGGCCCCGCCGTACCTGGAGGTTCGGCCGGAGGAATTCACCGCGACACTGACCCGGGAGCCGCGCCGGCAGGAGGTGCCCGACCTGCGCGGCGTCCCGCTCACCGTCCGGTCCGACTAGGTCAGCCCACACCACACCGGCCCCGGCACGTGGACCACGAGGCGCGGTCGCTCAGGCAGCGGCCACAGCACCGCAGAACGGACAGGCTCTCACGGTGCGGCGACGGACACCGGCACGCTGAGTCGGCCCTCGTTTCCGCTGCGATCCAGCCCGGACACGCAGTAGGAGAGCGAACGGTCGGTCGGGGCGGTGCGGTCGACCCAGCCCGTACCCCGGACGGTGCCGACGAGCCGGGCCGCATCGCCGTCCACCCGGTAGACGGCGAAGCTCGCGGCCCCGTCCCCGCGCCAGGTCAGCGCCACCTCGCCGTCGCCGTGACGGCGCGCGCCGGTGACCGTGGGGGCGGCCGGCGGTGCCGCTGGTAGGTGCGCCATCGCGGGCACGAGTGCCGGGCCGGCGTAGTGCGCCCCGCTGTACCGGCTGACCGCCCCGAGCTTGTCGGCGCGCACCTGCCGGGCGCTGAAGTGCACGCTCCCGCTCACCCCGTGCCGCCGGTTGAGGGCGAGCTGGCGGTCCAGCTCGGCCGGGTCGCGCCAGGCGCCGCGCTCGCCCACCCGGTAGTCGGCCTGGCCGATGTAGAGCTGCACGCGGGTGCCCTTCACCATGGCCGCCCACCACGGCAGCAGCGTGGCGTAGTCGGCCCTGTCGAACCCGATGTGCCAGTAGAGCTGCGGCACGACGTAGTCCAGCCACTGCTCCCGCACCCAGAGTCGGGTGTCGGCGTAGATGTCGTCGTAGCTCTGCAGCCCGGCTGTCGCGGAGCCGGCCGGGTCGGTGCGCTTGTTCCGCCAGATGCCGAACGGGCTGATGCCGAACTTCACCCACGGCTTGATCACCTTGATCCGCTCGCTCATCTCCCGCACGAGGGTGTTCACGTTGTCCCGGCGCCAGTCGTGCTTGTCCGCGGACCGCCCGCCGTACCGGGCGAACGCCGCGTCGTCGGGGAAGTCCTGCCCAGCCTCCGGATAGGGGTAGAAGAAGTCGTCGAAGTGCACCCCGTCGACGTCGTACCGCCGCACCGCCTCCAACATCGAGTCCTCGACGAAGGTGCGCGCCTCGGGGATGCCCGGGTTGAAGTAGAGGCGGCTACCGGGCTTGTCGGCGCTGGGATAGGTCACCACCCAGTCCGGATGCCGGCGCAGCGGGTGGGTCGGCGCGAGCCGGTCCAGCCGGGGGCCGGGTCCGCCCACCGTGGCCGGCTGCCCGCCCCGGTACGGGTTGAACCAGGCGTGGAACTCCAGGTTGCGGGCGTGCGCCTCGGTGACCATGAACTCCATCGGGTCCCAGCCCGGGTCGCGGCCGTCGCGCCGCCCCGTCAGCCACTCCGACCACGGCGCGTACTCCGACGGCCAGAGCGCGTCCCCGCTCGGCCGCACGTGCACGAAGACCGCGTTGTGGTTGCGCCGCACGGCCAGGTCCAGCCAGCCCCGGAACTCCGCCCGCACCGTCTCGGCCGGCAGCCCGCGCCGGCTCGGCCAGTCGATGTTGTTCACCGTCGTGATCCACATGCCGCGCAACTCTCGGGGCGCCCGGGCCGCCCGGCCGGCGCAGGTCGGGGTGCCGTCCCTCGGGCCGGTGCCAGGCGCCGCAGCGATGGCGGACGCGTCACCCGGCGCCGATGCGCCGCCGCCGGCATCCGGGTCCCGCAGCGACCAGGCACCGGCCGCGGCCGCTACGGCGAGCGCGGCGACCACCGCGACCAGCGCGTGGGTACGACGACGGTGGGCGGGGGGAACGGGCGGAGCAACGACGGGCATCGCCCCAGTCTGCCCAGTTGCTGCCCGCCGGGTGAACCAGTCCGCCCCTTACGTGACGATCGGACAATGCCGGCTGCCGGCCCTGTGCCGCGATACCTGCCGGGGTCGGACGAACATCGACTGCTCAACCAGTGGAGCGGGGAGCCACGGACCTGAGCCGAGGCACGCAACCGCGGCGAGGGAGACGAAGCGGGCGGTTCCGGCTGCGGCGCGGCTACCTGAACCCGACCTCCGGCACCGCCGGAGGCGGCACCGGCGGCGGCACCGGCGACCGCAGGAGCTTCGCGATCGGTGTGGCGACCAGCCTCGCAACCCCAAGGCCGGCGTGGTCGCGGTGTCCCTCATCCCGCAGTTCGTCACCGCCGACGGCCCGGTGCTGGCCTCCTCGATCGCCCTCGGCGCCGTCTGGGCCACCGTCTCCGGCACCTGGTTCTGCCTGTACGCCTGGACCGTCGACAAGGGCCGTGCCCGAGCCAAGAGCCCAGCCGTGCAGCGCTTCCTGCAGGCGGCGGCCGGCGTCACCATGCTCGGCCTCGGCACCGCGGTGGCGGTCGGCACCTGACCATCGGAGATCTTCCCTTGCCGGCGTCGACTAGCTTGCACACATAGACATAGATGACTGTCGTGTTGCACGGTGGAGGACGGACACATGACCGAGCCGGGAGACCCGCAGCAGAGCAACGAGCGGCCGCCGGATGGCGCGGTGTCGTCGGCGTCACCGGGTCGACGGCGGAAGGCACTGCTGTTCGGCTGCGCCGGCCTGGTGCTCGCCCTGGTCGCCGGCCTCGTCGTATGGCTGAACCTGCCGACGCCCGAACGCAATCGGGAGCCCTTCGACCAGGCGGTGGCCAGCCTCGGGAACGCCCGCGGAGTGCGTTACACGGGTGCCGCGACGGACGCGGCGTTCACTGGCAAGCAGACGCGGCGGGACATCACGGTCACCGCCCACGGGGAGCAGTACGGCACCGTCAGCGTGCCGGACCTGAACATGGATCTGAAGGTGCTCCGGGTCGGTGGACGGGTCTACGGCTACGAGACGAGCAACGGGCGGTGGGCCCGGTGGCGGACCGGCGGCTACACGAGGCGGCTGCTCGGCCCGATGTCCGAACAGCTCGTCTCCCCTGGCGCGCTTGCTGATCAACTGTCGGAGGCCCTGGACGCGCTGCCCAGGCTGCCCGCGCCCGAGGACCCGGACCTGCCGGCCCTCTCGGTGGACGGGGTGCCGGCGTTGCGGGCCGACACGGCGGCGGGCACCCTCCTGGTGGCCAAGGACCCACCGTACCGCGTACTGCGGTTGGAGCCGGGCACCGAGACGCCACGGTCGGGTCAACCGCAGCCGACCGGTCAGGACGAAGCCCCGTCCGACGCCGCGGCTTTCGACAGTCTGGACATCGCTCCGCTCTCCGACGGCCAGGCCGAGCAGATGTACGACACCCTCGCGGCCGAGACCGCGCAACTGGCCGGCGCCGAGGACGCGGACGTCGACTTCGCTCTGGAAGGCGACGGCACCCTAAAGTGCAGGCCCAGTGGCTGCCACGTCCGGCAGAGCTTCACCGGAACGCTGTCCACCGACGCCGCGACCCGCATCACCGCCGGCCAGATCACCGTCAGCATGACGGTCACCATGGACATCGAGGGGCGGCGGGCCGGCGGCTGCAGCAGCCCTCCGAGGACCCTTCCGCTCACCGGGAACACCGTCTCCGGTCAGCAGTCCTGCTCGGCCCCGGAGGCCGGCCCGGTGTGGGCCGCCGTCGACGCCGAGAAGCGGGCCAGGGCCAAGGCGGAGTCCAGGGCCACCGGCCGGTCGGTCACCTACACCGTCCGCTCACATGCCCGCGCCGAGGTGATCGCACAGGCCGTCACCAAGGTCGAGGTGGACCGGCTGCTCGAACGGCAGCGGCAGCAGCGCAACTCCACGGAATGCCCGACGCCCAACAGCTTCGTCCCCGGCACCCTCGTCCTGCTCGCCGACGGCAGCGCCCGCCCGATCGAACGGGTCACCCCGGGCGTCCGGGTCCGCGCAACCGATCCGGTCACCGGCCGCACCACCGGCGAGCCCGTGCTCGCCCAGATCACCGGCGGCGGCCCGAAACACCTCGACCAGCTCACCGTCACCGACGGCCGGCAGACCGGCACCGTCACCGCGACGGCCGGCCACCCGTTCTGGAACCCCGACCGGCGGGCCTGGATCGACGCCGGCGACCTACGCCCCGGCGCGGCCCTCGCCGGCCCGCCAGGCTCCCGCCCGGTCCGCGTCACCGGTATGCGCGCCTACCAGCGGAACCTGACCGTCCACAACCTCACCGTCGCCAACGTCCACACCTTCTACGTGCTGGCCGGAGACACGCCTGTCCTGGTGCACAACTGCGCGATGAAACGTGGCGCGAAGGCGCTGAAGGGGATCAAGGTTCCCAACTCCTACGAGGGGCTCGACATCGCGCACGTACGGCGGAACCACGTCCTGGGCGGTGCCGGGGTGACCAGCGGCAAGGACCTGTGGCCGGCGAAGATCACCGACGCGGAACTGGAGTCCATCGCCCGGGCGGCGTTGCGGAACAACCCGCGCGTGGTCGGCTACGATCCTGAGACACGAATGGTCCAGGCGACCGCCGTGGTCGACGGCAGGAAAGTGCGGTTCCAGATTCCCCGTGGCGGCGGCCGGATGAGATCGATCTACCCGCAGTGAATCCGTCGCGCTCCGGCCGAAGCCGCCGGCCGCCGGCTCGTTGACAGAGGCTCGGAGCATGTTCGCGATCAACATTCCGTTGGACAGCCTGCGGGTCGACGCACGTGCACCCGAACTCCACCTGCACGGCCAGACCTGGATCACCATCGACGGCCACGACTTTCCCGAACGGCACTGGGCCGACTCTCCGCTGTCGTTCCTCGGCTCGCTGCGGGCCGCGATCCGGGAGGCCGCCGGCGGTGAGGAGGCGGATTTCTACTTCTGGGAAGGCGCCTATTTCGTGAAGCTCGTTCCCCGGCCGGACGGCGTCGCCGTGTTCGCGGTGCACGACGCCGACCTGGACGAGGGCGGAGCCGTCGAGGCGAGTTGCGTGTCCACGCTCGGCGAGCTCGGCCGGCTGTATCAGGCGGAGGTCTCCCGCCTGATGGAGTGGGCCCAGCGGCACCAGGAACGGGACCTGCGGGCGTTCCTGGCCCGGATCCTGCCCCTGCCCGAGTTGGACCGGCCGTGAGGATGCTCGGGGAGTCCTGCCGGCGTGGACCGACCGCTGTGGGCCTGGGAACGGGATCGCCGGCCGGACGCGTCAGGCAGCTGCCGTCCGGCTCGCCAGCGCGCGGGAGAGCCTGCGGACGGCCTCGTCCATGAGGTCGGGTGGCGCGGCCGCGTAGGTGAGGCGCAGGTGTGGTGCCGGGGGTTCGGCGGCGTACCACGGCCGCCCGGGGAAGACCACGACGCCCTCGTGGGCCGCGGCGGCGGCCAGCGCGACGTCGTCGGTGCCGTCGGGCAGGCGGGCCCACAGGTGCAGGCCGCCCCGCGGAACCACCTGCGGGGCGAGTGGGGGCAGGTGCCGCCGCAGCGCGGCCAGCAGTGCCGCGCGCCGCGCCTGCAACGCGGCGCGCACGGTGCGGTGGTGACGCGCCCACGCCGGGGAGGTGACGAACTCGATCGTGGCCTGCTGCAGGGGGCCGGCCACGAAGAAGTCGTCGAGCAGTCGGCCTGCCCGCAGGCGGGCGCCGGCCGGGCCACGGGCGCCGATCGCCGCGACACGGAGCCCGGGCGCGGCGGACTTGGTCAGGGAGCGCAGGTAGACGACGTGTCCGTCGGGGTCGTCGGCGGCCAGTGGAGGTGTGGCCTCGCCGTCGATGGCGAGGTCCCGGGCGTAGTCGTCCTCGATCAGGAACGCCCCGGCGTCGCGTACGGCGGCGCAGACCTCGGCGCGGCGGTGGGCCGCCAGGGTCGCGCCGGTGGGGTTGGCGTACAGCGGTTGGCAGTAGAACAACCGCGCGCCGGTGCGGGTGAACGCGGCGGCCAGTTGGTCGGGCCGTACGCCGTCGGCGTCGGCGGGGACGGGCACCACCCGCAGTCCGGCGGCGCGGGCCGTGGCCAGCGCGCCCAGGTAGGTCGGCGACTCGACGAGCAGGGTGTCACCGGGGGCGGCGAGCGCGCGGAGCGCGGAGGACAGCGCGGCCTGCCCGCCCGGGCAGATCACCATGTCGCCGGCGCTCAGCCCGCCTCCGGCCTCGCGGGCGAACCAGGCGCGCAGGTCCTCGCGGCCCTCGGCCGGGCCGCGCTGCCACGACGCGGGCTGTCGGGCGGCTCGGGCCAGCGCGGCACCGAGCGCGGCTGCCGGTTGGAGATCCGGGTCCAGGTAGCCGCCGGACAGCGGTATCGCGTCCGAGGGTGGTAGCGCCAGTAACGCCTGCATGTCCTCCTCGCCGGGTGGGCGAGGGCCGAGCGCCACGGTCTGCCAGGACAGGTCCGCCCCGGGCTGCCGCGTGGGCGCGGCGGCCACGAAGGTGCCCCGCCCTGATCGCGCCTCGACCAGTCCCTCTGCGGCGAGCTGCCGGATTGCCTCGGTGACCGTCACCGGGGAGGCCTGGTGGCGCGCGGTCAGCTCGCGTACCGACGGCAGCCGGTCCCCCGGGTCGGCCCTGGCGACGAGCGCGCGCAGATCTTGGATGACACGCTCGACTGCGTTACCGTTGCCCATGAAGGACAAGAGTAGCGCTACTGCCACGAGCGCGGTAACAGCGGATCGCACCGTCGGGCTCGCCCTCGGAGCGCTGGGCGTGCTGGCCTTCAGCATGTCGCTGCCCATGACCCGCGTCGCCGTGCAGGAGCTTGACCCCTGGTTCGTCGCCTTCGGCCGGGCCGTCGGCGCGGCGCTGCTGGCATGGGCGTACCTGAGATCCACCGGCGCGCCGCGGCCCAGCCGAGGTCAGTGGCGGCGCCTGTCGATCGTCGCGCTCGGTGTCGTCGTCGGCTTTCCGTTGTTCACCTCGCTGGCCCTGACGACGCAGACCTCGGCGCACGGTGCGGTCGTCGTCGCCGTGCTGCCGGCCATGACCGCGATGTTCGCGGTGCTGCGCGCCGGAGAGCGTCCGCCGCCGCTGTTCTGGGTCGCGAGCATCGGCGGGCTGCTGGCGGTCCTGGCGTTCCTCATCGTCAGCGGCGCGGTCAGCGGCGCCCTGTCCCTCGCGGATCTGTACCTGCTCGCGGCGGTCGCGCTGTGCGGCCTGGGATACGCCGAGGGCGGTGCGCTCGCCCGCGAACTGGGCGGCGCCCGCACGATCTGCTGGGCACTGCTGCTGTCGCTGCCCGTCACCCTGCCCGTCACGGCCGCGGCCACCACGGTCCACCGACCGCACGCCGGCGCCGTCGCCTGGGCAGCGTTCGGTTACCTCACCGCGGTCTCCATGTTCCTGGGCTTCTTCGCCTGGTACGCGGGCCTCGCCCGCGGCGGCATCGCGCAGGTCGGACAGATCCAGCTCGCCCAGCCCGTCCTCACCCTGACCTGGTCGGCGCTGCTGGTCGGCGAGGCCGTCGCTCCGGCCTCGGTCGCCGCGGCGTTCGTGGTGCTCGCCTGCGTCGTCCTGACCCAGCGCTCCCGCACCGGAACCCGAACCGCTGCTCCTTCGCCGACGGGCGAGCCGGGCGGTTCCGGCGCGAGACCCGTCGTGGCGTCGGCAGCCCACCCGTCGCCGGATCCGTCCTGATGCGCACCGGCGCCACCTGGCGCGCCCGGCAGGGCGGCGCGCGGGCCGGCCGGGCGCGTCGCCGATGAAGGATTCCGCCGCCCCGAAAGCCCGGCACCGCAAACCGTTTACACCACCGTCGGCTGCGGGGTATGTTACGGGCCATCCATCGAGCTCCATCTATCACAAATAGGGGTGGAAGGTGACTGGTCGACGCGCCTCACGGCGTACGCACGGGCTACTCGGCGCCATGCTCGCCGCGACTCTGGTCCTGTCCGGTGAGTCAGTCCTGGCGGCTTCGCCGGCATCAGCCGACCCGGACCGGGGCTCGGCCGCATCAAGCCGGTTGGCCACCGCGTTCGACACCGCCGCACGACGGTACGACGTTCCCCGCGATCTGCTCCTCGCCCTCGGCCACGCCGAGACGCGCCTCGACGGGCATGGCGGCAGACCGAGCGCGGCGGGCGGCTACGGCCTCATGCACCTGGTCAGCAACCCGAACCTGCACACCCTGGACGAGGCGGCCCGGCTGACCCGGCTCGACCGGGACACGCTGCGCGCCGACCCGACCGCGAACGTCGCCGGGGCCGCCGCCGTCCTGCGCTCCTACGCCGACCAGGCCGGCCTGACCGCCGTCGAGCGCCAGGACGTCAACAGGTGGTACGGCTCGGTCGCGCGCTACGGCGGGGCAAGCACCCCGGCGGTCGCCCGGCTCTACGCCGACGCCGTCTACGACCTGCTCCGAACCGGCTTCGAGACGGCACAGCCCGAAGCGTTGGCCGTTCCCGGCCGTCCGGTCGCGCCGCAGCGAGGCGTGCTCGCCCAGGCGGCGGACGGGGTCGGAACCCTCAGCACCGACTACGGACCGGCCGCGTGGGCGCCGGCCAGCCCCAGCAACTACACCGTGGCCAGCCGGCCCGGCAGCCACCCCGTCAGGTACGTCGTCATCCACGTCACGCAGGGCAGCTACGCCGGATCGATCAGCTGGTTCCAGAACCCGGCCGCCAAGGCCAGCGCGCACTACACGTTCCGCTCGTCCGACGGCGCGGTCACCCAGTCCGTGCGCGAGAAGGACATCGCCTGGCACGCCGGCAACTGGACCTACAACACCCAGTCCATCGGCATCGAACACGAGGGCTACGTCGACAACCCCGCCTGGTTCACCGACGCGATGTACCGGGCGTCCGCGGCCCTGACCCGCAACCTGGCCAACAAGTACGGCATCCCCAAGGACCGGGCACACATCATCGGCCACAACGAGGTGCCGGGGGCCACCCACACCGACCCGGGCCCGCACTGGAACTGGACCTACTACATGGAGTTGGTGAACGGGAAGACCGGCGTCGGCTCCGGCACGGTGAACACCGGAGGGGCCGGCCTCAACGTCCGCTCGGGGCCCGGCGCCGGCTACGCCATCGTCGGATCCGTCGCCGACGGCACGACGGTCAGCATCTACTGCCAGGCCGTCGGCACCACCGTCACCGGCACCTACGGCACCACCAACGTCTGGAACCGGATCGGCACCAACAGGTACGTCTCGGACGCCTACGTCCTGACCGGCCACGACGGCTTCATCCCCAACGTGCCACGGTGCTGACCTCCCGGCGCCGGACCCGCGCGGCCCCTCGCCGACGTGCCCGCGGTGAGAGGATCTGGAGAGCCGAAGGACACAAGGGAGGGCGCCGTGCGCTACGTCGATGGCCCGACGGTGGAGTGCGACCTGCGCCTGGCGGCCGATCCGGCCCGGGTGTGGGAGCTGGTCACCGACATCGAGCTGCCCACGCGGTTCAGTACGGAGCTGCGCCGGGTCCGATGGCTGGACGGCAGCCGGGGGCCGGCGCTCGGCGCCCGGTTCGAGGGGCACAACCACCATCCCGCGCT
Organism: Micromonospora sp. NPDC047730; assembly: GCF_043204765.1. Lineage (NCBI taxonomy): Bacteria > Bacillati > Actinomycetota > Actinomycetes > Micromonosporales > Micromonosporaceae > Micromonospora > Micromonospora sp. NPDC047730. The sequence continues at coordinate 145,384 of NZ_JBIDCU010000013.1, read as the reverse complement.
GGGCGAGTGGCGGACCATCTCGCACGTCGTGCGGTTCGACGAGCCGCAGGTCTTCGGCTGGGTGGTGCTCGACCCGGACAACCGCTTCGGTGGCGGCCCCGCCGACCTGCGGCGCCCGGCCGCCGCCTGGCAGTTCCGGCTCGCTCCCGAGGGTGACGGCTGCCGGCTGGTCCAGTCCGTCCGGATCGGCCCCGGCCGCAGCGGGGTGAGCCTGGTCATCGACCGGGCCCCCGAGAACGAGGAGCAGATCATCGAGCACCGACGGGCCGCCCTGCGGGACGCCATGACCGCCACGTTGCAGGGCATCCAGGGCCTCGCCGAGCAGCCGCGCTGACCATTCCGACGACGCGGCCCGGCCATCACCGGGTTCGAGCCCTCGGCGACGTCGAGCAACACCGCGGTGGTGGGCGGGCCGCACTGATGGCACAGCGGGTGCGGCCCCGCTCTACGGCACCGGGAAGTCCAGATGCGAATTCCGGTCGGGACGCGCACGGACCACGTCCATGACCTGCCCCGCCACAGCGGAGGGGCGGCGGTCACGGAGATCCAGGACGTTGCCGGAGACACTCACCCGGTTGGCCACGAGCAGCCGCATGATCGCCAGCAGGGCGTCGAACCGGCCGGTCAGGTCGAACCGGCGACCGTCGGGTCCGATCACGACGGCCGGGCGCGCCCCGACGGCGAGGGTGGTGCGCGCCCAGTCGATCTCGTACGACCGGCGGTCGGGGCCGACCCGCACGACGAGCTGCTTCGTGCGGTGCAGCAGCGCGAGGTAGGCCATCGGCACCGTCAGTTTCTTCCCGAGGTCGATCGGGGCGGTGCCGTCGGCGGGAAAGACACGCAGGACGGTCTCCAGCACCGGGCCGGCGTACTGGAAGGTCTTCGTGCCCCGCAGTTCCAGGAACCGGCCACGGACGAGGTGCCCGCCGTGGCGGGCCCACCGGCGGTCCACGCCGCCGAACGCCCCTTTCTCCGCGGGCAAATGGTCGACCACCCACCTGGCCTGCCCGTCCGGCACCGGCTCGGGCGCCGGCCACCCGCCGGCGGCCCGCTCGACCAGGTTCTGGAGCTGCGTCGCCATGGCGGGATCGACGCGGCGCAGGTCGATCGTGTCGCCGTCCATGGTGATCCGGCCCGCGGTCCCGGTGCCGGTGATCCGCCACAGCTCCAGGAGGAGATCCGGGCGACCGGTCAGCTCGACGTGCCGCCCGTCGAGACCGAGCAGCCTGCACGTCCTGGCGCCCGACAGCAGGGCGCTGCGCGGCCAGTCGATGCCGAACTCCTCGGGGATGTCGGGATGGACGACGGCGACGAGTCGCCCCGCGGTGACGGCCCCCAGGCACAGGGACGGCACCCGCCACGTGTGCGTCGACTCGAACGGCTCGCCGCCGTCAGGTTGGACCCGCAGCCCGAGCCGGATGCGCGGCTTCGGCTCGTCGGGGTCGAGGTCGCCGTAGGACTGGTACGTCGCCTCCCAGTCGTCGCCGTACGACACGAGTGCCGCCTCGCGCACCTCGGCCGTGGCCAGCCGGCCGCCCTGGATGGGGATCCGGGCGCGGGGAGTCCACATGGCGAGGGTGTCGTCGTCCCACTGATACGCCGTGGACACGCGGTCGCGGTCGGTGATGACCGGGTGGTGCCTGCGGGTGAAGAGGAACGCGCTGACGAGGATCGCGAGGGTGAACCCCAGCCCGACGAGGAGGAAGGCCAGCGGGACACCCCGTTCGCCCTCGCCGGCATCGGTGACGCCCAGGGCGCCGCAGACCAGCAGGATCGGCCCCGCCACCCCAAAGACGGTGAAGAGCACGAGGTTGCCGACGAACGTACGGGCGAAACTCCGCACTGCCCCTCCTTGGCTGACGTCGGTCCTTGATACCACCGTTCCCGACGCGACTGCGGGCGCACCGGTTCCAAGACGGTACAAGGGCGGCGCCTGCCGACGGCAGACCGAGAGCGACGCGGGGTTTCGATATTGACGGCTGGCTGGACCAGCGGGGCGTGCGCCGGCCCACCTGACCGGGAAAGCCCGGGGGTGCCGACCCGGCGCACGCCTCGTGCTCGTCCGGTCGTCCGCCCTGGTCAGACGACGTCCCTGCGTAGGGGCAGGACGATAGCCAGTAGCGCGGCGGCGAGCGCGTAGGCGATCAGCAGCCCCGCGCCGGCCTGCGGGGAGAGGAGTTGCGGTGCGGCTCCGGTCGTGTCGTTCGCCACCTGGGTGAGCGCGGTGAAGTTGGTCAGCGCGGCGGTGGCACCGCCGGGCAGGAACGGGTATGCCGTGTTCACCCCGGGAATGAAGAGCAGCAGGTTCTCGCCCATGTAGAGGTACGCGCCCAAGCCGGCCAAGGCGAGCACCTGGTTGCGGACCAGCGCGCCGATGCCCACGCCCAGTACGGTGTAGGCCGCCATCGCCACGACCAGGCGCAGCAGCAGACTGACGACGACATCGAGTGGTGCGCCGGTGGGGATGTCCCGGACAGCCGTCCCGGCGTAGAGCGCGATGCCGGCCGCGATCGTGGTGATCAGCCCGTAGGCCACCCCGGCGACGAGGTAGACGAGGAGTTTCGCGGCCAGCACGCTCCAGCGTCGAGGTGCGAACAGGAACGTGGCCGAGATGGTCCGGTGCCGGTACTCGGAGGTGACCGCCGTCGCGCCGAACAGCGCAGGGACGATCACTCCGAGCCCGGCGAGGCCGAGTACCGCCCGGATGCCGGCCTCGGTGTCCAGTCCGGGCAGGGGCGGATTGACGTTCTCGGGGCCGATGATGGTGAGCAGCCCGACCAGGCCGCCGCCGAAGACGACCGCGGCGGCCACGGCCCAGATCCAGAGGCGGGTGGCGAACAGCCGGCGGAACTCGGCTCGGACGAGGTGGCTCATCTGGTGGTCCTCTTTTCCCCGGTCAACTGCAGAAATGCCTGTTCCAGGTCGGTGCGGCACGGAGTCAGTCCGTACACGCGCAGGCCCGCGCCCGCCGCGGTGTCTGCGACCCTTTCGGCGCTGAGGCCATGGATTCGGAGGGTGCCCGGACCGGTGTTCTCGATCCGGGGCGGGCGACCGTCGGTCGTCCGGGCATCGGCCAGTCGCGCGGCGAGGAGGTCGGCGTCAGGAGACTGGACCACGACGGCGGGAACGGTCACCGCAGCGAGTTCGTCGAGGGTGCCTTCGGCCATCAGGCGCCCGCCGCTGAGCACGACCACGCCGTCCACCATCTGTTCCACCTCGCTGAGCACGTGGCTGGAGACCAGGACGGTGCGCCCCTCGTCGGCGAGCTGGCGTAGGAACCGGCGTAGCCAGGCGATCCCCCCGGGGTCGAGCCCGTTGGTCGGCTCGTCCAGAAGCAGCACGGGAGCGTTGCCGAGTAGGGCCGTGGCGAGGGCAAGCCGCTGGCGCATGCCGGTGGAGAATTGGCCGGTCTTGCGGCCCGCGAACCCGGACATGTCCAGGGCCTCGATGACCTCGTCCGCGCGTCGTAGCGGCAGCCCGGCCATGTCGCAGTAGATCCGCAGGTGGTCCCGGGCGCTGGTTCCGGGATGGCAGCTTGACGCGTCCAGGGCCGCGCCGACGGTACGAGCCGGCTGCGGCAGGTCGACGTACCGTCGGCCACCGATGAGCGCGTCGCCGGAGGTGGGCCGAACCAATCCCAGGATCATTCGCAGGGTGGTCGACTTCCCGGCGCCGTTCGGGCCGAGGAAGCCGGTGACCCGCCCGGGCTCCACGGTGAAGGTCAGGTCGGTGACCGCCGGGACGGCACCGAACCGCTTGGTGAGGTTGCGCACCTGCACGCGCACGCCGTCGGACGTCTTCGTGATGCTGGTGAGCGGTTTGTCGTGGTCACTGGGAACCAGCCTTTGGATCTTGGGCATGAGGCATCGCCATTCGAGGTGGGGTGAAAAAGGGACCGGTGGCCGCCGGAGCGGCCACCGGCCGGGAAGCGACGGACGGACCGGTCAGGGCGTCCGCGTGGCCTCTTCGATGAGCCGAACCGTGGCGCGGGGGTCGCTGACCTGGACGACGAGGCGGTTGTAGCGTTCGTCGGTCAGTTCGATGACGACGGCCTTGGCTGGATCACGGACGTCCCAGAACACCCGCTCGCCTTCGGTGTGGAAGGTGCCCGCGACGATGACTCCGGGAAGGTGGGCTCCCGGCGCTCGCAGCCCCTTCGGCTCCTTGACGATCCCCGGGTCGGCGGTCGCGCCCCTGACGTTGACCAGCGGGATGGTGAGCCGGCTCTTCAGTGCCCAGAGCTTGTCCAGGCCTTCGATCTCCACGACGAGGGCCTCGCCGTCGACATACACACGTGCCATATCTGTCTCCTCAGATCTCGTGCTGGCTGAGCTGGTCGGCCACTGCCGCGCCGGCTTCGGTGGTTTGCGTATCGGAGGCGCCGGCCCTGGCCCGCAGGCGCAGACCCAGCACGGTGGCGGTCAGCGCGGTGGTCAGTGCCTCGACGCGAGCGGTTCCGTCGGCGCCCGGATGTTCGGCGATCAGGACGCGACCGAGGGCCTCGTCCATCTCCCGCAGGCACTGGGCGACCACTTCGGCGACCTCGGGATCGACCGGGGCGCGCTCGACCGCGGCCCTCAGGAGCAGGTCGAAGCCGGGTTTCGCCGCGTCGGTGGCGAGTACGCGATGCATCGCCTCGGTGATGTCGCCAGCCGCCGCGACGGCCGTGACGAGTGGTCGCACCTGGTGCTCCACGTGCCAGCGCAGCGCCCTGGTGTAGAGCCCACCCTTGCTGCCGAAGGTCTTGTACAGGCTGTTGCGATGGACGCCGAGGCTGGCCACCAGGTCGTCGACGGACGTGCCGTCGTATCCCCGCTCGGCGAAAACTCCTATCGCCGCCTGGACAGCTTGATCCTCGTCGAACCCACGTGGTCTCCCCATGTCAGCCACAGTAGCGGGTTTAGGAACGACCAGTCAAGAACGATCGTTCCTGAATTCGGCCGAGCTGGTTCCTGCCGCCTGAGGAGGCCCCTGTTCCGTCCCTACCGTCGAGCCCTGGCCCGACGCCGGCTGTCGACCCCGCTCCGGCCGAACGCGTCGGCGCGCCCCCAACGCCCCGGGATGTCGAGCAGTTCGATCCGGCCGATCGCGGCCGGCAGGGCGGGATCGACCGCGAGGTGGTCCTCGTGCGGATTGAGGCCGAGCATCGTACGGAGGAACAGCAGGGTCGCTCCGGCCGACCAGCCCTGCGGGCTGCAGGCGGTGGGGTATTCGACGGGGTACTTGGTCAGGGGCCGCTCGTAGCCGGCGAACGCTTCGGGCAGCCGCCCGCCGAAGTACTGCGACGCGTCGATGACCGCCTCGGCGATCTGGCCGGCCTCGGTGCGGAAGCCGTAGCGCCACAGCCCCCAGGCGATGATCGAATTGTCGAACGGCCAGACCGTGCCGACGTGGTAGCCGACCGGGTTGTACCGCGCCGCGCTGTCGGCCAGGGTGCGGACACCCCACCCGGAGAACATGCTCGGCCCGAGGAGGTGCTGGGCGATCTTCTGGGCCCGGTCCGGTTCGACGATGCCGCTCCACAGCAGGTGGCCCATGTTGGACGACATGGCGTCGACCGGCTTGCCGTCGGTGTCGAGGGCGAGGGCGTAGTACTCCCCCTCCTCGATCCAGAAGTCGCGGTTGAAACGCCGTTTGAGGTCGGCCGCCTCGGCTTCCAGCCGGTCGGCGTAGGCGGGGTCGTTCCAGAACTGCCGGGCCAGACGGGCGCCGCGCAGCTTCGCGTCGTAGGCGTACCCCTGCAGCTCACAGGTCGCGCGTGGCAGTCCGGGCAGCCGGCCGTCCCGGTAGGAGACGGCATCCCAGGAGTCCTTCCAGCACTGGTTCTCCAGGCCGTTCACGGTGTTTCGCCGCTGGTACGACACGTAGCCGTTGCCCAGGATGTCGCCGTACTCGTCGATCCAGTTCAGCGCCGCGCGGGCCTCGAGCTCCAACTGTCGCACCAGGCTGGCGTCCCCGCTCCACCGCTCGTACTCGTCGAGCAGGATCACGTACAGGGGGGTGGAGTCCGCCGATCCGTAGTAGGGGCTGTGCGGCTGCTCCTCGAACGCCGCCGATTCGCCGTAGCGGAACTCGTGCGCGATCTTCCCGGGTTCCTCGTCGCGGTAGTCGTCCAGCTTGCTGCCCTGCTGGAAGGCGAGGTCGCGGAGGACCGTCGAGGCGAGTTCCGGCACGAACGGCAGCGTCTGCAGGCTGATGAAGATGCTGTCGCGGCCGAAGATGGTCATGAACCAGGGCAGTCCCGCGGCCGGCAACCGCCGGGGGAAGGCGAGCGGTGAGTACCGCATCGCGGCCAGGTCGGTGAGGCTGCGCTCGTACGCCGTCTGCAGGGACCGGTGGTCGCACACCAGCTGTGGTGTCTGGACGAGGAAGTCGTCGAGGTCCTGCCGCAGCTGCGGCTTCACCCGCCCCTGGTGGGCGTCCAGGCTGGCCCGGATGTCGAGGCCCCGCGCGCCGCGCACGATCGGGTAGACGTGCAGCTCCGTGCTCCACCTGCCGCGCGGTGCGATCCGGAGGTCGAAGGTCATCCCCGTTTCGTCGACGCGCGCCGGCGAAGTGCTCGAAATGATCGTCTCACGGTGGAAGGTGCCTCGTTCGTAGCGGAACCGCAGATGACCGTCCTCGACGCTCGTCAGGGTCTTCCCGGTCTTCTGCCGCACGTCCTTGATCTCGAACAGGTCGGCGAAGTCGGTGGCCATCTCCACCCGCAACGTGAGGTGCCGTTCCTCGGTGTCGTGGTTGAGTACCGTCAACTGTTCGCTGAACTCCCGGCAGATCTGCTGCTGCCGGATGACCGAGACCTTCGCGTCGACGTAGTGGGTCGGCTCGCCGGGCACGAGGAAGTAGCGGGTCTCGAAGTACTGCAGGTCGTCCCGGGACAGGGCGTTGAGCGGTTGACCGTCGACGGTCAGCACCCATTTCGACAGGAACCGGGTGTCGAACGAGAAGAGCCCGGTGGGAAAGGTCGGCGACGGGTGCAGGTCGCCACGTTCGTCGCTGACGACGAACGTGTTGCCGTCCAGGATGCTGACGCCTCGTTCGCTCATGAACCCTGTCCTCCTGCACGGGCGAAGTCGCGCGGGTGGTGGGCGCCCTCGGGGCCGGGCAGCAGCCGCTCGAACGACGACAGGAGCGCCAGGTCGCCCTCGACGTTGATCTCGTTACGCATCAGCGCCGCGTAGAGCTGCGCCCGACCCTGGACCAGCCGGTCGAAGAGCGTCTGGTGGCCCCGGATCACCAGGTCCGGCCGCTGCTCCTGGCGCGACACCTGGGTCGTGCCGTCGCACAACGTTACGAACCAGACATCTACTCCCGTATCGCGTTCGACGTCCAGCCGGATCGTGCCCCGGGCCTTCATTGTGATCGGCGTGCCCGGGCTCCGGCCCAGCCGGCCGAGAAAGTCGGCGGTCGGGTCCCCCATCAGAAGCCTCCTCCAACACCCCCGCGAGCCGCACTGTTCGTACAGCCTGGAACGCCCGGTGGTGAGCGGCCCTCACCCGAAGCGGGTGAAATTCGCCGGCGGTGTACCCGCGGCGCAGCGGGGGCCGGTCGTCCGGCCGCACCGCTGCTTCGCCGGCGGGGTCTGGCAGGTCAGCCGGCGGAGTGGGCGTGACGGGCGGCCCGCTCGGCCAGCCACAGCCACCGGCGCTGCACGTCACCGCTGGTGGCGGCGGCCATCGCCAGGGCGTCGCCGCGGACCGCGCCGAGGGCGTCCGCCGTCGCCGTGGGGTCGTCCAGCGCGGCCGCGCCGGCGCGGAACGCCTCGGCCTCGGCCGCGCCGCCGAACCGCGGTGCCACCTCCGCGCGCCAGAACTCCGCCCAGGCCAGGTCCGGGTTCCAGGTGAAGCGCGCGTACGCCAGGTAGCTGATCTCGTTGGTCGGGTGGTACGCCGACGCCTCGGCGAAGATCGTCAGGCCGCGCATGCCCGCCCCGGCGGCCCGGGTCGCCATGTCGGCGTACAGGTCGGGCACCCAGGAGTGCCGCTGCCGGTTCCACTGGGAGCCGGCGTGGGTGCGCAGCACGTTGGTGGTGTGCGGAAGCCCGTCGACGTGGTCGGCGGTGAGCCGGTCCCGGTTGTCGTGCCAGAAGCCCCGGTTGACGCAGTACTGGTAGGCCACGTCGTCGGGCAGGTCGGCCAGCGGCTTCTGGGCCTCCAGGTCGAAGATGTTGTCCCAGTAGACCTCGACGAGGTGCCGCAGCGGCACCCCCGCCGGCCCGGTGCGGCGGGCGGTCTCGAGCAGGGTCGGGTAGACCGACCGCATGGCCTCGTACGACCAGGAGGTGCGCTCGCCGCCGGTGCGGGCCGCGCACCTGGCGCAGGCGCAGCTGCCGTAGTCGCCGGTCTCGAAGTTGACGCCGCCGACGGGGAGGGTGTCCAGCAGCCAGTCGACCGCCTCCCGGTGCCACGCCAGGTTGTCCGGCTGGGACGGGCAGGCGGCCATCATGTACTCGCTGGCCGGGAAGTGCAGGTCGCCGAAGTCGTCGATGTCGAACCCGACCTTCTTCGGCAGCTCGGCGGCCAGGTCGGGGCGCTGCCGCAGCCAGGTGGCGAGGTTGTAGCGGTGCCGGCCGTCGAAGTAGATGCCGCCGTAGGCGTTGACGCCGATCCCGGCGATGATCCGTACGCCTCGGGCGTTGGCGTACTCGCACAGCTCGCGGGCCGCCTCGACGCCGCCGTGGGCGTCGCGCAGCAGCCCGTACACCACGATGCCGCCGATCCGCTCCCGGCTGCAGAAGTCGACCAGCCGCCGGTAGTCGGCGCCGAACGCGTCGGCGGGCTTGGCGTACGGGTTCAGGGCGCCGATCTCCTGCTGGCCGAGCTGCCGAAGGTCCCAGTTGGTGGAGTGGTCCCAGGTCCACAGGTTGCGCAGCGGCAGCCGAGGCGCGCCCTCCCGGACGCCCACCGGCACGCCGGCCGGGGTGGCCAGGGCGAGCAGCTCCCGCGCGGCGTAGACCAGGCCGGCGAAGGGGTCGCCGCTGAGCCGGATCTCGCCCTGCTCGGGTACCTCGATCCGGTAGCCGCCCTCGGGCCGCGCCGGGTCGGCCTCGAAGCGGACCGGCACCCCCTCGGGTGTCTCACCCCACGCCTCGCCCAACAGCCGGGCCGCGTAGGGCGCGGATGCGGCGCCCTGCACCCGGACTCCGGCGATCTGGCGGTACTGCGACATCAAGACCTCCCGAGGGATTGCGGGGTGACGGCGAGGTAGTCGACCACCTCGATGCCGGTCCACACCCGGTGCTGCCAGTACGGATCCTGTTCGACACGGCTGCGGGCGGCCGTGGCGTCGGCGGCCCGCAGGACGAGGACGGAAGCGCCGAGGTCGGCCCGGGCCCCGGCGAGCAGGGCGGTGCCGTCGGCGAGCAGGGCCTCGACGTGGGCGAGGTGGGCCTGCCGGTGCGGTTCCCGGCGGGTGGCGGCGTCCGCGGCGAACGTGGCCGTGACCAGGAAGGTCGGTTCGAACCTCACGCCTCACCGCCGATGGCCTCGAGCAGCCGCCGCATCGCCACCCGGTAGACCGTCTGCGGCCGGCCCGCGCCGGTGCTGACGTGCACGCCGACCTCCTCGGCGAAGCCGGCGGCCCGCAGCGACTTGAGCAGTCGGCGCGCCGAGCGCGCCTCCACCCCGTAGGCGTCGGCCAGGGCCCGCGCGGTCACCTGGTTCGGGTCCATCTGGTGCAGCGCGTCCAGCAACCGGCGGGTCGACAGCGGCCCGAGGCGGAGCTGTTCGGAGATCCGCAGGACCTCGGGGGCGGTCTCGCGGAGCCGTTGTTTCACCGGGCTCTCCCGGCTGGAGTAGATCTGCCCGTCGGGGAAGACGACGTGGGTGTCGCCGCTGCCGCGGCCGAGTGCCAGCGCCTTGCGGGCGTTGTCCTCGGCGGCGGCGATGGTGGTGCCGGCACCGAAGCCGACCGTGTGCTCGACGTCGACACCGCGGAGGGTCAGCAGGGAGGCGTGGCCGGCCCGGTGCCGGGCGATGGCGCTCTCGACGGTGCCGCGGGTCGTCGTGATGAGCAGCGTCCGGTCGTCGATCGTGCCCAGTCTGCCCCGCATCCGCTCGGCATGTTCGAGCAACGCCTCGCGCAGCCGCAGCCGCTCCCGTTCCATCTGGTACGGGTCCTGCTGGCGGCTGGCGGGCTCGGTCAGCTCGATCATCATCACCGCGATCTGGGTGGCGCGGGACTGTCGTACCTCCGCGGCGAGCCACGCCCGGCGCAGGGCGTCCCGCACGGAGGCGCGGGTGTGTTCCACCCGCCAGACCGGCACCCCGCTGTCGGCCAGGTCGCGGTGCACCGCGCCGAGGCAGGTCAGGCACGCCTCGACCGCGCCGGAGGCGTACCGCTCGCGGTGGAAGGCGGTGATCTCGTCGAGGCCGGAGAAGAGCAGGCCGGACGAGTCCGCGATGGGCAGGATCTCGGTCGGCGGGATCAGGTCGATGTCGTGGTACGTCTCGCGGACGATGTCGGCCTCGATAGTGTCCACGCTCACCGTGGGCAGCCGTCCGCCGCTCGCCAGCAGCATCCGTGACAGTGTCCGGTAGAGGTCGATGCCGGCGTGCGGCATGTAGTCGATCTCGGCGCGCAGGTCGCCGGCGGCGGCGGCGAACGCGTACGGGATGCGCCCGGTGAAGAGCAGCACCTGGCACAGCTCGTCGAGTTCGCGGGCCAGCTCGAGGGCCTGTTCCGGCCGGGTGTACGTGCGGGCCGTCAGGTCCGTGGCGCGGCCCTCGCCCGCGGCGACCTCCTGCACGAGCCGGATCGAGTCCTCCGGACCGATGATGCCGATCACCTTGCCACCTCCACGTCGTCGCCGGTCTCGGGCGGGCTGCTCAGCGGGTGTGGACGGTGCCGACCACACCGTCGCTGACCGGCGACGCCAACAGGACCAGCGCGGACGCCACGTCCTCCGGACGGCCCAGGGCCGCCTCGATCTCCGCGACCCGGCCGGCGTCGGTCCCGTTGGTCCGCGCCTCGTCCAGCGACCGTCGCATCAGCGGCGTGTCGATGTCGCCGGGGCACAGCGTGTGCACGCGGATCCCCTGTGGACGGAGCTGTCGGTCCAATGTGAGCGCCAGGCCGTGCAGTCCACCCTTGCTCGCGCCGTAGGGTACCGAGCCGGAGCCGTTCTGCACGCCCGCCCTGGAGCCCACCAGCACGAGGACACCGGTGCCCGGGGTGAGGTGCCGCACCGCGTGCTTGGCGACGAGGAACGGCCCGGTCAGGTTGACCGCGATCACCTGCGCCCACAGCTCGGCGGTGACCTCCCGGACGTCGAGGCCCTGGCCGCGCATGACGCCCGCCACGTGCAGCACGGCGTCGATCCCGCCCCACTCGGCGGCGACGTCGTCGAGCGCGGCGGCGACCTCGGCCTCGACGGTCACGTCGACCCGGCGGGCGCTGGCGCTCGCCCCGGTGCGCCGGGCCGCGGCGGCGGCCCCGGCCGCGCCGTCGCCGTCGGCGTCCAGCACCGCGACCGCCGCGCCGGCCGCGGCGGCGGCGTGGACCGTGGCCAGGCCGATGCCGGAGGCGCCGCCGACGACGACCACCCGCCGGCCGGCCAGCAGGCCGGCCGGCGGAGTGTCAGCGGTCATCGCGTGACCGTGCGGCGCACGGCATCCACCACGTCGGCCGCCTCGGGGATCACGGCGGCCTGCAGGGCCGGGGCGGCCGGCATCGGCACGTCCGGGGTGGCCACCCGGGCGACCGGGGCGCGCAGGTCGGCGAAGCACTCCGCGGCGGCCCGGGCGGCGATCTCGGCGCCGAACCCGCCGGTCAGGTTCGCCTCGTGGGCGACGACCAGCCGACCCGTGCGGGCCACCGAGGCGGCGACGGTGTCGAAGTCCAGCGGGTTGAGCCAGCGCAGGTCGATCACCTCGGCCTCGATGCCCTCCTCGCTGAGCTGGCCCGCGGCGTCCAGCGACGCCGAGACCATCCGGGACCACGCCACGACGGTGACGTCGGTGCCCGGGCGGACCACGCGGGCGCCGCCGACCGGTTCGACCGGGGCGTCGGTGCGGACGGGGCCGCGTGTCGGGTAGAGCATGCGCGCCTCGGCGACCACCACCGGGTCGTCGCTGACGACCGCGGTGCGCAGCATCTGGTACGCGTCGTCGGGCGTGGCCGGCAGGGCCACCCGCAACCCGGGGGTGTGCGCGAAGTACGCCTCGGGTGAGTGCGAGTGCTGGGCGCAGGCGCCGGGCGAGTAGCCCTGCTGCATCCGGATCACCAGCGGCGCCTTCCACCGGCCGTTGCTGGAGTAGTGGATGGTGGAGATCTGGTTGACGAACTGGTCCATCGCCACGAACGAGAAGTCGGCGTACATGATCTCGGCGATCGGCCGGAGGCCGGTCATCGCCGCTCCCAGGGCCATGCCGAGGAACCCGGTCTCGGAGATCGGGGTGTCGAAGATCCGCGCGGAGCCGAACCGCTTGTGCAGCCCCTTCGTGGCGCCGAACGGCCCGCCGGGCAGGGCGACGTCCTCGCCGAAGTAGACGGTGTCCTCCCGGCTGTCCAGCGCCCAGGTGAGCGCGGCGTTGACGGCCTGGATGTAGCGCAGGGACTCAGACATGGACGTGCTCCTTGACGGTCGCCGGGTCCGGGAACGGCACGGCACGGGCGGCGGTGACGGCGGCCTCCACCTCGGTGGCGACCTCGGCGTCGATCGCGTCGAGCCGGGCGGTGAGCGCGGCGTCGGCGGCCTGCCGGATCCGGGCCAGCGGCTCGCGTTCCCGGGCGGCGGCGACCTCGCCCGCCGGCCGGTAGTGCTGCACGTCGCCGCTGTAGTGGCCGACCAGCCGTTCGGTCATGGCCTCGACGATGGACGGTCCGGACCCCTCGCGGGCCCGGGTGACCGCCTCGGCGACCGCCTCGGCGACGGCGTCGGGGTCGTTGCCGTCCACCACCCGGCCGGGGATGCCGTAGCCGGCGGCCCGCTCGGCGAGCTGGCGGACCCGCACCATGTCCTCGATGCGGGACATCTCGGAGTAGACGTTGTTCTCCACGACCAGCACCAGCGGCAGGTCGAGCACCGCGGCGAGGTTGAGTGCCTCGTGGACGTTGCCCTGGTTCATCGCGCCGTCGCCGATGCTGACCACGGACACCGCGCCGCTCGCGGTCCGGTGGGCGGTGAGGGCCGCGCCGGCGGCGACGGGCACGCCCGCGCCGACGATGGAGTTCTCGCCGATGAACCACCGGCCCGGGTCGGACAGGTACGGCGAGGCGGCCCGGCCGCCGCAGAGGGCGGAGTCGCGTCCCATCATCTCGGCGAAGAGGCCCACCAGGTCCACGCCCCGGGCGATGGCCCAGCCGTGACCGCGGTACGTGGCGGTCACGTGGTCGCCGTCGCGCAGCGGCCGGCAGGCGCCGACCGGGATCGCCTCCTGGCCGTTGCACAGGTGGATCGAGCCCGGGATCTCGCCGTCGTCCTTGAGGGCGGACAGCCGCTCCTCGAACCGGCGGATCCGGGCCATGAGCCGATAGTCGTCCGGCAGACCCATCACACCCCCAGTGGTAGTTAGAGCCTTATTCCGGCTCGTTCGATTTGAAGCCTAGACCAGCGCTGTAAGGCTATGGAAGAGTGCAAGAGCAAGTTTCTGGCCGTTATTGGTCTCTTATTTGGAGGCAGGTATGGAGATCACCGCCGTCGAGTCGGTGGTGCTGGGCGACGCGCACTTCGTCCAGGTGCACACATCGGACGGGCTGGTCGGCGTGGGCCAGTCCGCCTGCTGGGGCTACCCCGCCGCGGTGCACGCCGTCGTGGAGGCGTTCCGTCCGCACCTGCTCGGTGCCGACCCCACCCGGATCGAGCACCACTGGCACCACCTCTACCGGATGGGACCGTTCCGGGGCTCCGTGCTCTCCGCCGCCGTCTCCGCGGTCGACCTGGCCCTGTGGGACCTGCTCGGCAAGCGCCTCGGGGTCCCGGTCTGGCAGCTGCTCGGCGGCCGGGTGCGCGACCGGATCCGGCTGCACCTGCTGCTGCCCGGCACGGGGGCGGAGGCGCTGGCCGCACAGGCCGCGGCAGCCGTGGCCGACGGCTTCACGGCGGTCAAGTTCGACCCGCTGCCGGCCGACTACCCCGACCTGTCGCTGGCCCGGCTGGTCGCCGCCACCGAGGCCACCACCGCCGCGGTCCGCGACACCGTCGGCACCGACGTGGACCTGCTCATCGAGCTGCACCGCAAGCTCACGCCCCTGCAGGCCGAGGCGGTCGTGCCCGCGCTGGCCAGGCACCTGCCGCTGCTGGTGGAGGACCCGATCCAGATCGACAGCGTCAGCAGCCAGGCCGACGTCGCCCGCCGCGCGGCGGGGGTGCCGATGGCCAACGGCGAACGCCTGCACAGCATCTGGGAGTTCAAGGAGCTGCTCGCCCAGGGCGGCGCCCAGTACGTCCGCCCCGACCTGGGCCTGGCCGGCGGGATCAGCCACGCCCGCAAGATCGCCGCACTGGCCGAGGCCCACCACGCCGCCGTGGTGAGCCACAACTGTCTCGGTCCACTGCTGACCATGGCCTCGGTGCAGTTGGACGCGGCCATCCCGAACTTCGTGGTGCAGGAGTACTCGCCCCTGGACGACCAGCTCGCCGACGGGCCCGCGCGTGCCTGCGTACGGCGGCAGGGCGGTTTCCTGCCGGTGCCGGAGGAACCGGGACTCGGCGTGACACTGGACCTCACCGACGCCACGCCGCTCGACCTGACCGGTCGCCCCTTGACCCGGATCCCGCTGCGCGCCGACGGCTCGGTCGCCTACGCGGTCTGAGTGCTCACCGCCGTGGCCCGGCGGGACGGTCCGCCGGGCCACGGGGGTGCGCGACGCCGCGCTCAGCATCCCGCGGGACGGCCCGCGTGGTGGAAGACCGGGTACGCCCACAGCGGTTCGCCGTCGGCGTCGGCGATCTCGGCGAACAGGTGCGCCAGGGACCGGGTCCAGCGGGCCTGCACGGCGGACGCGCCGGTGACCCGTCGGGCGTGCGGGTGACCGTGCCGGGTCCGCAGCACGCAGATCAGCAGCAGCCCGTGCCGGTAGATGTGGTAGTCGTAGATGCCGGCGTCGTCGAGCAATGCCGACATCTCCGGCCAGATCTCGGCGTGCCGGCGCTCGTACTCCCGCTCCGCCCCGGGGCGCAGCCGGTAGAGGTGGCACAGTTGGACCCCGGGCCCGGACTCCCCCGGCCCGGCCGCCCCGTCCGCACCGGAAACCTCCACCGGCGGGCTCACTTGCCGGAGCCGGCCAACGCGCCGGCTACCAGCTGCCGCTGGAAGACCAGGTAGATGATCAACACCGGCAGCAGCGCGACGATCAGACCGGCGCTGACCAGCGGCACCGACACGTCGTACTGGCCGCTGAGCAGGGAGACGCCGACCATCAACGTCTTGCTGTCCGAGCCGCCCATGATGACCAGGGGCAGCAGCAGGTCGTTCCACATCCAGACGAAGTTGAAGATGGCCAGCGCGGCCAGCGCCGGGGTCGCGATCGGCGCCAACAGGCGGAACAGGATGGTGAAGTGGCCGGCGCCGTCCACCCTGGCCGCCTCGATCAGCTCGTCGGGCACCTGCTGGAAGTAACCGGCCAGCTGGTACGTGCCCAACGGCAGGCCGAACGCCGCGTACGCCAGGATCAGGCCCTGGTACTGCCCGGACATGCCCAGGTCCAGCACGGTCTGGTACAGCGGATAGATGATCGCCTGGCTGGGGATGGTCAACGTGACGATGATCAGCAGGAAGACCAGCTTGCCGCCCCGGAAGCGCAGCTTGGTGACCGCGTACGCGACCAGCAGCGCGGCCAGCACCGACAGCACCAGCCCACCGGCGGTGGTGATCAGCGAGTTCAGCAGCAGCCGCGGCATGTCCATCCGGCGGAACGCCTCGAGGTAGTTCTCCAGGGTCACGCCGGTCGGCAGGCCCAGCGGGTCCCGCGCGAAGCCCGTCTGCGTCTTCAGCGAGCTGACGATGGTGAACAGCAACGGGTAGACCGCCGCAACCGCGACGACCACCAGCGCGAAGGTCAACAGGTAACGCCCCAGCCGGGCGGTGGCACGCCGGTTCATCGCGTTTTCCGGGTCCCCTCTGTGAACATGTGCCGCACGCTGAGGATCGACAGCAGGGCGACGAAGACGAACAGGGCGATGCCGATGGCGGAGCCGTACCCCCGGTCCAGGAACTGGAAGGTGGTGAGGAAGACCAGGTACTCGGGGAGCATGGTGGCGTCCCCCGGCCCGCCCTGGGTCAGCGCGTAGATCAGCGGGAACAGCCAGATCAGCACGCCGGAGGCGCACAGCACGCTCCAGTAGGCGACGGTGGGCCGGAGCATCGGCACGACCACCGAGAACAGCCGCCGCCAGAAGTTCGCCCCGTCGAGGTAGGCGGCCTCGAGGACCTCCTCGGGGACGGTGGCCAGGCCGGCGAGGTAGGTCATCACGCCCAGGCCGAACAGGCTCCACAGGGCCACCGCGACGAGCGAGAACAGGGCGCTGTAGCGGCCGTTGAGCCACTCGAGGGCCAGGGGGTCCAGCCCGACCGAGCGCAGGAAGGCGTTGAGCGGCCCGTCCGGGGCGAGGATCTGCCGGAACATGATGCCGACGACGATCGGCGCGATGGTGTACGGGATGAAGTACACGGCGCGGAAGAACTTCCAGCCCGGGGCGCGCTGGTGGATGACCACCGCCAGGACCAGGGGCAGCACGACCCAGATCGGCAGCGTCGCCACCACGAGCAGCGCGTTGCGGAAACTGGAGCGCACCACCGGGTCGTCGAGCATCCGGGTGTAGTTGTCGGCGCCGGCGAAGGAACTGCCACCGAAACCGCTCGACGATTCGAGGCTGGTGACCACGCCCCGGCCGAGGGGCACGAACTTGAACGCGACGGCCAGGGCCAGCGCCGGCAGCACCAGGGCGGCACCCAGCCACCACTCCCGGATCCGCGCGGCGCGGACCGGACGGCGTGCGGGCTCGGGCGGGCGGTCCGCGACCACCGGCTCCGACACCGGCGCGGTGGAGATGGTCATCGGGTTTCCTCTCTGGGGCGGGCCGGGCGGGGCGGCCGGGGCCGTCCCGCCCGGGGCGACTACTTGTTCTGCTTCTTCGTCGGGCTGCGCTCCAGGGCCTGCTGCATCTGCTCGGCCCACTTGTCGACGGTGAGCTGGCCGAGGGTGACCTGCTGCCAGCCACGGGCCAGCGCGTCGGCCTCCGGGCCGGAGAGCATCACGCCGGCGTGCAGGGTCGGATCCGCCACCAACTCCTGGATCTTCTGGAAGGCCGGCGAGGAGGGCAGCAGCGCCTTGTCGACGTTCTTGTTCAGCGGCTGGCCCTTGGCGTGCTTGACCCACAGCTCGCCGTTCTCCTTGCCGGCGA
Organism: Micromonospora sp. NPDC047730; assembly: GCF_043204765.1. Classification (NCBI taxonomy): domain Bacteria; kingdom Bacillati; phylum Actinomycetota; class Actinomycetes; order Micromonosporales; family Micromonosporaceae; genus Micromonospora; species Micromonospora sp. NPDC047730. The sequence goes on along the minus strand of NZ_JBIDCU010000013.1, from coordinate 128,040 downwards.
GCCAGGTGATGAAGGCCAGGCCGGCGTCCTTCTTCTCGCTCCACTTGGTCACCCCGTAGACGGCGCCCTCGATGCCGGAGAACTTCTGCGCCAGCGGCGCCGTCGGGTTGGCTGCCGGCCAGCGGGTCACGCCGAGCTTGTCGTCGCCGAGGGCCTTGCCGAACGCCTCCCAGTTCACCGCGTCGGAGATGATCGTCCCGGCGAAGGCGGCGCCGCCGCGCTGGAAGATGTCCGCCCCGTCGGGGAGCATCGTGATCGACGGCGCGTTCTTGTTCGCCCAGCCCTTGGTGGTGATCTCGGCCAGCTTCTCCAGCACTGAGACCAGCTTCGGGTCCTTCCAGGACAGGGTGCCCGCGAGCAACCCGCGGATGTCGTCCTCGCTCAGGTAGCTGCGGGCGATCTCCGGGAAGTCCCAGTAGGCCGGGAACGTGCCGGACAGGCCCAGGGCCAGGCAGGTCTTCCCCGTCTTGGCGACCGCGTCGCAGGCCGCGCCGAACTCGTCCCAGGTCGCCGGGGGCCGCTCCGGGTCGAGCCCGGCGGCCGTCAGCACGTCCTTGTTGTAGTAGAGGACGTTGCCCTGGTACGAGAAGGGCACGCCGTAGCAGGGCTTGCTGGTGTCGAAGCCCTCGCAGGCACCGCTGTAGGTGACGAGGTCCTTGTTGATCTCCGCGGCCTTGTCGCCCAGCGGCACGTACGCACCACGCCGGTCGAACAACTCCAGGCCGGCGTTGTTGGCCATCACGTCCGGCCCGGACTGCGAGGTGATGTACGGGCCCTGCACCTCGGGGTACTTGTCGAACGGCACCGACTGCATCTCGAGCTTGATGTCCGGGTGGCTGGCCTCGAAGCTGGTCTTGACCTGCTTCCAGTACTCGGTGCCACCCGGCTCCCAGGTCAGCACCTTCAGGGTGACCGGGCCGCCCGCGGCGTCGTCGCCACCGCAGCCGGTCAGCAGCGCGGCGGCGGCCACGCCCGCGGCGACGAGACCGGCCAATCTACGTCGATTCATCGGCAGAAGCTCCTGTCAGCGAGGGGGTTTGAGGGATTCGGCGGACGGCGCCGTCGGCGGCGGCGCTGTCGACTACGGCCGCGGCGATCTGGACCACGTGCAGTCCGTCGGCCAGGGGAACGACCGGGGACGCGTCGCTGCCGTCGACCTGGCGGAGGAAGTGCCGGAGCTCGGCGGCGAGCGCGCCACCGCCGTCGACCGGGGAGAGCAGCCAGTCCGGCGCCTCGGTCTGCTCGGCCTGCACCAGCACCGTGGAGTGTCCGAGGTCGACGTGGCCGACCCCGTCGGTGCCGTACACCTCGACCAGGTCCGAGGTGTGGTTGGGGGTGTGTTCGGGCAGGAGATAGCTGTTGCGGATCGACGACACGACGTCGTTGGCGTGTCGAAGCTCCGCCCACACCAGGACCGGCGTCGCCGATCCCGGTCGGGTCCGGGCCGCCGCGCGCACCTCGACCACCGGCGCTGCCGCGTACCAGAGCGCCAGGTCGATGTCGTGCACCGCGGTCAGCAGTGCGGGATGGTCGTTCGGGAAGAGCCGGGTCAGGGAGCGGGGGCGGTCCCGGCGCGAGGAGACGGCCAGCACCCGGCCCAGGCGGCCCTCGCGGACCGCGTCGTGCAGCGCCCGGTGGGCGGGGCTGTGCCGCAGGATGTGCCCCGGCTGGCAGAGCACCCCGTGCGCCTCGGCGGCCGCGACGATCGCCGTGGCGTCGGCGACCGTCGCGGCCAGCGGCTTCTCGACCAGCACGGGAATCCCGGCGGTGATCAGTGCGAGCGCGACGGCCCGGTGCGCCGGCCCGGGCACGCACACGGAGGCGGCATCCGGTGCCGCCTGCGCGAGCAGGGCCGCGACGGAGTCGAACGTGCGCGGGATGCCGTGCTGGGCGGCGACCCGCTCCCGGGTGGCGGTGTCCGGGTCGACCAGCGCGTCCACCCGGACACCGAGCGACCGGTACGCGGCGACGTGCCGGGCGCCGAACGCGCCCGCCCCGACCACGGCCACCCGCGGCCCGGTGCTCACCGGGCCACCGCCGCCGCGGTGCCCGCGCCGGCGACCGGGGCCGGTGCGTCCTCCGCGAGCCGACCGTCGAGGACCGCCCGGGTGAGGCGCTCCAGGGCGGCGACCCCCGTCGCGATGCACCGCTCGTCGACGTCGAACGCGCCGGAGTGCAGCGGCGCGCCACCGCGTTCGCCGGTGACCCCGAGCTTGACGTACAGGCTCGGGCCGAGCGCGCCCAGCAGGGCGAAGTCGTCCGTGGTCAGGGGCGGTACCGGCAGGTCGACGACGTCGACGTGCCCCGACAGCTCGGCGTGCGCGAGAGCCACCACCTCCGGGGCGTTGCGCACCGGCGGCATCTCGTTGGCCCAGGCGAACCGTACGCCGAGGTCGAGCGCGGCGGCCTGCTGGCGGGCGACGCGTTCGATGACCTCCTTCAGCCGCTCCCGCACGACGGGGTCGTGGGTACGCAGCGTCCCGGTGGCCTCGGCCCGCTCGGCGACCTGGCTCTGGCTCGCTCCGCCGGCGATCGTGCCGATGTTGAAGGCGACCAGTTCGTCGGGGTCGCGGGACCGGGAGACGGCCGCGTGCAACGTGGACACCATGGCGGTCAGGCCGAGGATGGCGTCCCGGCCCAGCGCCGGGGTGGCGGCGTGCGCGGCCCGCCCGAGCACCTCGACGCGGAACGCGTCCTTGGCCGCCATCGCGGTCGCCCGGTCGATCCCCACCGCTCCGGCGGGCAGGTCGGGCCAGCAGTGCAGCCCGAGCACGGCGTCGAACCGGCGGTCGCGGAACGCCTCGTCGGCCAGGACCGCGGCGGCCCCCGAGTCGGCGCCGAACGGGATCTCCTCGGCCGGCTGGAACAGCACGGTCACCGCACCCCGGGCGGGCGGGTCGGCGGCGAGCCGGGCGGCGACCCCGTAGGCGACCGTCATGTGCACGTCGTGCCCGCAGGCGTGGCACACGCCCGGATTGCGGGAGGCGTACGGCTCCTGCTTGCTGTCCTGCACGGGATAGGCGTCCATATCGGCCCGAAGGAGGACCGTCGGCCCCGGGACACCACCGTCGATCTCCAGGACGACGCCGGTGTCGGCAATTCCGGTGCGAATCTGACCGAGTGGCCCGAGCAGGCGCTCCAGGGTAGCTGCGGTCTGCCGCTCCGTGAACCGCAGCTCGGGGTGCCGGTGAAGCTGACGCCGCAGCCGTACCAGCTCATCAACCTCGTCGCCTGGCAGCGTCACCCGGCTCACTCCTCGCTCGCGCCAACGTAATCCGGACCTAATTGAGACAAGAACCTAAGTCAGGGGTGTCTCCGCGTCAATGGCCAGGCGAAATTTGAGTTAGGGTCCGAACCATGCAACGCGCCGACGCCCACCTGCACCTGTTCGCCGCCGGCTACCCCGGTCGCTACGGCCGCTCCCCCGCCGGCGGCGACGAACTGACCGTCTACCAAGGCCTACGCCGCGAACACGGCATCGTCCGGTCGCTGGTGATCGGCTACGAAGGCGAGGCCGGCTTCGCCGGGAACAACCACCATCTGGCCGCCCTCGCCGCCGCGCACGACTGGATCGCGCCGGTCGCCTACGTCCCACCAGATGGACCAGCCGACGAAGACTCGCTCGACCGCTGGTGGTCGGCGGGTTTCGTGGGCATCGCCGCCTACCTGGCCGACCCGGCCTCGGCAGACCGCTTCAGCGACTGGCTGGCTCGCCACACGTCGGCGCTGAACAACGCCGCCGCGCTGCTCAGCCTGAACGCCACACCCGCCGCGACCGAACGGCTCGGCTCGGCCCTCGCCGCCCTGGACGGGTGCACGATCCTGTTCAGCCACCTCGGGCTGCCCGGCGCGCAGCCCGTGGTGCCCACCGGCGACGAGGCGCGGGAGATGCTCACGCCCCTCACCCACCTGGCGCGGCTACCCCACGTCGGCGTCAAGATCTCCGGGCTGTACGCCGTCAGCGAGCCCTCCCACGGCTACCCGCACGACGCGGCACGACCGTTCGTCGAGCTGCTCGTGACGGACTTCGGCACCCGGCGGCTGTACTGGGGCTCGGACTTCCCACCCAGCCTCGACCACGTGTCGTTCGCGCAGACCCTGCACCCGGCCGGTCTCGACGAACTCTCCGCCGCCGAACGCGACGACGTCCTCGGCGCCAACCTCCTGCGCGCCCTGGACCAGCGCACCGGCGCGGCGCCCACCGGCCGCCCCGCCGACCGCCAGATGTAGAACCAGAACGGTCCGCACATCCCGGAGAAACGCACTCCATCATTCCGTCAGGAGCTCCCACCCGCTTCCGGGGCCGGCCGGCGAGTGGCACCGTGCGGATACACATGCACATGTGCCCATGTCATTGGCGCCCGGTTTCCGGGCGGCTCGGGGAGGTGTGGTGACCACTACTGACGAGGAAGGCGCGGCCGGCGGGGTCAAGGTGCGCGAGGTGGTCCGGGACGTGGTGGCCTCGGTCGCCCCGGAGGAGTTGCCTCTGGTGGACGGGCTGGTCGCGTTCGACGACGCCACGGTGGTACGGCGGTTGGGCACCCGGGGCAGGCGGCGTGAGCCGTTGGGTTTCGGGTGGGGCGAGGTCGTGGCGTTGGCGACCCCGGTGGTGTGGCTGGTCGTGCAGCAGCTCGCCGACCGGGCTGCCGCTTCGGCTGTGGATGGCGCGGCCAAGGGGACGAAAGCCATGCTGCGCAAGGTCTTTCGCCGGCGGGCCGCGCCCGTGGAGATCCCCGCGTTGACCCGCGAGCAACTCGGCGACGTACGGCAGCGAGTGTTGGAGATCGCCGTGCAGCGCGGCCTGGACGACGAGCGGGCCACGGCGATCGCCGACGCGCTGGTGACCCGGCTGGCGCTGACCGCGCCGGCGACACCCGTGCCGGAGCCCGTGAGCCCGGACAGGCCCGGGCCCGGGGACAGGGCGTGATGGTCGCCGAGCCTGCCCGGTCGCGGGTCGACGAGCGGGCGATGGGTGCCGGCACGACCGTGCGGTTCGCGCTGCTGGTGGTCTTGCTGCTGGTGAGCAGCGCGACCATGACGGCCAACGTCACCGCGTGGCTCTCCGACACCGACAGCGTGGAGGGCTTCGCCTGCCTGCTCGCCACCGGGATGGATCCCAACGATGCCTACAGCGCGGCCGGCGAGGCCAGCTTCATGGCCAACGTGGATGCCTACGAGGCGTGCATCGCCCGCCATGAGCGACCGCTGCCGTGGTGGATCCGCCTGGCGTGGCCGGCTCTGCTGGTGGTGTTGGCCAGCGTGCTGTTCTGGTGCCTGCATCTCTGGAAGGCGCGGCGTGGCCGGGTCGTCCCGCTGACGGCGATCGACCGTGACGGCGAGATCCTGCGCACCGTGGAGAGTCTGGCGGCGTCGGCTGGCCTGGCCCGTACGCCGAATGTCGTCGTGGATCCGGCGGCGGCCTCGGCCGGGGCGGTGGTGTTCGGCCGCAACCGCCGGCCGACGGTGTGCCTGCACGGTGGGCTGCTCGCCCGCAGGGCCACCGATCCCGAGGCGTTCCGGGCGGTCCTGCTGCACGAGTTCGCCCACATCCGCAACGGCGACGTCACCCTCGCCTACGCCACGGTGGCGGTGTGGCGGGTGTTCCTGGCGGTGGTGCTCCTCCCCTACGTCGTGTGGTGGATCATCGCGTTCCCGGGTGGGCCGTGGTCGCCGGAGTGGTCCGGTGCGGTGCCGATGGCGACCCGTAACCTCGTGCTGGCGGTCTTCCTGGTGGCGCTGATCCATCTCGCGCGGTCGGACGTGCTGCGCAGCCGGGAGATCTACGCCGATCTGGCCGCGGCGCGATGGGGTGCCGACCCCCGCCCCTGGGCGGTGGCGACCCCGGGCCCGCCCGAGGGGAGACTGAGGCGGCTGGGCGCCTCGTTCGTCGAGCTGTGGCGCACCCATCCGCGATGGGACCTGCGCCGAGAGGCGCTGGACGATCCGGCGGTGCTGTTCGGTCTGCGGTCGCTGCCGATGTTCCTGACCGGGGTCGCCGCGACTCTGATCAACTCCCAGGTGCGGTTGTACCTGAGCATGTCCGATCTGACCCGCCCGTGGCTCGGCCAGGTGGCGGCTGTCGCGGCGGCGGGGCTGGTCACCGGGCTGGTGGGGGTCGCCCTGTGGCGTGCCGTGGCCCATGCCGTGCTCACCGGACGGCGTGTGCCCTCCGGCCTGCGGGCAGGGCTGTGGCTGGGAACGGGGATGATGGCCGGCGAGCTGGTGCTGAACGACATCGTGCTCACCGAGTGGCTGCCCCAACGCCCCGCGATCCTGGTGCTGGTGGTTCTCGCCGGGGCGGCGTTCACCTGGTGGGTCGCGCAGTGCGCCCACCTGTGGCTCAGGGCATGGCCGGGCCGGACGATCCGGCCGGTGATGCTGGCGGGGTTGGCATCCGCGTGCCTTGTGTTGTCGGCATGGTTCACGTGGTGGCGCGAGTGGGGCTTTCAGTACCTGAACGGGCCGGCGTTCGACACGCGTGCGCTGCTGGAGCGCGACTACCCCGGCGAGGTGGCCGACCATCCTGCCGCGGCCAGCGTGATCGGCATCGTCCACCCGCTGTTGCACAGCCTGGACCAGCCCCTCGTCCTACCGATGGTCGCGGCCCTGTGGGCCGTGCCGCTGCTGGCCTGGACGAGCCGACGGGCTACGGCCACGCTCCGCTGGGTGCCCGGCGCGCTGCGGGAGCCGGCCGCGGCGGAGCCACCTGTGGAGCTGCCGCCGCTACGAGGGATGCTCGGAGTCGCGGCGCTGGGCGGGGTGTCGGGCTGGGTGGCCGTCGCGGGCGCGGCGGCGTACATGCATTCCTGGCAACCACCGCGTGGGCAGCGGGGCGGCCTGTACCTCTGGATCTACGAGGGCTGGGTGTTGGTGGCCCTGGTGACGGCGGCCACGGCAGCCGCCGTCGCCGCGAGCGTGGTCGCGAGTCGCCACCGGCTGCTCATCGCGATCATCACCGCCGAGCTCGCGGCGTTGATCGGCCTCTGCGGGTGGTTCGTCCTCCTGTCGTTCGACGGGTGCGTTCCACTACTGAACACCCTGGCGTCGTCCTGCCAGTGGCGTCCTGCCGCGGCCTGGCCGCTGGTCCAGCTTCTCGTGGGCCAGGTTCTCGTGGTCACCGCGGTCACGGCCGTCATCGCGGCCGCAACCGTTTCCGCGATCCGCCAGGTGTGGACACCCGGAGGGCACCACGCCAAAGCGCGTCCAGCGAGGGAAGGACGGGGCGGGCTGGTCGCCCGACGGCTGTGCGTCGGTGTGTTGTGCGCCGCCGCGGTGGGGGTCACCGTGCTGGAGGAAGCGAGCCTGTTGGACATGAAGCGCTCCTCGAAACGTGAGGCCGCGGCCAACGTGCAGCTCATGGTGCCCGTTGGTGACCCGCCGGCGGTGTCCGACGAGACAAGAGCCATGCAGGTGCTCGCGTGGAAGAACCTCGGCGCAGGGGACCTGGTGAGGCGCTACGCCGTCGCCCTCGAACGCCTCGGTACGGCACAGATCCAGGCCGCGGACGCCGCAGACGCCGCGAACAGCGCACGCGCCGAGATCGACCCGGCCACGTTCCGGCCGATCTGTGCCGACATCGGTCAGGTCGCGCGGGACGCCGACCGCTACTTCCGGGTGCCCGACCCTCAGGGCCAGGTGCACTGGCGCAGGTTCGTCGAACAAGCGGCAAAGGGTAGTCAGGAGTGCCAACAATCGCTGGACCAGGGGGATGCCGCCCTCTTCGCGGCATCAAACGACAGCATCGCCAAGGCCAGCGACGCCCTCACGTCGCTGCTCGACCGGACCGACGTGGTGCTGCGAGACGGCGGCCTGAAGCGCCCGTGACAGCGCCGGGCGGCGACGCGACCGCCGCCCGGCCACGGAACACGGCAGCTCCTCAGTGCGCTGCCACGACCACCGCCGCCGGTTCCAGTTCGGCGAGCCGGGACGGCCGCACCACCACGAGCAGGACGGCCGTCGCCGCCACCATGCCACCCGCGACCACGAGGGCCATGGCGACCGCGCCCGTGCCCAGCACGCCCACCAGGGGCGCGGCCAGCGCGCCGACGCCGAACTGCACCGCGCCGAGCAGGGCCGATGCGGTACCGGCCGCTTCCCCGTGCCGGGACAGGGCCAGGGCCGGCGCGTTCGGCATCGCAAGCCCCGCCGCGGCGAGCACCACCCACAACGACGCCAGCAGGCTCGGCAGACCGCCGAGCCCCGTCGCGGCGAAGGCGAGCAGCGCCACACCGGCGCCCGTTCCCACAGCCAGGGCGACGACGAGGATCCGCTGCGGCGAATAGCGGCGCAGCAGCCGTACGTTGAACTGCGTCGCCGCGATCAGCCCTACCGCGCCCGCACCGAAGGCCAGCCCGAACTGCTGCTCGTTCAGCCCGTACTGCTCCTGCAGGACGAACGACGACCCGGCCACGTAGGCGAACAACGCCGCCATGGCGAGCCCGGCGACCAGGACGAGGCCCACGAACGTGCGGTCCCGCAGCAGCGAGCCGTACACCACAACGGTCGCGACCACCCCGCCGCGCTGCCGCCGGTCCGCCGGCAGCGTCTCGCGCAGCCCGAGCGCGGCGACCACGACGAGCAGCACCCCGAGGACGGCCAGGGCCACGAACACGCCGCGCCAGTCCGTCCAGCGCAGCAACCCGCCACCGAGGGTCGGGGCGAGGATCGGCGCCGCCCCCATGACCAGCAGCAGCCGGGAGAGCAGCGTGGCGAAGGCCGCGCCGCTGAACAGGTCGCGGACCACGGCCATCGCGACCACCGAGGCCGCCGCCACGCCGAGGCCCTGCACCACCCGCAACACACCGAGTACCGCGATGTTCGGTGCGAGGACGCAGAGCACCGACGCCACGACGTGCAGCGCGATACCGGCGATCAGCGGCACGCGCCGCCCGACGGCGTCGGACAGCGGGCCGATCAGCAACTGGCCGACGGCGAGGCCCGCCAGCGTGCCGGTGAGGGTGAGTTGGACCGCCGCCGACGTGGTCTGGAAGTCCGCGACGATCGCGGGCAGCGCGGGCAGGTACATGTCGATGGTCAGCGGACCCACCGCGATCAGCGACCCGAGCACGAGGACGAGCCGCAGGCGTTGCCTTGCGCTCATCAGGTCACCCGGCGTCCCCGAGGCGGCGGGACCAGCGGGAGCATCGACGGTAGCGGTCATCGGTTCGTCTCCGACCGGTCGACCCGCAGCCGCGGGGACTGTGCAGAAGTCATAACTGGCTCCAAATACCGACCCGGGTGATCTCATTCCCCCGCGGGCCAGGACGCAACGGAGATCACACCGCGGCCTCTCTGCTCGGCGGCCAATCTGCAGAGACCGGACGTCGCCTACCAGGTGAACGAACGCGGCCGGCGGGACGGACCGGTTCAGAAGGTGTGCAGATCCAGGGTGATCCCGTCCGATCCCCCGGGATGGCTCACCGCGACCCAGTCGTCCCCGGCGCCCGCGAGCCAACCGGGGTAACGGCCGAGCTGGCGGCCGGTCGGCACGTCGTAGACGATCACGAACGGCCGGCCGCCCGTCGCAGCGCTGACCGCCACGAACCGTCCGGTCACGGTCGACCGCCAGCTCGCCGACCCACCGGAGAGCCCCGGATCCGGCGCGGTCCACCGCGACGCGCCGGTGGTCATGTCGAGCAGCTCCAGCTCACCCTCGTCGGCGTTGCGCCGCACCAGCACCGACCGGTCGTCCCCGTCGATCGGTACGCCGGAGGTGGCACCCTCCCACTCCGCCTTGCCGTTGCGCAGGTCCACCAACTGTGGCCGGCCGGTCGCGCTGACCGCGACGAGCCGGGTGCCGGCCCCGATCAGGACCAGCCCGCTCTGATGGTTCGTCAACCGCTTGACGCACTCACCATCCTCGTTACGCCCGCTGAAGACCTCACCGGACCAGCCTCTGGCACCGGTTGCCGCGTTGACGGTGTCGATGCTGACGGTGCACTGCCGATCACCCCGGGGTGGATCGTTGTCGGTGGTCACCAGCAGGTCGCCTGCGACGAAGCCGTACCAGGCCCGGCTCGGCAACCGCCCGGCCCCAGCCTTGCCGGTGGTGGTCGCGACTGCCGTGTAGGTAGGGGCGGACGCGCTCAGCCGCACCGCCACGTACCGCCCGGTGGGCGGGGCATACGGCATACGCGCACCGAGCGCGACGTCGGTCACCCGAACGAACCGGTCGGCGGCCAGTTTCCAGAGCTGACGGCCGTCCCGGACGTCCCGGGCAATGACCACGCACTTCGCCGACTGCCCTGTGCCTACGCACTCCTTGTTGTAGACGACCTGTTGCTGGACGATGACGTCCTGGGTGTCCTCGGCCCGCCAGCGGGTGGCGCCGGTGACCGCGTCGAGCACCTCCAGCGGTCCTCCGTCGCTGGCGCTCGCGACGATCAGACCGTCGGTGACCGCGTACTGATAGCTCGTCGGGAACGGATGGCGCCACCGGTCCTGCCCGGTGGACCGGTCCACCGCCCGGAGTTCCCGCTCGTCGGGCACGACGATCAGCTGGCCGATCTGCGCCAGCTGATCGACGAGCCGGTTGACCGACACCGACCAGACCGGGTCGGGGCCCTCCTGCCCCGGCCGGCTGCCCCGGCCCCGTAGGGTCTCCTGGCTCACCTCGATCTGCGGCGCAGGCCGCTCCGGCGGCTCCGCCCGAGGCCCGGCGCACGCGGCGAGCCCGAGGACCAGGCTCAGGGCCGTTCCGGCGAGGCTCCATCGAGGCGGGCGGTACGACGGTGACAACGGTCTCTCCTTCGATCGGTGGCGAAGGCCCCACCGTAGGACCCGCCCGCACCCGGGCGCCGACCTGAAGCGCTCGCCCGACTCACCGCCGCAGCTGTCCCGGCCGAAACCGGATCGCGACCAGGTCGACCGCGGCGTCGCGGTGGGCCCGGGCTACGTGCCGGTGGCGCCGTCAGGGTGCCCGACGGTTGGCGCGCAGGGCGGCCAGCACCACGCCCGGTGTGGCCAGCGACCTCGGATGCGCACGCATGGAGACGACCTCGTTGAACCGCCGCGCGACCGCCACGTCCGTGACGGTCGCCGTGACGATCTGCCGGCTGATCCAACTCGAGAACCGGTGGCCGCGCGGGTAGGGCCCGTCGACGTGCGGCAGGGCCAGGTCGGCGGAGGTGGACGTCGACCACGCGGCGTCGACCACGACCCGCTGCCAGTCGAAGAACCGGCGCGCGGGCAGGGCCGGATCCGGCCGTTCCCGCAGGTACGCCGACAGGCAGGCCGCGTGCAGGGCCGCCGCCGTCATCCCCTGCCCGTACACCGGGTTGAACGACGCGACCGCGTCGCCGACGCTCACCAGCCGGGCCGGGAACCGCTTTAGCGCGTGGAAGTCCCGCCGCCGGCTGTCGGCATGGCGGTAGGTCCGGACGTCGCCGAGCATCTCGTTCCCGGCGACGTCACCGAACTCCGGTGGGAACTGGTCCCGCAGCCGCCGCACGAAATCCTCGGCGGTGCTTCCCGGGCGGTTGGCGCCGTACCCGGCCATCATCGCCATCCACCGGCCGTCCTCGACGGCGAAGACCGCGGCACCGGCCACGTCCGGCGACGTCCCCGGAGTGTGCAGCGCCATGACGACCGTGAGGTCGGGAGCCGGCTCCCGACGTCGGAACAGGGCCGTCGCGTAGTTCAGGTTCACGGTCATCCGCCGCGTGACGGGGCGGTCCCAGCCGGCGTGCCCCAGCCACTCGGACAGCCTGCTCGAACGCCCCATGGCGTCCACCACGAAGTCACCGCTCTCGACGCCGGGCACCCCGCCGACGTCGCAGCGGACGCCGGTGGCCGCGCCACCGTCGAGCACGAGACCCGTGGCGCGGGCCACGACCGTCTTGACGTTGGGCAGTCGAAGCACCTGCTGACGGATCAGCCCCTCCAGCAGCGGCCGGGTGCCCGTCAGGCTGTCGGCGTCGTCGGGCACGACAACCTTCAGCCGGCCGTCGAGGTAGGCGCGTCTGGTCCCGGGGGGAGCCTCGATCGCTCCCTGGGCCAGCGCCTGTTCGCGGAAGCCGGGAAACAGGCGTTCGAGCTGGAGGAAGCCGCCGGGCAGGAGCGCGTGCAACTGCGTCCCCTGTGGCACGCCCCGCCGACCGCCGGTCAGATGCAGGTCGTCCCGGTCGACGACGACGACGCTCTCCGCGTGGTCGGACAACACCCGGGCGGCCAGCAGGCCAGCGACACTGCCGCCGACCACGACGGCCCTGCCCATGACCGGAGACTGCCGGGCGGCTGGTCGCACGGCGTTCAACGCGGCGAAGACCCTGGTCGGGGAGAGGGGCATCGTGCTCTCCAAGGGGGTACGAGAGGTGCTGCGCACGCGCCTGCCGAGCGGCCTGCGCGTACGCGGCCCCACGGGACAGACCGGCCGACATGACGCTCGTCGATCGTCGCACAGCTCGGCAGTTGACCGGCGCGGTCCTCGCTGGTCGATGCGGGCCAAGTCGAAGGCGGGCTCTTGGCGCCCGGCCGGGGCGGGTCTGTGGATCTAACGGTGTTTCCGGCCTGACAGCCCCCTCACCTCGGAGTCAGACCCGGGCGGTGAGACCGTCACATCTTCTGGAACCTCGGTGCTCTGTTGGTCACCGTGGCTGGGCTGTGCCGGCGGTATCGGTGCCGGCGCAGCCCAGTCGTGGGTAGTTGGGTCTCCTCGTGCCGGGTGGACATAGCGAGTGGGGTTCGCGGTTCGTGGTTTCCGTGCCGAGGCTTGGTTGGCGGCGGTGGTCTGGGGAGGGATCAGTCCCACTGGTCCTGGTTGAGGAAGCGGGCGAAGCCCCGCCACGAGTTCGGTCCCATCACCCCGTCGATCGGGCCGGTGTAGCCCCAGCCGGAGGCGAGTCGCTGCACCGCCTTCCAGGTGTTCGGCCCCGGTACGCCGTCGATGGGGCCGGTGTAGCCGTAGTTGCGCATGGCTCGTTGCAGCGCGGCGTACGTGTTCACGCCGGGCACGCCGTCGATCGGGCCGGTGTAGCCGGCGGTGATCCGTAGCCAGTTCTGCATCCGTTGGTAGAAGATCGGGCCGGGGATGCCGTCCTGCTCGGTGGTCGTCTTGGGCAGGCCGCCGCCACCCGGGTTCTGGCTGATGTAGGTCAGCGGGTTGATGCGTACCCCGCTCGGGTTGATCATGTGCCAGTGCAGGTGCGGGCCGGTGGAGCTGCCCGACCCGGGGGCACCCACAGCGCCGCCCGACCGTCCCACGATCGTCCCGGCGCCGACCGCGGTCCCGTTGGCCAGCAGAAACTGTGACAGGTGCATGTACTGGCTGCGGTAACCGTCCGCGTGGTAGATCGTGACGGTGTGCCCGCCCGTCCCGTTGTAGGGGATGTTCTGGATCGTGCCGGCGCCGCAGGCCGGCAGCGCGGTGCCGACCCCCATCCCGAAGTCGATCCCGCCGAGCGACCCGTAGTCGAGGTGGTCCTGCCAGGTTCCGGTGATCGGGTAGCCGGTGAACGGGTTGTAGATCACCGGTGCCGCCTGGGCGGTCCCGGGAAGACCGACGATCCCACCACCGACAACGAGGGCACCGGCGGTCAACGTCGTACTGCGCAGCAACGTACGGCGGCTGAGCCCGGCCGGTGGCCGGTCTGTCGCACCACCACAGCAGTTGGGCTGAATCTCCTCACCCATCATCGGCTCCTCATCCGTCTTTGTCGTGCGTGGATGGCGACGAGACTAGGGGCATCGGGCTGTACAAATATCGGTTGATCGACCGATCAGGGGAAAGGCGCCAGATGGCGACCGAGGCCACCTCGGGGCAGGAGCCGGCCGTGTGGCCGGTGGGTGCGGTGACGGATGAGCCGTGATCGCGATGCTGGTCGATCGGGCTCGTGGTGACGGGATGAAGGCCGACGTTGGCGCGTCGGCCAGGAAGGCACGCCAGCTGACCGCAGTCGTCGAGGACGGGCGAGGCGTGCGTTCGACCGACAGCCGTCCTGGCAGGAAGCCAACCACGCACACCATCACAGATCGTCGACCTGGATCAACCCATCCTGGATGGCGCGCGCTACCAACATCGCCTTGGTGGGGGCCGCCCGGCCGCGCATCGCGTACTTGATCCGAATATGCTCCAGATGGGAGTTGACCGTGCTCAGCGAAATCCCCAGGCGCTGAGCCACGAACTCCTTGGAGTGCGACTGGAACCACTGGATCAGCACCTCGGTCTCGCGCGCCGACAACACCGGCCGGTGGGCGGAGCGGTCGCCGGCGAGCGCGCCCGCCAGGGATGGCGCGGTGTACGCCTGGCCGGCCGCTGCGGCCCTGGTGGCATTGAGGAGATGCTCGGTGCCCTCAGCCTTCGTCAGGTAGCTCAGCGCGCCCAACTCCAGGCACTGAAGTGCGATCACGTCGTCAGCGCGCATCGAGTAGACGACGACCCGCCGCCCCGCCTGCACCAGTCTGCGTAGGTCGCCCATCGCCGGGGTCGGTCCGCCCAGGTGCAGGTCGAGGATGACCACGTCGGCCTGGGCACCTTCACCGAGCCACGCGACGCGGACGTCACTGCCCGAGGCGGCCACCCGTATCGGCGGTGTGCCGGAGGACAGCCAGTGGGTCACCCCGGCCAGCACGGCTGGGTGGTCATCGACGATTACGGCGCTCAGCTGCTCCTCGTCTGCCATCTGGCCTCCATTCGCACGGACTCGCCATAGGTGTCACAGTCGACTACGACCTGTGCGGAGGCTGCGGTGACCACGTCGGTGCCGACGTCCGCCATCACGGCGACCCGCACGTCCTCGTGGGTGCGCAGCACACTCACCCGCGCGTGGGACCGTGCCGCAGCCAACGTCGCCACGACGGGGCTGGTGAGTTCCCGACGCACGTCGGGGGGCACCGCCACGGCCGCGCCGCTGACCGCCAGCGACACCTCGATGCCGCGTCGTTCGGCCTCATCGACACACGCGGTGACTTCGTGCACCAGCGGATCAGGGACCTCGTCGTTCTCAGCGAACAACCTGCGGAGCTGGGTCGCCGCAAGGGAGCACCGTCGTCGGGTGTCGTCGTCGCGGGGGTCCAGCACGCCATCGGCCAAGTCCGCCAGCAGCGGCAGTGTCACGCCCAACTGCCCGGCGAAGACGGTGCGCTGTTCCCGATCCCACTGCTCGACCGCCATCACCCTGGTGATCAGCTGCTCCTGCTCGGCGGCCACTGACATCGCCTGACGGGTTCTGTGGTGCAGCATCCGCGAGATCGGCACGACCGCCAGCTGGATGCTGGCAGTGCCGAACGCGACGATGCCCGCGGCACCGATCCCCGCGCGGTCCGGCATGACCGCCAACAGGAATTGGCCAACGCTCGCCGTCAGATGCACGGCCATGGCGGTGAGCAGCACGGGCACGCGGTCCAGGAGCAGCAGCAACAGGTGCCACCCCACCAGGCCGAACGACCAGTCCGGTGTGCCGAAGTGCTGGCCCGGTGGCAGGACGCGGGTGGCACCGGCCGAGGCTCCCAGCGTGACCGCCGTGCCGACCACCACGACGACGGCCGGTATGGGCTGTCGGCGCACCACCCACACGCCACAGGCCGCCGTGACGAGCGCCAGTGCCGTGAAGGCGGCCACGGCGACCCACCTCGGCTGGTACTCATATTCGATCAGCGGCCATACACACAGCCCGAATTGCACGACGGCGGTGATGCACAGCAGCGCAATCCGCATCGTTGGGTGCACGTGGTCGCGCGCGGCGCGGCTCTCAGGCACCGGGCCACACCAGCCGCACCGAGGTCCCCGTACCGGGGCGCGAGCTGACAAGGGCGCTGCCGCCGGCCGCGGTCATGCGTTCGACGATCGAGCCGCGAATGCCGCGGCGGGAGTGCGGCACCTCGCCAGGGCAGAACCCCACGCCCGCGTCGTCGACCGCAACGACTACGCGATCCTCCTCGACGTGGATGCTCAGCGTGGCGTCGCGTACGCCGGCGTGCCGCTCGACGTTGGCCAGTGCTTCACGTACCGCCCGCACCAGCGCGAGTGCCGCCGACGCGGGCACCACCGCCCCTTCCCGCCAGAGGACGTCGACGGTCAGTGGAGTTCGGTCCACGACGGAGCGCAGCGCGGCCTTCAGGTCGACCAGGCTGTCCTGCGAGGCCTGTCCACCCGTTGCGCCTGTGAGCACGGTCAGGTCGTGCCGTGCGTACTCGGCCACCTGCCTGGGGTCGATGTCCCGGCCGTGCGCTGTTACCAGGAGAAACGTCGCCGAGGCCGTGTCGTGCAACAACGCGAGGAGCTCCCGTTCCTGCGAGTGCCGCGCCACCGCCACCGCCTCGGCCCGCGCCAGCGCTGCCCGGCGTGCCCGCAACACGTCCACGCGCCTGCTGGACCGCTGCAACAACACGAACGCCAGACGCGCCATGACGCACTCGAGCAGCAGCCGCAGGCCGACCGCGCTCCCCTCGTCGACGCCAACCACGGCGAAGCCGACCACGAGCAGCCCGGCCGTGACGGGCAGCGACACCTTCGGCGGCCAGTCCCACTGCAGAGTGATCGACGTCGTGGTCAGCGCGTTGAGTGCCCACTGATTGGGCTTTCCATCAATCCACTCCTGCGTCACGCAGATCGCCGCAACACGCGCCACCGCGAACGTAAGCGCCAGTGGCGCCGCGCGCTCGGAGAACCCGGCCTGGCAGTCCACCACGGCACCGACCACCATCAGCCCGAACAGTGCGAACCCTTGCGGCAGGGCATCGCCGGGAACCGTCAGAAGCCCGAATGCGCTGATGAGCAATAGCAGGAACCCACGCATGGGCGCCGCGTACCGGCGTGCTGAGGCCAGGAACTCCGCCTCTACGCTGCCCGGCCCTGAACTCGACGGCATGGCGATCTGTCATGTCCCGCGGCAGGAGCAGGAGGCCTGCGGCCGCGTCACGAGACTGCGATCGGCTTCGATAACCACGCGAGGACCCTAACAACGGAGCCCCGCCCTATTTCACACCGGCCGGTGCCGTCGGCGTGATGTAGCTCGACGGTCTGGGATGGTGTGTCTGGGGAGTGGTTCCCTGCCCTGAATGGCCGTCGGTCGAACGCACGATGCCTGCCGTTCGTGCCCTGTCTAGGTTCGGCGCACAGCACCCCTCTATGTGGGAGTCGGTTGATGGCAGGCGACGGGTTCAGCAGACGGACCTTCTTGTACGCAACGGTGGCGGCCGGTACCGCCACTGCGGTCGGTATCGGGGCGCGCGCGGCCGAGGCAGCCGTCCCGGGTTTCTACAACCCCTTCAGTGGCTATCCGATCACTGGGACCTGGCAGGAACATCTCAACCGGGGGTCGCTCGGCGGCATCGACTACGGCATGCCCGTCGGCACGCAGCTGCCCGCTGCGGGCGGCGGTGTCGTGACCAACGATCCGAACAACGGCACCGGCGGCTACACCGTCACCGTTCAGCACGACAACGGCTACCGCACCCAGTACCTGCACCTGTCGCAGTTCCTACTGGCCAACGGCACGCGGGTCGGCACGGGCGAGATCGTCGGGTTGTCCGGCGGGGCGGTTGGTGCACCGGGATCCGGCTCGTCCACCGGCCCGCACCTGCACTGGCACATGATCGATCCGAGCGGCACCCGCATCAACCCGCTGGTCTACCTGGATGGCGCGGGAACGAGCCCGCCCCCGGCGGATACGCAGGTCTTTGAGACCGCGGACAGCACTGGTTGGCGGCCGTTGCCGGTCGGGTATGACGGGCAACCCGTTCTCGCGGGCGCGGTCAGCGCGGTGCTTCGCGCGGACGGCACCAAGATTGTCTACACGGTGCGCGATGGTCGTTTATATGAGGCAGCCAGCAACACCGGGTGGCGGAATCTGCAGGTACCCAACCACGACCAGGTCTCCGCGGTGTCGGCGATCCCCTACAACGGCGCGGTCGTGGTGTACACGGTGCGTGGGGGCGCGGTGTACGAGTCGAGCAGCGCCAACTGGCAGCCCCTGCTGGTCGGCCACAACGGGCAACCCGTCCACGGAACCGCGATCAGCGCGGTGCTTCGCGCGGACGGCACCAAGATTGTCTACACGGTGCGCGATGGTCGTTTATATGAGGCAGCCAGCAACACCGGGTGGCGGAATCTGCAGGTACCCAACCACGACCAGGTCTCCGCGGTGTCGGCGATCCCCTACAACGGCGCGGTCGTGGTGTACACGGTGCGTGGGGGCGCGGTGTACGAGTCGAGCAGCGCCAACTGGCAGCCCCTGCTGGTCGGCTACAACGGGCAACCCGTCCACGGAACCGCGGTGTCAGCGATCGCCAGAACCGATGGCACGAGGATCATCTATACGGTGCGGGACGGCTACGTACACGAAGCAGCCAGCAACACCGGCTGGCAAAACCTCCGCGTTCCCAACCTCACGGGCACCAACGCGGTCGCCGCACTCAACGCCAACGGAATCAAAATCCTCTACACCCGTTAACGTGATCCTGAACCTGCAGCCGCTCGGCATCGACCCGACTGGCCATAGACAACCCTTGGCTGAACATTCCTCTTGTCGACGCGAAGATTCAAACCAGGGCTGCCGGTGGCCGGCGGGCACGATGCCGGGGCGTTCGGTGACCTGCTCGCGTCGGCCGGAGGCGCACAGCTCGCCGTTGACCCGCGCCACGGCACCGTGACCATCCAGGCTGGAACCAGTTGCCTCCGGCCGACCCGCCGCACCGCCTGGGCCAGCCACACCGCACGTTGCCCGGGCGGTGTGGGTGCCGTCGTTGCGCAAGGTAAGTGAGTGCGGGCGGGGTTCGACGTCCGGCAGGGAGTAGCCACCCGGGGCGGCGTTGGTGGCGCTGACGCCGGACGAGTTCAGTCAGGCGGATCAGGGTGCGGTGAGCGGCGAATAGCAGCCGGACGCAAGTTAGGCCTGATTTAGCAACGACTTTTCGACGGGAGATTCAACATGACCGCTTTCCTGGGGCGGCTTGCGGTGGTGGCCGCAGTTGCCTTCGTGTTGCCGCTGAGCGCAGCGGCGGCCCCTGCCGCCGCAGCGCTGCCGGCCGGCACGGTGTCCGGCATTGACGTTTCTACCTGGCAAGCCGGTATCGACTTCACCGATGTCGGCGCCGACGGCTACCAGTTCGTGATCGTGAAGGCTGGCGGCTCCCAACTGTCGGAGGGCCCGTACACCGGCTCGCAGTACGCGATCCAGGTGGATGGTGCACGGGCAGCGGGGCTCAAGGTTGGCCACTACTGGCTCGCTGGAGAATTCCAAGCCCCCGTTCAGGCTGCCGACTACTTTGCCGACCACCTGCACGACTATCGGCCTGGCGACGTGATCGCGCTGGACAACGAGGTGCTCGACGACTCGACGAGGCTGTGGAACGACACCGAGGTCGCGACATTCTTCCAGCGCATGCGCGACCGGATCGGCAACCACGTGCCCTGGCTGTACATGGGTGCGGCAGACCTGCGCTCCGGGACGTGGCCTCGAACGATCGCGGCCGGCGTGAAGCTCTGGGTGGCGTCGTGGGGCGCCAACAACGGCAGCTACCCCGGAGAGCCGAACCTGGGCGGCGCCTACCCGACATGGAGTGCGCACCAGTACAGTTCGTCCGGATCGACAGGCGGTATCGCATCCGTGGACCTGAACGTGGCCAAGCCGAGCGCGTTCAAGATCGTTGACGGCGCACCGGTCGACCCGCCGCCGGACGACCCACTGCCCAAGACCACCACCGAGCAGGACGGCATCCCCGGCCCGATCTTCTACCAACGGATGCAGAACTGGCTACGGATCACCGCCGGCTACACCGGCCCGATCGACGGCGTGCCCGGCGTGAACACGTACGCCGCGCTGCAACGAGCCATGCGCAACTACGGCTACACCGGCCCCATCGACGGCGTACCGGGGCCGAACACCTGGAAGGCGGTGCAGCGACTCGCCTCCGGCTGGGGCTACACCGGCCCGATCGACGGGGTGATGGGACCGAACTCGTGGCGGGGCTTCGCCCGCTTCCTCAACCAGGACCAGTGGGACTGACCCCTCCCCAGACCACCGCCGCCAACCAAGCCTCGGCACGGAAACCACGAACCGCGAACCCCACTCGCTATGTCCACCCGGCACGAGGAGACCCAACCACCCACGACTGGGCTGCGCCGGCACCGATACCGCCGGCACAGCCCAGCCACGGTGACCAACAGAGCACCGAGGGTTGGGCTTTCCCCCGGAGGATGTGGACACCCCTACCTGAAATGGGCCTCGGCGCCGCCCTGCCCCTCACACTGCGCCGCCCTCATCGCCGCCACCGCACCCCAGATCGCCGCCAACGTCGCGCAGGGCGGCGACGTAGAGCGTCCTGCCCACGATCACCACGCCGCTGGCGACGCCTCGGCGGGCGTCCACGTCACGATCGGGTCGCGGAAGCCCGGGTCGTCGGTCACTCCCTCCACCACCGGCCAGCCGTAGTTGCCGCCCGGCACGATGCGGTTGACCTCGTCGAAGCGGCTCGAACGAACTCGGTCGCGTAGAGCCGACCCCGCCAGTCCCAGGCCAGGCCCTGCACGTTGCGGTGGCCGAGGCTGTAGACCAGGGACCCGGCGGTCGGATTGCTCCACGGCACGCTGCCGTCCGGCCGCATCCGCAGGTTCTTCCCGTTGCGGTGCGACGGGTCCTGGGCGGTGGCCGGCGGTCCGGCGTCGCCGACGCCCGCGTAGAGCATCCCGTCCGGGCCGAACGCGATGCGCCCGCCGTTGTGCGCGCCGGACCGGGCGAGCCCGGTGCGGATCGGCTGCTGGACCTGCGGCGCGGTAAGGCGGAAGCGGATGATCCGGTTGTCCGAGCTGGAGGTGAGGTACGCGTACACGTGGCCGTCGGTGCGGTACCAGGGCGAGACTGTCAACCCGAGCAGTCCGGCCTCGCCCGTCGCGACGACCCCCGAGATCTGCGCGACCTGCTGCGGGGCCGACCCACGACGTACCCGCAGGACCCGCCCGCTGTTCCGCTCGGTGACGAGCGCGCTGCCGTCGGGCAGGAAGTCCAGCCCCCACGGCGCTTCGAGGCCGGTGGCGACGGTCTCCGGTCGGGTGAAGTCGAATCCGCGCCAGCCGAATCCGCGCTCGCCGGTGGGCTCGTGAGCGGTCGCCGTGGCGGGCGGCCCGGCGACGCTGACGCAGACGGCGAGGGCGATACCGGCGACAACGCTGCGTCTTCTCATGGCGTACCCCGGGTCCTCGACACACGCCAGTTGATGCCGGCGTCGCCCGCCAGGGACAGGCGAGCGCGACACCACTCTCCTCGTCCCGCCGTCTCGGGACCGTCACCGCGACGCCCGCCACGGAGACGCCGCATGTGCGGCCGTCAGGCGACGCACCGGGACGGACCCCAGCCCGCGGCGCGTGGTCTCGCTCGGCTGCCGGCGAGGTGACCCGGCCGGCTACTTCATCTTGCGCGTCGACCGGGCCACGATGGCGTCGTACTCGGGGTGCTTCTCCAGCCATCCGCTGAGGAACGGGCAGATGGGCACCACTGTCCGGCCTCGGGCGCGAGCGTCGTCCATCACCGCTCGGGCCAGGGTCGATGCCACTCCCCGGCCCTCGAACTCCGCGTCGACCTCGGTGTGGGTGTAGGCGACGATGGTGCCGGTCAGCTGATAGGTGACCACACCGGCCAGCGCTCCGGTCTCGTCCCGCGCCTCGAAACGCTCCCGCTCCGGCGCGTCTGTAACGGTGAACTGCACCAAGCCATCCAATCACGGAGCCTTCCACGGACCGGGCGGGGCCGCCGGGGTGTGCCCGACGGCCCCGCCCGGCCGCGGGTCAGTGGAGCATGACGGGAACCTTCTCCTGCTCTGCCTGCTGGTCGTCGAGCAGGTGCGACGGCTTGCGCCGACGGGGCAGGAACGCGGCCGGAATGAACGTGGCCAGCACCAGCGCGAAGCCGATCCAGAACGTGTTCGCGAACGCACCGGCGGCGAAGTCGAGGCCACGGTCGATGAGCGACGGGTCGACCGGGAACTGCTGGGTCAGCTCCGGCTGCTGCTGGACGGCGGTGGCGAGGCCGGCTTCGGTCACCGGCTCGCCACTCGGGTCGGTCACGCCGGGGATCGGCCGCGAGCCGTTCAGCTCGTTGGTGAGGATCACCGACATCACCGCGGCGCCGACGGATCCGCCGATCTGCTGGAGGATGTTGACCAGCGTGGAACCGCGGGCGACCTCGTGGGCGCTGAGGGTCTTCAGCGCCGAGGTCATGATCGGCATCATGGTGCCGCCCATGCCGAGGCCCATGACGAACAGCGACCCGCAGAGCAGCCAGTACGACGTGTCCGCGTCGAGCTGGGTGAAGGTGAAGAACCCGGCGGCGATGAGCACCAGCGCGAACGGCACGGTGCGACCGACGGGCACCCGGTCGGCCAGCATCCCGGCGATCGGCATCGTCATCATCGCGCCGATGCCCTGCGGCGCTATCAGCAGGCCGGCGGCCAGCGTCGACTCGCCGCGGACCAGCAGGAAGTAGCTCGGGAACAGGATGCCGGCGCCCATGAACGCGATGATGAACACGAACATGGTCACCGACGCGATGGTCAGGTTGCGGTTGGCGAACAGCCGCAGGTCGAGCAGGGGGTGCCGGGGCTTGAAGGAGTAGAGGACGAACGCGACGACGAGCGCTCCGCCGACCAGCATGGGTGCCCACACCTCGGTGTCGGCGAAGGTGCCGGCCTCGGGCAGCGTGGAGACGCCGTAGAGGAACAGGGCGAGGCCTGGCGAGAGCATCAGCATGCCGACGAAGTCGAACGACTCGGACGGCTCGGGGGCGTCCTTCGGCAGCGCCAGCGCGGCGTAGACGAGCGCGATGGCGCCGATCGGCAGGTTGATCAGGAAGATCCAGTGCCAGCTCGCCGTGTCGATCAACCAGCCGCCGAGGATCGGGCCTCCGATAGGGCCGAGCAGCATCGGGATGCCGAGGACGGCCATCAGCCGGCCGATCCGGTGGGGCCCGGCTGCCCGGGTCATGATCGTCATGCCGATCGGCATGAGCATGCCGCCGCCGAGGCCCTGCAGCACGCGGTAGCCGATCAGCTGCCCGATCGTGTCGGCGGTGGCGCACAGCACGGACCCGATCGTGAACAGGGCCAGCGCGACCATGTAGAGGCGTTTGGTGCCGAACCGGTCGGCGGCCCAGCCGCTGAGCGGGATCACGGTGGCCAGCGCGAGCGTGTAGGCGGTCATCGTCCAGGCGACCTGGGCGTAGGTCGCGTCGAACTCGCGCTGGAAGGTCGGCAGGGCGACGCTGACGACCGTCACGTCGAGGATCGACATGATCGCGCCGAGGACGACGACCCCTGCCACCTTGAGGACCGCGCCGTCGAGTTTGTCTGAGGTCGCGATGGATTGCTGTGTCACAAAGTCTCCTGAATCCCCGTTGGGGCCAGCGGGAGCTGGCCAGGCGCCGATCCGGTACGGCCGGCGCGCGCTGTCACGTGCGCAGCGATGTCCGCGGGCAGACTAACGACCGGCAGTGACATTCGGCTTCCGGATTTCCGGCTGTCGAGGCCGACGTCACTCCGCACAAGTCGCGCCGAAAGGCCCACTCCAGAACGTTGAATGCGTTCCCGCTATGCCGTCGGGCGGGGCGCGCCCGGCGCGGGACCCAGCGCCGCGAGTTGGATCTGCAACGCCAACCGCGTACGCGGCGACTCGAGATCGACGGCGACGACCTCGGCGAGGCGGCGCATGCGGTACCGGAGCGTGTTGGGGTGCACGTGCAACTGCCGGGCGGCCCGCTTCGGGTCGCCCTGCTGCTCCAGCCAGGCCGCGATGGTGGCGACGTAGTCGGTGCCGTGCTGCCGGTCATGGGCGACGAGGTCGGGCAGCGGGCCGCCGACCAGCAGGTCGGCGCTCGGCACGGCGCGGACCACGCGGTGCACGACCACCTCCGCCCACTGGTCCTCGAACCGCAGCACCGGTCCCCGCTGCCGGGCCGGGCCGTGCAGCGCGAGCAGCTCCGCCGCCTCGGCCCGGGAGCGCGGCAGGTCCGTCAGGTTCCTGGCGACGCCGCCGGACGCGGCGTACAGCCCCGGGTCGTGCACGGCGATGTCGCGGATCAGCCGCTCCATCCAGCGCCGGGACCCGGGCGACTCGCCGCCGTCGACCAGGACGGCGAACAGGACGTCGCCGACGTCCGCGATCAGCGGTTGGCGCCACCCGTGGCGACGGGTGATCGACTCCCACATGGCCAGGTTGTCCACCATCTCCCCCGTCCCGCCGTGCGCGCCGAGCCCGACGACCCGCCACGGGCCCTCGGGAAGCGCCAACTCCTCCCGGCCCAACCGACCGGGCGCCCGCAGGGCGGCGCGCAGCCGGTCGGCCGACACCCGGCGGGCGACGTCGGCCTGCACCCGCAGGCGGAGCAGGTGCAGCGCCAGCACGGACGCCGCGCCCTGGAGATCGCGTAGCCGCGCGGCGGGGACCGGGCCCTCGACGACGGCCCAGATCGAGCCGAGCAGCTCGCCCCCGGCCCGGATCGGGATGATGAGCCGGGGCAGCGTCCCGTCGGGCCCCTGCGGCACGAAGATCAGCTCGCTGCCCGTCGCCAGCTTGCGGAAGACGCCACGGGACCGGAAGTGCGCGACCACGTTGCCGGGGGCGCGCCGCCCGACGATCGTCGAGACGCGCGCCGGGTCGGCGCGGTCCTGACGTGACGAGTACGCCAGCACCCGGGACTGGGCGTCCTCGATCGTCACGGGCGCGTCGACCACGGCGGCGGCCGCGTCGGCGAGGGCGAACAGCTCGTCGTACACCCCGGTCTCCCCGGTGTCGGCCGGGCCGGGCGCGACGGCCCGGTCGATCACCCCGCGCAGCAGCCAGACGAGCTGGGCCCACGAACCGTGGCTCTGCAGCTCGACCAGGGTCAGCCGCCGCTCGGCGGCGGCCGCCGTCACGGCGGGGTGCCCGGCCAGCGGAGGCTTGAGCACGAGTCCGGCCGCCCCCGCCTCGGCGTAGCGCGCGACGACGGCGAGCGCCTGGTCCGGTGTGCCGATGCCCGCACCGAGCACGAGGTCGCCGCTCTGGCCGCTCGTGGCGTCGTCGACCTCGGCGAGGGTCACGTCGCGGACCTCGGCCTCGTCGGCGGATACGACGACCTTGAGCAACGCGGCGCCGACCGCGTCCACCACGCCAGCCACGGTGATCACCACCAGATTGTGCCTCGTCCTTGTTCGCCCCGGCCAATCGTCGGAACAAGCCTTGGCCTGCCGGAACAATGACGTACCGGCGGGTCGGGGACAGGATGGGCGCGATCCCGGTCGCCCTGAAGGAGAGACCGGTTGCCCTGAAGGAGAGAAACCGATGCCCCCCATCGAGTCCGCCCCCGCCCCCCAACACGTCGCCGTCGTCGGCGCGGGGATGGTCGGGCTGGCCACCGCCTGGTTCCTGCAGGAACGGGGCGTCCAGGTCACCGTGCTCGACCGTACGGGCGTGGCGGCGGGCGCGTCGTGGGGCAACGCGGGCTGGCTCACGCCCGGCATCACCACTCCCCTGCCGGAGCCGGCGGTGCTGCGCTACGGGCTGCGGGCCGTGCTGAGCCCGTCGTCGCCGGTCTACGTGCCGCCGCGCGCCGACGCCCGGCTCCTGCGGTTCCTGACCGGCTTCGCCCGGCACAGCACCCCGTCGAAGTGGCGCACCGCGATGCGGGCCTTCATTCCGATGAACCGGCGCGCGTTGGAGTCGTTCGACGCGCTGGCGGCCGGCGGGGTCGGGGCGATGACGCACGAGGCGAAGTCGTTCATGGCCGCGTACCGGACCGAGGCCGAGCGGTCGGTCCTGCTGGACGAGCTGGCGCACATCCACTCCGCCGGCCAGGCGATCGAGTTCGACGTTTTGACCGGGGCCGAGGCGCGCGAGGTGGAGCCGTCGCTGTCGGACAACGTCGGCGCCGCCATCCGCCTGCACGACCAGCGGTACATCAACCCCGGGCAGTACGTGCACGCGCTCGCCGACTCCGTCCGCGCCCGCGGCGCGTCGATCGTCGCCGGCGCCGATGTCACCGACATCCGCGACGAGGGCACCGGCGTCCGGGTGATCACCACCGCCGGCACGGACGAGCGCTACGACGCGGTGGTGCTGGCGACCGGCACCTGGCTCGGTGAGCTGGGTCGGCGCTTTGGCGTCCGGACCGTCGTGCAGGCCGGCCGCGGGTACAGCTTCAGCGTCGCGATCGAGCACATGCCGGCCGGTCCGGTCTACTTCCCCGCGCAGCGCGTCGCCTGCACGCCCCTGGGGGACCGGCTGCGCGTCGCCGGGATGATGGAGTTCCGCAGCGCCGAGGCGCCGCTCGACCGTCGCCGCATCTCCGCCATCGCCGAGGCCGCACGACCGCTGCTGCGGGGCGCCGACCTCGACGCCCGCGCCGACGAGTGGGTGGGCGCGCGACCCTGCACCCCCGACGGCCTGCCCCTGATCGGCCGGACCCGCTCGCCGCGCGTCTTCGCCGCCGGCGGCCACGGCATGTGGGGCATCACCCTCGGCCCGCTCACCGGCGAACTGCTCGCCGAGCAGATCACCGGCGGTGGGCAGCCCGTGGAGCTGCGCCCCTTCGACCCGCTGCGCTGACCGGCGCCGCCCCGGGCCGGCCGGCTCGGCCCGACTCACCCCGGCAGAACGTCGACGGCCCGCCGACCAGGAACCACGGTCGGCGGGCCGCGCCGCTTTCCGGTCAGCCTCGCGGTCGTGAGCTTCAGCGCCTACGCCCGCCAGGTCCGCGATCCGGCCCCTGCCGCACCGGCGCCGGGTGTCGGCGCTGTGGTCCTGCGTGCAGCTGTACCGGCCGATCGGCTTGCACGCCACGCTCAGCTTCCTCGGGACTCCCGCGTCAGCGCATGCCTGGCGGCGGGAGGACCCTTGACGCCGGCTCAGCGGCAGCTCCCGGACACCGCCGTCGACACGCTCGACGAGCGCATCCGCCCCGAGGTGTGGCGCGACGACCCGGCGGCCTACTTCCGCGCGCGGGACCTGCCGCAGGTCGCCCGGTTCATGGAGATCGCGGTGGAGGCCGCGTAGGTCCCCGCGCCGTCTGATCGCGTGGTCTACCGGCCGTGGAGCCGGCGCCAGGACGGCGCTCCGGCCTTCGGCCACTTGTCTTCGACAGGTACGCCGGCGGGGGCGGCGCTGTGTGTGCCGTGGGCGGCCTGCTGGTGGGATTCGGGCTGGCAGGTGGTGCAGTACCGGGCGGACGGCAGGTGCGCCAACTGCTCGATGGGGATGTCGCCGCGGCACCCTTCGCAGGTGCCGTAGTGGCCCTGTTCCAGATAGTGCAGTGCCCGGGCGATGTCGCCCAGGGCCCGCCGGGTGGCGGCGGTCAACGCGGAGGCGGCCTCGACGTCGGCGCGCATCCGGCGGGCCTGCCGGTCCAGCAGCGCCAGCTGGGTGCTGTGCCGCTCGTACTGCTCCTCCAGGACGATCCGCAGTACGCCCAACTCGTCCTGCCTGCTCACGACGTACACGATCGGGGTTCCTTCCTGCTCGGGACGAAAAGAAAGGGCGGAGCGCTGATGCGCTCCGCCCGCCGGTGCCGGACCTGTGGATGTCGGCCGGGTGGCGGCGGGCGGCGCTGGCCGGGCGCCCGCCGGGTCGGCGGCGCGACGATCGGCGCGACCGTGCCCCGGCGGACGCGGGCGACCACCGCCACGACGAGGTGACGCAGGGTCGGGTCGGCGACGAGGCGGGCCCGCGCGTTCGTCGACGGCGCCGCTGCCGCGGGGACCGGGCGCGGGTGTGCAGCAGCGGCCCGCAGCCCCGACGAGCGGGGCTGCCGGGACAGGCCGCAGCGGATCACGGCGTCACCATAGACCGGCTGCCCGCGTATCGGCCACCACCTGCGGCGGCGGCCACAAGACCCGGCCGCGGGGACCTTCGGCGGGCGGGGTGGCGGGCCGCCCTCAGCCGCCGGGACGCTCGGCTATCACGCCGCGGAACCAGGAGGCCCGGTTTCGCCGTTCGCGCGACCGGACGCCGGTACACGCCTCATCATCGAACTCTCAGCGACCTGACTGAGGGTAGGTGGGCGAGCGTGCGGGAGATGGCGGTTGCGCCGGTCGTCACCGACGTCGAGCGCGGCCTGGCCGAGGTGGTGTGGCACAACGCCGAACGCGATCCGGACCAGACGCAGTTCGTACGACCGGACCCCGACCCCCGGTCCTGGCCGGCTCGCCGGTCCGGGCGGGGCGCGACGACCGTGACCTGCCGACAGTTCCGCGACGACGTGCAGGCGGTCGCCCGAGGTCTGGTGGCCACGGGTGTCCAGCCGGGCGACCGGGTGGCGCTGATGAGCCGCACCCGGTACGAGTGGACCCTGGTGGACTACGCGCTGTGGTCCGTCGGCGCGGTGACGGTTCCCGTGTACGACACGTCGAGCGCGGACCAGTTGGCCTGGATCCTCTCCGATTCCGGCGCGGTCGCCTGCGTGGTGGAGACGGCCGGGCACGCCGCGATGCTGGACGGTCTGCGCGACTCCCTGCCGGCGTTGGCGCACGCGTGGCAGATCGACGCGGGCGACCTGATCAGACTGGCCGGGGCCGGCCGCGCCGTCGACGTCGGGCAGGTGGAGGCCCGCCGCCGGCGCGTGTCGGCCGGCGACATCGCCACGATCGTGTACACCAGCGGCACGACCGGACGGCCGAAGGGTTGCGTCCTCACGCACGGCAACATCGCCCTGGACGTCGGCAACGCGACCGCGATCCTGCCGGAGGTGTTCCATCCCGCCGCGTCGACGGTGCTGTTCCTGCCCCTGGCCCACGCCTTCGCCCGGATGATCCAGGTCGGCGTCGTACGCACGCGCGCCACCATGGTGCACAGCGCGGACATCGGCGGCGTGCTGGACCAGCTCCGCCGGTACCGTCCGACGTTCGTCCTGGCCGTGCCGCGGGTGTTCGAGAAGATCTACGACCGGGCGAGACGGAAGGCGGCCGACGAGCACCGGGGCTGGCTGTTCGCGGTCGCCGACCGGGTGGCGGTGCGGTACAGCCGCGCGCTGGACACCCGTGGCGGACCGGGGACCGTGCTGCGGCTGGCGCATCTGGTGTGCGACGTGCTGGCCTATCGCAAGCTGCGGGCGGCGCTGGGTGGACGCTGCCGGGTGGCGATCGTCGGCGGGGCACCGCTGGCGCAACGGCTCGCGCACTTCCTCCGCGGCGCCGGCCTCACGGTGCTCGAGGGGTACGGGTTGACCGAGACCTCGCCCGCCCTGACGGCCAACACGCCGGCGGCGATGCGGATCGGCACGGTGGGTCGTCCGCTGCCCGGAGTCGAGATCGCGATCGCCGAGGACGGGGAGATCCTGGCCCGGGGAGGGGTGGTCTTCCCCGGGTACTGGAACAACGCGGAGGCCACCCGCGAGACGTTCACCGACGGTTGGCTGCGTACCGGCGACCTCGGGGCCCTCGACGAGGACGGCTACGTGCGGGTGACCGGGCGGAAGAAGGACATCATCGTCACGGCGTCCGGAAAGAACATCGCCCCCGCCCCGTTCGAGGATCAGGTCCGCGCGGATCCGCTGGTCAGCCAGTGCGTGGTGATCGGCGACGGACGGCCCTACCTCGTCGCGCTGGTCACGATCGACCCGCAGGCGTGGCCGGGGTGGCGGGCCGCGCACGGTCGCGCGGACGCCTCGGTGTCGGACCTGCGGGATTCCCCGGCGCTGCGGGAGGCGGTCCAGCACGCGGTCGACCGGGCCAACCGCGCGGTGTCCCGGGCCGAGCAGATCAAGAAGTTCCGCATCCTTCCCCGCGACCTCACCGAGGCCGACGGTGAACTCACCCCCACGTTGAAGGTGCGGCGAGCGGTGGTGCAGGAGCGCTACGCCGCCGACATCGACGCGCTCTACCGCGACCACTGACGCCCTGCCGGGGACAGGTCGATTGACACGGAGCGTCGTAGGGATTCCACTGCTTGCAACAGCACTGCCGGCCCGGCTCCCCCGGCCGACACCGTTGCAGCAGTAGGGAGGCGTCATGTCCTCGCCCGTCAGGCCGCCGCAGGACGCCGTGACCCTCCGCCGTCTCCGCCTCGGGATCGGCACGGTCGGCATCGCGTTGCCGATCGTGCTGACGGTCGGCAACGCGCTGCTCACCGGCAGGTTCGCCCTGCTCGACTCGATCAGCGCCTTCTACCACACCGACATGCGAGACGTCTTCGTCGGCGGAATGTGCGCCATCGGCGTCTTCCTCGTCTGCTACCGATACCGGAAGGTGGACGACGTCCTCAGCTCGATCGCCGGCGTGCTGGCGATCGCGGTGGCGGTGTTCCCCGCCGCGACGGGTGCACCGAGGGGAACGCTCACGCCCACCGACGTCACGATCGGGCGGCTGCACCAGGTCTCGGCCGCTGCCCTGTTCGTGCTGCTGGCCGTTTTCTGCATCTTCCTGTTCCCCCAGACCGGCCCGACGGTCCCCGCGACAGGGCGGACGCGGGCCCGCAACGGCATCTACTACGCCTGCGGCGGCATCATCATCGGCGCCATCGCGCTCGCTGTGGCGAGCAACGCGCTGCCCTTTTCCGTCCGCGACACGCTCAAGCCGCTGTTCTGGTGCGAGGCAGTGGCGGTGCTCGCCTTCGGTGCCGCGTGGCTCGTCAAGGGCGAAGCGATGTTCCGCGACTCGCAACCGCCCCCTGCCGAATCCGAGGTGCGCCGCACGGTCCCGACCCTCTAGGGTTCCGCCGTGGCTGTGAAGATCGTGTCCCTGGCGGACCGCCCGGACCTGGCACCGCTGCTCGACGACGACTTCGACGGGGCGTGGCCGCCGTTCATGCTCTGGGATCCGATGGGTGCCGTGTACTACGGCGTCGCGCACGACCTGTATCCCGAGTTCGTGTTCGTCGCCGTCGACTCCGCCGAGCCCGGACGCGCCGTCGCCCGGGCGTACGCCGTGCCGCTGCGCTGGACGGAGGCGGAGCTGCCCGACGGCGGCTGGGACCGGGTGATCCAGCGTGCCACCATCAACCGCCTCACCGGCGCCACCCCGAACCTCGTCTCGGCCCTGGAGGTCTGCATCCGGCCGGACCGGCGGGGCGCCGGCCTGTCGGCCCTGATGCTCGCCGCCATGCGGGAGGCCGTGGCGAAGCGGGGCTACGACACGCTGGTCGCGCCGGTCCGCCCGAGCGGCAAGCACGCCGAGCCCGACCTGCCGATGACGGAGTACGCGGCGCGGGTCCGCGAGGACGGCCTGCCGGTCGACCCGTGGCTGCGGGTGCACGTCCGGGCCGGTGGACGCATCGAACGCGTCGCTCCCCGGTCGATGACGATCACCGGGACGCTCGCCGACTGGCGCCGCTGGACGGGCCTGCCGTTCGACACCAGCGGACCCGTCCACGTGCCGGGAGCCCTCGTGCCCGTGCACTGCGACGTGGCGCACGACCACGCTGTCTACGTCGAGCCCAACGTCTGGGTCCGGCACCGCCTGTAGGTGGTCACCGCGGCGGTCTGCGCCGTGATGGCCGGTCATCGCTCCTACTCCGCGATCGCCGAATGGGTCGCTGACGTGCCCGCCGAGACCGTGCGGCCTGAGCCGGATGCGCTCGCCGGAGCACGACTGTGTGACGTTCGAACTGGTGCTCGTTTGCCATCGTGCTCGGCGAGCCAGCCGTCGAACCGTGGGCTGGGCTGCGCGCTGGCGGAAACCACAAAGGCGGAAACTACAAAGGCAAGGAGGAGAACTCCTTGCCACTATTAACATATACCGCACCCCCGGGCTTGTGGCAAGACCCCGGTCGTGGCGCACAATCGTCGGCCGAGCGCAAGAATCGGCACACCATGGGGGAATGCATGTTCGATGTGATCATCGCTGGCGGCGGCCCGACCGGCATGATGCTGGCGAGCGAATTGCGTCTGCAGGGCGTCAGCGTACTCGTGGTGGAGAAGGAGGCCGAGCTGCCGCCGTTCGTGCGGTCGCTCGGGCTGCACGCGCGCAGTATCGAGGTGATGGATCAGCGGGGGCTGTTGGAGCGGTTCCTTGAAAACGGCAAGCAGTACCCGATCCGTCCCGGCGAACCCCGGGGATTCTTCGCGGGCATCGAGAAGCCGGCTCCCACCGGGCTGGACACCGCCCACGGATACGTGCTCGGCCTTCCGCAGACGGTCACCGACCGGCTGCTCGCCGAGCACGCGGCCGAAGTCGGAGCCGAGATCCGGCGCGGCTGTGCGGTGGTCGGGCTGGAGCAGGACGACGACGGCGTGACCGTCCACCTTGGGAATGGAACTGCAACGCCGTTGCGGGCGCGGTTTGTCGTCGGTTGCGACGGTGGGCGCAGCACGGTTCGAAAACTGCTCGGGGTCGGATTCCCCGGCGAGCCGTCGGAAATCGACACGCTGCTGGGCGAGATGGAGGTGACGGCGTCCCCGGACGACATCACCGCAGTGATGACCGAGGTGCGCAAGACCGAGAAGCGGTTCGGGATCGGGCCGTCGGGCAAGCCGGGGGTGTTCCGGGCGGTCGTGCCGGCGGAGGGCGTGGCCGAAGACCGCTCGGTGCCGCCGACGCTCGAGGAGTTCAAGCAACAGTTGCGCAGGTACGCGGGCACCGACTTCGGCGCGCACTCCCCCCGCTGGCTGTCGCGCTTCGGCGACGCGACCCGCCAGGCCGAACGCTACCGGGTCGGACGGGTGTTTCTGGCTGGGGACGCCGCGCACGTCCACCCGCCGATGGGCGGGCAGGGGCTCAATCTCGGGATCCAGGACTCGTTCAACCTGGGTTGGAAGCTGGCGGCGGCCATCAACGGCTGGGCGCCGGACGACCTGCTGGACAGCTACGAGTCCGAGCGGCATCCGGTGGCCGCCGACGTGCTGAACAACACCCGTGTACAGATGCACCTGACGACCAACGAGCCCGGACCGCAGGCGGTTCGGCGGTTGTTGGCGCAGCTGATGGACTTCGACGACGTCAACCGGTTCCTGATCGAGAAGATCACGGCGATCAGCGTCCGGTACGACTTCGGTGAGGGCCATGCCCTGCTCGGGCGGCGGCTGCGCGACGTCCAGCTCAAGCGTGGGCGCCTGTTCGAGCTGATGCGCACCGGCAGCGGGCTGCTGCTCGACCAGACGGGGCGGCTTTCGGTGGACGGCTGGGCCGACCGGGTCGACCACGTCGCCGACACCAGCGAGGAGTTGGACGTACCGGCGGTACTGCTCCGGCCGGACGGGCACGTCGCGTGGGTGGGCGAGGACCAGCAGACGCTCGAGGTCGCGCTGGCCAAGTGGTTCGGCGCCACAGGAACTCCTGCGGCCGGGTGAGGGACGCTTCCGCCGGGGCCCTGGGCGTCACCCACCGACCCGTCGTTGTGGGACCGGGGCCGTGGTGGCCCCGGTCCCACAACGATCAGGAGGCGACCAGGTCGTCAATCTGGTTGATCGACGATGTGGCGCCCTCCACGACGCCCATGTCCAGCACCTGCTGAAGCGCCTCGGCGGAGGCGTACCTGCTCACGTAGGTCGCGCGGGTGCCGCCGTTGTGCTCGGTGAAGGTGTAGGCGTTCTTGGAGACCGGCAGTTCCGGCCTCGGGTTGAAGTCCAGGTCGGCGAAGCCGTCGTCGAAGGAGAAGCCCCTCGGCTCGTCGACGGTGGCGACCAGCCAGTATCCGGCGTGCTTGTCGCCCTCCGGGCCGGTCATGTAGTAGGTCACGCGACCGCCAGGCGTGAGGTCGTGGTCGACCACCGTCGCCGGGTAGGTCGGCGGTCCCCACACCTTCTCCAGTTGGCGAGGGTCGGCGTAGACCTGCCAGATCCGCTCTACCGGCGCGGCGAAGTCCGCGGTGATGGTCAGGGTCAGGTTGTCAAGGTCGTGCTGGACGTCGGTCACGGGCATGGTTCAGTCCTCCTGATCGGGGTCGGATGCGATGAGTACGTCGATGCGTGCGATGCGGCCACGCCAAACCTGTTCGAGCTCGGTGAGCATGGAGGCCACCGACCGCACCGCTTCCACGTCACCGCTGGCCAACTGCTCGCGACCACTGCGTCGCTTGGTCAGCAGACCAGCCTTCTCCAGCACGGCGACGTGTTTCTGTACCGCGGCGAAGCTCATGTCGTACTTCGCCGCGAGTGCGGAGACGGAGTGCTCCCCGGTCAGCACGCGGCGCAGGATGTCGCGCCGGGTGCGGTCAGCGAGCGCGTGGAACAAGGCGTCCGCCCGGTCGTCGCTCTCCTCGGTCACGGACCGAATATACAACCGATCGGTTGCACGTTGTCAAGGCGTGACCCACCAGGCTGCCGCCCGACGACCCGAACGGGGATCCTTGACGGCCCCCGACAGCGTGATTAAGGTCCGGGCCGTATTGACTTAGACGAACGGAGCCCCCATGCCCCTCAGCCGTCGTTCGCTCCTCGCGGGTAGTGCCCTTACTGGTGCCGCACTGGCAGTTGGCCACGGGGCGGTGACCGGCCCGGCCATGGCTCAGGGCGACCAGGAGCTCACTCCCACGAGTTTCGGTCCTGCCTCTTTGACCGCCGCCGTCCGGGGTGCCGCCGTCATCGGCGACAGCGTCTTCATCACCTCCCGGTTCAACACGCCCGAGGGGAAGATGCGGCTGGGCGAGTTCGACGTCAACACCGGCGAGATGCGCAGCATCGACGACCTCACCATCCCCAGCAACGGCGGGCAGAAGCTCGCCGCCGACGGCCGGTACGTCTACATCGGCCCCGCCGGCAGCGCGTACGTCTACCGGTTCGACCCGCAGACCAAGGAGCTGGCGGCCTGGGCCCGCGCCGGAGGCAGCACCACCTGGTACTACGACATGGTCGTGCACGGCGAGCACCTCTACATCGGCACGTACCCGGACTGCACCGTCAAGCGGATCCGCCTCGCCGACGCGACCATCGAGACGTACGGCCGCATCTCCACCTCCCAGTACGCGGCGGCCGTGGCGGTCGACGACGAGTACGTCTACGGCGGGTCGGCCGCGCCCGGCACGCTGCTGGCCTGGCCGAAGGCCGGCGGCGCGCCCACCAACCTGACCCCGCACCTGAGCGCCTCCCCGGTCGGCATCCTCGACATGACGGTCTCCGACGGCGTCATCTACGTCGCCAGCGGCCGGCAGCTGATCTCCTTCGACCGCGACGGCTCCAACCGGGTCTCCCGGGACATCCCCGCCGAGGACCGCTACGTAGACCAGGTCACCGTCGGCAGCGACGGCAAGGTGTACGCGCTGACCCGACTCACCACCAACCTGTACGAGGTCACCGCCGACGGGCTCGTCAAGGTCGGCCAGCCCCTCGCCGACGTGGAGAACACGCTCCTCGCCCCGCTGCCCGGCGGCGCCCTGCTCGGCGTCAGCGGGCTGGGGCACGTCTGGAAGGCGACGCCGGGCGGCACGGCCAGCGTGTGGCAGACCGCCACCCGCGGCTTCGGATACCCGGAGACCATCCAGTCGATGATGCGGCACACCCGGGGCACGATCTGGGTCGGCGGCCACTACGCGATGACCGTGCACCGCACCGAGGCCGGCACCAACGACCGGTTCGACATCAACGGCGAGGTCAAGACGATGGCCGAGGGCAAGGCCGGCGTCGTCTACGCGGGCCTCTACCCCAGCACGCAGATCGTGGCGGTCGACCCGGACAACTACGAGATCAGCGTGCTCGGCCTGCTCGGCAACGAGCAGCTGCGCACCAAGCGAATCGTCGTGGACCAGCCGCGAAACCAGCTCATCGTGGCGTCCAGCCCGCAGACCACCAAGCACACCGGCGCGCTGACCTTCGTCGACCTGGCCACCAACACCTTCGACGCGCACCGCGAGTTCCTGCCCGAACAGAGCGTCATGGACGTGGTGGTGCAGGGCACCACCGCCTACATCGCCGGCGACACCTACGGCGAGGGCACCACCGGCCCGATCCGCAAGGTCGCGCAGGTCGCTGCCGTCGACATCGTCACCCGTACGCTGCTGTGGCGTGAGGAGATCAAGCCGGACTGGCAGTCGTACGAGAGCCTGCACGTCGTGGGCAACCTGCTCTACGCCATGGGCCGGCGCCCGCGCGGCGCCTGGTTCGCCTACGACCTGCACACCCGCACCATCGTGATGGAGGGCGACCTCGGCGGGTACGGCCAGTTCAACGGGGTCGACGGCCGGGTGTTCTCCTGGGTGCACTGGACCAACGACATCTGCGAGCTGCCGACCGTCCCGGGCGGCGCGGTGACCACGCTGTACGACAACGTGCCGCGCGGCTGGTACAACAACCCCGGGTTCCACTTCACCCCGGACGGCAAGTCGACCTGGGGCATGCACGGCATGGACCTGGCCCGCTTCCCGCTGCCCAAGAAGTAGTCCGAACCGGGCACGTAGACCGACCCGCCGCCGGACGCGACCCGGTAGGCGGTGCGATGGACGGGCCCGCCGGATCACGGCGGGCCCATCCACCAGAGGTTGCGATCTGGACGGAGACCTGTGCGGCACGAACGCCAGAACATCGAACCGGCGCCACCGCACGTACCGGACGGCGCCCGGCACACCGACGCCCGCCAACGTGCCGCCGTTCGGCTCGAGCACGACTTCCCCTTCGACCCGAGCTACGGTCACCGCCTCGACCAGTTGCTCCGCATCCCGGCGCCAGCCGCACCCGCCGACTTCGACGAGTTCTGGCGCGCTCGATACGACGCCGCGCGGCAGGTCGCGACGGAGCCCGCCATCGGCCCCCTGGAAGAGGAACGCGACGGCGTACAAATCTTCGGAGTCACCTACTCGTCCGTGGGCGGCGTCCGCATCGGCGGGTGGCTCGTGCTGCCTGCCGAGTCGGCGGGGCCGACCGCGACCGTCAGCGGCGTCGAGCACGGGTTCGTCATCGGCCACGGGTATGGCGGACGCCAGGAGCCAGGCCCCTCGGTACCACTGCCGTTGCCTCGGTCGGCGGCGATCCTTCCCTGCGTACGGGGCATGGGCGCGCGCAGCCTGCTGCCGGACATACCCGACCACGCCGACGGGCACGTGCTGCACGGCATCGACTCCCGTGACCGGTACGTCATCGGAGACTGCGTCGCCGACCTGTGGTGCGCCGCGTCGGCGCTGCTGCAACTGGTGCCGAGTCTGGACCTGCCCGCTGGCCCGCGCCTGGGCTATCTCGGCGAGAGCTTCGGCGGCGGCATCGGTGCCCTGGCCCTCCCCTGGGACGACCGCTTCGCCGCAGCCCGGTTGACCGTACCCACGTTCGGCAACCACCCGCTGCGGCTCACCCTCCCCTGTGTGGGCAGCGGTGAGTCCGTCCGCGCACACCACCGTGAACACCCCGGAGTGACGCAGGTCCTGCGATACTTCGACGCCGCCACGGCCGCGACGAGGCTGCGCATCCCGACACTGGTCGCGCCCGCCCTCTTCGACCCCGCGGTGCCGCCGCCGGGCCAGTTCGCCGTGCACAACGGCCTGGCCGGGCCGCGCGAGCTACACGTGCTGACCGCTGGGCACTTCCCGCACGCCGACAGCCAGACCGAGTACGAGGGACTCGTCGCGGCGAGCCAGCGCTTCTGCGGACAGCACCTCGGCGACAGGCCTTAGCTTGGGATCTGGTTACCCGGTGCCGTCGGACCGAGCAGATACGCGATGACGTCGGCGGCGGTGTAGTCGTCACCTCGGCGAGTCAGGTGCGGGAGGAAGGCCAGGTCTTGCCCGAGCGTCACCAGCGGTGGCTCGACGTAGCCGTCCGGCCGCCGCTGACCGAGCCCTACGGTGGCGACCAGCCCGTTGCACAGACACCGGCTGCCTACCGTGTCGTCGACCGACCCGCCCTTGCGTACGTACTCGTCGACCGGTTCCGCGGGGCAGCGGTATCCGACCCTGCCGTCCGGGCGGCGGTACGGCGTACGCAGGTATCCCAGATCGCAGTGGCGTGGCCGGTCGGCGTAGACCTGCTCGTCGGCTGCGGTGCCGGGCAGGTGAACCAGCTTGAACGGGAATCCCGTCGGGGAGGCCGTGGCGTGGTTGCGTACGACGAGCGCGTTGCGGGCCGCGTCCCGCAGCATCCGTCCCCGGATGGCCGGGTCGAGGCCCGATTCGCGGCACAGCGCGAACGCGGTCCCTACCTGCACCCCCGCGGCGCCCGCGGCCCGGGCGGCGCTCAGCCGCTCCGGGCCGGTCTGCCCGCCGGCCAGCCAGAACGGCAGACCCAGGTTGGCCACCTTCGCCACGTCCAGGCGGTCCCGCGGCCCATACACGGGCTCGCCGTCGACACTGAGGGTCAGCGGGCCGCGGGGCCGGACGCTGTGCCCGCCGGCGGCCGGGTTCTCCAGCACGAAGCCGTCCGGACGGGTCCTCTCATCGCGGGCCAGGTAGGCGGCCAGCGTGGCGGACGACACGATGGCCAGCAGCCGCGGCCGGCGCAGCGGTTGGGGCGCCTCGCCGAACAGGTCCCGCGGGTCGAAGGCGAGCTGGTGCTGCTCGCCGGGCGCGGCGGCGTCCACCGCGACCGACAGCCGCGCCGGGACGCCGGCGGCCAGGGCGTCGAGCAGGCGCGGTATCTCGGTGGGCAACCCGGCGCCCATCAGCACATAGTCGACGCCGGCCAGCATGGCGCCGTACACCGCCGCCGGCGTGGCCAGCTGGATCTTCTCCAGGTAGTTCACCCCGACCGGGCCGTCGTGGCCTTCCTTCGCCAGGAAGACCTCGACAAAGTTGGCGACCACCGCCAGTTCCTGCCCGTGGTGCCCGGGCCGCAGCCGCAGCCGCGGCACCGGCCGGAACGGCTCGTCTTCGGGCCGCCCACCGGGCACGAAGTACCGGTCCAGCAACCGTTGCGCCACGGCCGGGACCGGGAAATGGCCGAGAGCCCGACGGATGTGACCGCCGTCGTCGCCGCGCTGCAGGCGCCGGGCCAGCAGGGCGTCGAGGGCGACGCCAGAGACCACACCGAGCTGCCCGGTGGCCGCCACCGCCCGCGCCAGCCGCCAACCGGAGATGCCGACCCCCATGCCGCCCTGGATGACGGCCGGAGCCGTCTCGCCGGCCATCAACGGTCCCGCCGGTTGGTGCCGCGTGTGAGCAACTGTTGCCGTAGCCGCCAGGCCCCGGGCAGCAGGCCGGCCGCCAGCACCGCCTTGAGCACGTCCCCGATCAGGTAGGGAACAAATCCCAAGGCAAGCGCTCTGGGCAGGCCCACACCCGTCGCGACGGCCAGCCACGGCACGCCGACCAGGTAGATCAGCGTGTTGCCGGCCGCCATCATGCCGATGGTGCGCCACGGCCGTCGGTCCGCGCCAGCCAGGGCGAGCCGGCCGACGAGCGCGGCGGCGAGCACGAAGCCCAGCAGGTAGCCGAGAGTGGCGGTGCCGAACCCGGACGCGCCGCCGGCGAACCACGGTAGGCCGAATCCGCCGGCTGCGACGTACAGCAGCATGCTGACCGCCCCGCGGGTCGGTCCCAGCGCCGCCCCGGCGAGCAGAACGGCGAAGGTCTGCCCGGTGATCGGCACCGGTGACCCCGGCACCGGGAGCGCGATCTGTGCCGCGGCCCCCGTCATGACGGTAGCGCCGACGACCAGGACCACGTCACGCGGAACGGATCGGCCCCACAGATCCGCCAGCACTCCCGGGTTGCGGCGGTACACCGCCGCACCTGCCACGCCTTCGGCCATCCTCGTCCCTCCTGCCGCCGCGTCCAGCTCGCGCGGGCGCCGTTTTTCCAGCCCGCTCGTCCTGTCACGACCGGGACGCGCCGCCGCGCGGCGACCAGACCGGCAGCGACGGACGCGCTGTGCGAATCCTGCGGCGCATCAACTCGATACGGCAGGGCCGTAGGTCCCGCCCTCGGTTGCCGTCGCCCTCAGCTCGCCGAGCGCCACGACCGCCTCCGGCCCGCCTCGCTGACCGCTTCGCCACTGTCGGCGAGCGGGTCGGATCGGGCTCGATGCGAGGTCAAGCGGCCTGCTGAGGCGCTTCTCGGGCCGGTTCGGTGGCATGGTTGCTGGGTGCTCCACGCGTGCCCCACCGCCCGGCTCAACTGGTCAGGTGACGCGTCCCGGCAAGCAACCGGTTGACCGAACGCCATCCCGTACGTGGACAGGGCCGCCCGAATCCGGGAGATTCCTTCCGTACGCTCGGCCAGCTCGGCGGGCTGAGCATCACGTCCGAGCAGTGTCGCGGTCTCGACCCGAAGAATCGCGGCAATGTCCCGATCGGAACCGAATCACCGGTCACGACGCCACCGCCGATCCGGCACAGCCCGAGTCGTTTCCTCGACCGGTATGCGCTCAGCCTCGGCCTGCTCCAGAATCCGCTTCTTGGCCGCCTCCTGCTCCGCTGCCTGGGTCCGCTCGCCAATCCCGTCGCCTGCGGTGTTGTCGCTCATCCCTGCCTCCGCAGTGCTTCCGCTCCTGCCTCATGTGGGATCTACTCTGGTGACCGCGCGACTACGCTCGGAAGCACCTCGATGCTTTCAGGACCTTTCACAGGGGATCTGATGGATGACCTCGGTGCGCAATTGAGGCAGGCTCGGATTGAGGCAGGCGTGACCCTGGCCTCCATCGCGACCCGTACCTGCTATTCGGCCTCGCACCTCAGCAACGTCGAAGCGGGACGCCGGACCGCGACGCCAGACATCGTGCTCGCATACGCGCGAGCGTTGGGAGAAGCGGACGTGAGACGCAGAGACCTCCTCGCCGCCGCCACCATCGGCCCGATCGCCGCCAACGAGTTGATCCGCAACGGCTTCACCGCCGCATTAGCCGGCCACCGCGACAGCGCCGACCGCTGGCGCGACCGCGTCGACCAGTACGGCCGCGACTACATGGAGATCGGCGCGGACTCCCTGCAAACACGGCTCGCGAGCGACCTCGTCGTCATGCAACAGCAACTCGACAGCCCGACCATGTGGGCCACCGCTGCCCGCGCCCTGACCACCTACGGCAAGACGACCAAGGACCCGACCGAGGCGATCGGCTGGTACCACACCGCCCGAGTCGCCGCCGACCGCTCCGACGACCTCGCCGTCCGTGTCTGGGTACGCGGCCGAGCCGCCATCGCCCTGGCCTACGAGGGCGCCGCACTCCCCGTCGCACAGCGCTACGCGGACGAAGCCATCGCCTTGTCCGACCGCCCGTCACTCGGCCGGCTCCAAGCACTGATGGCCCGCGCACACGTCGCCGCCGGACGAGGCGACACCGCCGCAGCCATCGCCGCCGACGAAGACGCCCAACGGGTCTTCGACCACACCGCCTCACCCGACGGCGAAATCTCCGACGCCGCCGTACCCGCCTGGCGCATGGCGACCTTCCGATCCATGCTCTACGCCCGCCTCGGGCTGATCCAACCCGGCGAACAGGCCCAGACCGACGCCGACCGCCTCCGGCCCACCTCGCTGACCCGCTTCGCCACCCACATCGAACTCCACCGCGCCCTCATGATGGCCAAAGCCGGCGACGGACCCGGCGGACTGGCACACGCCCGACGCGCATGGGCAGCACTACCGACCAACCGCCGCTCGCAAACCCTCGGCCTCGTTCTCCGCGAAGTCGAGAAGGCCGCCCGACAGCGACACTGAACCACCAGAACACGACCCCTCGTTGTAAGTTCTGGGCGCATCGTCCGGCGGGATCCATCCGAGTCTGCGACCCCGGGCGACTGTCCGCGCCCGACGACGCTGCTGCCCACCGCGCCATGCATCGGCCCCGTCCAGCATGCCGAGGCCAGCCAGCAGCGCGTAGGGGGATCGCCCCGGGTCGCCGCCGCCACGCGTACGGCGACGACAGCGTGTCCATCGGTCGACTGACAGCCGCCGTCGGTCTCGCGGCCGTCCCGGCCGACACCTCCATCCCGCGACGATCGACCTGTAACCGCAGGCCGATCGGAGACGTGATGAAACCGACCCTGAGATTCCTCCGGCACCTCGTTGAGATGGTCGTCGCGATGACGGCCGGGATGCTCCTGCTCAGTCCCGTATGGAACGCCGCGTGGCCCGGTCTGCACGGGCGACCGGCCGCACACGCGCTCGTGATGGCCACCAACATGTCGGTCGGAATGGCGGCATGGATGCGCGTGCGGCGGCATGGCTGGCGCGCCATCACGGAGATGTGCGGCGCGATGTACGCGCCCTTCCTGCTGCTGCTGTTCCCCTACGCGGCGGGCATGCTCGATGGCGGGGCACTGATGTCGCTCGGCCACCTGTTGATGCTGCCGGCGATGACGCTCGTGATGCTGCGCCGCCGGTCCGAGTACACCCACGCGCACCCGCTTCCCACCCGGCTCATCCGGGTCGGTGTGCTCGTGGTGGCAGCTGTGCTGCCGCCGCTGCTGGTCGGTGCCGTGGTCGCGCGGTCCAACGCGAGCAGCGTCTACGCGCCGGCCTCGGCCCGCTCCGATCTCAGACCCGCTCCGTCTCCGTCCCACGACCCCGCCAAGCCGACCGCGGCCGTCGTCGTGGGTACCAGGGGCGCCAACGTGGCCGACGCCCTCGCGCCGTACGAGGTTCTCGCCGCGACCGGCGCCTTCAACGTCTACACGGTCGCACCGGCACGAAGCCCCGTACCGTTGACGGGCGGGTTGGACCTGCTGCCCGACCTCAGCTTCGCCGACCTCGACGCACGGCTGGACGGCCGCCCCGCCGACGTGGTCGTGGTGCCCGCGATGCCCGACGCGTCGGAGCCCGCCGTGCTCGCCTGGCTGCGCGGTCAGGCCGGCCGAGGCGCGGTGACACTGAGCGTCTGCTACGGCGCGAGGGTAGCCGCGGCGGCCGGAATCCTCGACGGGCACGAAGCCACCTCGCACTGGTTCCACCTCGGCGGGCTGAAAAGGTCCCATTCGTCGGTGTCCTGGCGGAACGGCGTCCGGTACGTCGATGACGGCGCCGTCGTAAGTACGGCCGGCGTGCTGTCCGGCGTGGACGGAACGCTGCGGGTGGTCGAACGGTTCCTGGGCACCGACAGGGCCCGTGCCGCCGCGACGGCCGTCGGCTGGACGCACTACGTCCCCGGTTCTCCGGCGCCGCTGCCCGTGCAGCGGTTCGGTCCCGGCGACGCGGTGGCGGGGCTCAATCTGGCCTTCCGCTGGGACGTGCCCCGGGTCGGCGTACTGCTGACCGACGGGGTCGGCGAGGTGGAGTTGGCGTCCGTGTTCGGCTCCTACACCGAGGCCACGTATGCCGCCCGCACGGTCGCGGTCGGCCTCACCCACTCGCCCGTCCGCTCGCGTCACGGGCTGACCTTCGTACCGCGGGAGAGCGTGGTCGACCGGCCCGCACTCGACCGCCTGCTGGTCCCCGGCGTCAACGCGGCCGCCCACTCCGGCGGCGACGTGCTGGCCGCGGCGGCCGCGACCGGCCTGACCCCGGAATATCCGCACCGTGACGGCGGCTTCGCGTTCGGCGCCGTCCTACGCGACGTGGCCGCCACCACCGATGTTCCGACCGCCGCCTGGCGCGCGAAGTTGCTCGAGTACCCGGCCGGGGAGCTGGATCTGGCTGGCCCCTCCTGGCCGTGGGCGACGACTGTGCGCCCGCTCGTACTGGCCCTGGTTGGCCTCGTGCTCGGCCTGGTCGCGTTGCGCGTCGCCCGGCCGTGGGCGGACCGTCGACGCCGAGAACGGCACGTCCGTCCGTCGACCTCGAGTGAACCGTCCCTGACGGCCTGACGCCTTCCCTCGTCGCGGTGCGGCGCTCTCGGGCGTCGCACCGCGACGACCTGACCCTCGGAGGACCAGCGACTCGCGGCGGTGGCCTGGAAGGGGGCGAGACAAAGCCTACGGGCTGGCCAGGAAACCCCGCGCCATCGCGGTCGTGACCGCCGCGGTTCGGTCGGCCACGTCGAGCTTGCTGAACACCCGGTACATGTGGGTCTTGACGGTCGCCTCGGAGATGAACAGGGCCCGGCCGATCTCCGCGTTCGTCAGACCCTGGCTGACCAGGCGCAACACCTCGATCTCACGCGCCGACAGGCCCGGGCCCGCCGGGGTGCGGACCTGCTGCACGAGCCTCGACGCCACCGAAGGCGCGAGGACGGTCTCGCCACGGGCGGCCGCCCGGATCGCCGCCGCCAACTCGGCGCGGGACGCGTCCTTGAGCAGATAGCCGGCCGCGCCCGCCGAGACGGCGCGGACGATGTCCGTGTCGGACTCGTACGTCGTCAGAACCACCACCCTCGCGCCGCCCGGGCCCGCGAGGATCCGCTCGGTCGCACCGACCCCGTCGAGCCCTGGCATGCGCAGATCCATCAGCACGATGTCGGGCGTCGCCTCAGCCGCGAGCGCGACGCCCTCTTCACCCGACGCCGCCTCGCCGACCACGGCGAGGTCGTCCTCAGCCTCGATCATTCCGCGCAGACCGTCCCGGACCACCGGATGGTCGTCTACGAGCAGGATGGTGATCACGCCGGCACCTCCAGCTGGATCCGCGTGCCCTCCGGTCCGACATGGATGTCGAGCGCACCGTTGACCTGATCGGCGCGGGCGCGAATGCCCGCGAGCCCGAAGCCGCCGGACGGCCCGCCGGGGTCGAAGCCCCGGCCGTCGTCGGTGACGACAAGGCAGACGGCCCTCTCGGCGTACGACAGCAGGAGCGTAACTCGCGACGCCTCAGCGTGTCGGCGGACGTTGGTGAGCAACTCCTGGGCCGCCCGCACCAGCACGACCTCGACGGCGGTCGGCAACGGTCGCACGGCGCCCTCGGTGTCGTGCTCCGCTTCGATCCCGGTCTCCTCGCGGAGGCGGACGACGAGCCCACGGAGCGCCTGTTCGAGAGTACCGGCACCGAGCGCGGGCGGCGTCAGGGTAGCGACCATCGCCCGCGACTCGGCCAGGTTCTCGCGGGCTGTGCGGACGGCGAGATCCAGTCGGCGACGTACCGCAGCGGGGTTCTTGTCCAGAT
The DNA here is from genome assembly GCF_043204765.1 of Micromonospora sp. NPDC047730. Taxonomy (NCBI): domain Bacteria; kingdom Bacillati; phylum Actinomycetota; class Actinomycetes; order Micromonosporales; family Micromonosporaceae; genus Micromonospora; species Micromonospora sp. NPDC047730. The sequence goes on along the minus strand of NZ_JBIDCU010000013.1, from coordinate 83,327 downwards.
CCGTGTCCGCGGCCTGAAGCAGCGTGATGATGCTCGTGAAGCCCTGGGCGAGCGTGTCGTGGATCTCGCCGGCGAGCCGGGTGCGCTCCGCGGTCACACCGGCCTCGCGGGACAGGCGGGCGACCTCGGCGCGGCTGTCACGCAACTGCTCGATGAGCTCGGCGCGCTCGCGGCTACGCCGGACAACCGCGTGGATCCACAGGCCGAGACCACCGGAGAGCAGCGCGCCGCCGACCGCCATCGGGATGAAGTGGATCCGCACGTGGGAGGTGACACCCTCGTTCTGGATCACGACGACCGCCGGCATGGCGTTGACGACGACGCACAGCACGATCGCCGGGTAGGGCGGCAGCAGCAGGAACATCAGCGGGCAGAGCAGGAAGAGGACAAAGCTGCTCGGCGTCGCGCCCAGTAGTGCCACCTCGAACGCGGCGAGCAGCGCAGCCAGGTAGGCGACCAGGCGCCAGCCCGTGCTCGCGGCGATGAGCCGGCGCCCGAACGTCAGGTGCAGCACGGCGATCACGGCGACGGCGCCCTCGGCCTGCAGCCGGCCGGCACCGGGCGCGTCGGCGACCGCGACGACGACGAGGGTGAGCAACAGGACCCCCGCGAAGTACGCGTCCCAGAGCCGACCGAGGCGCCCGCCGGCGCCTTGCAGGCTGGGTCGGGCGTTGACGACGCCGCGCACTACCATGGCCTCCATCATCGCCGGCCGTCAAGGCCCACGGGACCGCCACTCGCCCGACGTCGGCTGTCCGTCGATCGGCCTACCCGTCGCCACCGGCCGCCATGCCCTGCACGATGCCGAGGAAGCCTGATCGTCAGGACCTCAGCCGAGCGCCGACGACGACCCGGCGATGGCAGCCAGTTGGGCCCGCGAGGTGATACCCAGCTTGGGAAACGCCTTGTAGAGGTGGTAGCCGACGGTCCGCGGGCTGAGGAAGAGCCGGGCGGCGATGTCACGGTTGGAAGCGCCGGTGGCGGCCAGCCGCACGACCTGGCGTTCCTGGGGAGTCAGCACGCTGAGCGGATCGTCGGCCTTGCGTGGCGCCGCCGGCACGTCCCCCGTCGCGCGCAGCTCCGCGCGAGCCCGCTCGGCCCACAGCTGCGCGCCGAGCCGGTCGAAGGTGTCCAGCGCGTCGCGCAGTTGCGTGCGGGCGTCCGCCCGCCGCCGTGCCCGCCGCAGCCACTCGCCGTAGGCGAGCTGCGTCCTCGCCTGCTGGTACGGCTGAACGTCCTGCTGGTGAAGCTGTACGGCGTGCGCGAAGTGCGCCTCGTTCTCCTCGACGAGGGCGCGGCACCGCAGGGCGATCGCGTCCGACGACGGCTGGCGGGCCTGCCGGGCCCAGGCCAGCAACCGGGCGAGCGGCTCCTTCGCCCGCTCCGGTGCGCCGCTGCGGACGGCTGCCTCCACCTGGTCCGCGGCGCTGAGGAGGGCGATCCCCGCCGAGGGGATGGCCGCCAACTGCCGCAGGGCGGCGGCCGGACGCCCCAGGCCGAGCTCCAGCACGCCGAGTGCCCAGCGTCCGATGTCCGCCGCGAGGACCAGCCCCCGCTCGCCGGCTCCCGCTATGCCCTCTTCGGCCTTCGTGCGGCACTCTTCGACGTTCCCCTGGTGCGCGAGCACCCAGGCGAGCGAACACGTGAGGTGGCTGACCCGAGGCTGGTGGCCCAGATCCGCCGCCAGCCGCAGCCCCGCGTTCAGGGACGTCATGGCCTCGCCGTACCGGCCGAGCCACCCCTGCGCGAGTCCGTGGTCGTTGAGCGCGAAGGCGAGCCAGCCGATCATCCCGTTCTTCTGGCAGTCCGCCACGACCCGAGCGGCGATCTCCTCACAGAGGGCGGCGCGGCCCAGCGGAAGGCAGACAGCGGCGGTGAAGGTCAGTCCCGGCACCCCCAGCCCCGCACGTGCGTGTGCGTCGACGGCCTCGCCCATGAGCGTGATCCCGCCGCCGACGTCACCGCCCAACAGGCGGCTCAGCCCGAGCGCCGCACCGACCAGCGGTGACCCGATCTCGGGAAGCGCGCGGAGACTCGCCGCGGCCTCCTCCGCCAGTCGGGCGTCACCGGCGAACCAGGCGCAGCGGATGGCCTCCACCAGCAACCAGGTGGCCCGCTCGGTGGAGCGGGGGGCCACGCGAGGGAGGTTGTCCAGGATGATCCGGCCCGCCGCGAGCGGTGTGCCCAGCTCGAACTCCCGATGCGCGCGCACCTGGACCAGCGCGGCGATCATGTCCGGGTCGTCCACCTCAGGGGTCGCCCTGTCGGCGAGCGCGGCGGCGCGACCCGTCAGACCCGCGTCACTGGCGGCCAGCGCGGCGGCGGCCAGCCGTTCGGATCGTCGCACCGGGTCGGCGGTGAGCTCGGCGGCCCGCTCGTAGGCGGTCGCGATCGCGGCGTGGCCGCCACGGGTACGCGCCCGTTCCGCCGCCCCCTCCAACTCCCGGGCGACGTCCTCGTCAGGGCCGAGCGTGGCGGCGGCCAGGTGCCACGTCCGCCGGTCGGCCGCGTCCACGGCGGCCGAGCGGGTGAGGGCGTCGGCGAGGGCTCGATGTACGGCGAGGCGCCGGGTGACCGGCGCGCTCTGGTAGGCGGCGGCCCTGATCAGGGGATGGCGGAATCCCACGGTCGCGCCCCTGATCTCGATCAGCCGACTCCGCTCGGCCTCCTCCAGGCCGTGGAGGGAGGCACCCGCACCCACCAGGGTCGCAAGCTCACCCGAGCCGTCCGCCGCCGCGATCAGCAACGCGGTCCGCGCCGGCTCGGCGAGCGCGGCTATCCGTGCGTGGAACGCTTCCTGGACCCGGTCGACGACCGGCATCGCACCCACCGGCGGCAGTCGTCCCGCCCGCTGTTCGGCGGTGAGCGCGGCGGGCAGTTCGACGAGCGCCAGGGGGTTGCCGCCGGACTCCTCGATGAGGCGCTCCCGCACCTGCGGTGGAAGATCGGGCGGAAGCAGGGCGACAGCGGCCACGGCATCCAGCCCGCCCAGCCGGAGTTCGGGCAGCCCCGTGGCAGGAAATCCCGCGCGGGCGGCGAAGATCATGACGACGCCTTCGGCTTCGAGGCGGCGGGCGGCGAACAGCAGCGCGTCGGCGGAGGCCTGGTCGAACCACTGTGCGTCGTCGACGAGGCAGAGCAGCGCGCCGTCTCCGGCGAGGTCGGCGAGGAGGCTCAGGGTGGCCAACCCGACCAGGAACCGGTTCTCCGGGGCGGGGTCACCCAACCCGAGGGCGCCACGGAGCGCGGCGGCCTGCGCGTCAGGCAGTGCCGGGATCCGGTCGAGCCCGGCACGCAGGAGCAGGTGGAGTGCGGCGAAGGGCAGCGTGGCCTCGGACTGGACACCGACGCCGCGCAGCACCCGCATGCCCTCCGCCCGTTCGGCGGCGTGGTCCAGGAGCGCCGACTTGCCGATTCCCGCCGGGCCGCGGATGACCAGCACCCCGCTCCTGCCGGTTCTGGCCTCCGCCAGCAGCCGTTCGATGTCCGCCTGTTCCCCGGCTCGTCCGTGCAGCACGGTCAGGAACCTACCGTCACGACGACTGATTCGGCTCGGGGTGGATCTCCGTAGCGTCGTGCTCGCAAGCACGTCACGACTACGAACGGACCTCCGACATGACCACCGTCACCAGTCCCGCCCAGACCGTCGCCGACACCAAACTGCTCCGTTTCGCCCTCAAGCAGGACGCGATCGGCTCCGGCGGCAACGGGGTCGTGTACGTCGCCGTCGCCGCGATCTTCGGGGAGATGTTCGGCCTTCCCGCCGGCTTCCTCTACCCGGCCGGGGTGTTCCTGGTGGCCTACGCGGCCGCCCTGTTGGTTCTCGCCTCCCGGCCCGTGGTGAGCAGGGCCGCTGTGGGTGTGGTGATGGGTGTCAACGTCGCCTGGGTGGCGGCGAGCGTGATGGTGCTCGTCGCCGGTTGGTTCCCGCTAACCGGCCTGGGTACCGCGCTGGTGATCGTGCAGGCGGTCGTGGTCGCCGGCTACACCGTCCTGCAGTTCGCCGGTCTTCGCAGGGCCGGCTGAGCGACCACCCAGGTCGCCCCGAGCCGCGGCCGGGGCCGCGGGAATCGGTCGTGCGCAGGGTGGCCGCCCCGTCGGGCGGCCACCCTGCCGGCGTCAGCGGGGACTCAGCCTTCGGAACGTGTAGGGGCCAGGAGGCTGTCGTACGTCGGAGTTCACGCCGGCTCCGGTGGCGGCCCGGTGTAGCCGCTGCTCCACCGGAACCGGTTGCTCGGCTGCGCGTACTCCTCGACGATGTGCGCGATCCAGCCCGCCGTCCGCGCGACCGCGAAGATCACCTCCGCCGCGCCCGGCCCCATGCCGGTCGCGTGCGCCAACGCGGCGACAGCGAGGTCGACGTTGGGCAGGGCGCCCCGCCGCGCCGCCGTGGCGATCAGGCCGTCGACGGCCCGCCGCAGCTCGCCCCCGGTCGGCAGGTCCGCGACGAGATCGAGCAGGGCGGCTCCGCGCGGGTCGCCGTCCGGGTACAGCGAGTGCCCGAACCCGGGCAGCGCGCCGGTCCGCAGCCACTCGGCGATCGCGGCCGGAGCCCCGTCCCGCAGCGCCACGTCGATCATCCGGTGGACGCTGCCGCCGACGGCTCCGTGCATCGGCCCGTCCAGCGCGCCGAGGCCCGCCAGCACCGCCGCGTAGGGGTTCGCCCGGGTCGAGGCGGCCACGCGTACGGCGATGGTCGACGCGGCCAGGTCGTGGTCGGCGAGCAGGACGAGGGCGGCGTTCAGCGCCCGGAGCCCCGCACCGGAGGGCGGCGCACCCGTAAGCCGGGACCACAACCGGGTCGCCAGGGCGTCGTCGGCGGCCGTCTCGCCCGCGAGGGGCAGCGCGTCGACCATGTTGGACAGCAGCGCGGGCGCGAGCGCCGTCACGGTGGCGGGCGCCAGGTCGAAGCGCAGCGGGTCCATCGCGGCCGCCACGGCGACGATCACCGGCAGCCGGTCGAAGAGCCGGGCCTGGGCCGGCAGGTGACTGCTCGCCCGCCGCGCCGTCTCGAGGGTCTCGGCGGACGCGACGAAGGTCTCCCGGCGCCGCTCGCCGGTCCAGAGCCACCGGGCGGTCTCCTCGAACGGCGTCACGGGCGCGAGCTTCGCGACATCCAGTCCCCGGTAGTGCAGCCGCCCGTACGCGATCAACGTGGTGGCGGTCCGCATCGCCGGCGCGGCATCGCGTTCCGGCCGGGTCGCCTGGGTGCGGGCGGCCAGCCGCTCGACGTCGGCCAGCCGGAAGCGGCTGGTCCGATCGCCGGGAACCCTGACCCTGGCGAGCAGCCCGCGGCTGACGTACGCGTAGATCGTCTCCGGCTTGATGCGCAGGCGATGGGCCACCTCGGCGGTCGTCAGCAGTTGCTCCTCGGCCATGTGGTCATGGTCTCACATTGACTGGATCAATGTTGACTGGCTCCGGCCGCCGGCATGACGCTGGCCGCATGGCTGACACCATCACCGCTCCCCGCGGGCTCGCCGGCGTCGTGGTCACCGACACCACGGTCGGCCACGTCCGCGGCATCGAGGGCTTCTACCACTACCGGCAGTACTCCGCCATCGACCTCGCCGAGCGCCGGACGCTGGAGGACGTCTGGGCGCTGCTCATCGACGGCTCCCTGCCCGCCGAGCCCAAGGCGCTGCACGAGGAGATCGTCCCGTTGCGCCACATCCCGCCCGCGGTCGCCGCCGCGCTGCCCGACATCGCCACGGCGTCGACGTCGCCGGACCCGATGGGCGGCCTGCGCGCCGCGCTGGCCGTCGCCGGCCTCGCCGCCGGAGCCCGCCCGCTGTACGACACGTCGCCCACCGAGCGGCGGGCGCAGGCCATGGCGCTCTGCGCGCTGACGCCCAGCCTGCTGGCGGCCCTGTACCGCCTGCGAGCGGGGCTGGAGCCGATCGAGTCGCGCGACGACCTGTCCCACGCGGCGAACTACCTGTACATGATCACCGGCGAGGAGCCGTCCGAACGTCACGCCCGGGCGATCGAGCGCTACCTGATCGCCACCGTCGACCACGGCTTCAACGCGTCGACCTTCACCGCCCGCGTCATCGCCTCCACCGGCGCCGACCTCTACGCCTGCGTCGGCGGCGCCCTCGGCGCGCTCTCCGGCCCCCTGCACGGTGGTGCCCCCAGCCGGGCCCTGGACACCCTCGACGCCATCGGCACGATCGACCGGGCCGACCCGTGGCTGCGCGAACGCATCCTCGGCGGCGAGCGGATCATGGGGTTCGGGCACCCGATCTACCGCACGGAGGACCCGCGGTCCCGCATGCTCAAGGAGATCGCCCAGGACCTCGGCGGGCCGTTGGTGGACTTCGCCGTGGCCGTCGAGGAGCGGGTCCTGTCGTTGCTGGCGGAGCTGAAGCCCGGCCGCGAACTGCACACCAACGTGGAGTACTACGCGGGCGTCGTCATGCACCTGTGCGGGCTGCCCCGGGAGATGTTCACGCCCACCTTCGCCACCAGCCGGGTCATCGGGTGGTGCGCGAACGTGCTGGAACAGGCCGAGGACTCGAAGATCATCCGGCCGGACTCGCGCTACGTGGGCCCTCCCCCGCCGCAACCGGTGCCATGAAAGGCCGGTAGGTCAGGGGCGGGGTCGCCGGCAGGTCGGCCCCGCCACCCCGGTGGACTCACCGGGCGCCGGAGCCGATGTCGACCACTCGCGCCCAGGTGGGCGGCGGGTCGGGCACGTAGTCGGGGTCGTCCTCGTGCCACGACCGGGCCGGCCCATGCCGGGGGAACAGTCCCACCACCGTCCGACACGGTGGTCGCGTCGCCGGCCAGGGCGTCTGCCCGTCGGTCAGGACCACGACGACGTCCGGTCGGGGCCGGGCGCGCAGCGCCCGGGCGAAGCCCGTGCGCAGATCCGTCCCTCCGCCGCCCAGCAGCGGAATGTCCTCGGCGCGGCACAGCGAATGCACGACCTGGGCCGCGGCGTCGCACGGAAGCACGGTGACCAGGTCGCGCCGGCCGCCCACGGCGTGGGAGATCGCGGCGACCTCGAGCAGCGCGCTGCCCAGTTCGGCGTCGCTCACCGACCCGGACGTGTCGATGACCACGCACACCCGAGGGGGCCTGCGTCGCAGGCTCGGCAGGATCGCGCCGGGCACCCCGGCGGAGCGCCGCGACGGCCGGCCGTAGGTGTAGTCCTCGCCGGCGCCGGCGGCGGAGGCGGCCGAGCGGACCGCCGCCCCCAGCAGTTCCCGCCACGGTTGCGGCGGGTGGAACGCCTTCTCCGCCCACCTTCGCCAGCCCTGCGGGACGTTGCCGGGCCGGCCCGTGATGCCGTGCGCCACCCGGAACCGCACCAGGTCCCGTTCGTGCGCGCTGAGGCCGTGCGCGCCGTCCGGTCCCAGGTCCCACTCCCGGTCCAGCCCGTCGGCGCCGCTGCCGCAGTCCAGCCAGACCAGCCCCTGCGTACGCGGCCCGAGCCCGAACTGCCGCAGGTAGTCCTCCATGAGCTCCCCCTCGGGCAGCCCCAGCAACCCTGGCTCGACGGCGCCTTCGGGCCGGGCCAACCCGTCACCGAACACGTCGTCGTTGATCTCGAAGTCCGCGGCGATGTTCATCCGCAGCCGCTCCCCCGGCCCGACCAGCCCCCGTTCCCGCGCCACCCGGTCACCGCGCCCGTGGTGGTCACGCAGCAGGTGCGAGACCTCGTGCACCCACACCCCGGCGAGTTCCTCCACCGGGGTACGGTCCACGAAGGCGGGCGAGACGTAGCACCGCCAGTGCGGGTCCACCGCCATCGTGGGTACCCGCCGTGACTCCACCACGTGCAGGGCGAACAGCGCCGTCGCCAAATAGGGCCGGACCCGGGCGGCGTGCAGCCGCGCGGCGAAGAGCTTTCCGAGGTCCAGCGTGCGCTCGGGGGTCATCGGCTGCTCCCCGCCGCCGCCACGACCCGTGCCGCCGCCTGGTCTGCGCGCCGGGACACCGACACCACCCCGGCGAGCCGCTCGACCGACGCCGGGACGTCCCAATCCTCCTGGCGCAGGGCGGCGAGTGTGGTGGCGGGAACCACCACCAGGTCCGGGGCTCCGGTTTCCAGCGCCCGCACCAACAGCGCCCACGCCGCGTCCCAGCGAGCCTTCTGCGGACGCCGGCGGACCGCCTCCACCACGCCGTCCAGCACGGCCTGGCGGAGGTCTCCCCGCTCGGGCAGGACGGCGGCCGCCGGGTCGGCCAGCAGCGCCTCGGGGTCCGGCAGGTCCATCCGGTCCATGCTGGCCAGTAGCTCCAGCCCCGGGCCGTCCCCAACGGTGCCTCTGACCAGCAACGACAGCACGTCCCGCGAGACGCCCGCCGCGGTCGCGAAGGCGACCAGGCGCAGGGTCATGTCCCAGCTGCGGGGCGACGGCCAGGGACCGCCCCGGCGGCCTTCGTTGCTGGGCAGCCGGTGCACCAGCCCCGGGCGGGCGGTCAGGAACCCGCACACGGCGCGGCGGGCGAAGGTGACGGCCTCCGACAACATCGCCGGGTCGAGCCGGGGCAGCACCGCGCGGGGCCAGGTCCCGCCGAGGCCGCGTACGACGACGTCGTTGTCGTGGGCCCACTGGAGGTGGACGAACCGGTTGGCCAGGGGCGCGCTCAGCTCCCAGCCGTCGGCCGCCGAGGAGCGCGGATTGGCGGCGGCCACGATCCGGACCCCGGGCGGCAGCCGCAGAGCACCGATGCGCCGCTCGAGCACGAGGCGGAGCAGGGCCGCCTGGACGGCCGGCGGCGCGGTGGACAACTCGTCCAGGAACAGCAACCCCCGACCGGCCCGCACCAGGCGCACGGCCCAGTCCGGCGGGGCCATCGGGACGCCCTGCGCCGCCGGGTCGTCCCCGACGATCGGCAGCCCCGAGAAGTCGGACGGCTCGTGGACGCTGGCGACAACGGTCGTCAGCGGCAGGTCCAGCGCCGCGGCGAGCTGCGTCAGGGCGGCGGTCTTGCCGATCCCCGGCTCGCCCCACAGCAGCACGGGCAGGTCCGCGGCCACGGCCAGCGTCAGGGCCTCCAGCTGGGTGTCGGGGCGGGGTTCGGTGGTGGTGGCGCCGAGCAGCGCGAGCAGTGCGGCGGCGACATCGAGCTGAGGAGCGTGGGTCGGCTCGACAGGGGCATCGGTGGACACGTACGAGGTCAATGCAGACATCTTCAATCACCTGTGGGAGTGGTGGCGGGTACGTGGAGGGCCGTCGGGTGGGACCGGCCCGGTGGTCAGCGGCGAGCCGCGTGGCGCGGGTGCGAGCGGCGGTCACGGGTACGGCGACAGTCCGCGCGGGCGGGGCCCGGTCCGGAACCGACGAGTCCTGCCCTGAACAGTCCGTACGTGACCCGCCGCAGGGCGGCCGTTTCCAGTTCGTCGCGCAGGTCGCCGCTGCGCAGCAGGGCGTCGGGCCCGAGCAGGGCCTCGACCACGGCGAGCGCACCGGCGGTGTCGCCGTGGTCCAGGCGTGCGCGGACGTCGGCGAGGCACTCCGGGTTGCGGTGCGCCTCGTCGATCGCGCGCAGGCAGGCGAGCGGGGTACCGGTCAGCGCGGCCAGCAGTTCCTCCCGGCGGATCTCGGCCGGGTCGTGGTCGAGCGGCACCAGCACCCCATCGACCAGGCCGATCCGGTGCCGGGCTCCCCGACACTCCACGATGCGCGGCTGTCCCGGCTGGTCCGAAGCCCTCGGCGCTGTCGCCGCCGGACGGTCGCGCACCAGTGCCGACGCCACCAGCGGATGCAGCCGATCGGCATCGATCAGCCCGCTGCGAAGCAGGTCCAGGTCGGGAAGCACCCACGTCGCCGCGTCGGGCAGCACCGGCAGCGTGGCATCCGAGCCCGTCGCCGACGGCGCGATCCGCGCCTCGGGCGGCCGGCCGTCCCCGCCTGGAGTCACGTCGAGGACCAGCCGGTTCCGGGCACCCAGCCGCACGGCGACGCGACCGCTGGTCCGCCCCTCGGCGCGGAGCAGGAGCGCCGCCTCGGCCGCCCACCGGTCCACCGCGCATCCGCGCCCCCGCAGCGCCGCCCCGAACGGTTCAGGGTCCACCGCAGGACGCCCGTCGGCGGGCAGCCGATCCGCCCCCGACCGGGTCCGTAGCTCGTCGGCTCTGCGCGCGTCCCAGAGGTGGCGGTGCAGATCGAGGCGGAACCGGCGGTCGGGTCGGGGATGTGGGTGAGGACAGGATCGGTCCCCGGAGCGGGATCCGTCCCACAGCGCCAGGCTGATCCGCTGACCGGCATCCGCCCACGCCGGTGCGGTCCGGACCACGAGGTGCACAATGCGGTCGCCGTCGTGGTCCGCCGGGTCGTACCGGGCCAGCGGGACGGTCAGGCCCGGACGCAGCAGCCCGTCGGGAGCGATCCGCGGCAGGTGCCAGCGCAGCAGGTCGGGAGCCAGATGGCGCAGGTCGGCCCGGACCCGGGCCGCGAACTCCCGGCCATGGGTACGAGCAACGGAACGCAGACCGAAGTCGACATCGACGCTGGCGGCGGCACACGCCCCGGCCCAGTCCCCGACGTGCCGACGAGCAGTCGCAGAATCGATCATGGGGGGCGGCACGGCGAACTCGCGCACGCGCAGCCAGAAGGAAAGGCGAGAATCCGCATTCGCGGCCCGGGAGTGCATCAGCACTCACCTTGCGCGAACGGGACCCCCAATCTACCGAGAGAGGTCATCATCGCGGGGGAGCATACAACGTCGTCAGTGGCATGGCGGCGCGGCACGTCGGTCGGTTTCGCATTGCGTCCACTCCGCCATGCTGGTGCGGAGGAAACCTCCACCGGTCAGCAGACCTCGGGAGACATGAGTGCCTCCGCAGGCTTGATCGTGATCGCCACGTTTCCACACTGGGACTCAGCGAGGACGAACACCAGCCCGTCCCGGTGGGCCGTCAGCCAGGAGTCGTCGTGAGTGACGACCCAGCCGACGGCGGGTAGCTCGGCACGGTAGTGCGCCGCCGCGTCGTCGAACGACACGTTCAGCAGAGTCGTGCCGCACCCGTGCATTCCGGTGCTCTCGGCGCCCGAGAAGCGCCAGGGATGCGCGATGCCGGCGAAGGCCGCCTGCACCGCGTGGACCACCGGCTCCGCCGGCGAGCCGGCGGTCTGCGCGCCATCACAGGATGGCAGCCGTGGCAATTGGTCGTACCCGGCCACGGCACCTCGTGCCCCGGCAACCAGCACGCCGCCAACGGTTAGGAGAGCCGCGGCCACCGCCAGACCCCGTAGGAGCGCGGAGCGCCGGGCCAGCCCGAAGGCGGCTGCGGCCAGGGCGCCGGTCAGCAGCAGCGGCACGACGGCGAACTCGAGACCGTCCACCGCTCCCCTGGTCCAGGACCCGCTCCTGGTGCCGTACTCGCTCACGAACCCGAGGGTGGACAGCGCCGCAGTGGCCCCGACCACGGCGGAGATCCCCAGGAGAGCCACGGCGCCCAGCCGGGCTCTGTCGGTCGTCATGGACCCACCCTCGGGCAGCCGGCGGTTCCTGTCCATCAGCGGTCCGGACCATCCCGGCGTTCTCCTCTCCGCTGCCACAGCAACCGTCGAGCCTCTCTGGTGTCCAGCAGTCGCAGGCCCCGTTCCGCCCAGAAGCTGAAGGACTCGTCGTCGCTCAGCAGCTCCGTAGCCAGCACGTCGAACGCCCGGGGTGAACGCGCATCCCCGATCAGTTCCAACAGCCAACACCGCACGCCGTGGTCGGTCTCGCGGCCGAACGCGTCGATGAGCTCGTCGACGTGTTGGCCCGCCATGTCCCGCACCAGCGCGAACCCGTCCTCCGCCGCCTGCGGATCACGGCTTCTCATCAGGTGCATGGCGCGGCCGAGGTTCCCGCTCGCCATCCGTATCTTTCGGGCACGCTCGCGCTCGTAGTCACCGCCCACCGGGACATCTAACCGCACGGCGGGCTGGAGCCGTCCACATCGTTCATGGTCCGTGATCCGCTCGCGGTGGCGTACGCGACCAGGACCCCGAGGCCGGGCGGAGTCGGCCCGGCCTCGGTGTGCCGTCGGGGTGGCGCTACGGACGGTCGGCGTCGTCGCAGGGCGCGCCGACCGCCAGACGCACCTCGGCCTGTCGCCCACCTGAACGGACGAGCAGCGGAACGCAGGCCGCCCGCGCGACCCAGGTCCCGCCGGCGAAGGTCAGCCACTGACCCTTGCCGGAGGCAGGCGCGCAGGCGCTCACGTGCACGGTCGCGGCGGGCGCCGCTGAGGGACCCCACGTGATGCGGGCCCGGCCCTCCCAGCCAGGTGCGACCAGGAGGTCGACTTCTGCGCCTGCCCGCACCACCAATCCCCACTTGGCGAACCACCGCGCAGCGGGGTCTGCCTCCCCCGATTCCGCCACCTGGAGCACTCTCCCGGTCGGCACCGCCGCATCCCCCAGGACGATCCGGTACCCGTCGGGTGGCTGAGGCGAGACGCCGATGGAATCCGCACACGTCACCTGGGCGGGACCTCCAGAGGTCGGGGGCGGCGCACCGGTGCCGGCGCTGGCCGGGGTGGCGGCTCCCGGTGCGGGCCGCGGACCGTCACGCTGGCCCACATCCCGCGAAGACGTGCAGGCCGCCGCCGACAGGATCACGGCGACGATGACGAGTGCCTCCGCCGACCATCGGTTAACCCGCATGGGTCCATCCTGCCAGTCGACACGTGGTCGGCACGACGGCCGACGTTCCGTACCGTGCCTGCCATCGGTGCCCGCGGTCATGGTGTCGACCCAAGGTGCGCCGGGCAACTTCGTCAAGTCGGCGCCGAGACAGGCGCTGCGCCGTACGCTGCCTGAGGTGAGACGGGCACGATCCCTCGTCGCGCTGGCGACGACCCTGACCGTGGCGCTGACCGCATGCCGGGTCGGGTCCACGCCGCCGGCCGGTGAGCCGGCCCGCTCCGCCGCGGCGGCGACGGCGTCCCCGTCGCGGGCCGGGCCGGCCGAGGTCACGTTGGCCTTCGCGGGCGACGTGCACTTCGCCGGCCGTACGGCGGCCCTGCTGGACGATCCGGCGACCGCGTTCGGGTCGATCTCGTCGGCACTGTCCGCTGCGGACCTGACGATGGTGAACCTGGAGACCGCGGTCACCACGCGCGGCACCCCGGAGCCGAAGCAGTTCCTCTTCCGGGCTCCGGCGGGTGCGTACGAGGCGGTGAAGGCGGCCGGGGTCGACGTCGTGTCGATCGCGAACAACCACACGCTGGACTACGGACGGGTCGGACTGACCGACACCGTGGACGCGGCGAGAGCCGCCGGGATGCCGACCGTCGGGGCGGGCGCCGACGCGGCGGCGGCGTACGCGCCGTGGACGACCCGGATCGGCGGCACGCGGATCGCCTTCCTCGCCTTCAGCCAGGTCGACGAGCTGTGGTCGCAGTGGCGGGCCACCGACGACCGTGCCGGTATCGCGATGACGAGGGACCTGACCCGGGCGGTCGCCGCGGTACGCGCCGCGCGCCAGCAGGCCGACGTCGTGGTCGTGTACGTCCACTGGGGCGCGGAGGGGGACAGCTGCCCACCCGCCGACGCGCGGGCGTTCGCGGGTGAGATGGCCCGGGCGGGCGCCTCCCTCGTCGTCGGCACCCACGCGCACCTGCTGCTCGGTGACGGCTGGATCGACCGGACCTTCGTCCAGTACGGGCTGGGCAACTTCCTGTGGTGGCGCGACGACGCGTACAGCAACGACACGGGGATCCTGCGGGTCACCCTGCGCGGCGCGGAGATCGTGAAGACGGAGCTGGTGCCGGCGCTGATCTCCCGCCGCACCGGCCAGCCCCAGCTCGCCGGAGGGGACGACGCGGCGCGCATCCTCCGGGAGTACGGGGACCTGCGCGGCTGTACCGACCTCGCCCCGTCCCCCACCGGGTAGCGCGCCGGCAGGGCGGCACCAGCTCCCACTAGTCATATCCATCGATGTCTGGTAGAAAATTTTCAAGGTCGGCCTTTCCCATCGCAAGGATCCCCCACGCGAACGGAGAGAGCCATGTCGTCCACCCGCTCCCCCCTGCGCCGCCGCCTGCTCACCCTGCTGGTCGCTGTCGCGGCCACGATCGGGGCCGCGCTCGGGCTGGCCAGCCCGGCCTTCGCCATCACCCACTCCAGCGCCACGTCGCAACTGAGCGCCGCCGGCATCTCCTGGACCTCCAGCGGCAACTGCAGCGACCGCTACGTCTCGACCTGCACCTCGTTTGACGGCGTCCGGCAGGCCACCATCGACGGGATCATCACCTTCAAACGCGCCAGCGGTTGCGCCATCACGATCACCGCCGGCACCGAGGTCGGGCACACCAGCGGCACCTACAGCCACTGGAACGGCTACAAGCTGGACATCGCGCTGAGCACCTGCATCCAGAACTACATCTCGGCGCACTACACCTACGTCGGCTACATCTCCGGCTTCGGCTACCAGTACCGGGCGCCCTCCGGCAACCTCTACACCAAGGAGGGCAGCCACTGGGACATCCTCTTCTACACGTGCGGCTGCTGAGGCGGGACGCGGGCGCCGCCCCCGTCCCGGCGGCGCCCGCCCCTGCCACCGGGGCAACCCGCCACCAGCGGCCGACCGGGACCTCGACCGACGACCGGTGCGACGGGCTGCCGGCGCCACGGGTGCCGGCGTACCCGAATCGCCTGGTGGGTGACCCTCACCCGGGACACGCGCGAGCGTCGAGCGGCACGCAGGGCAGGATGGGCGGGGTGACTGCCCCCACTCGCCCGCCGTCGGCCGTGTTGGACGCGGTGCTCGAACGGCTGACCTACGTCAACGAGGAGACCGGCTACACCGTCGCCCGGGTGTCCACCGACCGCGGCAGCGACCTGCTCACCGTGGTCGGGGCGTTGCTGGGGGCCCAGCCCGGGGAGAGCCTGCGGCTGTCCGGCCGTTGGTCGTCACACCCGCAGTACGGCCGGCAGTTCGAGGTCCACTCCTACACCACCGTCCTGCCGGCCACGATCCAGGGCATCCAGCGCTACCTCGGCTCCGGACTGGTCAAGGGCATCGGCCCGGTCTTCGCCGAGCGGATCGTCGCGCACTTCGGCCTCGACACCCTCCAGGTGATCGAGACCGAACCGAGCCGGCTGGTCGAGGTGCCCGGCCTGGGGCCGAAACGCACCGCCAAGATAACCGCGGCGTGGGAGGAGCAGAAGGCGATCAAGGAGGTGATGGTCTTCCTCCAGGGCGTCGGCGTGTCCACCTCGCTGGCCGTACGGATCTTCAAGCAGTACGGCGACGCCTCCATCACCGTGGTGAAGAACGAGCCGTACCGGCTGG
This sequence comes from Micromonospora sp. NPDC047730, assembly GCF_043204765.1. Classification (NCBI taxonomy): domain Bacteria; kingdom Bacillati; phylum Actinomycetota; class Actinomycetes; order Micromonosporales; family Micromonosporaceae; genus Micromonospora; species Micromonospora sp. NPDC047730. The sequence goes on along the minus strand of NZ_JBIDCU010000013.1, from coordinate 68,084 downwards.
CGGCCGACGTGTGGGGCATCGGGTTCAAGACCGCCGACACCATCGCCCAGGCCGTGGGGATCCCGCACGACAGCCCCCAGCGGGTCAAGGCCGGCCTCCAGTACACCCTCTCCGAGGCCACCGACAACGGGCACTGCTACCTGCCCGACGGTCAACTGGTCGTCGAGGCCACCAAGATCCTCAACGTGCCCGCCGACCTCGTCACCACCTGCCTCGACGAACTCGTCGGCGAGGAGGGGGTGGTCCGCGAGACCCTGCCCGGGCCGGACGGCGAGCCGACGGCAGCGGTGTACCTGGTGCCGTTGCACCGCGCCGAGCAGTCCCTGGCCGGGTCACTGCTGCGGCTGCTGCACCACCGCGCCGACCGGCTGCCCCACTTCACCGGCGTCGACTGGGGCAGGGCGCTGGCCTGGTTGAAGGCCCGCACCGGCACCGACCTCGCCCCGGAGCAGGAACAGGCGGTCCGGCTCGCCCTCACCGCCAAGGTCGCCGTGCTGACCGGTGGGCCGGGCTGCGGCAAGAGCTTCACCGTCCGCTCGGTCGTCGAACTCGCCGCCGCGAAGAAGGCGAAGGTAACCCTCGTCGCGCCGACCGGCCGCGCCGCGAAGCGACTGTCGGAGCTGACCGGCCATCCCGCCGCCACCGTGCACCGGCTGCTGCAGCTACGCCCCGGCGGGGACGCCTCCTACGACCGGGACAACCCCCTCGACGTCGACCTCCTCGTCGTCGACGAGGCGTCCATGCTCGACCTCGTCCTCGCCAACAAGCTCGTGAAGGCCGTCCCGCCCGGCGCGCACCTGCTGCTCGTCGGCGACGTCGACCAGCTCCCCTCCGTCGGCGCCGGGGAGGTCCTGCGGGACCTGCTCGCCGCCCCGGCCATCCCCCGGGTCCGGCTGACCCAGATCTTCCGGCAGGCCGCGGAGTCCGGGGTCGTCACCAACGCCCACCGCATCAACGCCGGCAAGCCACCCCTGCTCCAGGGGCTCGGCGACTTCTTCCTGTTCGCCTGCGACGACACCGAGGCCGCCGCCGCCCTGACCGTCGACGTCGCCTGCACCCGCGTCCCCGCCCGCTTCGGCCTCGACCCGCGGCGCGACGTGCAGGTCCTCACCCCCATGCACCGCGGCCCCGCCGGCGCCGCGGCCCTGAACACGCTGCTCCAGCAGCGCCTCACCCCCGCCCGCGACGGGCAGCCCGAGCGCCGCGTGGGCGGGCGGGTGTTCCGCGTCGGCGACAAGGTCACCCAGATCCGCAACAACTACGACAAGGGCCAGGCCGGCGTCTTCAACGGCACCGTCGGCATCGTCACCGCCCTGAGCGCCGAGGAGCAGACCCTCACCGTACGCACCGACGAGGACGAGAGCATCGACTACGACTTCGACGAACTCGACGAGCTGGCCCACGCGTACGCCATGACCATCCACCGCTCGCAGGGCTCCGAGTACCCCGCCGTCGTCATCCCCCTGACCACCAGTGCGTGGATGATGCTGCAACGCAACCTGCTCTACACCGCCGTCACCCGCGCCAAGCGGCTCGTCGTCCTCGTCGGCTCCCGCCGCGCCCTCGCCGCCGCCGTCCGCACCGTCGGCGCCGGGCGCCGCCACACCGCCCTCGACCACCGCCTCGCCTGACCCGCCCGTTCCTTACCACCGCCGAGGCCCTCGTCGCCGAGGACGTTCCGTGCCGGAGTCAGTCCGGCAGGACGTACGCGAGGCGGGCGAGCGCCGACTTGATCTCGGGCACCGTTCGCCCCCGGTCGTGGCGCTGGTACCGGTACACCTCGGGGGCGAGCGGCGCGAGCAGGACGTCGGCGAGGGCGTCTTCCTGCCAGCCGGCGTCGCGGATCAGGGACATGACGAACGTCCGCCAGAAGCCGTAGGCGCCGGTGGCGAAGCGGGCGGCACCCAGTTCGGCGCCGAGGGCCAGAGGCAGGTGTCGTTCGAGCAGATCGATCATGGAGTCGTAGAACGCCTCGAGGCGGCGGCGAGGCGACGCGCCCGGCCCGAGCGGCGGCGGGCCGGCGAGGATCTGCTGCTGCAACCGCTGCTCATGGACGTCGAGGAGGGCGACAGCCACGGACGTGACGTCCGGGTAGCGGCGGTAGAGCGTCGCGCGGCCGACGCCGGCGGCGGTGGCCAGGTCCGTCATGGAGATCTGCGGACCGCGCTCGGCGAACAGGCGTTCCGCGGCCGCGAGGATGCGTCGCCGGTTGGCCGCGGCGTCGGCCCGTTCCGCGGGGGCCGGGGCCAGAAGGTCATCCGCCATCCCGACAGCCTAACCGGACACCCCGTCCGGTTGCGACGACCACCGCACGCGCAGTTAAATGGACACGGCGTCCACTTAGCTGCTAGCGTCGCCGAACAACCGGACATCGTGTCCGTTTCCTCCGACGAGTAGGGACAAGAGTCATGGCCCACCTGCTGCACCTGGACGCCAGCGCCCGTCGGGCATCACACTCCCGCACGCTGAGCAGGGCGTTCGCCGACGGGTGGCGGGCCGCCCACCCGACGGGGACCTACACCTACCGCGATCTCGCCGCCGACCCCGTGCCCGTCATCGGCGAGGCGTGGACCGAGATCTGCGACTACGCGCTGCGGCACGCCATCACCGAACCCGGCCGCCTCGCCGAGGGGGTGCGGACCCCGGCTCAGCGGGAGGCCTGGGCGGTGGTGGAGCCGTTGCTCACCGAACTGGTCTCCGCCGACGTGCTGCTCATCGGCGCTCCCATGTACAACTTCTCGATCCCCGCGAGCCTCAAGCTGTGGATCGACCAGGTGACGTTCCCGCACGCCACGCTGAACCTCAAGGTCGTCGTCACCGGCGCGCGAGGCGGTTCCTACGCCCCCGGCACCCCGCGCGAGCCCGTCGACCACCAGGAGCGCTACCTGCGGGACTTCTTCCTCGGCCACTTCCAGGTCGACGACGTCACCGTCATCAACACCGAGTTCGTCAACTCCACCGTGGACCCGAGGCTGGAGCGGTGGCGCGAGTCCTACCACCGATCGTACGCCGATGCCCGGCAGGCGGCGGTCGACGTGGCCCGCGCCGTCGCCGCCGAGGCGCTGGCACCCTCGGGACCGCGGGCATGAGCTGGCTCGTCCTGGCGCTCGCCGGCCTGGTCGAGATCATCTGGTCGCAGACCATCAAGCCGACGCAGAACTTCACCAGGCCGGTGCCGACCCTGCTCTGCTTCGCGCTCGGAGCCGCCGCCGTCTACCTGCTCTCCCGGGCGATGCAGGACCTGCCGGTCGGCACGGCCTACGCCGTGTTCACCGGCATCGGCGCGATCGGCGCGATCTCGCTGGGCATCGTCGTGCACAAGGATCCGGTCGGTGTCGGCCGCTTCGCCGCACTGGCCCTGATCGTCTGCGGCATCGTGCTGGCCCGGGTCACCGACCCGGACTGAGCGCGCGGCGAGCAGGTTACTGCCGTCCGCCAACAGCGGACAGGGCCGCCTCCCGTCAGGAGGCGGCCCCCGCGACACGTCGACGCCCGGTGCGACCGGACAGAGCCGACGTCAGCTACACGTCGAGACGGAACAGCTCGGCGGCGTTGCGCCAGGCGACCCGCTCGGCCAGTTCCACGTCGAGGTCGGCGGCGAGCACCGCCCCGAAGGCCGCCGCGGGGTCGATGAGCGTGGCGTCGGTGCCGAAGAGCAGCCGCCGCGGGTCGACCGCCGCCGCCACGGCGGCGAACCGGCCCGCCTCGGTGTGCGAGAAGCACGGCTCCAGCCAGAGCCGGTCGACCGAGTTGGCCGCCTCGACGGCGTGCCGCCAGCCGTTCGCGCCCATGTGTCCGGCGATGGCGCGCAGCCCGGGGATGTCCGCGACGGCCTGGGCCAGGTCGAGCGGCGTCGCGTCCCAGGTGTGCACGAGGGCGGGCAGGTCGTGCGCGGCGACGAGTTCCAGCGCCGCGCGGGCCTGCGGGGAGTCCACCGGGGAGCCGGTGTAGTCGGTGTGGATCTTCACGCCGACGAACCGGCCGGTGGGGAGCAGTTCGCGCAGGTCCCGTTCGGCGTCGTCGAGGCGGCGCGGGTTGATCGTCAGGTAGCCGAGCAGGCGGTCGTTGGTCTCCAGCACCCGGGCCATCGCCCGGTTTCCGGCGGTGACGTCGTAGATGACCGCCTCGGTGGCGGAGACGACGGCGAGGTCGATGCCGTAGCGGTCCATCACCGCGAGGTTGGTGGCGACCGCCCCGACGTCCATGCTGAAGAACCAGGGTCCCCAGTGGGCGTGCACGTCGATGATCATTCCTGGCCCTCCAGGATCCGGCGGGCGTTGCCGCCCGCCACGGCGGCCACCTCGGCCGGCCCGAGGCCGCCGCGGGCCAGCCGCAGTCGCGGCACGACCGGCTCGTAGAACGGGGTGCGGGAGCCGTAGAGCAGCCGCCCGACGCCGACGTGGGCGACGACGGTCTCCAGCGCGTCGGGCGAGTTGAGCAGCCGGGTGGAGGTGTGGAAGCCGGGCTCGTCGCGGGCCGCCACCACGAAGTCGCCCAGGTGGTAGAAGTGCGTGTCCAGGAAGACCACGGTCGCGCCGCGCAGCGGCCGCCAGAACCGGCGGACGTCCCCGCCGGTCAGGATGACCAGGCCGGCCTCGGCGGCCCGGCGGGCGACGTGCCGCACGGACGGGAAGTCCGGCTCGACGCGCTGCTCGTCGGGGAAGAGCCGCACCGCCCGGAAGCCGCGCTCGGCGAGCCGGACGACCTCCCGCTCCGCGCCGAGCGGGTCGCGCAGGTCGAGCGCGCCGACCGGCAGCACGGTGGGGCCGGCCAGGGCGGCGGCCTCGTCGTTGCCGCTGGCCATGTCGAACAGCGCCGCCCGGAGGCTGGCCACGGCCGCCCGCGCGATGCCGTTCGCGCGGAGGGTGGCCGCGACGTCGCGGGGGTCGCCGGTGGGGCCCGGCCGGTCGGCGTACCGGCCGACGAGGACGTCGACGTCGAAGGTGACCGGGGGCAGGTCGGCCGCGACGAACGGGTTGCCGCTCACCGCTGCCTCGCCACCGCGAGCACGCGGTCCCGGTCGCCGTCCGGTAGCGCCGGAGCGTACGCGTCGACCGCGTGGGAGGCGGGGATCCGCCCCTCGTCGGCGGCGATCTGGAGCATGCGGTGCACGTACCCCTCCATCGGGTCGGTGAAGGTGACCTCGGCGAGCCGGTCGAGCCGGGCGGAGGCGGCGACGAAGTCGTCGTGCTTCCCGTCGGCGTACGCCCGCAGCACGGCGGCGGTGACCGGCACGGCGGCGGCGGCGAGGCCGACCAGGGCGGCCTGCGCGCCCCACATCAGCGACGGCCCGAACATCCGGTCCTCGCCGGTGACCGCCAGCCGGTCGGCCCGGTGCGCTGCGGCCAGGGCGGCCTGGCAGGCGATCGCGTCGTGCAGCCGGGCCACCTTCACCCCGGCGACGCCGGGGTGTTCCAGCAGGGCGGCCAGCCGCGACGCGGAGTACGGCCGGGTGTAGAGGTCGAAGGCGAGCATCGGCAGGCCGGCGGCGCGCCAGACGGCGTCGTGGTGGGCGACCGCGTCGCCGTCGACGGGGAAGACCAGGATGCCGGCGGCGCCGAGGTCGGCGGCCCGGGCGGCCTGCGCGGCGACCTCGTCGGTGTGCTCCCCCGGCCGGCCGCCGACACCGACGACCACCGGCACCCCGGTGTCGACGGCGTGGCGCACGACCAGGTCGCGGGTCGCCGGGTCGAGGTGGGGGCCGCGGCCGGTGTGGGCGCACACGGCGAGGGCGTCCGCGCCGTCGACGACCAGGCCGCGCAGGTAGCGGTCGAGCACCGCGGCGTCGACCGCCCGGTCGGCGTCCATCGGCGTGGCGGTGGCGGCGACGAGTCGCCAGCGCAGCCGGTCGCGCAGCGCGGCGGCGGCCGGCGCGATCACGGGGTCACCGCCGCCCGGACCGCCCGGGCGATCTCGTCGACGTGTGCGTCGGTGTACCGCTCGTTCCAGTCGATCACCAGCAGGGTCTCCGCGATGAGCCGCTCGGCGACCGGGAACGCGCCGGGCCCGTAGGCCGGCAGGCGGTCGGCCGGCGGCACGGTCAGCGGGAAGCGGGAGGTGCCGTAGACGGGGGCCTCGGTCAGCGCCGGGGCGCAGTGCAGCGGCTGCTGGAGGTAGCCGGCGCGGGCGGGGATCCCGGCGGCGGCCAGTTTCCCGGCCACCTCGTGGTTGGTCAGCGGCGGGTCGAGCACGATGGGGAACAGCCACCAGGCGTGCGCGTCGAGGTCCGCCGGCAGGCGCACGCCGGGCAGGTCGGCCAGCGCGGCGGCCAGTCGGCGGGCGGTGCGCCGCCGGTCGGCCAGCACGCCGGGCAGCTTCGCCAGTTGGGCGCGGGCGACGGCGCCGGCCAGCTCGGTCATCCGGTAGTTCAGGCCGAGGCTCACGTGCCGGCGGGCCTCGTCGCGGGGCCAGCCCTTGTCGGCGAAGAGCCGCATCCGGCGGGCCAGCACGGCGTCGTCGGTCACGGTCAGGCCGCCGTCGCCGCAGGTGATGTGCTTCCACTGCTGGAGGCTGAAGCAACCGATCGCGCCGGCGGTGCCGGCGAGGGTGCCGTCCGGGTAGCGGGTGAGCCACGCCTGGGCGCAGTCCTCGATCAGCGGCACGCTGGCGGTGTCGGCGACCTCGCGGAGGTCGGCGGCCGCGCCGAACAGGTGCACCCCGAGGATCGCCCGGGTGCGCGGCCCGATCGCGGCGGCGACCGCCGCCGGGTCGAGGTTGCCGGTGTACGGATCGACGTCGGCGAACACGGGCACGGCGTTCTGGGCGAGAATGGGCGCGACCGTGCCGAAGTCGCTGATCGGAGACGTGATGATCTCGTCGCCCGGGTCCGGCGCGACGGCGGCGACGGCCAGGTGCAGCGCAGCGGTCCCGGAACTGGCGGCCACGGCGTGCGACACTCCGTGGAGGTCGGCCATCTCGCGCTCCAGGGCGCGGACCTCCGTGCCCCAGACCGAGCTGAGCATGCCCGACTGGAGCACCCGGCTGACAGCGGCCAGCTCCTCCGCACCGATCGTCCGGCCGCCGGCGTCGGCCATGCTGGGGAACGACACGCACCCTCCCAGGGCTACAGTAATACCGGGCCTGACCGTAATCTTGTGCTGCGAACAACGCAACCCTGACAGGAGGCAGCGGTGACCATTGAGATCGGGGTCGTCGGTCCGCACGACCTGGTCGACGACGTGGCCGCCACCTGCGAGGAGCAGCCCGGCGTCACCGCCAGACGGCTGCACTACGACCACGAGTCGCAGGCACCGGCGATCGTCGAGGCGCACGCCGGCCAGGTCGAGGCGTGGCTGTTCACCGGCGTCGTGCCGTACACCCTCGCCCGGGAGGCGAACCTGCTGCACCGGCCGGCGGTCTTCGTCGACTACACGGGCGCGACCCTGCTCCAGGCCGCCGTGCGGCTGCTGCGCGACGGCCGCGACGTCACCCGCATGTCGATCGACACCGTCACCGGCGCCGACGTCGCCGGCACCTTCGGCGAGGCCGACCTGCCGGTGGACCGGGTCCGGTCGCTGCCCTACCGCAGCGGCCTGAGCTCCGACGACGTGGTCGCCTTCCACCGCCGGCAGCGCAAGGCCGGCGCGGACGTCGCCGTCACCTGCATCAGCTCGGTCTACGAGGTGCTGCGCCACGAGATGCCGGCGTTCCGCCTCGCCCCGTCGAACCACTCGGTGCGCGCCGCGCTGCGCCAACTCCTGCTGCACGTCGGCAGCCAGGCCCAGGAGGACGCCCAGATCGCACTCGGGCTGGCCAACCTGTCCGACGGCGACGACGGGCTGCTCAAGGAGGTGGCCGGGCTCGGCGGCACCGTCGCGCGCTTCGCCCCCGACACGTACCTCATCGTCGCCACCCGCGGGCCGCTGCACGACGCCACCGGCGGCTTCACGGCGCTGCCGATGCTGCGCCGCCTGGCCGACCGGCACGAGACCGTGCAGATCGGGTTCGGGCTGGGCCGCAGCGCCGCCGAGGCGGAGAACCTGGCACGCCGCGCGCTGAGCCGGGCCCGGCGGGTCGGCCCCACCACGGCCGTGCTGTCGCTGCGCGGCGAGACCGACATCGTGCTGGAGTCCACCACGCCGGCCCCGCCGCCGGCGGAGGTGAACCTGGCGGTCATCGCCCAACGGGTCGGCCTGTCCGTGCCCACCCTGCTGCGGCTGCGCGAGGTGCGCACGGCGGTCGGCGACGAGCCGCTGACCAGCCGGGAGGTCGCCGACCAACTGCGGGTGCAGCAGCGCACCGCGCGGCGCATGCTGCACCGCCTGGAGCTGGCCGGCCTGGCCGAGCGGACCGGCAACCTCGCCTCCGGCACCAGCGGCCGGCCGCTGACCCTCTACCGCCTGACCCTCTGACGGCCCGCCCGCCCCTGCCCGGGGCGGGCGGCCGCGAGGCCGGCTGCGGAGACGGTCCCCCGCCGCCGGCCTCGCCACCGCGTGGTCAGGACAGCCAGGTGTCGAGGTGCTCGGCGACGAAGTCGTCGTCGCGCAGGTGCGGGTACGCCCGGTGCACCCGGTCCAGCTCGACCATCTGCCCCGGCGACAGCTCCTCAGCCGGGTCCAGGCACCAGCGGCCGGCCAGCAGGCCCTGCCGGCGCAGCACCTCGTGGATGCCGGGGATGCAGCCGTGGTAGCCGTTGGCGGAGTCGAAGATGGCCGCGTTGGCGTCGGTCAGGTGGCCGTCGAGGGTGAGCAGCCGGCGCAGCGCGGCGTCGTCGCCGGAGCGGGCCCGGTGGGCCTCGTCGAGCAGGGTCACCGCGGTGTTCGCCCAGACCGCCCACTGGCCGAGCAGCCCGCCGACGAACTCGACCTCGACGGCCCGACCGTCGACGACGACCCGGTGCGGCGCCACGAGGTCGGCGAGGATGTGGTCGTCGTTGCCGGTGTAGAGCGCCAGGTCGTCGTTGCGGCCGGCCGCGACCACGCCGTGCAGCACGTCCAGCGTGCGGTAGCGGTCGAAGGGCGCCACCTTGATCCCGACCACCGACTCGAGGGCGGCCAGCCGGGCCCAGAAGTCCCGGGACAGCAGTCGCCCGCCGACGGCCGGCTGCAGGTAGAAGCCGATCACCGGCAGCACCTCGCCGACCGCGCGCGCCCGCTCGACGAGGGCGTCCTCGTCCAGCGGCGCGTACGGCGACAGCAGCACCATGTCGTAGCCGAGCGAGGCGGCCAGTTCCGCCTCGGCGACCGCCTGGGCGGTGTCGCCGCAGGCACCGGCGACCAGGATGGCGTCCGAGCCGGCCGCGGTCTCGGCGGCCAGCTCCAGCACGGGGGCGAGTAGCCCGACCTTCGGGTCGTGGATGGCGAACTGGGTGGTGTGCACGCCGACGGCGATGCCCCCCGCGCCGGAGGCCAGGTAGTAGCGGGTCAACGCCCGCTGCCGGCGCTCGTCGAGCTTGCGGTCGGCGTCCAGGGCCAGCGGGTGCGCGGGGATGACGCAGCCGCGCTGGAACCGGGCCAGGGCCGAGGTCTGTCGGGTGCTCGATGCGGTCAACACGGTCTCTCCTAGAACTTGCCGTCGCGGGTCTGGAACCCGGTCGGCTTGCCGAGCAGGGGCTGGCCGTCGGCGACCCAGTCCGCCGTCAGGTCGATCAGCTCGGCGACCGGCACGTCGGGGTAGCCGAAGAGCCGGTGGCAGAGCTGGGCGTTGGACAGCAGCGCGGTCGGCGCCTCGGTGCCGGTGAAGACCGGCTCACGGCCCAGTCGGGCGGCGAGCGCGGTGGCGACCTGACGGACCGAGACCAGCTCCGGCCCGGTCAGGTTCAACACGAACGGCGGTGTCCGCGTGTGGAGCAGGGCGCGCAGCGTGACCTCGTTGGCGTAGCCCTGCCAGACGATGTTGGCGTGCCCCATGGTGAGGTCCACGGGCTCGCCGGCGTGCACCGTGCGCGCGATGTCGACGAGGACGCCGTAGCGCATCTCGACGGCGTAGTTGAGCCGGATCAGGGCCAGCGGGGTGTCGTCGCGCAGCGCGAAGTGGGTGAGGATGCGCTCGCGGCCCAGGCAGGACATGGCGTACTCGCCGACCGGCTGGACCGGGACCTCCTCGACGCAGCCGCCGGAGGTCACCGGGACCAGCGGGTAGACGTTGCCGGTGCTCAGCGCCACCAGGCGGGATCCGGCGAAGCGCTGCGCGACCCGCCCGGGCAGGTAGGTGTTGGTGGCCCAGGTGGCGTGTTCCCGGCCGGAGGTGCCGAACTTCGCCCCGACCAGGAAGACCACGTTGGCCGCGTCGGGCAGCGCGGCCAGCACGGCGTCGTCGGTGACGTCCGCCTCGACCACCACCGCGCCCTCGTCGCGCAGGGCGTCGGCCAGCCCCGCCTCGGAGAAGCGGGACACCGCGATGACCTTGGCGCCGGTGCCGGCCGCCGCCACGCCCCGCAGCGCCAGCCGGACGAGGCTCGGCCCCAGCTTGCCGCCCGCCCCGAGGATCAGGATGTCCCCGTCGAGCTTGCGCAGATCGTCCACCAGGACGTCCCGCGGGCGGGAGAGTCGCTCCTCCAGGTCCGCCACCGTACGCATGCCACCACACCCCTTCCGAAGTAACGGTCATGACCGTAACCTCCGGCCGGAGGGGCGTCAAGGCACCCGACGCGTGGATCGGGTCGGCGATTGTCAGGCCACGGCGCGCGCCGAGGTGAGAACGTCCAGGACCGCACGGGTCTGCGCCCACGGCACCGGGCTCGGGGCGCCCCGGACCATGCCGACGAACGCGTCGATGGTGGCCCGGTAGCCCAACTCGTCGGCCCCGCCGCGCAGCACCACCCGGCGCTCCCCCGCGGCGGTGTGCACGGTGACCTCGTACGCCTCGCCCTCGCTGACCCCGAGCACCTCCACCGTGCCGGGCACCCCGTCGTCCCACTGCACGGCCAGCAGCCCCGTGTCCTCCGAGCGCAGGCCCCGGTGCCGGCGCACGGTGCCGGCGGCCCCCACCAGCCGCACGGCCGGCCCGAGCAGCGCGACGAGCAGTTCCACCCCGTGCAGGCCCATCATGACCAGGGTGCCCCCGCCGACCGCCGGGTCGTCCTGCCACGGGTTGTAGCCGGTGGCCCAGATCCCGACGTCGTGCCGGACCGTGGCGCGCACCGACAGCACCTCGTCGCGCGGCACGTCGAACGCGACGAACTCCGGCGCGAAGCGCAGCACCGAGGAGGAGAGCACCAGCTCCGGGGCCCGCGCCACGACGCGTTCCAACCGGTCGAGCTGCTCGACGGTCGCGGCGGCCGGCTTGTTGACGAAGCACGGCAGCTTACGCTCCAGCACCTGCGCCAACGCCTCCGGCACGTCCGAGGTGGGGACGGTGAGGACCACGCCGTCCGGGTCGGTCGCCAGCAGCGCCGCCAGGTCCGGCGCGACCGCCGCGTCCGGCTGCTCGGCCCGGAACCGCGCCAGCCGCTGCGGGTCGGGCTCCCACACCACGAGCTCCGCGTCGTCGCGCAGGGTGCGGGCGTCGGTGTAGGGGTGACTGGTGGCCAGTCCGGCGAGGGCGATGCGCATGAGCGCAGAGGCTACTCATCCGGGTTGCCGCCGCGCCAGAGCAGGTCAGCCGCGCTCAGCCCGTGCGATCGAGGTGCTCCGGTCGCACCTCGTGGCGCAGCTGCCCCCCGCGTAGGAACCGGTCGATCTCGTCCACGACGATGTCGGCGGCCCGCCGCCGCGACCCGACCGTCCCGGCCGCCTCGTGCGGGGTCAGCAGCACGTTCGGCAGCCGCCGGAACGGATGGTCCACCGGCAGCGGCTCGGCGTCGAACACGTCCAGCGCGGCGTCGATCCGCCCGGAGCGCAGCGCGGCCAGCAGCGCGGCCTCGTCGACCAGCGCCGAGCGGGCGGTGTTGACCAGCAGCGCGCCGTCGGGCATCAGGGCCAGCTCGCGCGCGCCGATCATCCCGACGGTCTCCGGCAGCACCGGCGCGTGCAGGGACACCACGAGGCTGCGGGCGAGCAGGTCGTCGAGCGCGACCCGCTCGACCCCGAGCGTCGCGGCCTCGCCGTCGGACAGGTACGGGTCGGCCACCAGCACCCGCGCCCCGAGCGCCCGCACCAGGCCGAGGTACGCCCGACCGGTGCGGGAAGCCCCGACGACCCCGACCGCCGCCCCGCGCAGCTCCCGCCGCGGCGGCGCCGCCTTCGCGGTCGCCCAGTCGACCCCGGTCCGCAGCGCGTGGTCGAAGCGGTGCAGCTGGTGCAGCAGGGCGAGGGTCAGCGCGAACGCCTGCTCCCCCACCGCGTACGCCATCGCCTCGCCGGCCTGGGTGACACGGACGCCCCGGGCGAAGCTGGCGGGGGTGACGAACGGTTTGACGCTGGCGCCGGTGTGCGCGAGCAGCCGCAGCCGGGGCGCGGCGGCGAGCACCGCCGCCGACAGCGGCGCGGTGCCCCAGCCGGTGACCACCACGTCGGCGTCGGTGAGCAGCCGGGCGAGCACGGTCTCGTCCCCGACGTCGGCGCCGTCGGCCGGCATCCGCACCTCCCCCAGCCGAGCCAGCGCCGCCCAGGCGTCGGTGTCGAAGAACAGCTCGCGGACCTCCGGCGAGGCCGCCACCGCGATGACGCTCATCCCTTGATGCCCGTCGTGGCGACGCCCTCCTGGAAGTAGCGCTGTCCGATCAGGTACGCCATGAAGATCGGCACGAACGCCACGACCGACCCGGCGAGGAGCATGTTCAGCGCCACGTTCTCCTGCTGGAGCGAGGCGATGCCGGTGGTGAGGGTACGCATGTCGAGGCTCTGCCCGACGATGAGCGGCCACAGGAAGTCGTTCCAGTGCCACAGGAAGACGAAGACGCCGAGCGTGGCGAGGATCGGCTTGATCAGCGGCAGCACGATCGAGACGTACACCCGCCACTCGGAGCAGCCGTCGAGGCGGGCCGCCTCGAACAGCGAGTCGGGCAGCGAGGCGATGAACTGCCGCATCAGGAACACCGCCTGGGCGTTGGCCAGGGTCGGCACGATCATGCCCCAGTACGTGTCCACGCCGTTCAGCTCGGAGATGATGATGAACGTCGGGATCATCGTGACGTGGTACGGCACCATCAGCATCGCCAGGAACGACCAGAACATGGTCTCCTTGCCGGGGAACCGCTTCTTGGCGAAGGCGTAGCCGGCCATCGAGGCGAACAGCAGCACGCCGACGACCGACACCACCGAGTAGATGACGGTGTTCCACATCCAGCGCAGCACGCTCTTGGCGCCGATCACCTGGTCGTACGCCTCGGTGGAGAACGGCCACGGCAGCAGGCTGTCCGGGAAGGTGACCGGTCCGGTCGGCTTGAACGACAGCACGACCATCGCGTAGAAGGGGAAGAGCGTGACCGCCGCGCCGATCAGCAGCAGCGTGGTGCGGCCGACCACCCAGCCCTTGCCGGGCCGGCCGGGCCGGTACGGCCGGGCGCGCGTGGGCGACGCCGGCGGGGTGGGGACGGCGGTGGCTGCGGGCGTGATCGTGTCCGTCATTCTTCCCTCCCGAGGGTCAGCCGCTGGATCAGCGCCACGATGATCGTCAGCACGAACAGCGCGACCCCGACGGCGCTGGCGTAGCCCAGGTCGAAGTACTTGAAGCCCTGGTCGTAGAGCAGGTAGACCAGGCTGTAGCTGGACCGCACGGGGCCGCCGCCGGTCATCACGTAGATCAGGTCGAAGACCTGGAACGAGACGGTGGTCTCGATGATGGCGACGAAGAAGAGAGCGGGCCGCAGCTGGGGCAGCGTCACGTACCGGAAGCGCTGCCACGCCGACGCGCCGTCGGTCAGCGCGGCCTCCTCCAGCTCCGCCGGGATGTCCTGCATCCGGGCGAGCAGGATCAGCATGCCGTAGCCGAAGCGGGACCAGACCGAGACCAGCACCAGCGCGGGGACCACCAGCACGCTGTCGGCGAGCCAGGAGCCGGCCGGCAGGCCGATCGCGCCCATGGCCCGCGACCACGGCCCATCCTCGGCGAAGACCCAGGCGAAGACCACGCCGGCGAGGACCAGGCTGGTCACCACCGGCAGGAAGAAGATGGACCGGAAGAGCTTCGCGCCGCGGAAGGCGCGGCGGGTCAGCAGCGCCATGCCGAGGGAGGCCAGCATCGACAGCGGTACGGACAGCGCGGTGAACAGGACCGTGACGCGCAGCGCCGTCCAGAACGTGGGATCGTCGACGAGCCGGCGGAAGTTCTCCAGCCCGGTGAAGCTGGTCTCGCCACCGATGGTGTAGTCGGTGAAGCCGAGGACCACCCCGGCGATCGCCGGCCCGAACCGGAAGACGACGAAGAGCAGCAGAAACGGCAGGACGAACAGCAGCGCCGTGCCGGCCTCGCGGGCGGAGGGGCGGCGCACGCGTATGCGCGGGCGGCGGGTCCCCGGTAGTGCAACCATCTGACAACCTTTCTCGGCGGCTCGCGGTGGGCCGGGTGCGCCCACCGCGAGCCGCGCCGGCACTATCCGAGCAGCGGAGTGGCGGCCTTAGCCGCGTCCTCGAGCGCCTGGTCCACAGACTTCTTGCCGAGCAGGGCGGCCTGGATCTCCGGGGAGAGGACGCCCTGGACGTCGCGGGCCTTCTCGTGCAGCGGGCCGACCGTGCTGGTGGCCACGTGCTTCTCCTGCTCCCCGAGGACAGGGTCGCTGGCATACAGCGGACCGCTGGACTTCCTGGGGGAGAAGAGGCTGGCACCGATGTCGTACTTCTTGGTGTTCTCGGCGTTGGTGGCGAAGGCCAGCCACTTGCCGGCCGCCTCCTTGTCCTTGGAGGTCTTCAGCATCGACAGCGAGCCGACGGTCCCGTAGCCGATCTGCTTGGTCTCGGTGAGGTGGGGGATGACCTGGATGTTCTCCTTGCCCCAGAACTTCTCGATCTCGGCGACCGGCGTGTACCAGCTGCAGGCGACCTTGTTCTGCGCGATGCGGGTCTGCTCGATCGGCGGGACGGCGGTGATCATGGACTTGTCGACGTAGGCGCCGTCGACGAGCTGCTTGAGGAAGTTCAGCGCCTTCTTCCCGGCGTCGCTGTTGAAGGCGACCGACTTGCCGTCCGGGCTGAACACGTCGCCCCCGGCCTGCCAGAGCAGCGGGTAGAAGGTCTGGTTCAGGGTCTGCTTGGCGTCGCCGGCGTACGAGATGATGTCGTAGCCCTTGGCCTTGAACTTCGGAGCCAGGGTGAGCAGGTCGTTCCAGCTCGTCGGGTAGTTCGTCTCGCCGACGGCCGCGAAGACCTTCTTGTTGCAGATCGGGGTGGAGGCGCTGGTGAGGATCGGGGCGCCCATCATCTTGCCGTCGATGGTCACCGACTGCACCACGTTCGCGTGCAGGTCGCTCTTGGTCGCCTCGTCGAGGTACTTGTCGACGGGCTCGATGTTGCGGGCGTACTTGGGCAGCTGGTCGGGGATCAGGTAGACGACGTCCGGCCCCTTGTTGCCCGCGATCGCGGTGGCGAGCGCCTGGTCGCGGTTGGCCCAGGGGAAGATCTCAACCTTGACGTTGATGTCGGGGTTGGTCGCCTGGAACGCCTTGATGGTCTCGTCCCAGTGCGCGCGGTGCTTCGCCTCGTCGAAGATAGCTGGATATGTCCACATTGTCACGGTCGCCTTGCCGGAGTCACCGGAGCCGGAACCGCCACAGCCCGTAGCCGCGAGCGCGGCGACGGTCGCCACCGCCACGGCCGACAGGCTCTTCCGAACACGCATCTCGCATCCTTCCGGGGGAGTCAGGTTCGCAGTACATTAACTTACGGTCCGGGCCGATACTAGAGCCCGTATGCACCGAGGTCACATCGTTACTGTTCGTGTGAATACCTGGACAGATCGATCCAGAACCGTAATAGCGAAGGACTCCGATGACCGTCACCCTCGCCGTCGTCGGCGCCGGCAACCGCGGCAGCACGTACGCCGGATACGCACTGCGCCACCCCGAGCGGGCCCGCGTCGTCGCGGTCGCCGACCCGCGGCCCGCCCACCGCACCGCGCTCGCCGACGCCCACGGCGTCCCGGCGTCCGCGTCGTTCGAATCATGGCAGGACCTCGCCGCGCAACCCCGACTGGCCGACGCCGTCGTCCTCGCCACCCCGGACCGGGAGCACGCCGAACCGGCCGTCCGCCTCGCCGACCTCGGCTACCACATCCTGCTGGAGAAGCCGATCGCACCCGGCGAGGCCGAGTGCCAGGCCGTTGCCGCGGCAGCCGAGCGAACCGGCGTGCTGCTCGCCGTCTGCCACGTGCTGCGCTACACCCGCTACACCGACGCGGTGAAGCGGTACGTCGACAGCGGCGCGCTGGGCCGGATCGTCGGCGTGGAGCACCTGGAGCCGGTCGGCTGGTGGCACTTCGCGCACTCCTACGTCCGCGGCAACTGGCGCCGCGCCGAGGACTCCTCCAGCAGCCTGCTCGCCAAGTGCTGCCACGACCTGGACTGGCTGCGCTACATCGTCGACGACACCCCGACGCGGGTCAGCAGCGTCGGCGCACTGCACCACTTCCACCCCGGCAACCGGCCGCGCGGCGCCGCCGACCGCTGCCTCGACTGCCGGGTCGAGTCGACCTGCCCCTACTCGGCCGCCCGTTTCTACCGCGCCTGTCTTGCCGACCCCGACCGGCACCAGTGGCCGCTGGCGGTGGTGACCCGCGACCTGACCGAGGCGGGAGTGGACGCCGCGCTCCACGACGGACCGTACGGCCGGTGCGTCTACGGCGGCGGGAACGACGTCGCCGACCACCAGAGCGTGACCATCTCGTTCGCCGGCGGCGCGACCGCCACCCTCACCATGAGCGCCTTCACCCCCGGCGGGCACCGGCGCACCCGGATCATGGGCACCCACGGCTACCTGGAGGGCGACGGCGAACAGGTCGCCGTCACCGACTTCGTCACCGGCGAGACCGTCACCACCGACACCCGGGGCGGCGGGGCGGACGCCGGCTCCGGCCACGGCGGCGGCGACATGGCGCTGATGGCGGCCTTCGTGGAGGCGGTGGCCACCGGCGACCGGTCCCGGATGCGCTCGGGGCCGCAGGAGTCCCTGGACAGCCACCGGATGGCGTTCGCCGCCGAACGCAGCCGGCTCGCCGGCGGCGCCCCGGTGGCACTCGCGCCCGCCGGCATGACGCCGTCCGCCGCCTCCTGACACGTACGGACCGGCCCCGGATGCCGCGCCCGGCCGTTTGCCGCGCCGGCACCCGGGTAGACGGCGCTACCCGTCGGAGAGGGAGGCCGGAAGGTGGACAACAGCGAGTTCATCGACTCGGTGGCGAAACGCCTGCGCACGTCGCCCGAGCAGGCCACCGCCATCACGCGCGCCACGCTAACGACCCTGGCGGAGCGGATCGACGGGGGCGAGGCGCGCGACCTCTCCGCCCGGCTTCCCGACGAGTTGCGGGCCTACGCGTTCGCGCCCAGGGACAAGGCCCAGCGCTTCGGGGTCGACGCGTTCGTCCAGCAGGTCAGCGGACGGGCCGAGGTCGACGGGACGACCGCGAAGGCCGGCATGCGGGCGGTGTTCGACACCCTCCGCGAGGCCATCCCGCCCGGCGACTACGACGACGTCATCACCCACCTCCCCGCCGAGTTCTGGGAGCTCACCGACTCGGCGGCGCGGTACGACGGCGGGCGCGGCCGTTAGCGGCGCCGGGTCGACCACGAACTCGGCGAACCGGGCCACCGGGCCCGTCAACCGGTCAGCTTGGCCGTCAGCTCGCGGACCACGTCGACCAGCAGGTCGATGTCGCCCTCGGTGGTGCGCCAGTTGACGATCGCCGGCCGCAGCGCCACCCGCCCGTCGTAGACGGTGGTGCCGGCGTAGACGCGGCCGTCCGCCAGCAGCGCGGCGCCCAGCCGCCGGTTGAGGTCGTCGAGAGCATCCCCAGGCATACCGGGCGGGTTGGCGCGGAAGCAGACGATGTTCAACGGCACGTCGGCGAGCCGCTCAAGCTCCGGCGCCTCGTCGACCAGCCCGGCCAGCCGCTGCGCCAGGTCGAGGTGCCGCTCGACCATCGCCCGGTGCCCGTCCCGGCCGTACGCGGCCAGGGTCGCCCAGATCGGCAGCGACCGGGCCCGGCGCGACGACTCCGGCCCGAGCAGCGCGTAGTCCGGCCCACCGGACGCTGACGGCAGAGCGCTGCCCTCCCCCGGCAGGTACGCCGCGCCGGGCATGCCGAACGCCGCCGGCAACCGCGCCGGGTCCTTCAGGAACGCGAATCCGCTCTCGTAGGGCACGTTGAGCCACTTGTGGCCGTCGCCGGCGATCGAGTCCGCCCGCTCGATCCCCTCCACCAGGTGACGGGTGCGCGGAGACAGGGCGGCGAAGATGCCGAACGCGCCGTCGACGTGCAGCCACGCGCCGTGCCGCTCGGCGACGTCGGCCAGCTCCACCACCGGGTCGAAGTCACCGGCGTTCACCTCACCCGCGCTGGCGATCAGCACCGCCGGGGCGTCGATCTCGGCGAGCCGGCGCTCCAGCGCGGCGAGGTCGACCCGGCCCACGCCGTCGCGGGCGAGGACCTCGACCGAGTCCCGCCCGTGCCCGAGCAGTTGCAGGGCCTTGCGGTCGCTGGCGTGCACGTACCCGCCGGAGAGCACCGGCATCCGCGGCAGCCCGGCCAGCCCCCGCGCCGCCACGTCCACCCCGTGCCGTTCGGCCCACCAGTGGGTGGCGGCGGCGAGCCCGGTGACGTTGGCGAAGGTGGCGCTGGCGACCAGCGCACCGCCGAACCGCTCCGGCAGGCCGAACAGCTCCCGCAGCCAGGTCAGCGCGATCGTCTCCGTCGCGGCGGCGAACGGGGACGAGGCGCGGAACGCGACGTTCTGGTCCAGCAGCGCGGCAGTCCAGTCGCCGGCCAGCGCCGCCGGGGTCGCCCCGCCGATGATGAAGTGGAAAAACCGTGGCCCGGCCGAGTGCGTGGCGGCGGCCGTACCGACCCGCAGCAGCCGGCGCACCGCAGCGGCGGCGCCCTCGCCCCGCTCCGGCAGCTTCCCGTCGCCGGCCGGCCGCCACAGCTCACGCAGCAGCGGCTCGGTGCCCGGGTCGTGCACCAGCCGGTCCGGCAGGGACGACAGGTAGGGGCCGGCGGCTTCGTACACCTGGCGCAGCACGGCGTCGGCGTCGCCGTCGCGCAGCGGATCGGTCACGGTGGTGGCCTCCTCACCGGTCGTCGCCGGGCCGGTCGGCGGCCGGCACGGACCGCGCACCTCGGGTGGCTCCACCCTGCCACCCGACGCCGGCGGCCGCGCCGGCCAATTCCGGTGCGGTGGCCCCGCCACGACGCCGACCCCGCCGGCGAAGGACCTGGTCAGCCCTGCACGGTCACCTCGACGCCCACGCTTGCCGTCCGGGCCCCCCACTGGAGACATCGGCGCGACCAACCCGGCCGCGACAACTACCACCCGGAAGGCCGTGGGCACGGAACGTGCGCTAGGCAAAAAGGGCCGGGCTCGATAGCGTGCCCCGTAATCCGCTGGTAACGAAGGTGTTCCGCGACGCGATGACCACAACGATCGAGCCCGAGTTCCTCCGCCGGGCCGCCCACGGCGACCGGGCAGCCGTCGCGACCCTGCTCAGCGACATCCGTCCGGGGCTGGTGCGATACTGCCGCGCGCGGCTGGGCCGGATCGGCGGCGCGTACGTGACCGCCGACGACGTCGCCCAGGAGATCTGCCTGGCGGTGCTGCGGGCGCTGCCCCGCTACCGGGAGCAGGGCACGCCCTTCGCGGCGTTCGTCTACGCCATCGCGGGGCACAAGGTGGCCGACGCGCAGCGCGCCGCCGTACGGGCCGCCTCCGTCACCGTGGCCGACACGCCTCTCGACCTGCCGGCCGCGGAGCCCGGGCCGGAGCAGCAGGCCGTGGCCACCGACCTCGCCCGCCGGCTGTCGGTGCTGCTCAACCGCCTGCCCGACGTGCAGCGGGAGATCGTGGTCCTCCGGGTGGCGGTGGGTCTCTCCGCCGAGGAGGTCGGCACCGTCGTCGGCATGTCCGCCGCCGCCGTCCGGGTGACGCAGTCAAGGGCCCTTGCCCGCCTTCGTACCCTGGCAGGCGACACACTCGACGAGGTGGCGGCATGAGGGAGCAGACCCGCGACGGCGGCGAGGAGCTGGACCTGTCGACGATCGCCCGGGACGACGAACTGCTCGACGCGCTCGGCCGCGGCGAGCCGGGACCGGCGGGCGACCACCTCGCCGAGATGCTGGCCGCCTGGCGCGGCGACGTCGACATCGCCGATGATGACGACCACCCCCTCAGGCCCGCCGTCGGTCCCGTGCCGACGAGGAAGGCCCGGTCGGCACTGCTCGGCCGGAGGGTGCTGCGCCTCGCCGCCGCCGTCGTCGCGCTCGCCGTCATCTCCGCCGGGCTCGGAGTGGGCAGCAGGCACGCCGGGCCGACCAGCCCCCTGTGGTCCCTGACCAGGGTGCTCTATCCGGAACAGGCGGATGTGCGGCTCGTCGAACACACCATCCAGCGCGCCCGTACCGCCGCCGCCGAAGGGCGGCTGGATGAGGCCCGGACCCTGGCCGAGGAAGCGCGGACGCAGCTCACCGCGATCGACGACCCAAGCGCCGTCCGCCGCCTGAGCGCGAAACTCGACTCCCTGCAACACGCGCTGCTGGAAACGTTGGCGCCGCCCGGCGCGCCGGCCACGGGCGCCTCGCCCCCGGCGCCCTCAGGTGACGGCGGGCCGACGACACCCACCGCGCCCGCCACGCCGCAGCCCGGGAAGCCCACACCTGACCGATCCCCCGACCCGGGCATCGTCGTCCCCCCGCCCGGGCGTCCCGAGCTGCCCGGGCTACGCCCGGACCCGGCTTCGCCGGCGCGCCTGCCACCCGTGCCCGAGGCGTCCTTCCCCGCCGGCCGGCTCCTCGACTAGTGCGCTGACCAAAAACGTTCACCGGTTGTGACACGCCGGGCGGCAACGCTGGGGCGGATCCCCACACCAGAGCCGCGTGGCGCTTACCCGGCAAGCGTTCATGACCAGCTCAGTAGGCTGGTCGGATGCAGAAAGTGGCGTTAGTGACCGGGTCGGCGTCGGGAATCGGGGCGGCGACGGCGCGACGGCTGGCGGCGGACGGGATGACTGTGGTGATCCATTCGCGGTCGAGCCGTGCAGCGGGGACCGCGTTGGCTGCGGAACTCGGTGGGACATATCAGCAGGCGGACCTCGCCGAGGACGCGGCCGCAGCTGGCTTGATCTCGCGGGTGCTGGCTGATCATGGGCGTCTCGACGTACTGGTGAACAATGCGGGTATCAGTTGGCCGGTTCCGCACGCGGACCTGCAGGGGCTGACTGCTGCCGACTGGCGCCGTCTCCTTGACGTTAACCTGATCGCACCCTGGCTGCTTTGTACGGCGGCGCTACCCGCGCTCCGGGAGTCGAACGGATGCGTCGTGAACGTGACGAGTCACGCCGGCGTCCGCCCGAAGGGCAGCTCGATCGCGTACGCCGCGAGCAAGGCAGCGCTCAACCACGTCACGAAACTGCTGGCCGCGGCCCTCGGCCCTGACATTCGGGTCAATGCCGTCGCCCCCGGACTGGTCGATACGCCGCTGACCGCCGACTGGAGCGACGCTCACGCGTTGTGGAACACGGCCAGCCCCATGCGTCGCCCGGCCCAACCTTCGGACGTCGCGGACCTCATCTCCGCCGTGATCGGCAACTCCTACCTCACCGGTGAGGTGATCCTCCTAGACGGAGGCCTGAACCTTCGTTAACGCACTGACCAAGAAGGTTCACCGGGTCTGAGCGACACGCGGCCTTGGCTCGCGGTCGGCCCCAGCGATGTTGGCGTTCGCTGCGGATGCGGGCTCGTTCCCGGCGTTGGGCGGCGAGGACGTCGGGGTGGCGGGCGTTGGCGTTGCGCCACCGCAGGTAGCGCTGCACTTCCCGGGCCAGGACGGTGTGGTTGGGATGGTCGGAGTTGGCCAGGGTGAACGCGCGTAGCGGCCCGAACTGGGCCTCGATCGGGTTGGCCCAGGACGCCTGGGTGGGAGTGAAGCTGAGTTCGACCTTGTTGCGGGCGGCCCACGCCCGGATCTGCGGGGTCTTGTTCGCCGACAGGTTGTCCAGGATCACGTAGATCGGGGCGCCGTCCGGGCGGGCGGCGCGAATCGACTTGAGCGCGGCCAAGCTGTAGTCGCCGCCCTTGCGGCGGCGCATCACGCCCCAGAGCTGGTCGTCGCCGAGGCTGTAGCAGCCGTGGAAGTAGCGGATGCCATGCGTGCGGGTGTGGGTCGCCGCAGCCGGTCCGGCCTGCCGGCCGGCGCCCACTTTCTTGGTCAGCGCACTAGGCAGCGCGACCCGAGCGGCGGCCCGGCCGCCGCCACGCCGGCGGTCTCGGCACCGGGCGCCGCCAGGGCACGACGGGCCCCGGTCAACGCGTGCATAGCGACGCCGAGTCGGCAAGGGACGGGATGGATTTGTCTCTATGTGATTCGTCACATCGGAAAAATGTTTCGAATCACGGTGCCCCGGCGATGACAACATGGGTGCGCTGCGGTTCGGTGGCGGCCCTCGACCCGTGCGCACTGCCCGAGGATGGGGTGATCCTGTTGTTGCCTGACCCGCACCCTGACTCCGCCGCCCGACTTCCCGGCCTGTTCCGAGCAGTGGTCGGCGCGATCGACGAGGCCGACTGGGACTGCACCGTGTCGTCCGAGGGGCCGTTCCTGGTGGGGGACGTGCAGCGGGAGGTGGTCCAGGTGTCGGCGTGGAACCGCACCGGGGGTCGACTGCGCGCGGTCTTCATCGCCGACGCGCCGCCCGGCCGGCCGCGTCCGCCGTTCGCGCCGCTGCACGCGCTGGTGGGGCAGGGGGTGGAGGCTGTCACCACGTCGGTGGCCGACGCGCTGGCGTTCGTACGCGGATACCGCGACTCCTGGCACCCCGCACCTGCGCCCGGTCGGCCGCGCGGGGCGCAGGCCCCCGACGGACGGTCCTGCTCGGCGGCCGGCCGGACGCGGCGGACACGGCGGCCCGGTCCGCGAACCGGGGGCACCACCTGCACGAGGTGATCGACGTGGACGTCCGGCCGCCTCGGTGAGACGGGTGCGCGGGACGCCAGATCACCGTCCACAGCGGGCCGGGGTGGCCCCGCCGTCGAACGCACCCCCGACGCCGATCCGCTCGTCGCGGCATCCTGCGGGCCCCGGCCGCGTCACGGGACGCCGCCGGCGCGACGCCGCACAGCGGCCGTTGTAACGAGAAGGACCACCGACCGCGCTCATCCATTGACGAGCTGGTCAGATCATGATCGAGTCCGGTCGAGGAGGAAACGATTCGAGGCGGCACGGAGACACCACGGACAGGGCGCACGCCCGTGCGGGGCACCGGTGGCGCGGGTCGGGCGACCGGAGGAGCACATGCAGGGTGAGCTGCAGCGCATCGTCGACGCTCTCGCCGCCCACGTCGGGCGTCCGGCGTTGATCGAGGACCGGCGTCAGCGCCTGGTCGTCTACAGCGAACACACCGGGTTGATGGACGACGTCCGCAAGGCGTCGATCCTGCGCCGGCAGACCACGCCCGAGGTGATGGCCTGGTTCCGCGATGTCGGCATCCTGGAGGCCCGGGAGCCGGTGCGCACGCCGCCGTCGAAGGAACTCGACCTCCTGCCCCGGGTCTGCGTGCCCGTCCGGCACCACGACCTGCTCCTGGGCTTCGTGTGGTTCATCGACCCGGACGGCACCATGACCGGCGCGGACATCGAGGCCACCGGGCTGGTGAGCGAGCTGTCGCTGGCGCTCTACCGGGAGAACCTGCTCGGCGAGCTGGCCTCCCGACGCGAGACGGAGGCGGCGCGCACGCTGCTGTCCGACAGCGAGACGACCCGTGACCGGTCGGTGCGGGCGCTGCGGGAGGCCGGACTCATCGTCGGGGACGGGCCGGCGACCGCCCTCGTCGCGCAGCTCGTCACGCCCGGCGGCCAGGCGCCCGACGAGACGGCCCGCTTCGCGCTGGAGCAGGCGCTGGTCAGCACCCGGCGCTGGATCGGCACCCGGGAGGCGCTGCACGTGGTGCGCGACGACCACGGCGTGCTGCTGCTCTGCGGCGACCGGGGGGCCGGCCGCCCCTCCCCCGAGGTCGCCGCCAAACTCCTGGACGACAACCTCCAGCAGGCGATCCGTGGGCTCGCCTCGGTCGAGCGCACCGTCGTCGGCGTCGGGCAGGCACGCTCGGGCCTGGCCGACGCCGTCGGGTCGTACGCGGAGGCGCTGCAGTCCGCCCGGGTGGGCGTCCGGCTGCCCGCCCTGGGCCGCGTGGTCTCCTGGTCCGCCCTGGGCATCTACCGGGTGCTGTCGCGGCTGGACGACCGGCACCTCGACATCGCCGACGTGCACCCGGGGCTGGAGCGGCTGCTCCGCGAGCAGGCGAACCCGGTGCTGTTGGACACCCTGGAACGCTATCTGGACCTGGCCGGCAACGCCCACGCCACCGCCGAGCAGCTGCGGCTGCACCGCACCACCCTGTACTACCGGCTGCAGCGGATCGAGGAACTCGCCGAGACCGACCTGAAGGACGGCAACGAGCGACTCTGCCTGCACCTGGCGTTGAAGCTGGGCCGACTCACCGGCCACTACCGGCCGGAGGGCTGAGGCCCCGCTGAGACCGGCCGGAAGGCCGAGGCCGCGCCAAGGCCGGGCGGAGGGCTGCGGCCGAGCGGCCCGCCGGGACGCGGGCCCGGTGGCGACGGGCGGAACGGGACGCCCGGCGCACCGCGCGTCCCGTCCCCGGGCCTCCTACAGACCGGCCCGCACCGCCGCCGGCCGGCCGCCGACGACGGGCAGCTCGATCCGGCTGCGGTCGAAGTGCACGGTGATGTCGGCCCGGTTCTGCTTCGCCCGGCTGCTGTAGCCCGAGTACGAGCCGAGCAGGACCACGCCGATCTGGTGACCGGCGTCGAAGACGTAGTCCTCGGGGAGCAGCCGCACGTCGACCGCCGTCTTGACGCCGGGCACCAGCGGTGTCGACGCGGTCAGCGAGGTCAGGTTGAGGCCGTCGAGGACGCCCTTGGTGACCAGTTCCTGCGGGTTGCTGGCCACGGTCTTCTCCGTCTGCCGGTAACAGGCCTCCTCGGCGTGCCCGCCCCAGGTGGCCTCGCCGCCCCAGCAGTCCTCCCCGGCCAGGGTACGGATGCCGTCGCCGGAGGTGCTGAACCTCGGCCGCGTCCCGTAGTCGACGAGCAGGCCGGCGAAGCTGGTGTCCGTGCCGTCGACCGACGCGTTGATCTTCACCACGGGCGAGCCGGAGACGTGCAGCGGCGCCCGCAGCGGCGCGGACAGGAACACCAGCCGGTTCTCCGTGTTCGCCAGCGGATCCGACGGGTGCCGGATGGCGTTCGTCTGGCTCATCGAGGGGGTGTCCTGGAACGTCGCCGAGGCGTTGCCGGGGTGCGGACCCACCGACAGGCCCCCGGCCGCCCCGTCGACACCGGGCCGCAGGAACACCTGGGTCGGCTGGGCACCCGGCAGCGGCCAGGTGGCGTGGGACTCCCAGACGTCCGGTGCGCGCTCGACGTCGACCGCGGGTTCGGCCATGATGCCGTTGTCGATGCCGTACAGCCAGTAGTCGAACCACCGGTGCAGCGTGTCCACCCACCTGGCGCGGCGGAAGTCGAACGGGTCGACGTGGCCGGTGCCGGTCAGCCAGAGCTTGCGGGGGACGTCGTGCGCCGCCAGGGCGTTCCACCAGGTGCTGAAGTGGTCCGGCCGGACGTTGTTGTCGTTGAGGCCGTGCACGACGAAGACGCTGGCACGCACCTGGCCGGCGTGCGGCACGTAGTCCCGCTCGGCCCAGAAGTCGTTGTAGTCGCCCGTGACGTCGTCGACGCCGTCCCCGAGCCGGTCCCGCACCGGCGCGCAGTGCGCCCTGCGGTCGGGGTCGGTGACGGTGTTGGCGAGGCTGCCCGAGTAGTTGTTGGCCCGGGTGACCAGGCCGTTGCTGCGCGAGTAGTCGTACCAGCTGGAGATGGCCGAGATCGGCACGATGGTGGCCAGCCCGTCCACCCCGCTGGCCGCGGCCGCGTTGGCCAGCGTGCCGTCGTACGACTTGCCGATCATGCCGGTCCGGCCGTTGTGCCAGTCGGCGACGACGGCGCGGCCGGCGGCGTCCCGGCCGGGGCGGCGGCCGTTGAGCCAGTCGATCGCCGTCGGCGCGCTGACGTTGTCGGCGCGGCCGCCGGTGACCGGGCAGCCCGTCGAGTTGTTGGTGCCGATCATGTCCAGCAGCACCACCGCGTACCCGCGCGGGACGAAGTAGTTGTCGTAGTACAGCGGCCAGCGGTCGTTGAGGCCGTCGCCGTCGAGGTCGGCCTTGCACTCCCCCTCGTTGCCCCGACACACCGTCGAGTAGTAGGGGCTGGCGTCCATCACCACCGGCACGCGCAGCCCGTCGCCGGCCCGGGGCCGGATGATGTCCATCGCGACGACGTCGCGCGCGCCGTCGGCGTCGGTGTCGACGTCGGAGGTGACGAAGACCCGCTCGCGGACCGCGTCGCCGTAGCCGAACACCGGCTGGGTGACCCCGGCCTCGACGACCGGCCCGAGGCTCTCCGCGGCGGGCCGCGCCGTCGCGGTGGCCGCCGGCAGGCCGACGGCCACGGTCGCCACGACCACCACCGCCGCCCGCCACCAGGTTCTCGTGGTTCGCATCGCGCTCCTCCCGTTCCGGCACCCGCCGTCGGTCCGCCGCGCTCCGGCGGGAGGACCAGGAGGTCGCCGGGCCAACGGATTGATCGAAGCGTACGAATGGGCGCGCGGCCGGTCATCGGACACGTGTGGCAGGTGCGCTTCCCCGGCTCCTACGTCTGTCGCAGGCACCCCGGCCCCCGCCGGCCGCCGTTGGCGTACGACAGGCGTAGGAGGCGGCGGCACGCGATTCCAACAGGTGCCCGATGACCGGACGGCCCGCCGGCCATAGGTTCGGCGACGTGCGGTTGTCGGGTCGCGCCACGATCCCGCGGATCATCGGGCGTTTCGTGGTACCGGCCCTGTTCGCGGCGCTGTTCGCCGCCCCGCTGTGGTTCATGGTGGTCGGCTCGCTGCGCCCTGCCGGCCTGCCCCCGCCGCGTACCCTCGAACTCCTCCCGCCCGAGCCGACGGTGGCCGCCTACGCCCGGCTGCCCGAGCTGATCCCGCTGTTCCGCTACCTGGCGAACTCGGCGCTGGTCGTCGCGCTCGCCGTGCCGTTGACCGTCGCCGTGGCGTCGCTGACCGGTTTCGGGCTGCGGCTGCTCGCGCCGACCGCCCGTCGGCGGGTGGTCCTCGGCCTGCTGGCGGTGCTGCTCGTCCCGGCCACCGCCGTGTGGGCGACCCGCTTCGAGCTGTTCCGCCTGGCCGGCGTGGTCGACACGTACGTCCCGCTGCTGGCCCCGGCGGTGCTCGCCGGCAGCCCGTTCCTGGTGCTGCTCTACGCCTGGAGCTTCGGCGGGGTACCGGAGACCCAGCTCCAGGCGGCCCGCCTGGAGGGCGCCGGGTGGCTGACGGTCTGGCGGCGCGTCGCGATGCCCCAGGTGCGCCCGGCGACCCTCGCGGTGGCCGTGCTGGCCTTCACGTTCCACTGGTCCAACTTCATCGACCCGCTGTTGTACCTGCACAGCGGCGACCGGTACACCTATCCGCTCGGCCTGCAGTTCCTGCGGCTGTTGAACCCCACGGACTGGCCACTGCTGATGGCCGGCTGCGTGGTCGCGACCGTCCCGTGCGTGCTGGTGTTCCTGCTGGCCCAGCGGATCCTGCTGCACGACGACCCCCTGGCCGCGCTGAGATCTGGAGGACGCAGGTGACGAACACCCGGGCACGACGGTGGATCGGCCTGGTCATGGCCGCCCTGCTGGCCGGCTACGCCGCCGGCTGCGGCGGCGGGGACCGCGCCGACGACGCGTCGGGCATCACCGTCGTGCTGTTCGGCGACGCCGAGGAGGTCGCCGGCTACCGCCGCATGGTGGCCGCGTTCGAGGAGGCCCACCGCGACGTCGACGTCAACCTCTCCCCCGTCGCCGGCCAGGACGAGCTGATGGCCCGGCTGACCACCTCGTTCGCCGGGGGCAGGCCGCCGGACGTGTTCCTGCTCAACTACCGCCGCTACGGGCAGTTCGCCGCGCAGGGAGCGATCGAGCCGGCGCAGTCCTACCTGGAGCGCAGCACCGTGCTCAAGGAGAGCGACTTCAGCCCCCAGGCGCTGGACGCCTTCCGCTTCGACGGCAAGGCCCTGACCTGCCTACCGCAGAACCTCTCCTCGCTGGTCGTCTACTACAACGCCGACCTGTTCGCCGCCGCCGGCGTGCCGCTGCCGAAGGCCGGCTGGACCTGGGACGACTTCCTGGGCGCCGCCCGCGCGCTGACCCGCGACGGCCGCTACGGGGTGGGCGTGGAGCCGTCCGTGCCCCGGCTCGCGCCGTTCGTCTGGTCCAACCGCGGCGAAATCGTCGACGACCCGGCCCGCCCCACCACCCTGACCCTCACCCGGAACCCGGCCACCCGCAGGGCCGTCGACTGGTTCCTCGACCTGCAACTCACGCACCACGTCGTGCCGCCGGACGCCGAGGAGCAGAGCGAGTCGAGCGAGGCCCGGTTCCTGCGCGGCACCCTGGGCATGTATCTCAACAGCCGGGTGGCCGTGCCGACGCTGCGCACCATCGACGGCTTCACCTGGGACGTGGCGCCGCTGCCGGTCGCGCCGGGCGGCGTGCCCGCGTCGATCCTGCACAGCGACGCGTACTGCATGGGCGCCGGCCTGCCCGACCACGACGACGCCTGGCGGTTCATCGAGTTCGCGATGGGCCCGGCCGGCCAGCGGATCCTGGCCGAGTCCGGCCGCACCGTGCCGTCCCGGCTCGACGTCGCCAACTCCCCGGCGTTCCTCGACCCGGCCGCGCCGCCGAAGTCGTCGCGGGTCTACCTCGACGCCGCGCCGCACCTGCGCGCCACCCCACGCACCGCCACCTGGTCCCGCGTGGAACGGGAGGCCGGCACGCTGCTGGAGGAGGTGTTCTACGGCCGGGTCGGGCGCGAGGAGGGGCTGCGCCGGCTGGAGGAGCAGAGCCGGCCGTTGTTCGCCCTGCCGACGGGAGCGGGCGGGTGACCGGACGCGGGGCGATCCGGCTGGAGTCGCTGACCAAGGTGTACGGGCGGACCACCGCCGTCGACGGGATCGACCTGGACGTGCGGGCCGGCGAGATGATCACCCTGGTCGGGCCGTCGGGCTCCGGGAAGTCCACCGTCCTGCGGCTGATCGCCGGACTGGAACGGCCGGACCGCGGCCGGGTCGTGGTCGACGGCCGGGACGTCGCCCTGGTGCCGCCGCACCGGCGGGCCGTGGCGATGGTCTTCCAGGACTACGCCCTCTACCCGCACCTCACCGCGCTCGGCAACCTGACGTTCGGCCTGCGGGTACGCCGGGTCCCCCGCGCCGAGGCCGACCGGCGGGCCCACGCCGCCGCCGAGCGGCTGGGGATCGCCGACCTGCTCGACCGGCACCCCGACGAGATGTCCGGCGGGCAGCGCCAGCGCGTCGCCCTGGCCCGCGGCCTGCTGCGCGAGCCCAGCGTCTACCTGCTCGACGAGCCGCTGGCCAGCCTGGACGCGCCGCTGCGCTTCGCCACCCGGGCCGACCTGCTCGCCCTGCACCGTGAACTCGGCACCACGACCGTCCACGTCACGCACGACCAGGCCGAGGCGATGACCCTCGGCGACCGGGTGGTCGTCCTCGACGGCGGCCGGATCCGGCAGGTCGGGCCGCCGCAGCAGGTCTACGACGAGCCCGCCGACACCTTCGTGGCCGGCTTCCTCGGCAGCCCGCCGATGAACCTGGTGCCCGGCGGCGGCACGCTGGGCGGCCAGCCCGGCGTGACCCTCGGCGTACGGCCGGAGGACCTGGCGCTCGACACCGAGGGCCCGGTCGAGGCAACCGTCGAGGCGGTGGAGGCGCTCGGCAGCGAGGCCGTCCTGCTGACCCGGTGCCCCGACGGCACCCGCCTCGTCGTGCGGACCGGGCCGCGGCCGGGCGTACGGCCGGGCGACCCGGTGCGGCTACGCCCCGACCCGGACCGGATCCACCGCTTCGACACCGCCACCGGGCGGCGCCGGTGAAGGCGATCCGGGCCGGCCGGCAGCTCACGGCCTGGGCGTTCCTCGCCCCGTACGCCGTGGCGGTCGCGCTGCTGGTCGCCCTGCCCGCGCTGCTCAACGTCGGGTACGCGTTCACCGACCACACCGGGCTCACACGGGACCCGCAGTTCGTGGGCCTGGCCAACGTACGCCGGATGCTGGCCGACGGTTTCCTGCTCGACAGCGTGCAGGCGTCCCTGACGCACGTGGCGCTGGCCGTGCCGGTCCGGCTGCTCGCCGCCGGGGGGCTCGGCCTGCTGCTCGCCGCCCCCCGGCCGGGCGGCCGATGGTTCCGGGTCGCGGTCTACCTGCCGACGGTCGTCCCCGACGTCGCCCTGGCCGTGCTGTTCCTGTGGGTGCTCAACCCGCTCTACGGCCCGCTCAACCAGGTGCTCGGGCTGTTCGGCCATCCCGGCTTCACCTGGCTGTCGGACCCGACCACGGCACGGGTGGCGGTCGTGCTGATGCTGGCGTTCCCGATCGGCGAGGGCTTCGTCGTCGTCCTCGCCGCCCGCCGGATGCTCGACGGCCGGCTCTACGAGGCGGCGGCGCTGGAGGGCTGCGGCCCGCTCGGCCAGCTACGCCGGCTCACGCTGCCGCTGCTGGCTCCCGTGCTGGTGCTGCTGGCGGTCCGGGACACGATCCTCACCCTCCAGGTGAACTTCGTCCCGGCGTACGTGCTCACCGACGGCCGGCCCGCCAACGCCACGCTCTACCTGCCCGTCTACATCTTCGACCAGGCCTTCGAGTTCTCCGGCTTCGCGTACGGCGCGCTCATCTCGACGGCGCTGATGGCGCTCACGGCGGTCGTCATCGCCGCCCTGCTGCTGATGGTGCGCCGCTGGCGGGTGCTGCGGTGAGGTGGCATCCTGCTGCGATGAGACTCCGGGTGTTCGCGGTCGCCGCCACGATCCCGCTGCTCGCCGCCTGCGGCGGGACGGACGCCCCGCAGGCGACGGGGCGGGGCCCCGGGATGCTGGCGAACCTGCCCAGTTGCGACCGGGTGCCGCTGGACACCGAGCCGGAGGTCGACGCCCGGGTCACCGGCCTGGTGCTGCCCGACGGCGCGCGCGTCACCTCGGTGGTGGCGCAGGGCGCCCTGACGACGGTCGAGGCCACCGTCCGGATGACCCCGCTGGACGTACGCGCCCACTACGAGGGCCGCACCGACGTCGAGCTGCTGCGCGTCGAGGACGAGGTCTTCGAGGCCGAGGTGCTGACCCGGGCGCAGCAGCGGCGGATGTACCTGCGGGCCGGCGCGCTCTGCGCCGACGGCACCACGCTGACCGCGGTGGTGGGGCCGGACTCGGAGGACGCGGGACTGCCGGAGTTCCAGCGCGGATAGCGACGGCGCTCGACAGGTGTCCTAACCCGACGACCGGAATCCCAACAGTTGCCGGGTGAC
This sequence comes from Micromonospora sp. NPDC047730, assembly GCF_043204765.1. NCBI lineage: Bacteria > Bacillati > Actinomycetota > Actinomycetes > Micromonosporales > Micromonosporaceae > Micromonospora > Micromonospora sp. NPDC047730. Next base: position 36,630 of record NZ_JBIDCU010000013.1, on the reverse strand, counting down.
GCCGGTCACCGTGCTGTCTACCGTGCGACGCACGACCGGATCTCGGTCGCACCCGCACATGGACGGGAGATCCGCATGAGTCCCACCCTCGTCCGAGGTAGACGCGTCCTGCCGGTGGCAGCAGCCCTGGCGCTGCTGACGGCGGCCGCGTTGACGACCTCGGCACCGTCGGCCCGCGGCGAGGAGTCGCTGGCCACCAGCACCCCCACCGGGCCGATGGAGCTGCCCGCCGAGTGGATGACCGCCCAGCGGCTCAGCGACGGCAGCACGGACCTGTCCGTCGCCAAGTACGCGAAGGCCCGCGGCGAGGCGAACCAGCTCGCCGCCCGTACCCGCAGCGCCTACCGCGACCTCGCCGGGAAGCAGTGGCGCTTCTTCGGCCCGAGCAACATCGGCGGCCGGGTGGTCGACATCGCCGTCGATCCGCAGGTCGCCGACCAGATCTTCATCGCCGCCGCCTCCGGCGGCATCTGGCGCTCCGCCGACGCGGGTGCCACCTTCGAGCCGGCCTGGCCCGACGGTGGGATGCAGAGCATGGGCGCGGTCGCGATGACCACCGACGGTGTGCTCTTCGCCGGCACGGGCGAGGCGCAGCCGGGCGGCGGTTCGATCACCTTCGGCGGCGACGGCGTCTACCGGTCGCGGGACCGGGGCCGGACGTGGCAGCGCGTCGGCCTGGCGAACAGCCACGCCATCGCCCGGTTCGCCATCGACCCGGGCAACCAGGACCGGATCTTCGCCGCGGCCGCCGGCAACCTGTTCGTGCCGGGCGGCGAGCGGGGCGTCTACCTCTCCGAGGACGGCGGCGACACCTGGCGGCAGGCCCTCGCCCCGCCGAACGCCACCACCGGCGCGACGGAAGTCCTCATCGATCCGCGGAACCCGAACCGGGTGTACGCGGCGATGTGGGACCACCTGCGCGAGCCGCACCAGCGCACCTACGGCGGGCCCGGCTCCAGCCTGTGGCGCTCCGACGACGGCGGACGGACGTGGGAGCGGATGACCACCGGGCTGCCGACCGACGCCGACCAGGGCCGCTGGGGTCTCGCCCTCGCCCCGAGCGACCCGGACCGGCTGTACGCGTACGTCGGCACCGCCCTCGGCCCGTTCCGCGCCTTCTACCGCTCCGACGACGGCGGCGACACCTGGACGCAGACCCCGGTCAACGCCAACCAGGCGTCCCAGTCCACCTTCAGCTGGTGGTTCGGCAAGCTGTTCGTCGACCCGGCCGACGCCGACCACGTGTTCCTCACCGGGGTCAACCTGCGCCGCTCCACCGACGGCGGGCAGAGCTTCGGCAACGTCGGCGGCGTGCACGCCGACCAGCACGTGCTGCGCTGGGATCCCAAGGTGCCGGGCCGGGCCTACCTCGGCAACGACGGCGGCTTCTACCGCTCCGACGCCAACGGGGTGAGCGGCTGGGTCAAGTCCACGTACGAGCCGTACACCCAGTTCTACACGGTGGACGTCGCGCAGACCGACCCGGCGCTGAAGGTCGGCGGCGCCCAGGACAACGGCTGCAACCGTGGCTACAACGGCGTGGGCGGCCCGTGGAACGCCATCGGCTGCGGCGACGGCCTCCAGGTGATCATCCATCCGGAGAACCCGAACATCGTCTTCGGCTGCAGCCAGTACGGCTCCTGCTACCGCTCGGAGAACGCCGGCGCCGCGCCGCGCCAGTCCATCGGCCCCGGCCAGACGACCTCGGACCGGCGCAACTGGCTCACCCCGCTGCAGTTCGACCCGAGCGACCCGGACGTCATGTACTACGCGGGCAACGTCGTCAACCGGTCGACGGACAACGGCCGCACCTGGACGGCGATCAGCCCGGACCTCACCGGCGGCGGGCCGAACGACCCGTCGGGCTACCCGTGGGGCACGATCACCACGATCGCGGCGGCCCCCACCGACGGCGACAAGCTCTACGTCGGCACGGACGACGGCAGGCTGTGGTGGACCGACGACCTCGGGGGCACCTGGACCCAGGTCGACCCCACGCAACTGCCCGGGACGTGGGTGACCCGGGTGGCGGCGCACCCCACGGACGCCAACATCGCCTACGCCACGTTCTCCGCGTTCCGCTCCGGCAGCGACCGCGCGCACGTCATGATGACGCGCGACGGCGGCCGCACGTGGACGGACATCGGCCGGGGGCTGCCCGACGCGCCGGTCAACTCGGTGCTGCCGACCGCCGACGGCCTGTTGCTGGTCGGCACCGACGTGGGGGTGTTCGTGTCGGCGTGGAACGGCGGCGAGTGGGCCTCCCTCGGCGGGGACCTGCCGGCGGCGGCCGTGATGTACCTGCGCTACCACGAGCCGAGCCGGCAGCTCACCGCGGCGACGTTCGGGCGGGGCGTCCACGACCTCACCGTGCCGCGGTGCCCGGCGGCGTCGACCCGGCTGCCGCTGCGCGAGCCGGGCGTCGGCGTGGTCGGCGTGCTCGCCTCGTGCCGCGCGGCGTGACCCGCTGAACGCGGGGGCGGGTGTGCGTCGCACTCCCGCCCCCGCACACGCGAGGGGCCTCCGCCCGACATGGCGGAGGCCCCGTTTACTGCCGTCAGACCGGGCCGGTCAGCACCAGCCGCTGATCGGGCCGTTCACGCCGGTCCACAGGTAGGCGTCGGAGACCCAGGTGCCGTCGCTGAGCCGGTTCCACAGCGACGTGGTGCCGTACCGCCCGGTGTGGGAGGTGCCGTTGGCGGAGCAGGAGACGGTGACCGTCGCGCCGTCACCCACCGAGCCGAGCACGGCGTAGCCGGTGCCGGGGCCGGACCGCTTGGTCAGCGAGCCTCCGCCGTTGGCGTCGACGACCGCCTGGTTGAAGCCCAGCGCACCGTAGTTGTAGATCGCGCTACCGGCGCCCCGCCAGGTCGAGCCGTGCCGCGCGCCACCCTGGTAGGCCGAGGCGCCGTTTTCGAACACCCACTTGCCGAGGCCGTGGCCGGCGATGGGCACGTACGCGCTGTTCTGCCGCAGCCCGAAGTGGACGTGCCGGCCGTACGCGGCCCCGCCGCAGGTGACGTCGGTGCCCGTGTAGCCCAGGTAGGCGCCCTGGCCGACCGCCGTGCCGTTGGCCGAGATGTTGCTCCACAGGTGGTAGTAGTCGGTGGAGTAGCCGCGGTCGTGGATCACCCGGATCCACCCCCGGCACATCGTGTACGCCGTGCCGGCCCGGGCCGCGCGGACCACCTCGTCGCCGCCCGCGAGGTCGATCGAGCTGTACGGCGTCTCGTAGCCGCCCCAGCCGTGCGGGCCGCTGGTCAGTGTCCAGGTCTGGCCGACCGCGAACGGCAGGGCCATGCCGGTCCGGTAGTCGCCGCCCGCGTACATCGTGCCCGGGGTGCGGGTGAATACCTCCTTCTCCTGCTTGCCGACCAGGGGCGACTCGGCGGCCAACTCGCCGAACTCCGCCTCGCCGTCGAAGCTCACCTGCCACCCGCCGGCCTCGGCGTGAGCGATGAAGATCGCGCCGGTCGGGTGGATGTCCTCCTCGTGGGAGGTGACGGCGACGGCAGTGCCGAAGGCCCAGCTGCCGCTCTTGCGGGTGACGGTGATCCGCGTGTCGGCTGCCTCGGCGTGTGCCTCGCCGGCGGCCCGGGCCTGCCCGAGCAGCTTGGCGGTCACGGCCTGCTCGACGCTCGCCCGGGCCGGGTCCGGCGTGGGCGCGGCGGCGTGCGCAGCGGTGCCCGCGACCAGGAGTTCCGTCACCAGGAGAGCCGTGGCGATCCCGGCCCATCGTCTGATGTGCACCATTGACGACCTCTTTCAAATCGAAGTACATCGCTAAGTGGTGCTGACGATAGACAGGACCAAGAATATTGTCTACATGTTGACACGCTGGCAATGAAGGTATGTTTCGGCCCGCCGGCCGCGTCGGCGAGGCGCGGCCGGCGGACGCCCGAGTGCCCGGGCAGGGCAGCCGGCGGGTGGTCAGGCGATGCGGCGGATACGGCGGACGGCCAGGAGGAGCAGCAGCGCCGCGAGCGCGACGAAGATGCCGGTCTCGATGCCCTGGAACAGCCAGAACCGGCTCTCGGGCTGGTAGAGCCACCAGTTGTAGGCGCCCGGCCCGAGGCCCAGGTCGGCGCCGCAGGCCCGCCCGTCGGGGCCCGTGGCACCGGGCGGGCAGATCACCTGGGCGTTGGGTGCGACGAGTTTGCCGTTGGCGTCGTGGACGCCGTTGGAGAGGATCCAGTCGCGTCCCCCGATGGCGAGCCTGTCGGTGGAGCCCTGCACCGGGTAGGTCAGCTCGCGGGCGGGCAGGTAGCGGGGCCTGGCCAGCGCGGCCACGGCGACGCGCAGGCCGAGGAAACCGACCAGCGTGCCGGCCATGGCGGGCAGCGCCCGGGGCCAGACGGTGCCGGCGCAGACGCCCAGCGCGACCGCGAAGAGGGTGTACCCGATCGGCACCACGCCCTGCATGTCGAAGAAGAACGCATCGAACCGGCTCTGCCGCCAGCCCTGGTTGAGCGGGGTCAGCCACCAGGACATGCCCAGCCCGTAGGCGACGGAGACGAGCAGCGCGGCGGCTCCCACGAACCCGAACTTGACCAGCGCCCAGCGTTGCCGGCTGACGCCCTGGGTCCAGACGAACCGGTGGGTGCCCTGCTCGACCTCGCGGGCGATCAGCGGGGCGCCCCAGAACAGGCCGACCAGCAGCGGCAGCACGAGGAAGAGGATGCCCGCCAGGCTCAGCGTGCCGAACTGGTCGTGGAACTGGTTGAAGGCCCGGTCGCAGGTCTCGCCGAGCCCCGGCGTCGGGCCCGGGTCGCCCGCGGCGACGCACTTCGGCAGGCCGTAGTCGTCGAAGGCGTCGCGCATCGCCAGGCCACTGATGATGATGAACGCGCCGAGGACCGCGAGCCCGCCCAGGGCGAACAGCGCGTCCCTGCGGTGTTGCCGCCAGGTCAGCCAGATCATGCCGGCACCCCCCATTCCTCGTGGCTGGCCTGCGCGTCGCCGTCGGCGAGGTAGGCCAGGATGACGTCCTCCAGGGACACCTCCCGCACGCTCCACCGCGGGTCGGCGACGGGCCCGTCGGCGCGCACCAGCAGGGTCGACTGCCGGTCGGTGTGGCTCGCCCGCACGACGTCGGCGACGCCCGGGATCGGCTCGCCGCCGTGCCGGGGGCCGATCAGGCGCCGGTGCGCGGCGACCAGGTCCTCGACCGCGCCGGCGAGCCGGACCTGGGCGGCGTTCAGCACGATCAGGTGGTCGCAGACCCGTTCCACGTCCGCCAGCAGGTGCGAGGAGAGCAGCACGGTGGTGCCGGAGTCGGCCACGCTGCCCATCAGAGTCTGCAGGAACTCCCGCCGGGCGAGCGGGTCGAGGCTGGCCACCGGCTCGTCGAGCAGCAGCAGCCGGGGTCGCTTGGCCAGGGCGAGGGCGAGCGCGACCTGGGCCCGCTGCCCGCCGGAGAGCTTGCCGACCGGCTTGTTCGGCGGGATGCCGAGATCCGCCAGGCGGGAACGCGCCATCGCCGCGTCCCAGCGGCGGTTCAGCCTGCCGCCCGCCGTGATCAGCTCGGCCGCGGTGAAGTCCCGGTACAGCGGCGTGTCCTGGGCGACGAAGCCGATGTCGGCCAACGCCGTCGGGTTGTCGTAGGGGGGCTCGCCGAACAGCCGCACCGCCCCGGCGTCGGGCCGCAGCAGACCCACCGCCAGGTGCAGCAGCGTGCTCTTGCCCGCCCCGTTGGGCCCGACCAGAGCGGCGATCCGCCCGGCCGGCAGGCGGAACGAGCAGTCCCGCAGCGCCCAGTGTCTCCCGTACCGTTTGCCCAGCTGGTCGGTTTCCAGCACGGCCTCCATGGCGTGTCCTCTCATCCTGCCGACGTGGCGTTCTGCGGCGGGGCTTCGACCGGGAGCGTGGCCCGCATGGTCGTCTCCACCAGGGCGGTGATGTCCTCGGGCGTCAGTTCGGCCGCCTGCGCGCGGTGCAGCCAGGCCACCAGCTCCGCCCGCAGTTCGGCCTGGTTGGGCAGGGACGCTCCGGCGAGGGTGCGCCTGACGAAGGTGCCGACGCCCGGCCGCCCCTCCGCGAGGCCCTCGATCTCCAGCTCGCGGTACGCCTTCAGCACCGTGTTGGGGTTGATGGCCAGCGACTGCGCGACGTCGCGGACCTTGGGCAACTGGTCCCCGGGGACCAGCAACCCCACCCGCAGGGCCTGTTTCACCTGCTGCACGAGCTGCATGTAGGTGTTCACCTTCGACCGGCCGTCCAACACGAACTCGATCACCCGCCGCGCCTCCCCTATTGTCTTACGACAGTAGGACTATAGAACAAGTTGGCGCCGACGTAAGCCCCCTTCCAACGGGGAGGATGTCAGACCAGGCCGGCGACGGCGCCTATCGCGGTGATGGCGACCGACACCTGCTCGGCGAGAGGACCGTCGACCGGCCACGAGCCGTCCGGGCGCTGGGTGGCGGTGAGCCGCCGGACCACGGCGCGGAACACGGGATGGTCCGGGGGCAGCAACGCCGTCCGCAGTGCGCATCCGGCGCGGGCGACGTCGGCCGGCGGCGCGTCGAGCAGCCGCCGCGCCAGGATGTCCAGTCCCTGGTCCGCCTCCTCGCGCAGTCCCACCGCCCACAGCAGGGCGGCGGCGAGCCAGGTGGTGGTGAGGCACGACGGCCAGGTGCTTGAGGCTTCCACGGCCTCGCGCACCGCCCGGGCGGCCCGCCCGGCCGCCTCGGGCCGGTCCAGGACCGCCAGGCACCAGCCGACGTAGGCGGGCAGGTAGAGCGGGTCCTGCGACGGCAGGTACCCGGCGTCCACGGCGGAGCGCACCGTGCCGTCCGGCGCGACCAGCGCGGCGAGCCAGTCGGCGCAACGGTCCACCTGGGAGTTGCACCGCAGGTCCAACTCGATTATCCGGGCGATCCGTTCGCACGTCGCCGCCACGGAGGGGGAGCCGGCCGACCAGGGTGCCGGGAAACCGCCCTCGGGAGACTGGTCGGCGAACAACGCGTCCGCCACGTCCAACGGCGTCGGCCACACCCCGGTCAGCACCGTCGCCAGTCGATGCCCGTCGGACTCGTCACCGTGCGCGATCACCCACTCGACCGCCGCGCCATTGTCGATCACGAGCCGAACCTAACCCAACCCTCACCCGTGCAGGTACGCGAGGACCGCCAGCACCCGGCGGTTGTCGTCGTCCGACGGCGGCAGCCCCAGCTTGCTGAAGATGTTGTTGATGTGCTTGCTGACCGCCTTCTCGGTGACGAACAGCCGCCCGGCGATCGCCGCGTTCGACCGACCCTCGGCCATCAGGCCCAGCACCTCCCGCTCCCGCGCGGTGAGTTCCCGCAGCGGCTCTGCCGTCGCGTTGCGGGCGAGGAGCTGGGAGACGACCTCCGGGTCCATCACCATGCCACCGCCGGCCACCCGGCGCACCGCGTCGACGAACTGGTCGACATTGGACACACGGTCCTTGAGCAGGTAGCCCACTCCCCCGCCACGGTCGGAGAGCAGCTCGCGGGCGTACAACTGCTCGACGTGCTGGGAGAGCACGAGGATCGGCAGGCCCGGCAGCCGGATCCGGGCCTGCAACGCCGCCTGGAGCCCCTCGTCGGTGAAGGTCGGCGGCAGTCGCACGTCGACGACCGCGACGTCCGGGTGGTGCCGGACCAGGGCCGGCAGCACGGACGGCCCGTCGGCGACGGCCTCGACCACCTGGCAGCCGAACGCGTCGAGGATGCGCGTCAGCCCGTCCCGGAGGAGGGCGAGATCCTCCGCGATGACAACTCGCACGGCAGCTCCATGGTCACGACAGTCGGTCCGCCGGGCGGACTCGTCACGGTCATCGTGCCATCGAAGGCTGCCAGACGGCGTTGCACGCCCGACAGGCCGGTCCCGGAGTCCGGCGTCGCGCCGCCCCGGCCGTCGTCGCCGACCACCATGGTCAACCGACCGTCACGGTACGCCAGCCGGATCCACGCCCGCGCCGCGCCGCTGTGCTTGGTGACGTTGGCCAGCGCCTCGGCCACCGCGAAGTAGGCCGCCGACTCGACCGCGGCCGGCGGGCTGCCGGGCAGCGCGACGTCGAGCTCCACGGGCAGCGGCACGGCCAGCGCGAGCGCCCGCACGGCGCCGTCGAGTCCGCGTTCGGCCAGCACCGGCGGGTAGATGCCGCGGACCAGGTCGCGCAGCTCGACCAGGGCACGGCCGCTGGTCTCCTGCGCCTCGGTGAGCAGCCGCTGCGCCGCGGCCGGGTCGTCGGCCATCAGCTTCTCGGCCAGGCCGATGCTCATGCGCAGCGCGACGAGCCGGGCCTGCGCCCCGTCGTGCAGGTCGCGCTCGATCCGGCGCAGCTCCGCGGCCTGGGTGTCGACCGTGTCGGCCCGGGTGGCGGAGAGCTGCCGGACCCGCAACGCCAACTCCTGCGCCCGGGTCGGGGCCAGGAAGAACCCGGCGAAGCGGAAGTGCAGCCACACCAGCCACGGCGCGACCACCAGGCCGGCGAACAGGAACAACCATCCCTGGGGTACGGACAGCACCGCCTGCACGAGGTTGTCCATCGGCCAGAACACGCCGTAGCCGTACCAGCCGACGGTGAGGAACAGGACCAAGGGCAGCAGCAGGACGCCCTCCAGCCCGTACACCGGCAGGACGAACGCCAGCAGGCACGCCCCGCCGGTCACCATGCCCGGCATCAGCCAGGCCAGGTCCCGCCAGGTCGCCGGGTCACCGACCACCCAGCGGAACCGCCGCCAGGTGCCGAGCCGGGCGCCCTCGGGCGCCGGCGGGTACGGCGAGGCGATCGGCATCCCGTGCCACCCGGCCACCCGGCGTTGCAGCCCGGTCGACCACCGCACCAGCACGGTGACCGCGGGGAACAGCGCGAACCCGATGCCGAGGGCCGGGATGAGCGCGAGCGAGACCACCGACAGCACGAACAGCGCCACGTTGGTGGTCAGGCTGAGCAGGGCCACGGCCAGGCCCTGCACGGCGGCGAGCGCGCCGGGCCGGACCGACTGCCTGACGAACGCGCGTACGGAGCTGTCCACGGCGCCCATTCTCCGGCACCGGTCCCACCGGAATCGGTGGTGCTAGCACCACCCACGTTCGGGACCTGTCACCCCTGCCCCCGCCCCTCTCCGGCCGAAGGATCGAGGTGTGACCACAACCAGGCAGGAGAGACCCGACATGTCCCGGCGGCAACGACTGGCCGGCCTACCGTCCGGCCGACGCACCAAGTACGCGATGCTCGTCTTCTGGCTCGTCCTCGTCGCGGTGGCCGGGCCGCTGGCGATCAAGCTGACCGAGGTGCAGAACAACGACACCCTCGGGGCGCTGCCCGCCTCGGTGGAGGCCAGCCGCGCGGTGCAGCGGGCGGAGGCGGCGTTCCCCGACTCCCAGGCGCCCCTCGCGGTCGCCGTCTACGTGCGGGAGAGCGGGCTCACCGACGCCGACCGCGCGAAGGTCGACGGCGACCGGGCCGCGTACGCCGCGTACGCCGACGGCGGCCAGGTGTCGCCCCCGGTCCCGAGCGAGGACGGCAAGGCGGTGCTGGTGTCCTTCCCGGTCGCCGGCGACGACGAGCAGCGGGCCGACGCGGTGGCCGACATCAGGGACCGGCTGGCCGCCGACGCCCCCGACGGGCTGCGCACCGCGCTCACCGGCGAGGCCGGCGCCACCGAGGACGTCTTCGACGCGTTCGCCGGGATGGACACCGCCCTGCTGCTGGCGACCGCGGGCACCGTCGCGCTGCTGCTGCTCCTCACGTACCGCAGCCCGGTCCTGTGGCTGATCCCGCTCCTCACGGTCGCGCTGGCCAACCAGCTCGCCAGCGCGGTCGTCTACCTGCTGGCCGAGTACGGCGGCCTGGCGGTCGACTTCCAGAGCCAGAGCATCCTCACCGTGCTGGTCTTCGGTGTCGGCGTGGACTACGCCCTGCTGCTCATCGCCCGGTACCGGGAGGAGCTGCGCCGGCACGCCGACCGGCACGCGGCGATGGCCGTGGCGCTGCGGAGGTCGTTCGGCGCCATCTGCGCCTCGGCGGCGACCGTCGCGGTCGGCCTGCTGTGCCTGCTCGCCGCGCAGCTGCCGGCCACCCGGGGCCTGGGACCGGTCGGCGCGGTCGGCATCGCCGCGGCGTTCCTGGCCATGACCACGCTCCTGCCGGCCGTGCTGGTCATCTTCGGGCGCTGGCTGTTCTGGCCGTTCGTGCCCCGCCACACCCCCGACGCGGTCGTCCACGACGAGGCGTCCGGGCACGGGCTGTGGCGCCGCGTCGCCGGCGCCGTCGGTCGCCGCCCGCGCGTGGTGTGGCTGGGCACGGCGGCGGCGCTGGTCGCCCTCAGCTTCGGCATCGGCAACCTCAGCATCGGCATGCCGGCTGACCAGTCGTTCACCACCGAGGTCGGCTCGATCACGGGCCAGCGGATGATCGCCGCGCACTACCCGAGCGGCACCGTGGCCCCCGCCGAGATCCTGGCCGCCGCCGGCACGGCCGACCAGGTGGTGGCCGCCGCCCGTGCGGTGCCCGGGGTGGCCGAGGTCGGCGAGCCGCAGCTCTCCCCCGACGGCCGGTGGGTACGCGTCGCGGCCGTCCTCGCGGACACGCCGGACAGCGACGCCGCGCTGGACACCGTCGACCGGCTCCGCACCGCCGTGCACGCGGTGCCCGACGCGCAGGCGCTGGTCGGCGGGGACACCGCGTACCTGCTCGACGAGGAACGCACCGTCGGCCGCGACAACCGGGTCGTCGGCCCGCTGATCCTGGCGGTGGTGTTCGCCGTCCTGGTGCTGCTGCTGCGGGCCCTGGTCGCGCCGCTGCTGCTGCTGGCGAGCGTGGTGCTGTCCTACGTCGCCGCGATGGGCGCGGCCGGGCTGATCCTCGACGCCATGGGCTATCCCAAGCTGTTCGTGGGGATCCCGCTGCAGACGTTCCTGTTCCTGGTCGCCCTCGGCGTGGACTACACGATCTTCCTGGCCACCCGGGCCAGGGAGGAGACGGCACGGCTCGGGCACCGCCGGGGCGTGCTGCACGCGCTGACGGTCACCGGCGGCGTCATCACCAGCGCGGGCGTGGTGCTGGCGGCCACCTTCGGCGCGCTCAGCGTGCTGCCGCTGGTGCCGTCGGTGCAGTCGGCCGTCATCGTCGGCGTCGGCGTGCTGCTGGACACGTTCCTCGTGCGCAGCCTGCTCGTGCCGGCCCTGGCGCTGGAGATCGGCCGCCGCACCTGGTGGCCGGGCGTGCTGTCGCGGCGAGGGTCACCGCCGGTGCGGACGCAGCCGGTCGAGCCGGCCGCGGCGGGGGCGTAACGCCCGGCCGCCCCGCCACCGGGCGGGCGCCGGCCGTACCCAGAGCGGTACGGCCGGCGCCCGCCGGTCAACTGCCGCGCCGGTCGTGGGGCACGGTGACGGTCACCGCGCAGCCGACCGGGCGGCCGATCTCGTCGTGGCCCGCGTACGTCAGGGTGTAGACGCGGTCCCCGCCGGCGCCGTCGCGTTCCGCCCGCAGCCGGCCGCTGGTGTCCGGGCTGCCGAGGGTGAAGCCGCTGACGTCCGCGACGTCGCCGCCGGTCACCGCCGTCAGGGTGAGCGCGTTCGGGCCGAGGACGCCGTCACGCAGATCCGCCGTCACGGTGACGTCGACCAGTTCGTGGTTCGGCGGCCACAGCACCGGCCGGTCCACCACGCAGTTCACCTCCCGGGCGGGCACCGGCTGGTCCAGGGTGGCGACGGCGTGGCCGATCGTCGCGGTGAGCCGCCCGCCGGCCTCGTAGTACATGTGCGCCGTGCGGCCGTCGAAGTAGAACGTCGGCGCGGCCGACCGCCCCAGGTCCGGCGCGGTGTTCATCGAGTCGTGCACGACGCCGAGGTGGACCTCCCGGTCGAAGTTCTCGCCGACGTCCACGGCGTGCATGTTGCCGTCGGCGGCGTGGAAGATCACCAGGTTGCGGCCGTTCCAGCGCAGGAAGAACGGCCCCGAGGCGTTCGGGCCCTCGATGCCCTGCGGGGTCACGATCGGGTCGGGCTGGATGGTCCACGTCCGCGCGTCCGGCGAGACGGCCCAGCGGATGCGTCGGGACACCGGCCCGGTCGGGCCCGGCAGCGCGGCCGTGGGATTGTCCATGAAGAGCATCAGGTACCGGCTGCCCAGCCGCGGCACCGCCTGCTCGAACACGCGGGCGTAGGAGGTCTCCCCACCGGTGCTGTGGTCCCGGCTGACCGCCGTCCCGCCGTAGCTGAAGTGGATGCCGTCATCCGAGGTGGCGTACCGGGTGATCGAGTTCTCGCCGTGGAAGTAGAGGAACAACTTCCGCTCGCCCTCGACCCAGATCGCGTGCGGCGAGGAGATGTGGCTGACCGTGGCGTAGTGGGGCAGCCAGGTGTTGCTGATCAACGGGTTGGCCTGGTACTCGGTCCACGGGCCGTCGATCGAGTCGGAATACGCCAGGGCGATCCCGCCGGGCCGCTCGTGGGGCGCGTAGTACAGGTAGTAGGTGCCCAGCGGCTCGGAGAAGTAGTCGGCGGCCCGGATGACGCTCGGGAAGATGAACTCGTTCGTCGGGTTGTAGGTGAGGGCGCTCTTGTCGAACGCGGTGCCCGCGTAGGTGAAGCGGGGGAAGTCCGGTGCCGGGTCGGCGGCGACCGGAGCGGCACCGGCCACGGCGACCAGGAGGCCCACGCCGGCTGCCGCCACGGCGGCGCGGCTGGACACTCGGACGGGTGCTTTCGTCATGGCTGCTCCTGCTCTTTTTCGGGGGTGGTGGGGGCGCTCCCCGGCCGGCCCGGGCGGGGAGCCGGTGCGGGGGCCGTCGACGCGGAGATCAGGGGGACGGCCCCGTACGGGTGGTGACCGTGGACGTGACGCATCGCGCCACGGGGCGACGCGAGGTCACGCTGGGTGAGGCGGTCAGCTGACCGCAGCCGCGGGGCGGGTAGCCCGACCGCGACTAATACGTATTAGCATTGACGCTTCCCGAATGCTGCTCGACCCGGGCCAGCCTTGTCAAGGGGGCCGCCACGCTCCCCCGGCACACCCCCGTCGCGCGGCGGGCGTCGCACGCCCCGCTGCGGCCGCCGGTGGCCCCCTCGCGGGCTAATGCGCATTAGCCCTGGGCGTTCATCTCCCTGAAATATCCACGTCCACCCCTTGACACACACCCGGTCAGCCGCCAGGCTCCTCCCAACGCCGAGCGCTAATACGCATTAGCCGCACCGGAAGGACATCGTTGTGCCCGCTACCCCCCGACGCGTCACACAGCGTGACATCGCCCGGCTGGCCGGCGTCAGCCAGGCGACCGTGTCGCTGGTGCTCAACAACCGGGCCGACGCCGATGTCCGCATCGCGCCCGAGACCCGCGACCGCGTGCTGCGGGTCATCGCCGAGACCGGGTACGCCGCCGATCCCGTGGCCCGCCGACTCGCCGCGCGGTTCAACCGGATCATCGGCGTCTTCACCTACGAGCCCGCCTTCCCCAGCGGCAGTCGCGACTTCTTCCACCCCTTCCTGCTCGGCATCGAGGACTACGCGGAGCGCGCCGGCTGCGACCTGCTGCTCTTCACCAGCGCCCCGGTCGTCGACGGCCGCCGGCGCATCTTCCACCAGGACAACCGGCTGCGGCTGGCCGACGGCTGCATCCTGCTCGGGCGGGAGATCGACGGCGCGGAGCTGAGCCGACTCAACCGCGACGGTTTCCCGTACGTCGCTGTCGGCCGCCGCGACGACGCCGGCGGCCCGGTGCCGTACGTCGGCGCCGACTACGCCAGGGCGGTGGGCGAGCTGGTGGGCCTGGCCCTCGCCTGCGGACACCGGCGCCTGGCCTACCTGAGCATGGGCACCACCGCGGAGTCCTCCGAGGACCGGCGGCGCGGGTTCGTCGCGTCCGCGACGGCCGCGGAGAGCGCCCGCCACCTGACGGCCGCCGCCCAGGACGCCGAGGCGATCCTCGACAACCTGCTCGCCGACCGGATCACCGTCGCCTTCGTGGAGGACTTCGCCACCGCCGTGGCGCTGGAGCTGGCCACCCGGCGACGCGGCCTGGCCGTGCCCGGTGACCTGTCGATCCTGACCCTCGGCGACCCGACGGTCCCGGTGCCCACCGATGTCGCGTTCACCGGGTTCCGGATCCCGCGCGAGGAGATGGGCCGGCAGTCCGTCGAGGTGCTGACCGGCGTCATCGACGGCAGCGCCGACGGCGTGCAGCAGCGACTGCTCCCCTGCGAACTCGTCGAGGGCGACACCCTCGGCGCCCCCTGATCGGCGGTCGCCGCGGCTTCGCGGTGACCGTGAAACCGGAAGGAAGCAAGTGGTACAGATGCGTGCGGACGTCCTCGTCGTCGGGGGCGGGCTGGGTGGGGTGGCGGCGGCGCTCGCCGCGGCCCGGGCCGGCCGGTCGGTCATCCTGACCGAGGAGTTCGACTGGCTCGGCGGGCAGCTCACCAGCCAGGCCGTCCCGCCGGACGAGCACTCCTGGATCGAACAGTTCGGGGCCACCGCGAGTTACCGGGCCCTGCGCACCGGGATCCGCGACTACTACCGCCGGCACTACCCGCTCACCGAACGGTCCCGGGGCTGGACGGACCTCAACCCCGGGGCCGGCTGGGTCAGCCGGCTCTGCCACGAGCCCCGGGTGGCCGTCGCCGTCATCGAGCAGATGCTGGCGCCGTACCGTGGCGCCGGCCGGCTGACCGTGCTCCAGCCGTACCGGCCGGTCGCCGCCGAGACCGACGGGGACCGGGTGGTCGCGGTGACCGTGGCGCACCGCGACCGCGACGACCGGATCGACATCACCGCCCCGTACGTCCTCGACGCCACCGAGACCGGCGAGCTGCTGCCGCTGTCCGGCACCGAGTACGTCACGGGCTTCGAGTCGCAGGCGGACACCGGCGAGCCCAGCGCGCCGGCCGAGGCGCAGCCGATGAACATGCAGGCCGTCTCCGTCTGCTTCGCCCTCGACCACGTCGACGGCGACCACACCATCGACCGTCCCGCCGGATACGACTTCTGGCGCGACTACAAGCCCGACTTCTGGGGTGACCGGCTGCTGTCCTGGCGGTCGCCACACCCCCGCACCCTGGAGATCGTCGAACGCAGCTTCACCCCCAACCCGGACGACGACCCGCTGACCGTCAACGCCGACCAGCGGGTCAACCCCGGCGACGGCAACCTCTGGACGTTCCGGCGCATCGCCGCCCGGCGCAACTTCACCGACGGCGCGTACGGCAGCGACATCACGCTGGTGAACTGGCCGATGATCGACTACTTCGAGGGCCCGGTCATCGACGTGCCGAACGCGTCCTGGCACCTGAGCAAGGCCCGCGAGCTGTCGTACTCGGTCCTGTACTGGCTGCAGACCGAGGCGCCCCGGACGGACGGCGGGACCGGCTTCCCCGGCCTGCGCCTACGCGGCGACGTGACCGGCAGCCGGGACGGCCTGGCGCAGGCGCCCTACATCCGGGAGTCGCGCCGCATCCGGGCCGAGTACACGGTGGTCGAGCAGGACCTGTCGCTGGCCGTCCGCGGCGACCACGGCGCCGTCAGCTACCCGGACTCGGTCGGCGTGGGGATGTACCGCATCGACCTGCACCCGTCGACCGGCGGCGACAACTACATCGACGTCGGCTCCTGCCCCTTCGAGATCCCGCTGGGCGCGCTGATCCCGCAGCGCGTCGAGAACCTGCTCCCGGCCGGCAAGAACATCGGCACGACGCACGTCACCAACGGCAGCTACCGGCTGCACCCGGTCGAGTGGAACATCGGCGAGGTCGCCGGCCTGCTCGCCGACTTCTGCCTGGCGCGGGGCGAGTCCCCGCGCGCGGTCCGCGGCACCCCCCGCCTGCTGGCCGACTTCCAGGACCGCCTCTCGGCGGCCGGCGTGGAGATGCGCTGGCCTCAGATCGCGGGCTACTGAACACCCCCGATGAGGAGAAGATCATGAGATTGGGAAAGGGTGTGCGCGGTGTCGCCGCGGCACTGGCCGGCGTGCTCGCGCTCTCCGCCTGCGGTGGCGGTGACGACGCCGGGGACAAGGGTCCGGCCAGTCTGCGGATGACCATCTGGTCGGCCAACGAGGCGCACCTCAAGCTGTTCAACGAGATCGCCGACGAGTACCGCAAGACCCATCCGGAGGTCGCGGCCATCACGTTCGACCCGCTGCCGTTCGAGACCTACACCACGACGCTGACCACCCAGATCGCCGGCGGGAACGCGCCCGACCTGGCCTGGGTGCTCGAGAGTTCCGCCCCCGACTTCGTCGCCTCGGGCGCGCTGCTGCCGCTCGACGAGACCCTCAAGAAGGCCGAGGGCTACCAGTACGACGACATCTCCCCGGCCACCCTCAAGCTCTGGCAGAACGGCGGCAAGCTGTACGCGTACCCGTTCTCCACCTCGCCGTTCGGGGTCTTCGTCAACACCGACCTGCTCAGGAAGGCCGGCCAGAAGACGCCGGCCGAACTGATCGCGGCCGGGCAGTGGAACTGGGACACCGCGCTCGCCGTCGCCGGCGCCACCGCGGGCGCGACCGGCAAGGCCGGCCTCGTGATCCGCGACTTCGACTACAAGGGCTGGGACAACCTGTCGACCTTCTGGACGGGTTGGGGCGCCCAGGCGTGGAGCGCGGACGGCAAGTCCTGCGGCTTCGCCGCCCCGGAGATGGTCGAGGCGATGACCACCCTGCACAAGGCGATCTTCACCGGTAAGGCGCTGCCCGGCCCGGGCACGACCGCCGACTTCTTCGCCGGTGACGCGGCCATGACGGTCACCCAGATCTCCCGCGCCTCGCTGCTGAAGCCCGACGGCTTCGGCTGGGACCTGGTCCCGCTGCCGGCCGGGCCGAAGGGCAGCTACTCGGTGATGGGCCAGGCCGGCGTCGGAGTGCTGAAGAAGAGCCGGAACGCCCAGGCCGCCGCCGATTTCCTGGCATTCCTGACCAACCCCACCAACTCGGCCAAGCTCGCCCAGTTCTTCCCGCCGCCGCGCCAGTCGCAGCTCACCGCGGAGACGCTGGCCAAGACGAACCCGACGCTGAAGCCCGAGCAGTTGCAGAAGGTCGTCATCGACGGCATCACCAACGGCGTCATCAAGCCCAGTCACGTCGGGCAGGCCGAGCTGAGCCAGCAGGTCCGCGCCGGGCTCGACCCGCTGTGGAAGCCGGACGCGGACGTCACCGCCGTCCTCGGCGCGCTCTGCGCCAAGATCCAGCCGCTGCTGGCGAAGTAGGGCAGCCGGACCATGTCCCAGACGGACACGCGGGTGGGCGGGGTCGAGGCCCCGCCCACCCGGGCCGGGGGGGGGGGGGGCCGGGCCCCCCCCCCCCCCCCCCGGGCCGGGTCGCGGCGGTACTGGACCAGCCGCCGCCGCGACCATCTCACCGGTTACCTGTTCATCGCGCCGCAACTGTTCGGCAGCCTCGCCTTCGTGATCCTGCCGCTGATCCTGGTGGTCTGGTACAGCCTGCACGAGTGGAACGTGCTGGCCGGCACGTTCGAGTTCGTCGGCGCCGAGAACTACTCGGCGCTCGCCGACGATCCCAACCTCGGCGCGGTGCTGCGGGCCACCGGGCTGTTCTCCGTCGGCCTGGTCGTGTTCAACCTCGGCCTGGCGCTGCTGCTGGCCGTCCTGCTCAACCAGAAGCTGCGCGGCACGATCGTGTTCCGCACCCTGTTCTTCTCGCCGGTGGTGGTCTCGCTGGTCGCCTGGACCATCGTGTGGGGGTTCCTGCTGCAGGACAACGGCGGCGTGAACGGTCTGCTCGACACCGTCGGCGTGGACGGGCCGAACTGGCTGCGCGGCGAGGGCACCGCGATGCTCTCGGTCGTCGTGGTGCAGGTGTTCAAGAACGTCGGCCTGAACATGGTGCTCTTCCTGGCCGCCCTGCAGGGCGTGCCGGCGGAGATGTACGAGGCCGCCGAGGTCGACGGAGCCAGCCGGATGCGCCAGTTCTGGCGGATCACCGTGCCGCTGATCAGTCCCACGATCCTGCTCACCTCGATCATCACGGTGGTCGGCTCGTTGCAGGTCTTCGCGCAGATCGCGGTGCTCACCCAGGGTGGGCCCGGCACCTCGACCACCGTGCTCGTCTACTACCTCTACCAGCAGGCGTTCCAGTTCCACCACTTCGGCTACGGCGCCACGCTGTCGATCGTGCTGTTCGCCATCGTGCTCGCGCTCACCGTGCTGCAGTGGCAGATGCGCAAGAGATGGGTCTTCCATGAATCGTGACCTGTCGCCCCGGACCAAGCTGGTGCTCTACGGGGTGTTGCTGGTCCTGGCGATCCCGTTCGTCTTCCCGACCTGGTGGATGGTCACCTCCTCGCTGAAGCCGGTCGCCGACATCTTCGCCTTCCCGCCGCAGCTGCTGCCGGCGAGCCCGAAGCTGGACGCGTACCAGCGGGTGTTCGAGTTGCAGCCGTTCGGCCGGCAGTACCTGAACAGCCTCTACATCGCGCTGGTGGTGACCGTCGGCACGCTGGCCGTGTCCGCGCTGTCCGGGTACGCCTTCGCCCGGATCCGGTTCCGCGGCCAGAACGTGCTGTTCCTGGTGGTGCTCGCGGGCCTGCTCATCCCGAGCGAGGTGACGATCGTGCCGCTGTTCCAGATGTTCTTCAAGCTGGACCTGGTCGACACCCACTGGCCGCTGATCCTGGTGCCGATCCTCGGCGCGCCCAGCGTGCTGGCGACGTTCATCATGCGGCAGTTCTTCATCAGTCTCCCCGGCGAGCTGGAGGAGGCGGCGCGGGTCGACGGGCTGGGGCGCTTCGCGACCTTCTGGAAGATCGCGCTGCCGCTGTCCCGGCCCGCGCTGGGCGCGGTCGCCATCTTCACGTTCCTGCACAGCTGGAACCTCTACCTGGAACCGATCGTGTTCCTCTCCTCGCCCGAGAAGTTCACCCTGCCCCAGGCGCTCACCCAGTTCGTCGACGCCTACGGCGGCCCGATGTGGAACGTCCAGCTCGCCGCGGCGTCGATGACCGCGCTGCCGGTCCTGGTGGTCTTCGTCATCGCGCAGAAGCAGTTCGTCGAGGGCCTGGCGCACACCGGACTCAAGGGGTGACGAGGCCTGCTCCCCTGGTGGGCCTCGACATCGGCGGCACCAAGACGGCGGCGGCGCTGGTCGGACCCGACGGGCAGGTGCTCGGGCGTCGCCTGGCACCCACCCCCGCCGCGTCGGGCCCGGCGGCCGTGCTGGACACCGCCGCCGGGCTCGCCCGCGGGCTGCTCGACGCGGCCGGCGCCGGCCCGGTCGGCGTGGGCACCGCCGGCACGGTCGACCCGGCCACCGGCACCATCCGGTACGCCACCGACAGCCTGCCCGGCTGGGCGGGCACCAGGGTCGCCGACGAGCTGGCCGAGCGGCTGGGTCGACCGGTCCGGGTCACCAACGACGTCAACGCCGCCGCACTGGGCGAGAGCTGGGTGGGAGCGGGACGGGACCGCCCGCACCTGCTGCTGGTCGCGGTCGGCACCGGCCTCGGCGGAGCCATGATCCGGTGTGGCCGCCTGGCGACCGGCGCCCGGGGCGCCGCCGGCGAGGTGGGGCACCTGCCGGCCCCCGGCGCCGAGCGGCTGCGCTGCGGGTGCGGCCGGTACGGACACCTGGAGGGCATCGCCTCGGGCAGCGGGCTGTCCGCCGCGTACGCCCTGGAGACCGGCCTGCGGATCAGCGGACGGGACGTGGCCGAGCGTGCCACGGCGGGCGACCCGGCCGCCCGGGAGGTGGTGGACCTCGCCGGCACCGCCCTCGGCCGGGCGCTCGCGGGGCTGGTCGCCGTCCTCGATCCGCAGGCGGTGGTGGTGGCGGGCGGGGCGGCCGGCGCCCTGCTCCCCGGCGCCCGCGCCGCCTTCGCCGCCGAACTGCCCGCGGCCTGGGCGGACGTGCCCCTGCTCCCCGCGGCGCTGCACGCCGACGCGGTCGTGGTGGGCGCCGCCCGACTGGCCGGCGACACCGGCCCGACGCCGCCCGTGGCCGACGACGAGAGGACGATTCCGTGAGTGTGTTCGACGACCTGGCCGGTGGCCTCGTGATCTCCTGCCAGCCGCTGCCCGACGAACCCGACGACCCGATGCGCGACCCGTACGTCCAGGCCCGGGTGGCCGCGTCGGTGGTACGGGGCGGCGCGGTGGCGGTCCGGGCCAACGGCACCGCCGACATCACGGCGATCCGCGCCGCCGTCGACGTGCCGGTCATCGGGTTGCACAAGCACGGCGTCGACGGGGTGTTCATCACCCCGACGGCGTCGCACGCGGTCGACGTCGCCAGGGCCGGGGCACACATCGTCGCCGTGGACGCCACCGACCGTCCCCGTCCGGACGGGCGGACCTTCGCCGACACGGTCCGCGCGGTACGGGAGCGGACCGACGCGCTGGTCCTCGCGGACGTCTCCACGGTGGCGGAGGGGGTGACCGCCGTCCGCGACGGTGCGGACGCGGTGGCCACGACGCTCTCCGGCTACACGCCGTCCAGCCCACCCGCCGACGGCCCCGACCTGGTCCTCGTCGCACGGCTCGCCGCGCTCGTGGAGGTGCCCGTGATCGCCGAGGGTCGCTACCGGAGTCCGGCCCAGATCGACCGGGCCTTCGCGGCCGGAGCCCACTCGGTGGTGATGGGAAACGCCGTCACCTCTCCGCTGTGGATCACGCGCCGACTCGTCGCGGCCACCCGCCGGATGGCCGTGGCGCACGCGGAGCACCGGGCCTGACGCCGGCCCCCGCGCCGGTGGAAGAGTCCGTCTGCCCCGGCCGGGCCGCACGATCGTCGTCGCGGGGGCGCGGCCGGCAGTGCGCCGGGTACGGAGGATCACCTCCGCACCCGGCGCCTGGCTGCTTACAGCTCCCGCACCCTGACGTTGCGGATCTCGATCAGGTCGCTGTTGCCGTGGTTCTGCAACCCGACGAATCCGCTCAGGAACTGGCGCAGGTCCGTCGGCGGGTCGCCCTGGCGGGACGAGGCCTTGCCCGGCGTGTTGTCGAACTCGTTGATCACGACGCCGTTACGGGTGATCGTGTAGTGCTGCCCGACCACCCGGATCTCGTAGTCGTTCCACTGGCCCTTCGGAGTCACCCCGGCCTGGTCCAGCCCGATCGGGTCGAAGTTGTAGATCGACCCGGTCTTCTGCGGCTCGCCGGTGGGACCGTCGTAGATCTGGATCTCGTGACCGCAGTAGATGGCCACCCAGGCCTGGGAACTACGGGCCGACCCGACCGTCCCGCAACTGCCGTCCGGTCGCTGCTCCAGGGGCGTCCGGGGGTCGGGGAACCGGACGAACGCACCGCTGTTGGCGTACGTGTTGCCGGTGGAGACGTCCCGGAACTGCAGCCGCAGGGAGAAGTCCGCAAACTCCTGCTTCGCGTACCAGAGCATGCCGAGCCCGCCCGAGCTGCGGATCGAGCCGTCCGGCTGGAGCGTGAACGACCCGCCGGGCGCCTGCCGCCAGTCGGCGAGCGAGCCCGCCGAGCCGTCGAAGATCGGCTGGTAGCCGGGGACCTTGCCGATCGGCGACTGGGCGGCGGCCTTCTGCAGCGCGGACGCCTCGCGGCTGTCGAGGACGCCGTCCTTACGCAGGTCGCCCACCACACCGGCGACGTGGCTCACGAACTGGCCGTGGTCGGTCCACACGCGCTCGTCGTCGATCAGGTCGTTGACGGTGCAGTTGCCGCCGACCTGGTGGTTGGTCACGCCGGTGTCGGCGTCGAGGAGCCGTACCGTCCTGCGGGTGTCCGGTGCGGCGCAGCCGACGACCACCTCGATCGTTCCGGTGGCCACCTCGCCGTCGGCGTAGGTCACCTTCACCGTCGCCTGGTAGGTGCCGAACTTCGCGTACGTGTGGGTGGGGTTGGCCTCGCGCGACGGCGCGCTGCCGTCACCGAAGTTCCACTCCCAGGCCACGCCGCCGGCCTTCGCGCTGGAGAAGGCGATGGTCTTCGGGTTGCTCTGCGCGACCGCCCGCGCGGTGGCGTGGTTCGGGTTCGGCGTGGCCGGGCCGCCCTGGTAGGCGATCCGGATCAGCTTCTGGTTCGGGTGCAGGCTGAAGAACCCGCCGGCGTAGTCCAACAGGTAGAGCGCGCCGTCCGGGCCGAACTTGGCGTCCATCCAGGACTGGAGCTGGGTGCCGCCGCTGCCCGAGCGGATGATGCTGCGCAGGTCCTCGGCGAAGGCCGGGGGCCCCTGCTTCGGCACGTTCGCCGGGTCGACGGTCACCGCGACGCGGTTGTTGGCGTTGGACTGGTCACCGATGAACCACTTGTTGTCCCAGTACGCCGGCCAGGCCACGCCGCTGTCGACGTTGACCTTCTCCCGCTGGTAGGTGGGGCCGTCCATGATGGCCTGGCCGCCGCCCTTGAGGTACGGCTGGGTGAACGTCTCCTCACCGGCCTGGTAGGTCGGCAGGCCGCTGCCGTCGGTGCGCTTCGGGTAGACCGGGCCACCGCCCTGCGGCGAGTACCAGATCATGTTGTCCCGCGCGGGTGGGATGTCGACCAGCCCGGTGTTGCGCGGCGAGGTGTTCTTCAGGTTGTCGCAGTCGTACCAGCCGGCGAGCACGTTGGCGTCGGTGTTGCTGCGGTCCCGGTAGGGCTGCCGGTTGCCCATGCAGTACGGCCAGCCCTGGTTGCCGGCGGAGGTGATGATCGTCGCCGTCTCGTACTTCGCCGGTCCGAGCTCCGGGCTGGGGCCACCGGCGTCCGGGCCGACCCACGCGGCGGTCAGCCAGTCGTTGACCGGGTCCCAGGCGATCCGCGCGATGTTGCGGACACCCATCACGTAGATCTCCGGACGGGTCTTGCCGCCGCCCTCCTCCTTGCCGGTGAACAGGTTGCCGTCGGGGATCGTGTAGGTGCCGTCCGGCTCCGGGTGGATCCGCAGGATCTTGCCGTTGAGGTCGTTGGTGTTGCCGGAGGTACGCCGGGCGTCCTGGAACGAGACGCCCTTGTACTCCTGCGTCCAGTTGTTGCCGGAGTAGCCGCTGGAGCCGCCGGAGGAGTTGCTGTCACCGCTGCCGATGTAGAGGTTGCCGGACTCGTCGAAGGTCATCCCCCCACCGGCGTGGCAGCAGCTGTGGATCTGGGTGTCCCAGCTCAGCAGGTCCTTGCGGGTGCCCTGGTCGATGGTCTGCTTCGCGGCGTCGTAGGTGAAGCGGGAGACCGTCCGCTTACCGATGCGCCGGTCGCGGTCGATCGACTCGTGCGGCATCCAGTAGACGTAGATCCAGCGGTTCTGCGCGAACTTCGGGTCGAGGGTGATGCCGACCAGGCCCTCCTCGTTCTTCACCAGCTCGCTGCCGCTGCCCCGGTTGCCCATCACGGCGAGGGTGGTGAGGAGCTTGACCTGCTTGGTCTTCGGGTCCCACTGGTGGATGGTCCCGCAGCCGAGGCCGACCTTGGGGTCGTCCCAGCTGACGATCGGCCCGGACGGGCAGGCCGCCTTGCCGATGTAGAACACCGTGCCGTCGGGCGCGACGGTCAGGCCGTGCGGCTCGCCGATCTGGTCGAGCTGGCCCGGCTGGTTGGTGGCGGTCAGCCGCTCGATCCGGTAGTTCGAGGCGACGGTCGCCTGGCAGTCGCCGCGGACCAGCCCGGCGGTCCACCTGATCGCGCCGAGCAGGTGGCTGCGGAACTGCTTGTCGGTGGTGTAGCTGGCCTCGGTGCGCCCCATGCCGGTGTAGAAGGACCGGCCGCCGTCGTAGTCCTGGCACCAGGAGATCGGGTGGAAGGCGCCGTTGCCGCTCAGGCCCGGGTTGTAGGTGCCCTCCTCGACCTGCGCGACGGTGTGCACCCGGCCGGTCGGGCTCGGGTCCCAGTTGATCCACTGGTCGGACCGCTTCCAGGTCAGCGGCAGGCCCTGGTTGGCCGGGTGCTGCCGGTCGGTGAGGTCGACCACGGCCTGCTGCACCGTGCTGTCCGGCGGCGGGCCGGCGTCGGGACCGATCAGCCACAGCTCGGCGAGTTGGATCAGCGGTTCCCCGCTGTTGGCGGTGACGTTGAGCCGGTAGTGCTGGTAGGCCTTGCTGTTGGTGAAGCTGAACTGCCGGGTCTGGAACCGCTGCGGGAACGTCTCGTTGCTGCGGGTGTCCAGGTCCGTCCAGGTGGTGCCGTCCTCGGAGCCCTGCAGGGTCCAGTTCTTCGGGTCCCGGCCGGGGAAGTCGTTGGCGGAGGTCAGCGCGTAGCGGCTCACCACCACCGGCTTCGCCAGCTTCACCGCCAGCCAGCCGGTCGGGTTGAACGTCAGCCACTTGGTCCCGGTCGACCCGTCGATCGCCTTCGCGGCGGTCTCGTTCGGCGGGTTCTCCGCGCTCGCCGAGGCGGAGACGGGCTTCTCGGCGTTCGGCAGGCCGGCGGCCGGGCGGGTGCCGATCAGGCCGGTGAACCAGGCGGAGGTGGGTTGGGCGCGGGCCGCGTCGTGCACGCCGAGGAAACCGCCACCGCCCTTGATGTACGCCTGGAACGCGGCCTCCTGGGCGTCGTCGAGGGTGACCCCGTTGGCGGACAGGAACACCACGCTCCGGTACCGGTCCAGGTTGCCGAAGGTGAACACCCCCGGGTCGGCGGACGCGTCGACGGCGAAGCCGTGCTCCGCGCCCAGGTTCCGGATCGCGTCGACAGCCTTGGTGACCGGGTCGTCCTGCTGGTCCACCGGACCGTGGAAGACCAGCAGCTTCACCGCGGCAGCGGCCTCGGCGGGTGCCGCCTGCACGGGCGCCGGGGCGGCGGCGTGCGCGGGCAGGGCCAGCAGGCCGAGCGTCAGCACAGCGCTCGCGGCGAGGGCGCTCGTGCGTCGGAGGGCCCGGCGGGTGACCGGTGGTGGGGAGGCTGTGACGTCGACGGGCCGACGTCCGCCCCATCGGGACAGCCGGAAACGGCGTTGTTGGGCCATTTCGACTCCTTCACGGGTGAGGTGTGGCGGAGGTGCGTTGTCCGAGCGGGTCGAGCAGGAGACGGTGCGGTCAGGAGATGCCGGCGGGCCCACGGCGGTGACGCGGTCCGGGGTGACCGCCGGTCCGTTCAGCTCCGGACGGACCGGCGGCCGGCGCCCCTCGCCGGCGGCGCGGGCGGTCAGTTGTGCTGGTGCTGCCCGGCGTCGGCGGTGGTGCCGGTGGCGTTCGCCGGGTGGGAGTGGTGGCCGTGGCCCGGAGGCATCGCCCCGTCCTCGTCCAGGACGTGCAGCATGGTCGACATGCCGCCGTCGGAGTGGAACTGCATGTGGCAGTGCAGCATCCAGTGCCCCGGTCCGACCGAGTCACCGGCCGCCACCTGGAACCCGAACGAGTCGCCGGGGCCGAGCGGCTTGTTGTCGATGATCGGGACGCCGTCGGCGAACGGCTGTCCGTTGTCCACCAGGCCGGTCCGGGTGTCCGCCCAGGAGTGGCCGTGCAGGTGGAAGGTGTGCATGTCGTTACCGATGCCGACGACGACGAACTCGACCTTCTCCCCCTTGCGGGCGACCAGGCAGGTCGGCCCCGGCTGCGGGTTCTGCGCGTCGCAGGTGTCGGCGGCCGCGCCGCGGCGCAGGTTGATGCTCTGCCGATCGCCGAAGACCACGGTGTAGGTGCGATCCGGCTTCGGGTCGCCGGGGCGCCGGACCACCAGCCCGCCGAAGAGCCCCGCGCCGAGGCCCTGGGTGCCGTGCGGACCGCCCACCACATGGTCGTGGTACCACCAGTAGCCGGCCGTGCCCGGCGAACCGGTCTTCCTGTTCCGCTGCTGGGCGAACCAGGTGTACGTGCGCGACTCGCCGGGCGGGACGAAGGAGCCGCTCTGCACGGTGCCGTCGGAGAGCTGGGTGTACTTGACCCCGTGCACGTGCAGCGAGACGCCCAGTGGGTGCGCCGGGTCGGTACGCAGCTGCGTCAGGGTGGCCGCCGACACCAGGTTGTGCAGGGTGATGGCGACGCACTCCCCCTCGGTCATCTCGATCGTTGGGCCCGGGTAGGAGGCCGTCTGCGGGGTGAGGCCGTAGCCGAGCCGGATCTGGGTGCCGTCCTTGGGCAGCTCCACCGCGTACAGCTGCATGCTGCGGTCCGGCCTGGCGCAGCCTTCCGGCCGTTCGGCGAAGAACGCCCCGGAGCGGGCGGCGGCCAGGCCGCCGGCGCCGACCAGGGTCAGCAGCACGGTGGCCGCCACCACCAGCAGCCGGCGGGTGCTCGGTCCGCGGCGCTTGCCGGCACGGTCGTCCTCGGGCGCGCCGCCGTCCCCCGGCGGCGGGGGGTCCTCGACGAGACGCCAGGCGCTCACCGGTCACCCCGCAGGTCGACGATGCGCTGGTAGCTGCGCTCGGCGGCGCCGAGGGAGCCCGGCGGGTTGGGCTGGGCGTTCGGCCCGGTGTCCTGCTCCCACAGGTAGGTGAACCGGCCGCCCCCGTCGAGCTCGGTGAAGAACTCGGCGAACGGGATGACCCCCGCGCCGAACTCGACGTCCAGGTAGGAGTTGCCCTGCTGCGGGTCGGGCAGCGGGACGCCGTCCTTGACGTGGAACAGCGGGAACCGGTGCGGATGCGCGTTGACGTAGTCGACCGGCCGGAACCCCGGGTACTTGCGGGCGCCCCCGTACGCCCACAGGATGTCCATCTCCAGGAACACGTACCGGGGATCGGTCAGCTCCAGGAACAGGTCGTACAGCCGCACGTCGGGCCGGTCGACGGCGAAGCTGAACTCGATGGTGTGGTTGTGCTGGTAGAGCTTGATCCCCCGGGCCGCGGCGGCGGCGCCCCACGCGTTGAACTCGGCGGCGGCGGCCTGGTACCCGGCGATGGTGCGGTTGCCGGTGGGCGCCTGCGCGGTGCCGAGGGCCGGCATGCCGAGGGTTTCGGCGACGTCCAGTTCCCACTCCAGGTTGTTCCGGAAGTCACCGAGCCCGCGGTGGCTGCCGGCCGCCTTCAGCCCGTTGTCGTCGAGCAGCCGGCGGATCTGCGCCGGCGTGATCGGGCCTACGTTGCCCTGGGTGTAGCCGGCGAACTCCACCTCCCGGTAGCCGATGCGGGACAGCTCCTCGAAGACGGCCGCGAAGCCGAACTGCGTGACCTTGTCCCGGACGCTGTAGAGCTGGATGCCCAGGTGCCCGCGCGGCACCAGGTGGCCGTTCGAGGCGCCGCCGGACGCCGTGACGGGCAGCGCTCCGGCGAGGCTCGCCGCGCCGACCGCGACGGTGGAGCCGGCGAGGCCGCGCAGTAGCGCCCGACGGTCGATCCTGTTCTTCGCCATGGTTGTTCCCCTTCGATCGTCAGCAGCAGCTGCTCGGGTTGGCAGAGGAGGGCGCGCCGCCGGGGCAGCACGCGGAGAGCGGCGCGATCCGCACGTTGCGGAAGCTCACGACGTCGGCGGTGCCGTGGTTCTGCAATCCGATGTATCCGCGGGCGTGCTGGCGGCCGGCGCCGCCCGGGTCGTCGGCCCGGGGCGGGCTGAACACCGCGTCCGGGGTGTTCACGTACTCGTTGATCAGTTCGCCGTTGCGGAAGACGGAGTAGTGCTGGCCCACCACCCGGATCTCGTAGTCGTTCCAGGTGCCCTTCGGGGCCACCTGCGCGCCGGCCAGGTCGACCCGGTCGAAGCCGTACACCGATCCGCTCTTGTACTGGTCGCCGTCGGGCCGGTCGTAGATCTGCAGCTCGTGGCCGTACTTGATGGCCACCCACTCGGGGCGGGACTCCTGGGCGTGGTCGTGCACGTCGGGGAAGCGGACGAAGACCCCGCTGTTGGCGCGGCCGGTGCCGGGGGCGTCGTCGCGCCACTGCAGCTTCAGCGAGAAGTCTCCGTACTCGGCGGTGGGGAGCCAGAGCATGCCGAGGCCGGGGACCGCCCGGCTGGTGATCGAGCCGTCGGCGTTGCGGGTGAAGCCGCCCGCGCCGACGTGCTCCCACCGGGCGAACGACGCCGCCGAGGCGTCCAGCAGCGGCTGGTAGCCGTTCTTCCCGTCCGGCTTGCCGACGCCGGAGCGGGCGGCGGCGCTCACCAGGCGACCGTGTTCCTTGTGGTCGATCAGGCCGAGGTGGTGCAGGTGCTCCGCGACGTCCGTGACGTGCTTGACGAACTGGCCGTGGTTGGGCCACGCCTTCTCGTCGTGGATGGCGTTGTTGATCGTGCAGCCGTCGGCGACCACCCGGTTCGGCACGCCGCTGTCCACCGTGCCGAGCCACACCGTCGGCCGGGTGTCCGGCACCGGGCAGGCGCTGGGGCCGCTGGCGACCACGGTGAAGGTGACCGACGCGGTGCCCGAGGTGTTGCCGGCCTTGTCGGTGGCCCGGTAGCTGACCGTGTGCCCGCCTGCCTGGTTCACGGTGACCGGCGCCGAGTAGCGGGCGTACGGCTGCCCGTCGAGGGAGTACTCGATCCGGTCCACGCCGGAGCCGGCGTCGGCGGCGGTGAGAATGACGGTGGCGCTGCCGAGGTAGGCCCCGTGGTCGTCGAGCTGGCCGGAAAGCGCCGCCGTGACGGTCGGCGGGGTGGTGTCCGGCTCCGGCGGGTCGACCACGGTGAACGACACCGACTGCGGGGTCGAGGTGTTGCCCGCCTTGTCGGTG
This sequence comes from Micromonospora sp. NPDC047730, assembly GCF_043204765.1. Lineage (NCBI taxonomy): Bacteria > Bacillati > Actinomycetota > Actinomycetes > Micromonosporales > Micromonosporaceae > Micromonospora > Micromonospora sp. NPDC047730. The sequence continues at coordinate 8,173 of NZ_JBIDCU010000013.1, read as the reverse complement.
GCCCGGTAGCTGACCGTGTGCTGGCCGACCTGGTTGACGGTGACCGGCGCCGAGTAGGCGGCGTAGGGCTGCCCGTCGAGGGAGTACTCGATCCGGTCCACGCCGGTGCCGGCGTCGGTGGCCGAGATGGTGACCGTGGCGGCGCCGACGTACGCCCCGGCGCTGTCCCGCTGGCCGCTGACCGTGGCGGTCGCCGTCGGTGGCGTGGTGTCCGGGGCGGGCGGCTGCACCACGGTGAACGACACCGACTGCGCGGCCGAGGTGTTCCCCGCCTTGTCCGTCGCCCGGTAGCTGACCGTGTGCTGGCCGACCTGGTTGACCGTCACCGGCGCGGAGTAGCCGGCGTAGGCGCCGCCGTCCAGGGAGTACTCGATCCGGTCGACGCCCGACTCGGTGTCCGTGGCGGACAGCGTCACGGTGGCGCTGCCGACGTACGCGCCGTTGTCGTCGCGCTGCCCGGTGACCGCGGCCGTCGCGGTCGGCGGGGTGGTGTCCGGCTCCGGCGGTCGCACCACGGTGAACGACACCGACTGCGCGGGCGAGGTGTTGCCCGCCTTGTCCGTCGCCCGGTAGCTCAGTGTGTGCTGGCCGGGCTGGGTCACCGCGACCGGCGCGGTGTAGGTGGCGTACGGCTGCCCGTCGAGGGAGTACTCGATCCGGTCTACGCCCGATTCCGTGTCGGTGGCCGACAGCGTCACCGTCGCCGAGTCCACGTACGCGCCGTTGTCGTCGCGCTCCCCGGTGACCGCGGCCGTCGCGGTCGGCGGGGTGGTGTCCGGCTTGGGCGGCTCCACCACCGTGAACGACACCGACTGCGGGGTCGAGGTGTTCCCCGCCTTGTCCGTCGCCCGGTAGGTCACCGTGTGCTGCCCCGGCTGGTTGACCGTCACCGGCGCCGAGTAGGTGGCGTACGCGCCGCCGTCGAGGGAGTACTCGACCCGGTCGACACCCGACTCGGTGTCCGTGGCCGACAACGTCACCGTGGCGCTGCCGACGTAGGCGCCGTTGTCGTCGCGCTGCCCGGTGACCGCGGCCGTCGCGGTCGGCGGGGTGGTGTCCGGCTTGGGCGGCTCCACCACCGTGAACGACACCGACTGCGGGGTCGAGGTGTTGCCCGCCTTGTCGGTGGCCCGGTAGGTCACCGTGTGCTGCCCCGGCTGGTTGACCGTGACCGGCGCCGAGTAGGTGCCGTAGGGGCCGCCGTCCAGGGAGTACTCGACCCGGTCGACGCCGGAGCCCTCGTCGGTCGCGGACAGCGTCACCGTCGCCGACCCCAGGTAGGCACCGGTGTCGTTCCGCTCGCCCGACACCGCGGCCGACGCGGTCGGCGGCGTGGTGTCCGCGCCGCCACCGGTGACGACCAGGAGGCCGGCCATCCCGCCGTGGCCCGGGATGGCGCAGAAGTAGCGGTACGTGCCGGGCGAGAGCACCACGTCGACGGTCCACCGGCCCCCGTTGGCGTCCGTCGGGTCGGCCAGGATGTTCACGTCGACGTCGCTGTTGTACGCCGGGTTGGTGGTGTCGAAGGTCAGGGTGTGCTGCATGCCGGTGGTGTTGCCGGTCGCGGCGCTGTTCTCGAACACGAGCGTCGCCGGCCCGGCGACGGCGGTGGTGGGCGCGGAGAGGTACGAGAGGAAGTTGTCGCCGGCGGTCCAGGTCAGCACCTGGGCCTGAAGCTGCCGGGGCGGCCCGCTCGCGTCGGCTGTCCGTGCGCGGTCCGCGTCGACCGGGCGCGCGTTCGCCGGAGCCGCCACCAGTCCGGCGGTCACCAGCAGCAGGACCGCCGTGGCGGCTGCCGCAATCGAATGCCGGAGCCGGCCCACGGAGAGCCGACCGGGCGGTGAGTACCCGTTCATGATTCCTCTTTCACGGTCCGAGAGGGACACCGGCGCAGCGTGCATCGGCCGGCCGATGTCATGAGTAGTCAGCGCTGCCGCGTCCCGAGGCTTCGGGAGCTGCCCGGGGGCGGCAGGGGCACACCTGTCCGCGGATCCAGGTCGAGCGTCGTCACATGCCCGTACGAACCCTTCATCAGATCGACGGCTTCTTCGTATCGGCAGCCTCTGCGGCCCCTCCTTGGCCGCACGAGGTCCTCGGCCGTGACCAGCTGTCACGGTCGTGCTGGGTGAACGGGGTCTGCCTGATACCAGCGGCGAGCCGGGTGCGCGCGCGGGTCAGACAGGTGCCGCGTCGGGGTGACGGGATGTGAGTGAGAAGGGATGGGCATCGGTCAAGCCACGGCGCGTTTCCGCACCGGGGCGCTGTCTTGGAGCGCCGACCCGGGGTGCCATCCCTGGCCTTACCCGTGGCCGCCGGGCGTGTTGCGCCGCCTGGGACCACGGTCGAGAGTCACCGCGCCGCCGGTTCATCTCGATGAAACATATTGATGTGTCCCGACACTACTGACTTGCCGTCAGCGTGTCCAGACCTTTCGTCGCCGCTGACACTACTTTCATTCAGAATGACGAAAGTCGGCAGCGTCGCAGGTCGCGTGGGCGTTACACCTCCGCCAGCACCTCCCTGAGGGCGCCGGTCAGGAGACGGGTTCGGGGCAGCAGACCGTCAGCGCACCGGGGACGACCCGCACCTTGAGCTTGGTGACCTCCTTGCGGGCGCCGCCGTCAAGTTCGTACCTGCGCGGCGCCGCGAGGCGGACCCTGACCCTGCGGCCCCGCGTGATGCGTACGAACGGCGACTCCGCCGAGCGGCCGGCGGCCATCCGGCCGAGGGTGCGCGCCCAGTCCACCGCGCCGTCGGCGGTGGACACGCCAACCTCCAGGCAGCCGTCGTCGGGGCGGGCGTCGTCGAAGGCGGGGATGCCGCCGGTGATGGTGCCGACGTTGCCGAACAGCACGCAGCTCGCCTCGCCGTCGAACCACTCGGCGCCGTCGACGGTGATCCGGGTGCGGACCAGTTCGCCCCGGACGTGCCGCAGCCCCGTCCACATGTACGCGAGGCGGCCGAACCTGCCCTTGAGCGTGCGGTCGGCGTCGCGGATGAGGTCGCCGTCGAAGCCGGCGCCGGCCATCACGGCGAAGTGTTCGCCGTTGAGTCTGCCGAGGTCCAGGGCACGGCGCGGGCCGCGCAGGCCGATCCGGACGGCCTCGGAGAGGTCCTCGGGGATGCCGAGGTTGGCGGCGAAGAGGTTGGCGGTGCCCGCGGGCAGGATCGCCAGGGCGGCGCCCGAGCCGGCGAGGGCGTCGGCGCAGCGCTGCACCATGCCGTCGCCGCCCCACACGAAGACCAACTCGGCGCCCTTCTTCAGCGCCTTACGGACCTTCTTCGGCGCCTTGCGGCTCTTCGGCACCTCGCACCAGATCAGGTTCTCGACCCCGGCGCCGGCCAGCTCCGCGCGTAGCGCGTCGAGGCCGCCGCCGAGGGTCTTCCTGCGGTGGGCGACGACCGCGACCGTGCCGACGGCCGCCGCGGTACTCGTGCTCATGGCCGGCGGTGATACCCAGCCCGCGCGGTTTCTACGCCCGGCCGGTGGGAGCGACCCCACCGGCCGGGACGCGACGGTCAGAGGGTACGGGCGAGGCGGTCGGCGAGGATGCGGGTGAACCGGGACGGGTCGGCCAGCTCCCCGCCCTCGGCGAGCAGCGCCATGCCGTACAGCAGCTCGGCGGTCTCCTTCAGCGACTCCTCGGTGCCGCCCTCCTCGTGGGCCTTGCGCAGGCCGGTGACGAGCGGGTGCCCCGGGTTCAGCTCCAGGATCCGCTTGACCGCCGGCACCTCGTGCCCCATCGCCCGGTACATCTTCTCCAGCGTCGGGGTGATGTCGTGGGCGTCACCGACGACGCAGGCGGGCGAGGTGGTCAGCCGGGAGGAGAGGCGGACCTCCTTGACGGAGTCGGCGAGGGTGGCACCCATCCAGGTGAGCAGGTCGGCGAAGTCCTTGCGCTGCTGCTCGCGCTCGGCCTCGGCCTCCTTCTTCTCCTCCTCGGTGTCCAGGTCGACCTGGCCCTTGGCGATCGAGCGCAGGGTCCGGCCGTCGTACTGGCCGACGCGCTCGACCCACACCTCGTCGACCGGGTCGGTGAGCAGCAAGACCTCGTAGCCCTTGGCGCGGAACGCCTCCATGTGCGGCGAGTTCTCGATCATCGAGCGGGACTCGCCGGTGGCGTAGTAGATGTCGGCCTGCCCGTCCTTCATCCGGCTGACGTAGCCGGCGAGGTCGGTCGGCTCGGCCGGGTCGTGGGTCGAGGCGACCGAGAGGATCTCCAGGAGGGTGTCCCGGTTCTCCGTGTCGTCGATCAGGCCCTCCTTGACCGCGGCGCCGAACTCGGTCCAGAAGGTCCGGTAGCGCTCGGCGTGGTTGGCCTTCATGTCCTTGACGGTGGACAGGATCTTCTTGACCAGCCGGCGGCGGACCACCTGGATCTGCCGGTCCTGCTGGAGGATCTCCCGGGAGATGTTCAGCGACAGGTCGTGCGCGTCCACCACGCCCTTGACGAAGCGCAGGTAGTTCGGCATGAGCGCTTCGCAGTCGTCCATGATGAAGACGCGCTTGACGTAGAGCTGCACGCCGCGGCGACCCTGCGGGGCGAACAGGTCCAGCGGGGCGTGGGAGGGGATGAACAGCAGCGCCTCGTACTCGAAGGTGCCCTCGCCCTTCATGTGCACGATGTCCAGCGGGTCGGCCCAGTCGTGGCTGACGTGCTTGTAGAACTCCTTGTACTCGGCCTCGTCGACCTCGTCGCGGGGCCGGGCCCAGAGCGCCTTCATCGAGTTGAGCGTCTGGGTCTCGGTCGTGGTCGCGTCGCCCTCGCCCGGGCGCTCGACGGTCATCCGGATCGGCCAGGCGATGAAGTCGGAGTACCGCTTGACGATCTCCCGGATCGTCCACTCGGCGGTGTAGTCGTGCAGGTTGTCCTCGGCGTCCGCCGCCTTGAGGTGCAGGGTCACCGCGGTGCCCTGCGGCACCTCGTCGACCGCCTCGACGGAGTAGGTGCCCTCGCCGGCCGACTCCCAGCGGGTGCCGCCGGTCTCCCCCGCCCGCCGGGTCACCAACTCCACCCGGTCGGCGACCATGAACGCCGCGTAGAAGCCGACCCCGAACTGGCCGATCAGCTCCTGCCGCGCCCCGGCGTCGGCGGACTCGCGCAGCTTGCGCAGCAGCTCCGCCGTGCCCGACTTGGCGATCGTGCCGATCACCTGGACCACCTCGTCACGGGACATGCCGATGCCGTTGTCCCGGACGGTCAGCGTGCGCGCCGCCTTGTCGACCTCGATCTCGATGTGCAGGTCGGAGGTGTCGACCTCCAGGTCCTTGTCGACCATCGACGCCAGGCGCAGCTTGTCCAGCGCGTCCGAGGCGTTCGAGATCAGTTCGCGCAGGAAGACGTCCTTGTTCGAGTAGATCGAGTGGACCATCAGCTGGAGCAGCTGACGCGCCTCGGCCTGGAACTCCAACGTCTCGGCCTGGTTACTCACGCCGTGTCCTTTCATTCTCGAAAGCCCACCAGAGGTTCGCCGAAAGGATACGAGCCGTCGCCCACGGCGAGGCGACGACGCCCGGTCGGAGTTTCCCGACCGGGCGTCATCAAAGGTACGCGTCAGCGGCCGAGCCGCCGACCGGGGACGATCAGCCCCGGGTCGGCGCCGACGACCTGCGTCTGATCGGCCCCGGCATCGGCACGCCGCCCGGGGTCGTGCAGGGGGCCGGGGCTGCGGGCGGCGGGCGCGCTTTGCCCGGAGGCTCTACCGTCGACGGTGGCGTCACCGTGGTCGCCGGGAGAGTCGAGGGCTGGTGCGACCGCCGCGTGCGGCGGTCAGTACGGTAGGGATGTGTCTCTATGGATGGCCGCGATGTGGGGGCTGGTCGGCAGCGCGGTGGCCGAGGCGCTCAACCTGTCCGGGATGATGCGCCCGACCACCGAGTCCGGGGGGCGATGGCAGTGGCCGTGGCGGGACAGGCGGGACGCCCCGATCGTCGTGTTCGCGGTGCTGCTCCGGACCGTGGCCGGCACCGGGCTCGCCGCCGCGGCCGGGGCGGGTGGCCTGGCCACCACCGCCTTCGCCAGCTTCACCTTCGGGGTGGCGGCGCCGCTCGTGATCGCCAAGATGTTCGACCAGGTCCGGGTGACGGAGCAGCCGTCCGACGACACGCGCGGCGGACCGGACGGCGAGCACGATGACGCCGCGTGAGAGCCTGCTGGGCAGGTTCGTCTCCGCGTTGTCGGCCCGGCCGGCCGCCACGGCCACGGCCGTTCCCGTGCCGACCCGCACCAGGCTGGCCGCCGCGCTCGCCGCGCGACCCGTGGCCGCCCGAGCGGCCGGACACGCCCCGGAGCCCGTCGGGGAACCCGACCACGGGGGGAAGCTGACCCAGCGGGTCAAGGTGGTGCTGGCCGGCATCCTGGGCGTCACCGCCGACCAGTTGCGGGTCGACGCCGACGGCGACGTCGGCATCCGCGTCGGTTCCGCCATGATCTTCGTACGGGCGCAGGACGACCCGCCGCTGGTCGACGTGTTCTCGCCGCTGCTCACCGGGGTCCAGCCGACGGAGTCGCTGTACCGGCGACTCTCCGACCTGACCAACGGTCTCGTCGTCGGCCGCGTCTACTGCACCGGGGACACGGTATGGGCGTCCGTGCCCGTCTTCGGTCAGGACTTCGTGCCCACCCACCTGCTGCTGGCCGTACGGGCCATGGTCGAGCTCGCCGACGACCTCGACGACCAGCTCCGGCGGGAGTTCGGCGGCAGCCGATTCTTCGGCGAGGAGTCCTCCGGTCTGGCGGCGGTGCCCGACCCGACCGGCTACCTGCGCGACCTCGACCGGGCCGGCGCGAGCGGAGCGGGCAGCGTCCTGGTCGACCTGCTGGCCGACCGGGGGCGGACGGAGGAACTGCGGGCCCGCGCCGAGCACGGCGACTGGCACGCTGCCGCCCGGCTCGCCGCGCTGCTCGCCGAGGAGGGGCGCGCCGACGAGGCGGAACGGTACTGGCGGATCGCCGCCGACCAGGGCGACCCGAGGGCGCGCGACGAGCTGGCCGCGCTGCTGGCCGCCCGGGGCCGGCACGACGAGGCGATCGCGCTGCTGCGGCAGGCGGTCGAGGCCGACGACTGGCGACCCCTGCCGCTGCTGCTCACGCTGCTCACCGAGCGTGGCCTCGTCGACGAGGCGATCGCGCTGCTGCGCCGCCACGCGGCCACCCGGGACTGACCCCACCGCGCGCCGAACGGAGCCGACCCCGCCGCGCGACCCGGCCCGGGCGACCGCGCTGTCCCGCCTGGCCGCAGGCATCGCCGACCCGGTCACCGGGAATGCCGCGCACCCCCCCGGGCGGTAAGCAGGAGCCGGCACCCGCCGACCTGGCGGCGCTGAACACCGGATGGGCGTACCGCGCCTCGCAGAGAGCGGGGGACGGAGCGCCGGACGACGTCGCCGCCGATCGAGGTCGCGGTACCGCTTCTCGACCCCTGTCGAGCTGGCCCCCACAGATGGGGCACACAACAGGGCAGTCGCAGGCGACCGAGCCCACCAACGTCGATCAGGCCGGGGCCGCGGCGCTGATGTGACGAGCGGTCCTACAGACGGGGCAGCTCGACAGGGCCCACGGCACCCGACCCTCCGGACCTGTCGAGGCGGGTGTGACCCGCTGTGCCGGCACAGGGACCAAACCTGACACCGGACCCACAGATGCCCTGAACCAGGAATGCCCGACTGGTCGACAGAGGGCACGCTTGGGGTGTGTGTCCGGTTCAGTGGAGGGCCGCGGGTCCGGCGCGGGGTGTCGTGTCCGGTTGGTGGTGGACTGCGGTGGCGGGGGCCACCACCCCGCCGGGCATGGGCCGGGGGGCCGGGGCGTTGTACCCACCGTGAGCGCGTGACCCCGAGCCGCTTCGACGGTTCGACGGTTCGGGGCGACGGCCGGAATGCCGGCCGGACCCACGTCGTTACATCCCCCCGGGACCGCGCCCCCCGAACACCAGGGCGCGCACCCCCTCTTCTGGCTTGACCTTTCCTTACCCGTGGCGCACCCACCCCCCTTCCGGGTGTGCCGCGCACCCCCGATCGAAAGGTGCACACCATCATGCGTACCGATCTGATCCGTAAGGCCGCCCTGACCGCTGCCGGCCTCGCCTTCACCGGCGGCGCCATCGCCGGCCCCGTCACCGCCGCCCACGCCGCCCCCACCACCGACACCAAGCCCGCCACCCAGAACCACAA